>NZ_VLNR01000019.1 GCF_007489275.1 Aquimarina algiphila
TGCATGGTTATACTGTTTTTGAAGCGTTCTAATTTTTAAAGCCATTTGTGGCGCAAGATCCTGCACATCTCTTTCTGTAAAATGATAAGAAGTACATAACTGGTCAAGTTGGGCTTTTGCCCTGTTTAATTGCGATTGTAAATCTTCTATTGTTTCCATAATTAGAATTTTACGTTTTTATGATATTGTTCTTTTTGATAGACCAAAATCATAAGGCCTATTAGTATTAATGTCATTACTATAATTGTGAAAATCATATTTTTGGGTTTTAAAAGTTTATTTGTTTTTTTAAATAAGAAGTCATAATTACTTTTCGACCTTTTTTATCAAAAAACCAATCTTGACCTTCTTTAAGTTTACCAGATTTAAGCCATTTATATATTGTATCTGCAGTTTTTATTTTTGGAAAAAAATTACCATCCATAACCTCACCTACAGAGAGAAACTTTTTACGCAAGTACGCAACTTGTTTTCTTGCGATCTCACTTTGTAATTCTGCTTTTGGAGCAACAATTAGATCGTTTTCCCTAAAAAAAACTTTTAGCACCTCTTTAACTTGACCAATCGTTACCGAAGTACTATCAGCAATATCATCTAGTATTTCTTTATTTTTCTTCTCCATTCTTGTCTCTATAATCGTTTTACCAACCTTTTAACCCTTCATTTTTTTTTGATTTCATCAGAATACTTTTTAATAAAATTTATAGCATTCTTTTGAATCTCATCATTATGCCTTATCGTTCTTTCTTTGTGTTCCTCACTTATTCTATAACAAACCCCCGCCAACTTTAAGAGCATAGTTTTTGGAGTTCGGATATTAGATATTCGATTCGGCAAATACCACTTACTACCCCCCATTTCTTTAGCGACAAGCTCCTTTGTGCCTACTGGCATCTTGTTGTATATTGCTAATGCTTCCTGTTGAATGCTCATTTACAAGTATTTTGACAGAATAATTTTCTATTAAACTTATGATCAGAAGTTTTAAAATAATCTTGTATTTGTTTATCTTTTGTTATATTGTACGGCTTTACCGTATTTACATTTGATTTATGTGCAGTAGATTCCATATATTTGTATTGCAATTGTTGTATCGTTATACAAACATAGAGAAATTCTCTAATAAAATTAGAGAATTACCATAATTTAACATTAATTTTAGACTAACACCTTGAATATGAGTGTAAAAAAAAGACTTAAGGAATATATATCTTATAAGAAACTAGCCATCAGACAATTTGAAAATTCAATAAACGCGTCTAATAGCTATGTAAATAGCATATCTAAAAGCATTGGAGTTGACAAACTAGAATCAATAGTAGAGAATTACCCCGACCTTAATTTAAAATGGTTATTAGCAGGCAAAGGTTCAATGATAGAGGATACTCAAAAAGTAAGTCATGAAGATTTAGAAGAATTGACTAAGTTTTTATACGAGAATAATAGTGAATTAATGAAGAATGAAAACTATAGATTATTAATGGAAAAGAATGTTGCTCTATTAAATTTAGAAAAAGAGAAGGAAAACTTATCTAAAGAAGAAGAAGAAATAAAAAAAATGATTAAAGAATCAATAAACAAAAACCAAACATGATTACTTTTCAAATTGCTTTTGTTTAATGATTGAATTATATAAATAATTAATTTCGCTTTCAGAATATTTTCTATTATCATCCTCTAAAACCTCTTTAAATACCTTTAACTCAATTCTTCTTCTTCTCACTTGAGTTACTTCATCCTTAATTTTAGAGATATCTTCTTTAATAACTCTTTTATCATCTCTAGTTAAAACACTTCGCCTAGTTTGCTCCAAATATCTCCTTCTTTTGAATAAATCTATAAATTTCTTTAACATTTAAATTTTGTTTATATTTAATATAGTAGCCTAAACATCCGTTATTAATTCATTGAGATCCTTTTGAAAATCATCAATAGTTTCATCTACATTTTTCACATTATGACTTGATGGAATTGAGGTTTTATGTTTTTCAGCATATTTAGCCTTAATTGACATATTATAAAAATAAGTGGTCTTAACTTTTTCAATGAACCAAAGCTGCTTGTAAATTATATCATCTTTATACGTGTAATATTTAACCAGAAAGTAAACAAAGACACTAAATAATAAAGCTCCAAATAAGATTGCTGCTATATAATTATTTTGCGTAAAGTCTTTTTGTGTAAGGAAAATAAGGTGGATAAACCAAAATCCTGATACCAAGATGCCAGTGAGCGATACAAAATGAAATTTAAAAGTGCTACCTCTTGAAAAATCGTCTTTTAAGGATTTACAGCTGAAGAAAAACAAAGCAATCACCAATCCAAAAACAAATAACCAAAAATGTAAACTAGATCTACCCCTAAAAGAATGCTCCTGAGCTAAACTTCTTCTTACTGATGATATTTTTTTAAGTGAAGGCTCATAGGATGCAAGATGTTGTTTAGCAATAAGTACATATTGATCTGCATTTATTTCTTTATTTTCTAATTGGGTAATGTAGTGAAGTTGTAAACTGTCTAATCTTCTTACCTCTTCTTTATATTTAGGCGCATAATCTAATTGAGCTTTAGATTTTGGCTCTAAGAAAATATGGAATAAAGAAAGTGTAACTACTAGAAAAGCAATTACACCCTTTATAATGGCAAATATTTTAGTACCTATCGTCTTCTCCTGGGTCGATGGTTCCATCGTCTCCCGGGTCGGTGAGCTGTAATTCTGATTCGTAAATTTCTTCATTTAAGTCTGTGGCTTCACAACTACTTACTAATGACATTCCGAATACTATTGCAGATAATACTAATATTTTTTTCATCTTAACTCCTATTTTGGTTTATTACAAAATTAAAATGTATTCCTTCCAAAAAAAAGCTTTTAAAAAAATAGTTAGTGAACGTATTGTTAACAATAGTAATTATATATCATATAAGCGTGTGTTGTTTAATTTTATGTTACAAATATAACCCTCTATTAACATATCTGGTTACGGTAAAACCACAAATTTTTATCAAAAAACACAACTATGATACGGGTTACCGTTATAACTAGCTTTCAATTTTCTGTATTCTGTATTCTTAATGATCTTATATATTTATTTGTAAAAAACACATTTAACAATATAAAAACTTAGAATTCTATATAGATTTTCTAAAAATATGTTTTTCCATAATGGGTAGGATTACCCAAATTTAGAAATAAAATCACAACTAAGAGTTAAATACTTGTAAAAAAAAGTAAATTTATTTTTTTAAAGCATTTGGTTTATTCAGGTATTCTTGTCTATGACTAAGTATACGTAATATGTAAACTATATTTCCTTTTATTAAGTAATGTATAGAATAATTGAACACATTAAAATGTAACTTTCTTACATTTCTATATCGTATCTGAAAAAGATGAGGATTACTTTTTAAATAGCTTATTTGATATAAGAAATCCTCAATAAACTCTCGCTCTAATCCAGATATTTTATAATGGCATATGGCAATTGATAAGTCTTTTTCCGCTTCTTTAGCTACTTGAATCTGATATTCCATTACGATTTAATACTTCTTCTATAGATGAGAATTCAATTTCTTTATTTTCAAAACGATCAAGTAAGTTATCCATCATATCAGTATATTCCTTTGATGGGACTTCTAATCGTTTAACCTGTTGAATAGCTAAGTTTTCTAAATAATTTTTCAAACTACGATTTTGTTTCTTTGCTTCCTTTTCTAAAGCCTTCACTATATCTTCTTTTAGGTGTAACTCTTTTCGTATCATAATATTAAATTATACGTATTAATTGCGTAAATATAACGAATAAATTACAAATTGTATTTACAGAAAATTAGTTTTTAGCAAATGTTACACACTTTATCTCTTTTGATACATCCTTGCGATAAGAAGAATAAATACCAAACATATCTTCATATATAGAAAATTTAATAAGCTTTTTATCATTTAAACTCTCTAGTAAATCATTATTTACATTTTCTATGCTAAAAGTATATCCCATAAAAGAATCTGACTTCCTGAGATCTCTGCTCTCAATCAAATCTACATTTGAAGCAACACCTCTAATTGGTTTTTCTAAATCTTGGAAATAAAAGTTAATAATAACCTCATGATTCTTTATGTATGAATCCTGAAGCCCTAAATAGTTATCAAATATGTTTGACTCGGTATGAAAATTTAAATTATAATCCTGACCATCATATTCAACCGCAAAAAAGACACTAGCTACTCCTTGTTTTTTTCGACTGTCAAAAATTTGTGTTGATGATAAAAATTTTAACTTAGACTTTATAATTTCAGTTCCAGGTACCAGACTATAATTACACTCAGATAATTTAATTTCTTCTAATAAAGTATCGGTTTCTTCTTCTTGAGCAGAACAAGAAAATAAGATGACAGTTAAAAAGGTTAACCATAATAAAAAAATACTAACTTGCTTTTCCATCGATTTGTTATATACGACTGAATTCCTTTGCAAGTGTTTTGCAAGTTTTCTTATTTAACCAAATCTATTTACCTAATAAACAGATTATTATACAAAAATTAACGTTTAGTAGTTGTTAATTTCGTTCAAACAGTTCTATGAATTAATTAAATTTACTGTGAATTAGGGATTACACAGACATAATTAATTAATTTGACCGATATTTTATAACTGTAAATAAATTTGCAGTACTATTAGGTATTTTTAACCAAATACAACTATTTTAGTACTATTAAGACACAAAGATTAAATCCAATGAATAATATACCAAGTGTAGATTTGGCTGATTTTTTATCTGATGATCCATCACGTAAACAAAAATTTGTCAACGAAATAGGAAAAGCGTACGAAGAAATAGGTTTTGTAGCCTTAAAAAATCACTTTTTAAGCGAAATGCTTGTCGAGAATTTATATAAAGAAGTTAAAGCTTTTTTTGCTCTACCCATTGATACTAAAGAAAAATATGAAATTGAAGGATTAGGTGGACAACGCGGCTATACCTCATTTGGGAAAGAGCATGCTAAAGGAAAAAAGGAAGGGGATTTAAAAGAATTTTGGCATTTTGGACAAGAACCGGATGCAGATGCTAACTTAACCGAAGAATACCCTCCTAATGTAACAGTCAATGAACTTAAAGATTTTAATGAAACCGGAATGCAAGCATATCGAATGCTGGAAAAAACCGGAATTTATGTTTTAAGAGCATTAGCTTTATATATCGGATTGGACGAGTATTATTTTGATCATTGGGCCAGTAATGGCAATAGCATATTACGACCTATCCATTACCCTCCAATAAAAGAAGAACCCAAAGGAGCAGTTAGAGCAGGTGCGCATGGAGATATTAATTTAATAACTTTATTAATGGGAGCATCAACTGGTGGACTCCAAGTACAGCGTAAAGATGGAGAATGGATTGATGCCATTCCTCAAGAAGACGAATTGGTAATTAACGTCGGCGACATGCTAGAAAGACATACTAATAATAAACTTCGCTCTACAATTCATAAGGTAATAAACCCTCCCAAAGAACAATGGAGTAACCCAAGGTATTCTATTCCTTTCTTTATGCATCCTAGAAGCGACATGAAATTGAATTGCCTTGAAGAATGTATTACTAAAGATAACCCAAAGCAATATGAAGATATCACAGCTGGTGATTTCTTACATCAGAGATTAGTTGAGATTGGTCTCATAAAAAAATAGTTTCATCACATGGATTTACAAGATCAATTAAAAAATTTATTCCCTGATCATCAACCAGAAAAAGAAGAAATAATTAAGGATGACAAGGATCAAATCTGGATGCAAGAAGATCCTATTATATGCAAGTATGAAAAACGAAAAGGTAAACCTATTACTATACTAGAAGGATATACTGGTGCTGATGAAGATTTTAAAAAACTTGCAAAGGAATTAAAAACTCGATTAAGCGTTGGTGGAAGCTTTAAAAATGATGCTATTATCATACAAGGAGATTATAGAGATCAAATTATGAGTATCCTTAAAGACAAAGGGTTTAAGGTAAAACGTGTAGGAGGATAATAAGCTAACACTAACTATTTTGAGCATAAACACATTACATATTACTAACGGGGATAGTCTTACCCAAAGAATGAAGGAACTAAACCTTGTGACAGGAGATTTTTTAACCTGGCGTGAGATGTTTTGTGAAGGACCAACAGTTATAGAAATAGAAACAGAGCAGTCTATAAAAAAACGGAAAGCTTTTTTAAAAAAATACTATCGAATTGATTCTTCTGAATACGAAGAGAAGTTCATTTCTCAACTAAAAAAAACAGATCAATTAACAACATATGATGAAATAATTTTATGGTTCGAATACGATCTATTTTGTCATATCAATATGATTGCTGCAATTAGTTTATTACTTCGAAAAGGTGTTCACAACATTCCTGTATATTTAGTTTGTAGCGGAAGAATCGAGCATGAAAAAAAATTATTTGGACTCTGTGAATTGCCTGACATACAACTGAAAAAACATTACCAAAATAAAGTCCTTTTAAATGAAGATGACCTAGAGCTTGCTTCTCACATATGGACTTTGTATTGTGAGTCAAAACCTCAAAAAATAGTTGGGCAAATCAAAAAACACTCTTCTTTTGAGTATTTATCAATATGCCTGAGAGCACACTTACAACGCTTCCCAAATATGCTTACAGGTCTTAACGTTTTAGAGCATAACATTCTTGAAATGATAGATCAGTATCAAATCAAAAACATTAAGCAACTCATGGGGTATGCTTTAGAATACCAAGGATATTATGGGTATGGAGATATGCAAATGAAACGTGTACTCGCAAGACTTTTTCAATTTTTAGATCAAACAAAAGATCGCCTCTTACTATCAGAAAGAGGGAAACTGGCATTACAACATAAAAAGAATTTTTATAATACACAGATATTAGATTGGCATTACGGAGGAGTTAAAAAATATGACTACCTATACAACGATGAATCACATACACTCTTAAAATTATAATATGGCAATAGCCGAATCTGAATTAATTCTCAATCCAGATGGTAGTATATACCATCTAAACTTAAAACCCGAGCATATAGCTGACACAGTTATTACCGTTGGGGACCCTGATCGAGTTCCACATGTTACCAAGTACTTTGACAAAATTGAACATAAAGTCAGTAAACGAGAATTTCATACGCAAACAGGAGTATATAAAGGTCAGAGACTTACGGTTATCTCTACAGGTATTGGCACAGATAATATTGATATTGTGTTTAATGAATTAGATGCTTTGGTCAATATAGATTTTAATACTCGAGAAATCAAGAAAAAACATAAAGCATTACAAATAATCAGAATAGGAACTTCGGGAGCTATACAATCAAATATCCCCATAGACAGTTTTATAGTTTCTGAAATAGCCGTTGGATTTGACAGCTTATTACATTTTTATGATAGTCACCATATTCAATCACCAGAAATTTCAACAGCATTAATAAAACATCTCCATTGGGATAAAAACAAATCACTACCTTATACTGTATCATTTGATGAAAAACTTGGAAATCATATGGTAAGTGATTTAGCACATAAAGGGGTTACAGTTACCAATGTAGGCTTTTATGGACCTCAAGGAAGAATTTTAAGGTTGCCTATTCAAGATAAGGAGCTCAATGATAAAATGGCTTCTTTTTCTTATGAAAATAAAAAAATAACCAATTTAGAAATGGAAACTGCCGGCATTTACGGAATGGCTAAACTATTAGGTCACAAGGCAGTATCTATGAACGCTATATTAGCAAATCGAGCTACAGGAGAGTTCAGCCAAAATCCAAAAAAGATTGTTGATGAACTAATACAACATACACTAAATAAGCTGGTAACGATGTAATAAAAAAGGGAAGACCTATATCTTCCCTTTTTTTTAATTCTTTTTCATAAGTATTTAACCAAATAAGATTTTGAGGCTAATTAATAAATTGGTAAGTAACAATACCGCAATAAAGACTACAATCCCATTCTCTAGAGAATTATTTTTTGGTTTTGCAACCTTTACATACGCATTTTTATTTTTTAAAAAATTCTTTTTCATAGCAATATTGTTTTATTTTGGGTTAAAACTTATTCAAATATATTTTTCTCTGGAAAAACAACAGAACAAACATACAAAATAGAATTCATTTTATCGTTAAAAAACAAATAAAATCGATAAAATACACATTTTTCAACTTTTTAAGAGATATGAATACAATCAAAATAGGAGGTGTTCCTGAGCATTTTAATTTACCTTGGCATCTAAGTATAGAAGATAACAGTTATTCGAAAAAAAATATTGATCTAGAATGGACATCTTACCCAGGAGGCACAGGCGCGATGTGTGAAGCACTCAGAAACAAAGACATAGACATTGCCATTATCCTCTCAGAAGGTATTATAAAAGATATTATCGCTGGTAATCCCAGTAAGATTGTACAAACCTATATACAAACTCCTCTAATATGGGGAATTCATGTGGGTGCTCATTCAAAATACACAAATCTTTCTGAATTAAAAAACACGAAAGCAGCTATTAGCCGATATGGTTCTGGCTCGCATTTAATGGCCTATGTAAATGCCGAAAATCAAGGATGGGAAACTTCTGATCTTCAATTTGAAGTTATAAAAAATCTTGAAGGCGCTGTAGAAGCATTAACTAAAGGAAGTGCTGATTATTTTATGTGGGAACACTTTACCACAAAACCTTTGGTCGACAACGGAACTTTTAGGAGAATTGCAGACTGCCCTACTCCCTGGCCTTGTTTTGTGATTGCCGTTAGAGAAGAAATACTTACTTCAAAAAAAGAAGAGATAAAAACTATTCTCGATATTATAAATACTACTACTACAGATTTCAAACATATTCCAAGTATTGATAAAACACTTGCTCTTAGGTATGATCAAAAGCTGGAAGACATCCAAAAATGGCTTCAAATCACAGAATGGAGTCAATCTAACATTAAAAGTGATACACTATTAAAAATCCAAAATCATTTACTTAGTTTAGGTATTATTGACAAAAAATACACCCCAGAAGAACTACTATACAGCATATAAATAGATATATTAACAGTTATTTTGACATTTTTAAGATAATCCTAGTAGGGTTTAATAAAAATGAAACGTTACTAAATAAAGAATCTTTTAAAGAATTAAGATTTAAAATAAAGGATACACTAAATACTTTATCAATATTTAGAAAATAATGAAATATTAAATAACTATATGGGGAGCACACGCTTACATAAAATATTTTTGTACATTTGCCGAGCCTACCCCAATGATATGAACTAATTATTAATGTGCACGCAACCTTTTAAGGTTTCATGTATCTAATAGTTAACTAACAAATCTTTTATGGTAACTTTTTTAATAATATTAGCAGCTCTTGTTACATTTAACTTTATTCTACTTAAGTTAAGTACACATTCAACTGGATCAGACAAAAAGAAATCTGGAACTGAAAAAGTTCAGATTAATTCAATATCTGATCAACCATCAGATAAGTCGGAATCTTCTAAAATACCTAACGCCGCATAAATAAAATTTACCAATTAATTTTATTTTGATTGGTATTTTCTAAATATGCATTAGTCGAGCTAAAGTGTTTATTTCCGAACCAATACCCTCTGTTTGCACTTAATGGAGAAGGATGACCACTGGATAAAACGCAATGTTTAGATCTATCAATTTTAGCTCCTTTTTTCTTAGCATACCCTCCCCATAACAAAAAAACAACATTTTCCTTTTTATCAGATATCTTTTGAATTACAGCATCTGTAAACTTCTCCCAACCTTTATTTTGATGAGATCCAGCCTGATGAGCTCTTACGGTTAATGTAGCATTTAAAAGCAAAACCCCCTGTTTTGCCCAGCGTTCTAAATTAACATTAGATGAAAAAGGTATACCTAAATCAGTTTCAATTTCTTTGAAAATATTAATTAATGAAGGTGGTGCTGCAACTTCATTATTTACCGAAAAACATAAACCATTAGCTTGTCCAACTCCATGATAAGGATCTTGACCGATAATAACCACCTTAACATCATTAAATCCACAATGATCAAAGGCTGCAAAAATCTCAGAACCCTTAGGGTAACATGTATATTGTTTATATTCTGTTTTTACAAAATTTGCTAATTCTACAAAATAAGGCTCTTCAAATTCGCTTTTTAATTCATCATTCCAGCCCTTTTCAATATTTACATTCATATAGTCATTAAAAAATTATTGCAAATGTGTACTTTTGCTTCGTTTTAAAATCGATGGAAGATAACCCAAAAATCGGGTAAAAAAAAGTATGATTCGTATTTCTAAAAAAACACTAGACGATCTTGAATTCAATACTGTTCTCAATCATATTGAAGAACAGTGTAATACTGATTTAGGTAAATCAAAGGCATTGCAAATTGTCCCTTTAAAAACCAAAGAACAACTTCATATAGCTTTGCAAGAAGTATCAGAATATAAAGCTTCTTTCTTAAATGATGCTCGTATTCCTAATCATGGATTTGATAGCATCAACAAAGAGATTCAATTGTTGAGTATAGAAAATACTTTTTTAGAAGCGCTAAATCTAAAAAGACTTATTTCTATAAGTACTACTGTAAATGATTTATTACTTTTTTTTAAAAAATATTCAGAATTATATCCATCTCTTCACAAAACATCTTCACAAGTACAATTAACTAAAGAAATAATTAATCTAATCGAAGTTGTGGTTGACAAATTCGGTGAGATTAAAGATAATGCTTCTCCTACCCTTTTAGGGCTTAGAAGGGAGATTAACAGCGTTCAAGGAAAATTAAATGGAAGTTTTGGTAAAGATCTATCTCGATATAATAGTCTGGGATATCTTGATGAGATTAAAGAAAGTGTTGTAGATAACCGAAGAGTTCTTGCTGTAACTGCCATGTATCGTCGTAAAGTCAAAGGTGCTATTATGGGGAACTCAAAAACCGGAAGCATTGTTTACATAGAACCAGAAGCAACGTTACGGTTTAGTCGGGAACTTAGCAATCTAAAATATGAGGAGCGAGAAGAAATCGTAAAAATATTGAAAAGTCTTACCGATAAATTACGGCCTTTTATAGAATTATTACAAGAATATCAAGAATATCTAAGTGATGTAGATATCGTATCCGCAAAAGCCAAATATGCAGAAAGATTAAATGCTGTTTTACCCAAAATAACCAATGATCGCGAATTAACACTTAAAGATGCCTATCATCCATTATTATATATCAACAACAAAACAAAAGGAGAAAAAACATTTCCCCAGACCATTTCTCTAGATCAAAACAATCAGATCATTGTAATCTCGGGTCCTAATGCAGGTGGTAAAAGTATTACCTTAAAAACCATTGGTTTATTACAAATTATGCTACAGAGTGGTATGCTTATTCCTGTTCATGAATATAGTAGAATGTGTTTATTTGATGTTATCTTAACCGATATTGGAGATAATCAATCTATAGAAAATCACCTTAGTACATATAGTTATCGTTTAAAAAACATGAACTATTTTCTTCGAAAATGTAACGATAGAACTTTATTTCTTATTGATGAATTTGGTACAGGAAGTGATCCTGAACTAGGAGGTGCTTTGGCTGAAGCTTTTTTAGAAGTTTTTTATGAAAAAAAATCTTTTGGAATCATTACAACGCACTATGCAAATTTAAAAATGCTTGCTAATGAGTTACCAAATATGAGTAATGCCAATATGTTGTTTGATGCAAAAACCTTAGAACCTCTATTCAAGTTATATCTTGGTGAAGCAGGAAGTTCGTTTACATTTGAAGTCGCACAAAAAAACGGAATTCCTTATAGCCTAATTAATAAAGCAAAGAAAAAAGTAGAAAGAGGCAAAATTCGTTTTGACAAAAGTATTGCCAATCTTCAAAAAGAAAGATCTAAATTACAAAAGACAACTTCTACCCTTAAAACAAAAGAACAAAAGACTGAGGAAGAAAAAGAACGTTTAGAAAAGATCAATGATCGTATCCAACGTAAACTCGAAAGTTATCAGGAATTATATGATAGTAATCAACGTATGATATATTTAGGTCAGAAAATAGATGATTTAAACCAAAAATACTTTAACAACAAGAAAAAAAAGGAACTCATTAATGAATTTATAAAAATCGTTGAAGTAGAAAATTCCAAACGAAAAAAACAAAGCTCCAAACAAAGACACATAGAAAAAGTAAAAGAACAAAAGGTAGTCAAAGAAGTAAAAGAAAAGGTTAAAGTCATTAGGGAAAGAAAAAAAGAAGAGAAAAAAAAGGAAGAAAAAATACTTGAATCAAAACCTAAAATTACTTTGAAAATTGGTGATAGAGTACGAATGATTGATGGCAAATCTGTAGGTACAATTGACACTTTAGAAAAGGGAAAAGCAGTAGTGAATTATGGGATTTTCACCACCAATGTTGCCGTCGATCAATTAGAATTTGTAGAACGAAAAAAGAAATGATACCATAACCTATCTAAAGTCATTCTCCTTGTTAAAGTATCCTTAAACCACAATCCTGAGAATTTTATCTTTATATATTTGGATTTATTAGTTAAAAATTGCTACCATAATCATGCGAAAATTACTTCTTGTAATCAGTATTAGTATTACATTCCCTCTTCTTGCCATAGCGCAACAACCTAAAAAACCCAATGCAGTAGAAATTCATGAAGCTATTAAAAAACTTAACTTTTTAGGTTCTGTATTATATGTTGCAGCTCATCCAGATGATGAAAACACAAGACTTATTTCCTATATGTCAAATAAGGTAAAAGCGCGTACAGCTTACTTATCACTGACTCGTGGTGATGGAGGTCAAAACCTTATTGGTCCAGAAATAAGAGAATTACTAGGTGTAATTAGAACACAAGAATTATTAGCTGCACGAAGAACAGATGGAGGAAGCCAAATGTTTTCACGGGCAAATGATTTTGGATATTCAAAACATCCCGACGAGACTCTTGCCATCTGGGATAAAAAAGAAGTACTAAGTGATGTAGTATGGGCAATGCGTAAATTCAGACCAGATGTAATTATTAATCGTTTTAACCATAGAACCCCTGGGTCAACACATGGTCATCACACCTCTTCTGCAATGTTAAGTGTTGAAGCTTTTGATTTGGTTGCTGATAAAACTGTATATCCTAATCAATTAGAACATGTAAGTACATGGCAACCTAAACGGTTATTTTTTAATACTTCCTGGTGGTTTTATGGAAGCAGAGAAAATTTTGAAAAAGCAGACAAAACTAATTTATTAGATTTTGAAACTGGAGTGTATTATCCAACATTAGGCCTTTCTAATCCAGAAATTGCTTCTTTAAGTAGAAGTCAACATAAATCTCAAGGGTTTGGAAGTACAGGTACCAGAGGAAGTCAAACAGAATATATAGAATTAATAAAAGGAGAATTACCAAAAGACAAAACCAATATTTTTGAAGGAATTGATACTTCCTGGAATCGCGTTAAGGGAGGCAAAGCTATAGGTGATATTCTATATGAAGTTGAAAACAGGTTTGATTTTAATAACCCTTCTGCTTCAATTTCACAATTAGTAAAAGCATATCAATTAATAGAACAATTAGAAGATACTCATTGGAAATCAATTAAATCCAAAGAAATAAAGGATATTATAGCAGGTGTTTCTGGTCTCTATCTAGAGGCAGTTTCAAAAGAATCTAATGCTACAAGAAACAGTAAGATAACAATAGACATTGAGGCTATTAATCGTAGTTCGGCTCCAATTGCATTAAAATCTATAAAAATTGCAACATTAGGGATTACAGAAACTCCCGGAATCAGTTTAGAAAACAATATAAGAAAAACGTACAAATTAGATGGAAAAGTTACTGCAGATGCCAAATACACCAGTGCGTATTGGTTGAAAGAAAAAGGTTCATTGGGAATGTATACTGTTACTGACCAAAAATTAATTGGTACACCAGAAACGAATCATCAAATTAAGGCAGTTTTCAACATTGAAATTAATGGAGTTGCTATCGCATATGAGAAGGATATCGTTTTTAAAACTAATGATCCTGTAAAAGGTGAAGTATACAAACCTTTTGAAATTATCCCTGCGGTTTCTGCAAGTATTAAGGATAAAGTTATCATTTATGCAAATGGACCTTCAAAACAAATTCCTGTAGCTATAAAAACAGGAGCGCCTAATATTAGTGGTGTCGTTTCTCTTTCTTACCCCGAAGGTTGGCAAGTATCACCTGAAACAATAAACTTTAGTTTAACCCAAAAAGGAGAGGAAAAAACCGTTGTTTTTACATTAACTGCTCCTAAAAATCAAAGCGAGGGATATATTTCACCAAAAGTTAAGGTAAATGGAACCACATATAGTAATGAAATAGTTACTATATCATATGAACATATTCCTGAACAAACTGTTGTAATGCCTTCTGAGACTAAAGTTGTTCGTTTAGATATACAAAAGAAAGGGCAAAATATAGGATATATAGAAGGAGCAGGTGATGTTGTTCCCGAGAGTTTAAGACAAATTGGGTATAAAGTGACTACTATAAACCCTGAATCCATATCGGCAGAAGCATTAAAATCATTTGATGCCATTGTTGTGGGAATTAGAGCTTATAATACTATAGATCAATTAAAATTCAAGCAAGAGCATTTATTAAATTATGTAAAAAATGGAGGAAATCTTGTTATTCAATATAATACAAACCGAAGATTAAAAGTAACTGACAATCTAGGTCCTTATCCTTTAAAATTATCTAGAGATCGGGTAACCGATGAAAATGCAAAAATTACATTCTTAGCACCAGATCATCAAGTTTTAAACTCACCAAATAAAATTACTTCCGAAGATTTTAATGGTTGGGTACAGGAACGTGGATTATACTTCCCTAATGAATGGTCAAAAGAATATACTGCAATCCTTTCGGCTAATGATAAAGGAGAGTCAGAAAAGAAAGGCCCTTTATTAGTTGCAAAATACGGAAAGGGATATTATGTATATACTGGATTAAGCTTTTTTAGAGAATTTCCAGCAGGAGTATCTGGTGCATATCGTCTTTTTGCTAATATGTTATCATTAGGAAAATAAGCATCAAATTACAACCATAAAATTAAGAAAAATTGATATGGAGGAAACAACAAAAAAAGCAAAATGGAAAAAATTGTATACAGCAGTACTTATTGCTAATGCAATTTATATTATACTGTTCTATCTCATTACAAATATGTATTCATCATAATTCTCTATTAAGAGCAACTTCATCAATTCAAACTAATTTAATCAATCAATTTTTATGCAAACCGTCGATTGGATCGTACTACTAGGAACTTTATTATTCATTGTATTATATGGAGCCTGGAAAACAAAAGGCAGTAAAAATGTAAAAGATTACATACGCGGTGGTAATGATGCACACTGGTGGACCATAGGATTATCTGTAATGGCCACTCAAGCAAGTGCTATTACTTTTCTTTCTGCTCCTGGACAAGCTTTTCATGATGGTATGGGGTTTGTTCAATTTTACTTTGGGGTACCTATTGCTATGATTGTAATTTGTATGGTTTTTATTCCTATTTATCATAGATTAAATGTTTACACAGCATATGAATATTTAGAAAGTCGGTTTGACCTAAAAACAAGAAGTCTAACTGCTATTTTATTTTTAATTCAAAGAGGTTTAGCTGCAGGGATAACTATTTTTGCTCCCGCCATCATATTATCATCTGTATTAGGATGGGATCTCACTACTTTAAATATTATAATTGGTATTTTAGTTATTATTTATACTGTTTCTGGAGGAACCAAGGCTGTTAATATTACTCAAAAACAACAGATGGGTATTATTTTTATTGGTATGCTGATTGCTTTTTTTATTATCATCAGTTATCTCCCCGAAGGAATTACCTTCTCTAATGCTCTTGATATTGCAGGTGCCAGTGGTAAAATGGAAATTCTTGATTTTTCTTTCGACCTTGATAATCGATATACATTTTGGAGCGGAATTATTGGAGGAACATTTTTGGCCCTCTCCTACTTCGGGACAGATCAAAGTCAAGTACAACGATATTTAACCGGTAAATCTATCAAAGAAAGTCAACTTGGACTATTGTTTAATGGCCTCTTAAAAGTACCAATGCAATTTTTCATTTTGCTTGTTGGTATTATGGTATTTGTTTTTTATCAGTTTAATGCGTCTCCTCTTAATTTTAATCCTAAAAGTAAAGAAGCCATCACAAACTCTCAATATGCAGAGGAGTACACTCAATTAGAAAATAAGCTTTCAGAAATTCATGATTCAAAAGATGCTATAATCAAAGGATATCTTGCAGATCAAGAATCTGGAAACACAAAAAATGCAGGTCATAAAAAATTAATTCAAGAGCTTAACATTTCAGAAAAAGAAACTCGTGAAGCCGCAAAAGAACTAATAAAAAAAGCAGATGTAACGGTTGAGACAAATGATAAAGATTATGTCTTTATTCATTTTATATTAAATAACCTCCCTAGAGGGTTAATAGGACTCTTACTTGCAGTTATTCTATCAGCAGCTATGTCTTCTACAGCTTCAGAACTCAATGCTTTAGCTTCTACTACGGCAATTGATCTGTATAAGCGAAATGTAAAGCAAGAAAAAAGCGAGCAACATTATGTATCTGCTTCAAAATTTTTCACACTAACCTGGGGTCTTTTAGCCATCATAGTAGCATGTTTTGCTAGCTTATTTGATAATCTAATTCAATTAGTAAATATTATTGGTTCTATATTTTATGGCAATGTATTAGGAATATTCTTATTAGCATTCTTTATAAAATTCGTAAAAAGTAACGCCACCTTTATAGCCGCATTGATTACCCAAATAGTAATCATATTTGTATGGTGGCAAGATTGGCTTCCATTTCTCTGGCTTAACGCCCTTGGTTGTGGTATAGTAATGTTATTAGCCATAATACTTCAATTATTTATTCCAACAAATAATACACCTACACACGAATAATTAAAAAAGTAAAAATTAATGATGAAGAACTGACTCTGTCAAATACGAAGAGAATTTTTTTTCGAAAGTGTTGTATTTTTTCATAACACTATTAATTTCATCACCTATTTCTATTGAAAAACGTACAGCAGATTCCTCAACTAATAATTCGATTTTATCAACTGCTTGCTTTAATTTATTTCCGCTGTCATTGAGTTCCAAATATTGCTCATGCATATCAGGAGTACAGGGTTCACAACGATAAGAATGTAATTTAGAAAGTGTTCTGGACACTTCACTTTTTAAAAGATTTAATCTTGAAGAATGTGGTTGTCTGCTTGAACGTGTTTTTGTAAAGTTTTGGGTTTTCATAAAGGTCAGGTTTTAATTAGAGAGTTCTCTAAATATAGAGAAATGAAGTTAAAAAACCTAGCAAAAAACCCTCATTATAAGATATTTACATTTACTTCAAAAAAAATAAAACATAATTACGCTAAATTAAAAAAAAGAAAGTTTCGTGCAAGTTTTAATACAAAATCTTCAAATTCTTATTCTTAAAAATCAATACGCAATAAATAAAAATAAAGTGAAGTGTTTTAATTATTTTTGAACTTAATTAGATTAATATAAAAATCATACAAGTAAAGATATGAGTATAAAATGGGGAATTATTGGTTGTGGAAAAATAGCACATAAATTTGCAGAAGATTTAATCACGATTCCTAATTCAGTATTACATGCTGTTGCAAGTCGTGATCTGGTAAAAGCCAAAGACTTTGGAAAGACCTATGGTGCGTTTAGTTGTTATGGAAGCTATGAGGAATTGGTATTAAACCCTGATGTTGACGTTATATATATTGCCACTCCTCATGTTTTTCATTTTGAAAATACTTTAATGTGTCTTCATCATAAAAAAGCGGTTTTATGTGAAAAACCATTTGCCATGAATATTGCTCAAGTAACAGAGATGATTACTGTAGCAAAAGAAAATCAAGTATTCCTTATGGAAGCACTCTGGACCTACTTCCTTCCCCATTATCAATATGTATTAGATCTTGTAAAATCTAAAGAATTAGGTGCTATTAAGAGCTTAAAAGCAGATTTTGGTTTTGTTAGTAGTTTTGACCCTAATGGTAGAATGTTTAATAAAAAATTAGGAGGAGGAAGCCTTCTTGATGTTGGTATCTATCCTTTATTTGCCGCATTAAGTATTTTAGGATATCCTGAAGAAATCGATGCCAAAGCAACCTTTGGAGAAACAGGTGTTGATGATACCTGTTCTATGCAACTTCATTATAAAGACAATGTAACCGCATCCTTATTCAGTGCAATAACACAACAAACCAACACAGAAGCAATTTTAGAATTTGAACAAGGAACGATTAGTATTAATAGCAGGTTTCATGAACCTTCTTCTGTTTCTATCACCAAAAATGGAACTACAAAAACGATTGAATTTCCTGGAGATACCAATGGTTATAGTTTTGAAGCTATACATGTACAGGAAATGTTAGCACAAAATCGAATAGAAAGCACAGTAATGACTTTTGAAAAAAGTCTTCAACTCATTAAACTATTAGACAGTGTCAGGAACAAAATCGGATTACACTATGATTAAAACAGAAATATATTTATACCATATCAATACCCTGTTTTCAGGGTATTTTTTTTTACGGAAAATCGTGATTAATGACATGATAAAATATTTCATATTTGTTTGACCGGTTTGAAACAAGGATATATTCAAACTGTCCGTATCAAAAAATAATATATCATGTCAAAAAAGACTATTCTCACATTATTCATTTGCTTTACATCATTAACTATATTTTCACAAAAAGAAAATTTTACTGGGATATGGAAAATGTCATTACCTCAAGACTATGAAGAAGTAGAAATGAAATTTTGGAATACTTTATTCTTCCTGGACACAGGAAAAGTTTTTATTGATGGTCAAGAAATGTTTTGGGAGTACAATTCAAAATTAGAACGATTATATTTTAAAGAATCGTTGGATGCTAAAGAAGATGGAAATTATTATGAAATTCTGGAGCAATCTAAAAATCAAATGCAGTTTAATAAACCTGGAAAGCGAGGCAAGTGGATTCTTAACCGAATTACAAAAAGAGAAGAGTTCGTCGGTCACTGGAAGATACTTAAAGAATCAGAATCTGAATTTACAAACATATGGATGGATTTATCTATTAATGGCAATGTTAGTATTGGAAACATAGGTGAACAAGAAACTTTATACAAAAGTCAATGGAAATTCGATCCTCAAAGTAATATCTTAAGTATTAACATACCATTTCTAAAAAACCAAAAAGTTGATGTTATTTTATATCGAGGAGAAAAAGGGGTAAAAACACAATTAGGTGTTAAAAACAAAGAATATCATGCTTTATTCGAAAGAGAAGCTCATCCTAAACAATCCATTAAAAATGATCCCTCAAAAACTATCAACAAATCAAATATAGTTGGCACCTGGGAGGTTACAAAAATTATTGAAAACAATCGAGTATTAGTTTCTCATTCAGGAGAACAATATCAATTTGAAACTAATGGAGCCTTAAAATTAGTTATCAATGGAACTGAAAAGAAAGCTTTTTGGGAATATAATGCAGAAACTCAAAATATAACAATTTTTGAAAAAAAAGAGAATACAAAACAAAAATTGGCTGCATTTAAAATAAATAAAGTGTCTAATACACAAATGATCATTTCTGAAGGTAATCGTATGGCTCATATGGAGTTTATAAGATAAAAGCAGGAACTAAAAAGACCAAATTTAGTAATTAGTGCTAAAAACGTCCCAACTCTTCAAAAAAATATGGAAGATATCCTCTTCTTATAGTTCATATAGATTAAAAAAGCGTTCCGAAAATACGGAACGCTTCTTAAATGATTTGTGTGTGAAAAAGAGTGTTTATTTAGCTCCCCACTCTGCAAGGGAGTCTTTATTTAATTTTACATAGTCAGCATTTCCTGCCTTCTCTGCTAATTCTAACGAAGTTTTAGCTGCTTTTATTGCCCCCGCTTTATCTCCTCCTTTAGCATAGATCAAAGATTGTTGTCTATGATACCAAAAAGCAGGCTCTTTACGAATAGAAATTGCTTTCTCTATATGCTCTATAGCTTTAGCAACATCTCCAGTCTCTTTATAGAAAGTAGCCGCCTGATAATGATCTCCATCAGTAGGACCAGCCATAGTTTTCTCAATACTAGCAACTGTTTGTGCCTTTGCAGGAGTTTCTATAGTAATTGCAGCTTCTGTATTTTCCCAAATAAAATTCATAACTGCAGAATCCATTTTAAAATCACTAAACATGATTGTAAATGTCTCTACATTCATCGGGATGGTATTTGCTTTTACTGAAGTTTTTGCTGCTACTTTTGTATCATCCCATTTTCTAGGAGTTCCCCAATTGTTAGCATCACTATAAAAAATTACCTCCCAAGTCTCTTTACCTGGTTTTGTAAAAATGGCATAAGTTCCTTTTTTAAGTTCTTTACCTCCAACTTTTACATCATCACCAAAAGTAATTTGAGTATTTTTATTAGCCCCTGTTCTCCAAAGTTTGTCATAAGGTACTAAATTTCCAAAAATAGCTCTTCCACGCATACTTGGGCGTGAATATTCTACAGCAACATCTGTTAATCCTATGACCTGTTCTATTTTAGAAGTAGGACTCGGTTGTGGTGCTTTTACCTGAGCTTCAATCCCTAAAGATAGTAAAGCCGCAGAAAGAAATAAGACAATCTTTTTCATTGTGTATAGTTTAGTTTGTTTTAGAATTACCGATAACGAAAATAAGAATTACACCTACATAAAAAGTTAACAAAAACTTAAAATAAGGAATAGTATATTTGTCTTCATTTTTGGATCAGAATGAGAAAATATATTTCAGAAGCTATAGGAACTTTTAGCATGGTATTTTGCGGTACTGGAGCTATGACTATTAATGAAGTTACAGGAGGAGATGTATCACATGTAGGTATAGCAATTACATGGGGATTGATTGTAATGGCTATGATATATGCTTTTGGTGAGATATCTGGTGCTCATTTTAACCCTGCTGTTACTATCGCTTTTGCCTATGCTAAAAAATTTGAGTGGAAAAAAGTTCCAAAATACATAATCGCACAATGTATAGGAGCCATAATAGCCAGTAGTATTTTGGCGTTTCTATTTCCAGAAAGTGAATTTCTTGGAGGCACTTTACCCAAAATAGATGACTTTAGAGCTTTTATCTTAGAATTGTTACTTACCTATTTTCTAATGGTGGTTATCATCAATGTTTCTACTGGTTCAAAAGAAACAGGAACCATGGCCGGAATGGCAATTGGAGGTGTTGTCTTACTAGAGGCTATGTTTGCAGGGCCAATAACCAATGCTTCTATGAATCCAGCAAGATCATTAGCCCCTGCTTTACTATCAGGACATTGGGAGCACCAATGGCTCTATTTTATAGCACCCGTTTTTGGCGCATTACTTGCCGTTTTAACCTGTAAATTAGTAAAACCCGATAATTGTTGTAGTGATTGTTAAGCTCTAATCATTATTTTAGCATATACCACCTAACACAAATTAATTCGTTTTAGCATATCTTTACCAAAAAGTGAAGTAAATATATAGATGAGTTTAAATTGTGAAAAGTTTTATGAGCTGGAATTTTACAATTCTTTTGTGATTGTTACCATTTTTAAAGATGTACTCCTTACCCTAGACAAAGCAAATATTGTTCGGGAAGAAATTAAATCTTATTATAAATCTAAAGATTTCATTATGATTACTAATAGGAAGTTTCGTCATGAAGTTTCTGATGAAGTATTTCGGCAAGGGCAACCTTCAAATATGAGAGGGTTGGCAATTGTATCTAAAGAAAAAACTGAACGTGATATAGCACTTATACAACAAAAGTTATATGATAAATCATTTGCTTTTTTCACCACTTTAGAAGAAGCAAAATCTTGGGCTGAAGGTTATTTTATAAACTAAATTTAATTTTGTTTAACTTTTTAGGGTTTTTTATTAAACAAAATCATCGTACTTTTACAATGTAATAATTGTACTACTATGAAAATTTATACCCTAAAAGCAAAACAAAACCTTCCCATCTCTATAGAACAAGCTTGGGATTTTTTATCAGATCCGCGAAATCTTAAAACTATTACTCCTGATTACATGGGGTTTGAAATTTTGTCTGGTGCCGACCGCCAAATGTATTCTGGGCAAATAATTCAATATATAGTCACTCCTATCTCTGGAATAAAAAATAAATGGGTCACAGAAATAACTCATGTAAAAGACAAACAATACTTTGTCGATGAACAACGTTTTGGTCCCTATGCTTTATGGCATCACAAACATTTTCTTAAAGAAATTCCTGGTGGCGTAGAAATGGAAGATATTATCGATTACAAAGTACCTTTTGGTATACTAGGCCAACTTGTACATCCATTTTTGGTAAAACCAAAACTCGAAGAGATTTTTAAATATCGAGAAAAGAAATTAATTGAATTATTTGGATCTCTAAAAACAGAAAACACTACTCAAATCTTATTTGCTTAAAACCAAAATAATGAGAAAAAATATTTTACTTATTGGAGGAAGTCATGGAATTGGTTTCGAAATAGCTCTAAAACTGTATGATCAACATAACATTTTTATTGCTTCAAGAACCTCAGAAAACTTAGGGAATTTAGAGGTAACTCATATTCCATATGACGCTTCATCCGATGAAATTGATATTACCGTTCTTCCTGATAGGATAGATGGATTTGTATATTGCCCAGGTAGTATAAACCTAAAACCTTTTAAAATGCTTACTCCAAAAGTTTTTGAGGAGGATATGCAAATTAATTTCATGTTTTTAGTTAAAATCATACATACCATACTTCCAAAACTCAAAAACTCTGAACAGGCAAGTTTAGTATTCTTTAGTACCGTAGCTGTAAAAGTTGGTATGCCTTTTCATACTAGTATTGCTGCTGCAAAAGGGGCTATAGAGGGATTTGCAAAAGCTTTAGCCGCAGAATATGCTCCGCAATTTAGAGTTAATGTCATTGCTCCCTCTCTTACAGACACTCCATTGGCTAAGCGATTATTAGGAAATGAAAAGAAGAAAGAGTTAATGGATAACAGGCATCCTATGAAACGTGTTGGTCAAGCTGAAGATATTGCAAATATCGCTGGGTTTTTATTGAGCGATGATAGCAGCTGGATTACTGGTCAAGTCATTGGTGTAGATGGTGGTATGTCTACTTTAAATATACATTAATAATGAGCAAAAAAATTGCTGTTTTTTGGTTTAGACGTGATCTTAGATTAGATGATAATATTGGACTTCTTAAAGCGTTAAAAAGTGATTATCCAGTTTTACCAATTTTCATTTTTGATACACATATATTAGAGCGACTACCAAAAAATGATGCTAGAGTCACCTTTATTTTTGAAACTTTACAAAAAATACGACAAGATCTTCAAGATAAACACAAAAGTTCTTTGGCTATTTATATGGGTACTCCTAAAATCATTTTTGAAAAATTAATTGCTCAATATGACATACAACAAGTATTCTCTAATGAAGATTATGAACCCTATGCAAAAAAAAGAGACACTGATGTTAAAAATATTTTACAGCGCAACAATATCAAATTCTACCATTATAAAGATCAGGTAATTTTTGAAAAAGATGAAATTGTAAAGGCTGATGGTAAGCCATATGTAGTATACACCCCGTATAAGAACAAATGGAAAGAAGTATTTGACCCGGTTAGACTAAAAATTCATAATACAACAAACTATCTTCATAATCTGATTAAGAATACCAATCTTCCCAATACAACACTAGAAGAATTGGGGTTTATAAAATCATCAATCATAGTACCTGATTATGATACTTCTTCAAACTTAATTCAAAACTACGAAGCTACCAGAAATTTCCCGTCAAATCATAATGGGACATCAAAAATAGGTCCTCATTTACGTTTTGGAACTGTAGGAATTAGAACTATTATAAAAAAAGCAATTGCAGAAGAGAATGAAATCTTTTGGTCAGAATTAATTTGGAGAGAGTTTTTTATGCAAATTCTTTGGCACTACCCTCATACCAAAGATGCTGCTTTCAGACCCAAATATGATCGAATTGATTGGAGAAATAATGAACAAGAGTTTAAAAGTTGGACTTTAGGACAAACAGGGTACCCTCTTGTAGATGCAGGAATGCGTCAACTTAACACCACTGGATATATGCACAATCGGGTTAGAATGGTTGTTGCTAGTTTTTTATGCAAACATTTGCTAATTGATTGGCGTTGGGGAGAAGCATATTTTGCAGAAAAACTATTGGATTATGATATGTCTGCCAATGTAGGGAATTGGCAATGGGCTGCGGGATCTGGCGTAGATGCTGCTCCTTATTTTAGAATTTTTAATCCCACTACTCAGATTACCAAATTTGACAAACAACTTATGTATATTAATACCTGGGTAAAAGATCTTAATGAATTTAGCTATCCACCACCTATAGTAGATCATAAGGTGGCTCGTGAACGTTGTTTAAAAATTTACAAAGAAGCCGTAGGCTAAAACTAAATATAACATTTCTTTACAACCTTTGGATAAAAGTTTTTTGTATTTTATTCTATTATTAATAACCTTAAAACTTTATACCAATGAATACTCAGCAAGTAGCCACTCGTCTGGTCGAACTATGTAGACTAGGAGAAAATATGCAAGCTATTAATGAATTGTATGCTCAAAATGTTGTGAGTAAAGAAATGCAAGGAATGCCAAACTCTATAACCTCTGGTATAGATGCAGTACTTAAAAAAAGTGAAGACTGGTATGCTTCAGTTGAAGAATTTCATGGTGGAGAAATATCAGATCCTCTTGTTGCAGAAAATCATTTTAGTTGTTCTATGAAAATGGACTGCACCTTTAAAGAACAAGGGCGTATGCAAATTGAAGAAGTATGTGTTTATCAAGTTGATAATGGCAAAATTACAGAAGAACAGTTTTTTTATTCAATACCAAACTAAGCAACCGCATTACAATAATCAAAAAGGTCATACATGATCAAGTTTGGCCTTTTTGATTTATAAAAACTTCATAATACGCTTTAACGCTGGGTTTCGGTTATCTTTCTTCCAAATAATAGAAAGTTCAGCTCGTTGTGATATCTTAGGAATTTCAAGAAACTTCACTTCAAAATTAAAACCTTGCTGTAATGAAGTAGGAACAATAGCTACTCCTAGCCCACTTTCTACTAACTTAAATATTGTTTGTGCGTGCACTGATTTATGAGAAACTTTAGGCGTAAAACCTTTATCTTCACAAATACTCATGATCTTATCATAATACAATGAACTATAATCAGATGAGAATAGAATAAAGTGTTCATCTGATACTTGCTTGACACTTGTGAACGTTTTAGCATCTAATTTATGATGTATTGGCAGAGCTAATGAAAAAGTGTCTGTATGCACTGTTTTCATCTCTATATCTTTAGGTACCCTGGCCAGCCTAACAAAACCTAGATCTAATTGATCTTTTTCTATAGCATCCACTTGAAAATGATTAGACATTTCTTCTAAACTAAATTGTATATCCGGATACGTAGCATTAGCCCGTATCAATAACTCCGGAATTACAGTTTGCATAGCAGAACCAAGAAAACCAATACGTATTTCACCATCACTTCCTTTATCTATAAGACGAGTTTGTTTAATCGTAAAATCAATATGATTAAAAATATAATCTAGTTCCTTTTTAAGATATTGACCAGCAACTGTTAAACTTACTTTTCTTTTATTCCTAATAAAAAGAGTAACTCCAATGATTTCTTCCATTTGCTTGATCTGTCTACTCAGTCCAGGCTGAGAAATAAACAATCTATCAGCAGCTTTTCTGAAATGTAATTCTTCGGCAACAGCCAAAAAATAAGTAAAATGACGGAGTTCTAATTGATAACTCATGGTTATTAATAATTGATTAAATAAGTATTTCTAATTATCAAAAATAGATATTAATTTAGTAGTATCTATCTATAACGTTTAGAAATATAGCTATGTCAGATACAAAACACCATTTTTCATACGGAGAAGATTACCTAACAGCAGGAATCGCAATAAAAATTGCTCAAGGAGAAATAAAAGGTATAATCTCACAATCATCTCGTGCAAAAATCCAACAAAGCAGACGTGTAGTCGAAAATATTGTTGAAAAAGGAGATCCAGTTTATGGTATTAACACTGGTTTTGGTCCTTTATGTACGACAAAAATTTCAAAAGAAGAGACCAATATTCTGCAAAATAATATTCTACAAAGTCATAGTGTTGGCGTTGGAGAACCTATTGATTTAGAAATTGCTAAACTCATGCTAATTTTAAAAGTCCAGTCTTTATCAAAAGGATATTCTGGTATTGCAGAAGAAACTTTGGATAGAATATTATACCATATTGATAATGATATTATTCCTATTGTCCCAAGTCAGGGATCAGTTGGGGCATCTGGTGATCTTGCTCCGCTCTCTCACCTATTTTTACCTTTAATTGGTTTAGGAAAAGTATCGCATAAAAAAGAGATCATATCTACAGCAGAATTATTTAAAAAAACTGGAAAACAACCACTTGACTTAGGTCCAAAGGAAGGTTTAGCTTTAATAAACGGAACGCAATTTATTGCAGCCCATGCAGTACAGGTTATAGCAAAACTACATAACTGTCTTTCACAAGCCGATATTATCGGAGCAATGATGATAGAAGGCTTACAAGGTTCTATAAAACCTTTTTATAAAGAATTACATCAATTAAGACCTTTTAAAGGTAATATTCATGTTGCTTCCAGAGTAAAATCAATGCTTAAAGGTTCAGAAATTATGGAAGATCATACAGATTGTGATCGTGTCCAGGATCCATATTCATTACGATGCATACCTCAGGTACACGGAGCTTCCAGAAATGCTTGGTTGCATCTAAAAGAACTTCTCGAGGTAGAGTTAAATTCTGTGACTGACAATCCAATAATTATAAATGAAGATCTCACAATAAGCGGAGGTAGTTTTCATGGGCAACCTCTTGCTATGGCAATCGATTATGCTTGTTTAGCCACCTCAGAAATTGGCAGTATTTCTGATCGAAGAATATATCTGGCTTTAGAAGGCAACTCCCCCGGTGTTCCTAAATTATTGATGGAAGATACAGGAATCAATTCTGGATATATGATACTACAGTATACTACAGCTGCTCTTGCAAGTGAAAATAAAGGGTTATGTTTTCCCTCTAGTGCAGATAGCATTCCTACTTCTCTAGGGCAAGAAGATCATGTAAGCATGGGATCAATTGGAGGAAGAAAAGCGTTACGGGTACTTGATAATCTAGAGAAAATATTAGCCATAGAATTGTTAACAGCCGCACAAGCATTTGAATTTAGAAAACCACTAAAATCTGGAATAATCCTAGATGAAATTCATAAAAAAATAAGAACGATAGTGCCTTTTGCTGATAAAGACCGTGTATTTGCCGATGATATTGAAAAAGGAATTGAAATGATTAAAAACAAAACCATCATCGAAGTTGCTAATCAAGTTTCGCAAAAAGAAAAATTATCATTAGAGACTCAATTTTCTAACGAATTTGAAGTATATTAAAAATGTATCACCTTGTTGTTCTATCACATGATAAACAATAAGTTATATAATAAAAAAACAACATGAAGGAATACAAATTAATAGGTCCAATTACTCAGCTTGTATCATTAGAAAAATCTAATCATAAGGGCTCAATAAAAGATGAAGACCTTATGATTATAAAGGAAGCTGGAATCTTAATCAAAGGAGATAAAATTGATACTATTGGTGCATTTTCTGATCTCAAAAATGAAATCAACCCATCACAAACAGAGCTTATAGCATTATCTTCAAAGTATACCTGCATTCCTGGATTTATAGATTGTCATACCCATATCTGTTTTTCTGGGTCTAGAGCCAGAGATTATGCTATGAGAAATTCTGGAAAGTCATATTTGGAAATTGCCAAAACTGGTGGTGGTATATGGGACACCGTAACTCAAACCAGATCAGCAAAACAAGAACAACTCACTGAAGGAGTAGTACAAAGAGCAAATAGTTTATTAAAAAATGGAATTACCACGGTTGAAGTGAAAAGTGGATATGGATTATCTATAGAGGAAGAATTGAAAATGCTACGTGCTATACAAAATGCTAATAATACTACTAAAGCTGATTTAATCTCTACATGTCTTGCCGCACACATACTTCCAAAAGATTTTAATGGTAATCATATTGCATACCTTGAAGAAATTAGTAATTCATTATTTCCCATACTAAAATCAGAAAAACTCACAAATCGTATTGATGCATTTGTAGAACAAAGTGCTTTCCTGGCTTCTGATATCTATCCGTACTTTAAAAAAGCAAAAGCCATGAATTTTGATATTACAGTTCATGCAGATCAGTTTACTCCAGGGGGTAGCGAAGTCGCAATAAAAACTGGTGCTATTAGTGCAGATCATCTCGAAGCAAGTACTCAAAACGAAATTGATATGTTAGCAAAAAGCGATGTTATTTCTGTAGCCTTACCAGGAGCTTCTATAGGTCTTGGGTGCGATTTTACTCCAGCAAGAAAGATTTTAAATGCGGGAGGAGCTTTGGCCATAGCCAGTGATTGGAATCCTGGTTCAGCACCCATGGGGGATTTATTAATGCAGGCATGTATTCTTGGCACCTTTGAAAAATTGAGCAATGCTGAACTTCTAGCTGGGATAACTTCTAGAGCTGCAGCAGCACTTAATCTAACCGATCGAGGAAGACTGGTTCCTGGTATGTTGGCAGATTTTAACCTATTTCAGACAGACCATTTTAACGAAATTTTTTACCACCAAGGTAAGCTAACCCCATCTCAAGTATGGAAAAAAGGAGACTTGGTATATCAACAATAAATTTAATTTTTATGTGAGGTCGATATCTAGAAGAATTGAGGAATACTTATAATAAAGCATATCATATTTCTACTTTGATAAATATCACGGCACATCTAATTCGAATACATCATGGCAACTTTTAAAGAACAAGTACTTCAAGGAATTCCAAAGATATTACCTACTAAAAAGTCTTTTAATCAAAACATTAGTCGCGCTCCAAAACGGAAGCAAATCCTATCTAAAGAAGAAAAAAAGCTAGCTCTTAAAAATGCGCTGCGATATTTCCCTAATCATTGGCATCAAGAACTGGCAAACGAGTTTTTAGAAGAGTTAAATGAATTTGGTCGTATCTATATGTATCGCTTCATTCCCGAATATGCGATGCATGCCCGTCCCATTGATGAATATCCCGCACAAACTAAACAAGCAAGCGGAATCATGCTCATGATTCAAAACAACTTAGACCCTTTAGTAGCACAACATCCATATGAGTTAATTACTTATGGTGGTAATGGAGCTGTTTTTCAAAATTGGGCTCAATATGTACTGACTATGCAATACCTCGCCACCATGACCGAGAAACAAACATTGCATATGTATTCTGGTCACCCTATGGGATTATTCCCTTCTTCTAAAGATGCTCCCCGAGTGGTTGTTACTAACGGTATGATGATTCCTAATTACTCTAAACCCGATGATTGGGAAAAATATAATGCTCTTGGCGTAACTCAATATGGACAAATGACAGCAGGCAGCTATATGTACATTGGTCCGCAAGGGATCGTTCACGGTACAACCATTACTGTAATGAATGCATTTAGAAAAACATTACAACCCAATGAAACTCCCGCAGGCAAAATATTTTTGACCTCAGGATTAGGAGGCATGAGTGGTGCTCAACCTAAAGCAGGAAATATTGCAGGTTGTATTACGATTTGTGCCGAAGTTAATCCAAAAGCTGCAAAAAAACGTCATGAACAAGGTTGGGTAGATGAAATTATTGATGATCTGACTGATTTAGTAACCAGAATAAGAAAAGCTATACATAGTCAAGAAATCGTTTCTATTGCATATCAAGGCAATGTTGTTGATGTTTGGGAACGGTTTTATGAAGAAAACATTCATATCCAATTAGGTTCAGATCAAACGTCTTTACATAATCCATGGTCTGGAGGATACTATCCTGCGGGGTTAAGTTATAACGATGCTAATGAGATGATTAGCACTAACCCTGAAGCTTTTAAAACCGAAGTTCAGAAATCATTACGTCGCCATACTGAAGCTATAAACAAACACACCTCCAAAGGAACTTATTTCTTTGATTATGGTAACGCATTCTTGCTTGAAGCCTCCAGAGCAGGTTCTGACGTCATGGCAAAAAATGGTATTGATTTTAAATACCCTTCTTATGTTCAGGATATTTTGGGCCCCATGTGCTTTGATTATGGATTTGGTCCATTTAGATGGGTATGTACATCGGGCAAATCAGAAGATCTGGACAAAACTGATCAGATTGCACTTACTGTAATGGAATCTATTAAAAAAGTTTCTCCTCCAGAAATACAACAACAAATGCAAGATAATATCACATGGATAAGAGAAGCAAAACAAAATAAACTTGTGGTTGGGTCTCAAGCTCGTATTTTATACGCAGATGCAGAAGGTAGGATCAAAATAGCTCAAGCTTTTAATACAGCAATACAAACTGGAGAAATATCAGCACCTGTAGTTCTGGGAAGAGATCATCATGATGTTAGTGGTACAGACTCCCCATATCGGGAAACCAGTAATATTTATGATGGTAGTAAATTTACCGCAGATATGGCAATTCATAATGTAATTGGAGATAGTTTTAGAGGAGCCACATGGGTTTCTATTCATAACGGTGGTGGTGTTGGCTGGGGAGAAGTTATTAATGGAGGATTTGGACTATTACTGGATGGATCTAATGAAGCTTCAGAAAAATTAGAGCGTATGTTATTTTATGATGTAAATAACGGAATTTCAAGAAGAAGCTGGGCGCGTAACGAAGAAGCATTATTTGCTATAAAAAGAGAAATGAAACGTACTCCACAACTGAAAGTTACACTACCCAACATTGTCGAAGACGAAGTACTATCTGATATTATATAAAAGATTGATCAAATCATAATAGAATTTAAGATGAAAAACTATAAAAAAACTGATACAACACTTTGGACCGGTCGTATCTCTGATGATCAATTATACCTACATGAAAAAATAAAATGTGTTAACCTTGAAAACGAGATACTATCAAAACCCAAGAAACAATCTTTTACTCTTTTAGGATATACTTGCGATGAAGGTGTCAAAAGAAATCACGGAAGAATTGGCGCTGTAAAAGGCCCTGATCATATAAGAAAGATGTTGGCAACACTTTCTAATCATTTTAATGATCAAATAGATATTCTCGATGTAGGCAATATTACTTGTGAACAAGGAAATCTTGAAGATACACAACTAGAGACTTCAAACATTATTGCTTCACTTTTACAACATCAAAATTTTCCCATTATTTTGGGAGGAGGTCATGATTTAGCTTATGCCCACTATAATGGAATCAAAAAGCAATTTCCAAATAAAAAAATTGGAATCATAAATCTCGACGCACATTTCGATCTTAGAAAAACTACAAATCAAGGCACTTCTGGAACTCCTTTCTATCAAATTTCAAAAGAAAATGATTCATTCAATTATTTGTGCCTGGGAATCCAAAAAGCCTCAAATAACAAAGAGCTTTATAAAATTGCTAACGAATTAAATGTTCAATATCTAGAGAACACAGAATATACAATTCAAAACAAAAATAACATAGCTACAGTAGTTCAAAATTTTATTGCAAAAGTGGATTACATATATCTTACTATAGATCTAGATGGTTTTTCTTCTGCTCTTGCTCCTGGAGTTAGTGCACCTTCTCCATTTGGTTTTTCTGTTGATATCGCAATGGAAACTATAAAATGGATTTGTAACTCTACAAAACTAATTAGTGCCGATATTGTAGAATTTAATCCAAAATATGACATTGATAATTGTACTGCTCGATTAGCATCCAGGTTAGTTAATCATATTATAGAGTGTATGATTGATGAATAATTTTTACAACAGAGACTATCCAAAAGCAATAAAGACCGAAGAGAAATAATTACACAAACAACTCTCTAATACCGAATTTCAAATCTCAGGAACTCAAATAAAATATATTGGAGAAAAACATGCCTTATATCTAATTTTTAAAGAAGATACCAATACTGCATTGGGATATTGATTGGTTTACCATATAATCAAATAGTAGGGCATCTATTAATCTTCTCCCACCTACTCCTTTTTCATATAAAAATAACCCTTCAAATATGCGAGATGAAGGGTTTTTAGGGCAAAAAAAACAAAACTTTCTACTGTATCTTAAAAATGCTTATAAACGGTACCAAAGCAAAGTACGATAAGCTTATTTAAGAAAAATCTATTCTTATTATTACTTACGAATCGCATAGCTAGAAGCTTGGGGGAGTTCTTTCAAAAAATTAACGATACTCATAAAATTGAGCCCGAATGTTGAATAAAAGTGATTCATGACGATGTGATTTAAGGTTAACTAGCACTAACATAATCACTTATTAACAATAATACAAGAAAAATGTTTATTATTTGTTAATAATTTGTTGAAATTAAATAAAACAACGATAAAAAACATTTTTATTATCAAAAATAAAAATATTAGAAGGTAAAAACTCACTTTTAATGTTAATAACTATGTTGATAACCCCGTTAACTACTGCTCATCAAGGGTTTACAAATCAATCAGTTAACAAAAAAGTGTAAAAAAGCATTTATAAACAAATTCAAACTTTTGTCTAAATTGCAAACATGAAATCTGCCACCGTTAAAGAGATTAAAACAGAACTAAATGAATGTTCTCACCAAGATCTGATAGAACTATGTCTTAGGCTATCGAGATTTAAAAAAGAAAATAAAGAGTTACTTACTTATTTATTATTTGAATCTGGAAATGAGGATCAATATATCGAGAATGTGAAAAATGAGGTAGATGAACAATTCACAATAATCAATATAACATCATATTATTTTATCAAAAAAAGCGTTCGTAAAATTTTACGTACAATTAAAAAATATATTCGATACTCAAAGAATAAAGAAACCGAAATAGAACTACTTCTTTATTTCTGTAAAAAACTCAAAGATTTCGAACCTTCTATAACAAGCAATTCTGTTCTCATGAATATTCATAACCGAGAAATAGCATCGATCAAAAAAAAAATAACCTTATTACATGAAGATCTTCAATATGATTATAAATTAGAATTGCAGAATCTTTACTTCTAAATATTACACAGAGCACTAACCATACAATTGTTAAGTGTAATAATCAATTATTTCTAAAATGATTCATTTTTATCATGTTACAAATAATAAATGATCTAGATTTGTGTTTAGAATTAACAACTAAAGAGCATTAAGTAATGATCATTTAAGTATTTGGTATTATCTTTGTCTCTTATTAACTAATTTAAATTATCACAATGAACAAAGGAACAGTAAAATTCTTCAATGATGCAAAAGGGTTTGGATTCATTACAGAAGAAGATTCAAACAAAGAACATTTTGTACACATCTCAGGATTAATTGACGAAATTCGTGAAGGAGACGCAGTTGAATTTGATTTGCAAGAAGGTAAAAAAGGATTGAACGCGGTAAACGTGAAAGTATTATAAGATATACTATTTGATTTTTTAAAGTATTAAACCTGTCTGATTTGACAGGTTTTTTTATTCTAAATGATTTATTTCTATCAAATACCTAACTTATTCAAACATAAGTGATACAAATTCGGCAACACAGGCTGGTTTTTCTATATTCTCAATTTCGACTGAACACCCCCATGTGATTTTCAACCCATTAGTACCATACGCTTCAATTTTAGTTATTTTACTATGCAGTCGTAAACGGCTATCAACAGGCACCGGGTGAGGAAAACGTACTTTATTTAGACCATAGTTTACTCCCATAACCAAACTTTCTACAATAACAAGGTCCATAAGCATTTTTGAAAGCAAAGAGACAGATAGAAATCCATGGGCAATTGGTTTCTTAAAAGGAGATTCTTTTGCTGTTCTTTTAACATCAACATGTACCCATTGAAAATCCTGGGTGGCTTCTGCAAAAGTATTGATCATTTCTTGAGTGACTAGTACCCAATTACCTGTTGGTAATGGTTTGCCTTCATTCTTTTTAAAATCTTCGAAATTTTTACACTTTAATTTTCCCATATTATTGAATTACTTGAAGAACATTAGTTTCAAATCATCTTGAAACTCCCCCATCAATTGTCAAACAAATACCTGAAACATAAGAAGCTTCATCTGATGCCAAATACAAATATCCATGCGCTATATCCATTGGAGTAGCTGCTTTTTGTAATGGTATTTGCTTTTTAATTCCTTCCAGATGCTCTTCAGGAATTTGTTCTGTCATTTCTGTGAGTGTAAAACCCGGGGCTAACGCATTGGCGGTAATACCATATTTTCCAAGCTCTACAGTCCAAGTTTTGGACATAGCAATGACACCTGCTTTTGTAGCCGAATAATTTGTTTGTCCAAAATTACCTCGTAAACCTACATTAGAAGCAGCAGAAACAATACGACCATAGTTTGTGTCTTTCATATACTTCGAGATGACTTGAGTACAAAGAAAAACGCCTTTTAAATTCACCTCAATCACAGCATCCCATTCTGATTCACTTATATTATGTAATGTACGATCCTTGGTAATACCAGCATTATTAATTAAAATATCAATCTTACCATAAGCTTTAAAAATCCTTTCGGCTTCTTTTTCTATCGCAACCTTATCTGTTACCGAAATTTTAGTAAATTCGGCTGTATTTCCTTTTTCGCTAATTTCTTTAGCCGTTTTCTCACCATCTGCCAACAGATCCCAAATAATTACTATTGCTCCTTGTTTTGCAAATAAATCAGAAACGGCCTTTCCTATTCCTCTAGCTCCTCCTGTAACTATTGCTACTTTATTTTTTAATCTCATTTTTATTATCTTTTAACTCATACTAAGAGCATTGTATAACTATCTTACCTTTAACCTCTCTATTTATCATTGCTTTTAATGCACTTGACGAATCCTCTAAAGGGTAAATTTTATGAATATGAGGTTTTAGCTTACCTTCTGCATGCCACTGCATAAGTTCCATAGTATTTTGCATATTCTTTTTAGGGGTTTTTACAGCAAAACTCCCCCAAAAAACACCGACAATTGAGCAACCTTTTAAAAGAGCAAGATTAAGCGGTATCTTAGGGATACTTCCTGCAGCAAAACCTACTACCAAATAACGCCCATCCCAAGCCATTCCGCGAATAGCCATTTCAGAATATTCTCCTCCAACCGGATCATATATGACATCAACTCCTTTTCCGTTTGTTAATTCTTTAATTTTTAATTTCAGGTCTTTATCTGTATAATTTATAATTTCATCGGCTCCATATGCTGCACACAACTGTAGTTTTTGATCATTAGAAGCCGCTGCAATTACTTTTGCTCCCATAAGCTTCCCTAATTCTACCGCTGCCAAACCCACACCTCCTGAGGCTCCTAATACCAAAAGTGTTTCTCCTGATTGAAGATCAGCTCTGTCTTTTAATGCATGATAAGAGGTGCCATATGCCATCATAAAAGAAGCGGCAATAGGGAAATCCATCATAGGTGGCTTCTTAAAACATGCATTTCCAGGAACAGCTACCTCTTCTGCATATCCACCATGCATTACAAATCCAAAAACTTCATCTCCTGATTTTACATGAGTGATGTTTGCTCCTACTTCTTTTACAATTCCTGCAATATCACTTCCTGGAGTGAAAGGTAACTCTGGTTTAAATTGATATAACCCTTGAATAATTAATGTATCTGGAAAATTGACTCCGCAAGCTTTTACCTGAACAATAACTTCGTTTTCTTTGGGAGTTAAATCATCTAATTCTTCAAACACTAATGCTGAAGGAGGACCGAATTGTTTACAAACAATAGCTTTCATCTAGTTTATTTTTATAACCTCTATTCTTCAATTACCTTTAATACTAATTTCCCTTTCTTATCTCCAGAAAACAATCGCAAAAACGTTTCATGAAAGTTTTCTATACCATCATAAATATCTTCTTTACTTTTTAATTTTCCTTGTGCAATCCATCCTCCCATTTGCATAGCGGCTTTAGCATAATCTTTAGCATAATCCATTACTAATATCCCTTGCATAGTTGCACGATTAACCAATAATGATAAATAATTCGCTGGTCCTTTTATAGCTTCTTTATTATTATATTGCGAAATAGCCCCACAGATAATAACACGAGCATTAAGACGTAATCGACTTAAAGCTGCATCTAAAATTTCTCCTCCAACATTATCAAAATACACATCAAGCCCTTTTGGACATTCACGTTTTAGGGCTTCGTATATATTCTCTGATTTATAATCAATAGCACTATCAAACCCCAACTCATCAATAAGATATTTACATTTTTCTTTACCTCCTGCAATACCAATAACACGGCATCCTTTTATTTTAGCAATCTGCCCAACAATACTTCCAACAGCTCCTGCCGCTCCTGAAACCAATACAATATCACCTTCTTTAATTTTCCCTGCCTCCAAAATTCCAAAATATGCTGTCATTCCTGGCATTCCCAACGTCCCTATATACATAGGCAAAGGAGCTAAATTTGGATCAACAGGGTACCAATTCTCACCATTCGTTACTACATATTGCTGTACACCACCCCAACCAGTTAAATAATCTCCTTCTTTGTACTTTGGGTGATTATTTACTTTAATAACTTTACCCACAGAGCCAGCTCTCATAACATCATCAATTTGTATAGGTTCTATATATGATTTGGCATCATTCATCCAACCACGCATCGCCGGATCTAACGATACATAATGTTGCTGAATAAGCACTTCTCCTTCTTTAAGCTCTGGAATGGGATTAGATTGTAATTCCCAAGTATCAGAAGCAGGAAGACCTACTGGGCGTTTCTTAAATATCAATTGTCTATTCATAATTTTTTCTTTTGTAGTTAGTCAAGTATATTTTTATAATGAAGTTCCTCCGTCTAAGGTTATTGTTTGTCCTGTAATAAATTTTGTGTTATCCGAAGCTAACCAAACCACGGCATCAGCAATTTCCTCTGCTTGACCATATCGTTTCATTGGAATTACACTTTTTAATCGTTGATCCATATCTGGTCGAACAGAAAGCAATTTATCTAATAAAGCAGATTCTGTATACCCAGGACATACAGCATTAATACGGATATTCTTTGTTGCATATTCTAAGGCAGCAGATTTTGTCATACCAACCACTGCAAATTTACTTGCACAATATGACAGGTTATTAAGCGAAGCTTTTAAACCTGCTAAAGAGGCTATATTTACAATGTTTCCCCCTCCTTGCTTTACCATCTGTTTTAATGCTGATTTCATACAATAAAAAACTCCAGTTTGGTTCACAGCAATCACGCTATCCCAATCTTCTAAGGTATAATCTGCTGTTCTCGTCATATGTTTTGGGCCAATCCCGGCGTTATTTACCATTATGTCTAATCGCCCATATTTTGATACGGTTTTGGTAATAAGTTGTTCTACCTCATCAATCTGAGTTACATTAGCTGCTATTACTGTTGCATCACTTCCTTGTTCAAGGATCTCTTTGGCAATTTTTTGTGCTTTTTCTTCCTTAATATCAGAAACTACGACTATAGCTTGATGTTTGGCAAAATGTTTAGCCGTTGCAGCACCAATACCAGAACCAGCACCGGTCACAATTACTATTTTATCTTTTACTTCCATATCCTTAAAATTAAAATCAATAGTCTTTTTATTTAAACATTTACAGCAATATACTTTTATAATTTAATCTCTTCTAACCCTTCATATTGATCTATAATTGCAGGATAATGTTCTTTCATATTATTAAAAATAAAATCAAGGGGTACATCTTCAAAATGGCCATAATCATCAAGATATTCCATAAAAACATTTCCTGCGTTATTGAATTCCTGAAACATAGAGTCATTTTCTCCATCAAAATCAAGAGGAGCTACATTACATTTTCTGCATAATGCTTTATTAAAAGCGGGTGATACTTTCAACCATTTACCATCAAGAAATACATTTACCATTCCGTGAGGAGTCAATTCATTTGTCCCGAATTTTTCTATTAATCGTTCTACTCCGATATGGTTTTTCACTTTTGCCAGATGAATTCTTGCTGGTATTTTTACTGCTCTCAAACACGCTATCAAAAGGATAGATTTATCCACACAATGGCCTTTTGGTCTTTGTGCAATATTACTTGCTATATACCCTTCTTTTATAAGACTTATCTGATATGGATCATACCTCCATTCATCTCTTATTTTAAGATATAGTCCAATAGCTTTTTCTTTTGGAGTTAACGTATCAGTTTTAAATTCTTTGACTAGCTCCTGAATTTTATCAGTTTCATAATCAAAATAATATGTAGAAGCTAAATAATCCATTTTTTCTTCTTTTTTAAACTTCATCTAAGGGTTGTAACATCAATAAAGTTAATATTCTTATTAATCTATTTTATTTTTCTGAATCGCTTGTAAGGCTAGATTACAAAGTAACTCGGCTGCCTTATTTAATTGTGCAAAACGAGGATCTGTCGTTAAACCTTTGTTATATCTGTAATAAATCTGTTGTGCGATTACTGCTATTTTAAAAAGGCCAAATACATAGTAAAACACTAAGTGATCCACATCTCTTCCACTTTTTTGAATATATAGTGCTACAATCTCACTTCTTCCTGGATTACCATCCATAATTGTTGGTGACGGAATTCCTTGCTGAACAAAAGGATGATCTGTTGCCATTGTCCAATACCCCAATGACGTTCCTAAGTCCATTAAAGGGTCACCAAGGGTAGCCATTTCCCAATCTAATACTGCTATTACTTCTTTCCAGCTATCATCTTTAAAAACAACATTATCATACTTAAAATCATTATGAACTAAACTGTGTCGATATATTTTTGGCTGATTTTCCTCCATCCATCGCATTACTTTTTCAGCTGCGGGAACATCATCGGTAGCTGCTTTTAGATACTGTTTCCCCCAATTCAAGACCTGACGTTGTACATATCCATCAGGTTTTCCAAGATCTTCAAGTCCGACAGTTTTGTAATCTATCGCATGAAGTGCCACAAACGTATCTAACCAAGAATCTGCAATAGTCTTAAAACTATCTGGAGAAATATTTCTTTTTTTAGCTTCATTAACATTAAGGATAATACCATCTATTTTTTCCATAATATAGAATGGACTTCCAAGAATACTTTCATCATCAGTAAATGCAAACATTTTTGGAACTTTGGGGAAAGTCACGTAGATACCCGATTGCACTTTAAATTCACGTCCCATATCATGACCTCTTTTTATGGCTCCAAAAGGAGGGCGACGTAGTACATATTCTTTACTCTCAATTTGTAGCAAATAAGTAAGGTTAGAATACCCATGTGTAAATTGAGTTACTTGCCAATCGCTTTGATGACTATCTATAAGCCCTTCTTTCTGAAGAAACATTTTTAACGTTTTCTCGTTTAATTCTTCTCCTTTACGTACGTTTTGCATTGTGTTAGATTAATTAAAGGTATTCGACATGCTGCTTTAGACTAACAATTTGGTTTTTTATTTGTATATCATTTTAAATCTATATCTTCTTTTCTGCATAGGTATTGATCACACTTTTACCCAGTTGATACATATGCACCTCATCAGGGCCGTCTGCAAGGCGAAGCATACGTGCTGCTACAAAGAAATGTGCTAATGGAGTATCAGGCCCAACTCCCATACCACCATGAATTTGCATAGCTCTATCTATAACTTTTAATGCCATATTGGGTGCTACAATTTTGATCATTGCAATTAAGTCTTTTGATACTTTATTTCCTGCTTTATCCATTTTATCAGCTGCAGAAAGAGTTAATAATCTTGCCTGTTCTACTTCACATTGTGATAGTGCAATCTCTTGGCGTATACTACTATAATCTTTAAATGTCTTACCAAAAGCAATACGTTCTGAAGCTCTTTTTGACATCAACTCCAAAGCTCTTTGTGCCATTCCTATCAACCTCATACAATGATGAATTCTACCTGGCCCTAAACGCCCCTGGGCAATCTCAAAACCTCTTCCTTCACCAAGAATCAGGTTTTCTTTAGGCACTCTTACATTCTCAAGTAAAATTTCGGCATGTCCTTCTGGAGAATCATAAAATCCAAATACAGATAGAGGTCGAATAATTTTTAATCCAGGAGTATCCATAGGAACCAAAATCATACTCTGTTGTTGATGCCTTGCTGCTTCCGGATCTGTTTTGCCCATTACAATAGCGATCTTACAGTGAGGGTCCATCCCCCCAGAGGACCACCATTTACGACCATTAATCACATAATCATTTCCATCTCGTCTGATTGAAGTTTCAATATTTGTAGCATCAGAAGAAGCCACTTGTGGTTCTGTCATCAGAAAAGCAGAGCGAATATCTCCGTTCATTAAAGGTTTTAACCATTGTTCTTGCTGATGAGAAGAACCATATTTTGCCAAGACTTCCATATTTCCTGTATCAGGAGCATTACAATTAAATACTTCTGATGACCATAGAACGCGCCCCATGATTTCTGCCAAAGGTGCATATTCTAAATTGGATAAACCAGGACTTAAGCTCCCATAATTTTTTGGTAAAAAAAGATTCCATAACCCAGCTTCCTTGGCCTTTATTTTTAATTCATTCATGCCTGACCAACGTTGCCAACGGTTATTGGGGTCATAAACAAAAGTGCTCACTTCCTTTTCTACTGGGAGAATGTGCTCTTCAAAAAAAGCAGTAAGTTTTTGTTGAAGTGAGGTTATTTTTTCTGAATACTCGAAATTCATGCTTTACAATATTTAAATGGGTAAGATCCTTCTTTTTCGGAAAGAATATTTGGCAATCAGCCTGCTATCATGTATCCTCCATCTGCATTATAAACACTACCTGTCATATACGATCCAGCATCTGAAGCCAATAAACATACTATTCCCGACATTTCATTTGGCATACCCATCCGAGAAGTAGGTAACGTCTTTTCTATTTTTTGAAGCAATTTTTCATTTTGCCATAATGCTGCACTAAATTTGGTTTTAATCAGTCCCGGACAAATTACATTTGCACGAACACCATATTGTCCCCATTCTTTTGCTTGATTCTTTGTCAACATTAATAAAGCTGCTTTACTGGTACTATACAACCCTAGGCCTGCGCCCGGATGTAAGGCCTCTACCGAGGCTATATTGATAATACTCCCTCCTCCTCTTTCTTTCATAGAAGGTAAGGTCAAATTGGATAATGCCCATGGCGCTTTAACATTAATATCCATAATCTTATCAAAAACACCTTCCTCTGCATCTTCAATAGGTCCATATATTGGATTTATAGCAGCATTATTTACCAAAATATCAACACCTCCAAAATGCGCTGTTGTTTTTTGAATTAGATGCTCTCTTTGATCTGCTTTTCCTATATGACATGCTATTCCTATTGCTTCTAAACCTGCTGATTTAAATTCTGATGCAACTTCATCTACAGCATCCTGACTTCTACTACTTATAACGACCTTAGCGCCATGCTCAGCCAAACCTTGTGCTATAGCTTTTCCTATTCCTTTACTAGAACCAGTTATAATAGCTACCTTCCCTTCTAGATGAAATGATTTTTTTATACTATCCATTATGGGTTATTATGGTATTTAAAAATTAAACGACTTAATTAAAAACTTCTTGCTCTCCTGCTATAGTGAGAATTTCTTCATTCATAAGAATATCTGCAAGACCATTAGTTTTTGGTAATTCATATTTAAAATAGAATTTCATAGTATGAATCTTACTTTCATAAAATTCCTCAGTATACTTTTTCTGAGCCGTTATTAATGCATTTTTAGAATGACATGCGATATCTAACCATACCCATCCCATTGTTATATTACTAAAGAATTCCATAAAGGGGGTAGCATCAGACAAGAAACGTTCATAATCTCCTTTTTGAGCAAAACCTATTAAGAACCCTATTACTTTTTGTGCCAATTGTAATTTATCTCCAAGTTTTGCAGCATACTTCTTTAGTTCATCATATTTAGAAGCCTGCTCTATGGTTTGCATAATCTCATTAGTTAATAATTTGAGGGCTTTACCATTCTCCATAAGTAGTTTTCTACCTAATAGATCTTGTGACTGAATTCCTGTGGTTCCTTCATAGATAGAAAATATACGAATATCTCTATGGTATTGTTGTAATATAAAATCTGAACAAAATCCATATCCTCCTAATACTTGTACTCCATTAGATACGGCTTGTGCTCCCATTTCTGATGGATATGTCTTTACCATAGGAATAATCAATTCTAATAGTAATCCATATTTCTCTTTTTCGTCTTTATCCTGAAGTGTTTCTTTAAGGTCAAAATACTTTGAAGCAAGAAGCACCAAACTTAGAGAACCTTCTGCAACAGCCTTTTGTAACAATAACATCCTTCGTACATCTGGATGATTTATAATTAAGGTTTGTCCTTGTTCTGGGTTTTTCTTTCCATCGCTTGCTAATTTTCTTCCTTGCGGACGCTCTTTTGCATATTGTAATGAAGCTTGATATGCCGCCATTGTAATCGCAGCAGCTCCTCTACCGACCGCTATTCGAGCTGCATTCATCATCATAAACATATATTTTAATCCTTGATGTGCTTCTCCAACCAACCAACCGTGACAATCATCTTTATCACCAAAACCAAGATGAGTTGTACAATATCCTCGTTGACCCATTTTCTGAAAATCTGCCACTGTCGTTACATCATTTGGTGTAAGGTCACCGTTTTTGTCTGGTCGTTTTTTAGGAACAACAAATAATGATATTCCTTTGGTTCCCTGAGGAGCTCCTTCTATTCTAGCCAACACCAAATGCACCATATTTTCTGCATATTGATGGTCTCCTCCAGAGATAAATATTTTTTGTCCAGAAATCTTATAATGACCTTTATCAGATGGTATGGCTTTAGTCACAACATCAGATAAAGAACTTCCAGCTTGTGGTTCTGTAAGACACATGGTTCCTCCCCACGCTCCAGAAAGCATCTTAGGTACATAGATCTCATTAAGATTAGCATTCCCAAAATGTACAATTAACTCAGCAGAGCCTATAGTGAGACCTAAATATCCTGGTAAATGATTATTAGCAGCATCTTGAATAAAAGCCGAAGCTGTATATACCATCATTGGCAATTGTAACCCACCTGCATCATAATCAAAAGTCCCAGAGATAAGTCCCATTTCTCCGCTTTTTTTCATTATAACATCCACCTGCTTATGAACGATAACTTTACCATCTTCATAATAGGCAGGATGTTCATCCATCTCTTTGATATATGGAAATAATTCTCTGTCAGAAAACTCTTTAACCGAGTCTATAAACATATTTAGAGATTCTTTATCATGATCTTTAAAGCGATCTTGTCTTACTACATCTTCTAACTCATGTACATCATATAAAAGATACTTAAGCGTTTCTATATCAATATATTCATTAGCCATTGTGTGAAGTTTTTAGAAATTGAATACTAATTCTTCACTAAAGTTCGGTAATATTTAAGAAATTCTAATTAAACCTGTTTAATAAATATCAAATTTTAGATACTCTTAACTTTTTATACCATATCTAATATTTTATTACGAATAAGACCATCTTAATCCTCATGAACTAAAAAATTATCCTTTCTCGCTTAATCGCTTTCTTATTTTTGAAAGTCCAACTGGTGTTAGTCCAAGGTATGAGGCAATTAAATATTGTGGGACTCTTTGGAAAAGTGTAGGGCGTTTTTTTAATAACTCCAAGTATCTTTCCTGATTAGTAAGGTTTCTATGTTGATTGATACGCTGAAAATTAATTACGAATGTTCGTTGCATTGACAATCTACCAAAACGCTCTAGCTGATGTGAATGATCAAACACCTTCTGTTGATCTGTTTTTGAAATGGTATATACCGTGATATCTTCTAATGCTTCTAGATAAGCTACAGAAGGAATTTCTTGTATATAAGCATATAGATCAGTAAAGAAATAGCCTTCGGTAAAAAACTCCATGACTCTAGTAGTACCCTGTTCTACTGTATAATAAGAGACACAACCTTCTTTCATAAAATAAAAATCTCCAATATATTGATCTGGTTTTAATAGAAACGCGCCTTTTTTAAAAGTTTTCTTTCTAAAAAACCGAAGTCCAAACTCCATATCAGAATCGCATACCTCTGTAAATGATCTTATTTTCTTTTTTAAGTCTTCCAAATTATTATTATCTCTTCAACGAAAGAACAAAATATTTATTGATTTGCAAAAGTAAACTACCAATCTATTAGATAAATTAAATATTAGAGTAATGTTTAAAAACCTAACATAAGACCGCTCTATCCATGTAGTCAATTTTACGGTTTTACCGTAAAAAAAACTTAACAATTGTTCGTAGCTTTAGGGTAGCTAATTAAAACCTATATGCACCAGCATAAGGAAGGATATCAAATACCCCATCCCATGTAGTGCTTACCCCCTATGGATACACTTAATTTTTATCAAATATTAATTTTTCTATTTCAAGGGTTTGTTGTTGCTTTCCTTATTTTACTTCTGTTTCGGTTACGAACTATGATTGGCTTAGGGATTTTATTTACTTCACTAGGATTATTTCAATTTATACAAGTTTTTCTGGCAAGTACACTCTATTTTGAAATATCAGATCTTATTGTAGTTTCACCGGGTTCATCGGTTTTATTTTCTGCTACACTTTTTTCAATACTGCTAATTTACATCAAAGAAGATGCTATTACTGCCAGAAAATTAATATATGCTTTAGTTATTGCCAATGCTGTGTTGTGCTTTCTTTTACTTTCCTTTAGAATGAATATTGAAGGCGCTAACAATTATAATCCTTTTGACGTTTCTACTGATTTTTTCTATACCAGTGTGCTTGTACTATTCATTGGGACAGGTATACTTTATCTAGATTCTATATTGATTATTTTTTTGTTTGAATATATCTCTAAACGTACTTCAAATCTGTTCTTTCGGATATTAATAACAATGGTGTTGGTCTTAAGTTTTGATGCTATCTTTTTCACCTTGGGATCATTTAGGTTTTTTAAGGATATTGAAAAGATTTTATATTCTGGACTCGCCTCCAAAAATTTCATGGCAATTTTTTATAGTATCATTTTTACGATTTATTTAAAATATTTTGAAAAAGAAGAGTATCAAACTAATTATATAACTTTCAAAGATATTTTTCATTCTCTAACTTATAAACAGAAATTTGAGGTAGCCGAAAAAGCCGTTCAACTTACAGAAAGTAGGTATCACACATTAACTAATCTTGTCCCTGTAGGTATTTTTATGACTCTTGCTGATGGTAAAACTACGTTTGTAAATCCAAAATGGTGCGATATCTCTGGAATATCGGAAAAAGATGCATTGGATGATGGATGGTTAAATGCCGTTCATCCTGATGATCGAAAAAAATTAAAAAAAGGCTGGTATAACGCTGCTGATAAAAGAGAAGCTTCTGACGCAGAATATAGATTTCTTAAACCTGACGGCTCTGTTATTTGGGTATTAGGCCAAGCGATTCCAGAATATAATGAGAATAACCAAATTATTGGATACGTAGGAACAATAACCGATATCACTGAGATTAAATTATATGAACTCGAATTAAGCAGATTAAAAGATAAAGCAGAAGAAAGTGACAGGCTTAAATCTGCTTTTTTGGCAAACATGAGCCATGAAATCCGTACACCAATGAATGGTATACTCGGTCTTGCAGAACTACTAAATGAACCTAAATTATCTGGTGACGAACAACAACTCTACTTAGATTTAATCAAAGAAAGTGGGGCCCGAATGCTAAACATCATTAGAGATATTATTGATATTTCTAGAATAGAAGCCGGTCAGGTAAAAATATCTATTGATACTATTAATATCAATGAACAAACTCATAAATTATATACCGCCTTTAAACCATTAACAGATAAAAAAAGTATTATTTTATCACTATCCAATGGACTATCGACAGAAGACGCCAGCATCAATACAGATAATGAAAAACTTCATACAATTTTAAACAATTTGATGAAGAACGCAATAAAGTATACTAGTGAAGGTGGTGTCGAATTAGGATACCAAAAAGAAGGTGAAAATTTACTTTTTTATGTAAAAGACACGGGTATTGGTATTGCTAAAAATCGTCAAAAAGCAATTTTTGATCGGTTCGTTCAAGCAGATATAGAAGAAGATCGTTATGCTCTAGAAGGTGCTGGTATAGGATTATCAATTGCAAAAGCTTATGTTGAAATGTTGGACGGTAAAATTTGGTTAGAAAGCAAAAAAGGTATGGGTTCTACGTTCTACTTCACTATCCCTTTTTCCAAAAATTGAATAATACTTAAAAAAACCGTACTACTTAATTCAAAAACTTTAGGTTAAATTATCCTTCAAAAAAAGTAATAACTCAAGGATATTATAGCCGTCACTTCATAATACAAAGATTCATATGTATTGAAATTCAAATATTTTAGAAAAGAAAATTATAAAATCAGTACATATAAAATTAGAGGCATGGTAACATTTTATTCTTTTACAACACATACTTGTATACTTTTATAAGTTCTCCTTATCAAAAGTAAATAGCTAATTCGTTGATTTTATGTTTATAAAGAAAATTTTATATTCGCAATATACCTAATGCCCTTAGTTTATGTTTAGAAATCCTTTTTCCTTCTCGGGAAGAATCCGTAGACTCGAATATGGTTTGAGTTATATTATATTTTTGGCTGCTTTTTTTATGATGGGAATGATAATTGAAGTTTTTGATGAAGCAGAGTCTTTATTCTTCTTAATTATTTTACCTGGGTATTGGTTTATAATTGCACAAGGAACTAAACGTTGTCATGACCTCGGTAGTAGTGGCTTTTTTCAATTAATTCCTTTTTATGGACTGATCATGATTTTTGGAGAGGGACAAGATGGAAATAATAGATATGGGTATAACCCAAAAGAAAACCATATTCCTACTACTCCAAAAAAACCTTTTCAATTTAAAGTTGCCTTACCCAAAAACAGAACTATCCTTGATATTGGTAATGAATTATTATGTATAGCTTTACTTAACACTCTATTCGCTATTATTATTAAGAATTACATACAATTAGAAGGAATTCGGTTATTACTCATTGGATTCTCTTTTATACCATGTTACTTCCTATTGTTAGTTCTTAGTCATAAAAGAAGTGCTTTACCTAATTTAAAGCCTTATCTTTTTAGACATAGAGTGATGTACGCAATTATCATTTATGTTCTTATTCAACTATATAATTTGGTCTTTCTAAATTTAGATTTCAGTGTTGATACTATTGTATCCGGAATCTTTCTTATACTCCTAATTACGGGAATCACATACATTCCTTTTTTGATCTATCCTCGATATTTTAAAAATGAAGTTAGTAATGACGAAAGAAACAATTCAGAAATTATAAAATATTGAACATTTGAAACCAAAATACTACTCTTATACTTCTTTATTATTACTTGGGTTAATTATTTTTTTTGGCTACATCAACAGGATTGTTTTAAAAGAATCAATTATGTGGTCTGATCGCAATTTGGTATGGACAGATTTTGAAATTGTATCTGATATGCAGGACGGTTTTGATGCTTCTGTCTATTCAGAGATTTATTGTCCAAATCGAATTACATCAACAGATTCTAAAGTATATGCATATATGGATCCCAATCAATCCGAACGGCTATTAGATACTTTATATGACCAACAATTGTTAAAGCATGAGCAATATCATTTTAATATAACAGAATATTATGCTCGATTAATGCGTAAAGAAATTGTAAAAAAAGGGCGAAAAAAAATATCAAAATCAGAGTTAAATCATATCTACGAAAAATATGAGATTAAACGAGATAGTATGCAAGAAGTATATGATAGTATCTCAGAACACAACACAAATCAACAACAGCAACGCTATTGGGAGTTAAAAATTGATGGCCTTCTTCGTCAGACAGCATATTATCAAAATCCAGATATCCTAAGCTATCAAAATTATATCAAAAAAGACACAGAGTATTTTAAACACATATACCATACATTAGAACATAAAACTCTCACTGCATATCCTGTTAGTGATATAAATCGTAAATATGGTAAATGTTACCAGGTAATAAGAAAAGATAATGAAGTAATTATAAAATTTTACAGTAATGGAAAATTAATCAATGGAGGATATTTTGAAACTGCAATAACCAAAATCACTCGCCCAACAGATAATTCTTTGGAGATGCATTATTATAATGCTGATCATAGTTATAATACTAAATTAAAACGCACCATTAGCAAGGTACATTGGAATATTAATAAGGATATGACAATCTCCTATTTTGATTCAAACAACACTCCTGTCATTTATAAAGCTGTACATAAAATATTGTGGAAAAGAAACCCAAAAAACAATAATTTATATGCTACATATTATGATATTGATGGTAAACATATTACAAATAGAGATGGAGCACATCACGAAAGAAGAGCATTTGACACTCAAGGAAGAACGGTAAAAATAGAGGCTTTTGATGATAAAAACAATCCTATAAATGACAAAGATTATATCTCTGTTTATGATTACGTTCTTGATGAATATCATAAAATAAAAAGGGTAAGATTATACAATAAAGAAGGAAACTTTGCAACTCATCTTGATGAATACAACATACATTATATATATGATGAACGAGGGAATTTAGAAAAATCAGTCAACCTGGATCAAAATGGAGATCTTATTGAAAATAAAAATAGTATTTGTACTTATGAATATACAAACGATTTAAATGACAATACCACAAGTGTAAAACGATATAATGCCAATGAGTTACCAACTACAGGCTATGATGATTATTTTCATGAAGTAATCGATTATGATACAAAAAATAGAATTCTGTTTAAAGCTAAATACCATCCTAATTATGTACTAGTATTTGACGATGTTAAAAATGGAGCTTTAAAATATGAATATGATAACGACTCTATTTACTATACTTACAATACAGATGCATTTAATAATATTTTTAACAATGGCCATGGTGTGGCCGTAACAAAAAGACATACAAATAAGGGCGGTCATACCATAAAAGAGGTTTTTATGGATTCGCAAAAATGTTTTGCTACTTCTGAAGAAGGAATCGAAACACTTTCTTATTCTTATGATAATAGAGGAAATTTAATTAAAAAAGCAGGATTAGATTCTATTGGTAATCTAAAACCATTTAGTAAAGATATAGCAATAGTGCGTTGGGAATACGATAATCAAAATAATAGAACAAAAACCACCTATTATAATGTAAATGATCAATTAGCAAATGGAGAGCAAAATGTTGCCTATAAGCTTTTCAATTTTAACAAAGACAATATGCTTGTTGAGCGTTTAAATTACGATAAACATATGAAACCTGCTCTTTATGACGACGTATTTAGAACAAGATTTTATTATGATAAAAAAGGTAAAGACACATTAGTGCTAGGATTTAATATCAGAAATCAGCCTATTAATGGTGTGTCAAAAACAGTTTCAAAGTATAGTGAGTATGGTAAAGAAATTCGAAGAATTTACTATAACTCCAAAAATAGAAGAACAAATAATTATAATGGGGTAAGTGCAATTGAGTATTTATATGATGATCTTCATCGATACATTGGATACCGTAATTACAATCAATATGATCGACCTACAAACGATTGGCAAGGTGTTTTTTCAGAACAAAGAGTTTTAAATCAAGCTGGTTATATTACAAAATTCTCTTACTTTAACAAGTATCAAAAGCCTGTTATAGGACCTGATGGATACCATAGTATCAAATATATCTTTGATGATTCACATTTTATTACCAAGGAAAGTATGTATGGAACCGATAATGCACTAAAATCTAATAGTTATGGGGTGGCTATATATGAATATACCAGGGCTATTTCTGGTCTTATTCATAGTATTAAATACTATGATGAAAATAAAGAACCGATTGAAGCATCAGATGGCGCTGCCGAATTGCACTATAAACCAGATATGAATGGTTTGTACTATTTAGATAAAAAATATAATGCTGAAGGAGAGGAAATCATTGAAAAAGAGAATGAGGACGAAATTAGCAGTGAAGAAGAGACTCAAACAGAAAAAAAAGATCAATAAAATTATAGCAACCTATAATCAAAGAAACACTTAATTTAAGTTACTCATCATAATCAAAAATCTAATGAAAAAACTCACATACAAAGTTATAGAAGATGAACAAACTCTCGTTTACGAAGAAGTATACAACTCCAAGAATGAAGTTATCTATTACAAAGATTACCAAGCTAATCCACATGCAGAGAAAAAAATAACGTTTAACGATTTAGGTCTACTTGTCGAAGAAATTGATCTTAGTGATGGTAATGAATTAAACAGATTAGAACTTATATATGATAAAAATGGAAGAAATACTGAAAGAAATTTCTTCTTTGGAACTGATCTATATGAAAAAGTTATCACAGAATACTCAGAATCTGGACATGTAAAAACAACCTATCAAGACGGAGAAGAAGTAAATAGATTGGTAACTGAAACTAAGGGAAAAAATTATGTGAGTAAATTTTATCAAAACGAAAAACTCATTGAGAGCCAATTTTCTGAATATGATACGGTTAACAAATGTAATGAAATCAAAATCTATGACGGTGACAACAATTTAATTGTCATTAGAAAAGAAACCTATAATCATGCCGATGAAGTTGTAAATATTGAAGATGTTAATGAAAATGGTAATCTATTATCTGAACATACTTATGAGATTGAAAAAGGACTAACTCTTAAAGAGGTACATAGAGATTTTAGAGCAGGAGAAAGTGAATATAACATCTCAAGAGAATATGATTTTAATAAAAACCTGATAAAAATGGAAGTTAGAGCAGCAAACAATCATTTAATTGAATTTTATCTTTCTACTTATGATGATAAAAATAGGTTAGCCGAGGAAAAAGGGGTTTCTAATGGTAGTTTTAATGCTATATATGGTTCATATACCAATGGAGAAGAATATCATTTCATACACAAATATGAAAACTAAACTTTTCAAGAATATTCTATAGATTTCCAGCATTTGGATAAAACGACATATCCCTTTTTTAAATGCTATAAAAAAGGGATATGTTGTTTATTATCTTTTGAACTATAATTTATTATTCCATTCGGGTGATTTTTGCACCAATTGCTCTTAAACGTTCATCAATATTCTCATACCCTCTATCTATTTGCTCAATATTATGAATTATTGATGTTCCCTTTGCGCTCAGCGCTGCAATCAACAAAGAAATTCCAGCTCTAATATCTGGAGAAACCATAGTTGTAGCTTTTAATGTGGACTTAAAATCATGACCAATAATTGTCGCTCTATGAGGGTCACATAATATAATTTTTGCTCCCATATCGATTAACTTATCAACAAAGAACAAACGACTTTCAAACATCTTTTGATGTACCATTACCTCTCCTCTAGCCTGTGTAGCTACAACCAATACAATACTTAATAAATCGGGTGTAAATCCAGGCCATGGTGCATCAGCAATTGTCATAAATGATCCATCTATATAACTTTCTATCTGATATCCATTGTTATGTGCCGGAATATAAATATCATCTCCTACTTGTTCTAATGTAATACCCAATTTTCTAAACGTATTCGGTATCAATCCAAGATTATCCCAACTTACATTTTTAATTGTAATCTCACTTTTGGTCATTGCTGCTAAACCTATCCAAGATCCAATTTCAATCATATCTGGTAATATTCTATGGGTACATCCAACCATTTCTGTAACACCTTCGATGGTTAGTAAGTTCGAACCTACTCCTTCGATTTTTGCTCCCATGCTATTCAGCATTTTACACAATTGTTGCAAATAAGGTTCGCAAGCAGCATTATAGATCGTTGTCGTTCCTTTAGCCAAAACAGCTGCCATTACAATATTTGCTGTCCCGGTTACAGAAGCTTCATCAAGTAACATATACGTCCCTGTTAAACCTTCTGGCGCTTCTACACCATAAAATCGTTCTTCTTTATTATATCTAAACTCTGCCCCGAGGTTAATAAACCCTTCAAAATGAGTATCTAATCGTCTTCTCCCTATTTTATCACCACCTGGCCTAGGAATATATCCTTTACCAAACCTAGCTAATAAAGGTCCAACAATCATAATAGATCCTCTTAGCCCACTTCCTTCTTTTTTAAAGCGTTCACTCTCTAGATATTCAAGTTTAAGTTCATCACTCTTAAAGGAGTATTCTCCTTTTCCCAGTTTTTTGATTTTTACACCAAGATTTCTTAGGATTTCAATAAGTTTATTGACATCTCGTATATCAGGTATATTAGAAATTATAACTTCTTCTGGAGTTAATAATACTGCACAAAGAATTTGTAAGGCTTCATTTTTTGCTCCTTGAGGTGTAATTTCCCCTTTAAGCTGATGGCCTCCTTCGATCTGAAAAGTCCCCATGTACTTGTAATAATTAGTGGTTAATAATTGGTAGTTGGTAAAGATTTAGTAGCGTTTCTTTCCGCGATTATTGCCTCGATAATTCTTTTTACCACCGCTATTGGTATTATGTTTTTTCTTTTTCCCTCTTAAAAGATTAGATGAATCTGTTAAATCTTCATTACTTCCTTTTAAATTGATTTTACCTTCGCTTAATTCGAAAAGATGGTTAAAAATCGCGCTATCTTCGACAGTATCCTTATTCCAGTTCAAGTAGCATTTTTTCATATGATTCGCAATAGTCATGGTAAGAGCATTTTTTAAATCTCCTTCTTCCCAGCCATTCGCAACATCGATCATTCTTTTTATATTATTTCCGTAAAAACGATACTTAGGGAAATTTTGAGGATACTTAAGAGGTTCTGGTCTCTCTTGTAATTTTTCTTTTGTTAGTACAGGAAAAGGAGTATCAACATCAAGTTTAAAATCACTCATTATAAATAATTGATCCCATAATTTATGTTGGAAATCTGGTACATCTCTAAGATGTGGTTGTAGGTTTCCCATTACTGCTATAATAGACTTAGCGACCTTATTACGTTCTTCTCTATCCTCAATAGCAATTGCATGATTGATCATTTTTTGTAAATGACGACCATATTCTGGTATAATGAGCTTTTCGCGCTCGGTGTTATATTCTAAAGTGTTAATATCCATAAAATGTATGTAAAAATTGTGTAGAAATAGTTTTAAAAATCAATATGTATAAGTGATATCATCTAGATTTCCTGAAGAGTAATTATATGTAATACACATATAAACTTCTATTTGACAATTGATTATTTTATAGACTATTCTATATTTTGTTCCGCAAAATACTAAAATAAAACAAGTAAGTTATGGTCAATACTAAATTTATTTACCGATAACAGGCTCTATAATCTACTTTAAGAATTTTTATCTCCTTTTTAATTTAAACTTAACAGGAAACCATATTTCTTAAAGTGAAATTACACCTTCTACTTTAACAGCAACTTCTTTATATTTAGTAATTACCTGATCTGGGTTTTTCATTCGTACATTAATCGATACACTTGTATATTTTCCATTTTTAGATTTTTTTGTAGTAATTACAGCTCCAAGGTTATCAAAAATGGTTTCAATTTGTCCTATTTTTATAGTGTCAGTTGGTACAATGAACTTATATAAATAAGCGGTTGGCCAAAGTGCTGTATCCGCCAATTGCACTTTCAATTTTTTGTAAAATTCTTCTTGATCTTTCATATGCTGCTTAAATGCAAAATTCAGGCCAAAGATACAGTTTATCACATACAAAAAGAATACTCTTCCACTTCATTTTTAAGAAGGGAAGTTACTTTTCAACAAGGTGTTATATTCTTCTTGAGTATCAACATCATACCCTTTACCACGAGCAGAAATAGTTTGTACATTATTGATATGTTTTTTGATTATATATCGTGCTCCAAAATCCTCTTTTAACTGTAATAATTCTTTAAAATATTGTTTTGTGATAATCGCTGGGACTCCTATTATTTCATTTAGATCTGTAGCTATAATCATATTAGGGTTTTGATTAGATTCTATGATCAATCTATTAAGATGTTTTGCATCAAGTAAAGGCTGATCAACTAGGGAAATTAAAATGGCTGAATATGTCAAAATGTCTCGTTCGAGAGCTTCAATTACCAAACGAATAGAGCTCCCCATCCCTAATTGCCAATTTTCATTTTTAAGTATAGTTATCGGAAATTCTTTAACCGTTGGGTAGATTTGATCATAATGTGCTCCTAAAACAACATATGTTTTTACGTTTTCCAACATCATTCCTTGCTGTATAGCATGCCCAATCAATGTGGTCTCTCCCCAAGCTAATAATTGTTTTGGTTCTCCCATCCTACTAGAAGATCCTGCAGCAAGTATAACATGAGCTATTTTAGATTCGAGTAGAAACGACATTTATACTTTTCCTTTTAGGATCATCATGAATTGCTCCTTTTTTTTCTTGTAATGGAATTGGAGTTTGATTTCTTATTGTAGCTAAAACTTCAGCAATAATTGAAATTGCTATTTCTTGTGGTGTCTCTGCTCCCAGATTTAAACCAGCTGGCCCATGGATCGAATCCAGAAATTCATCAGCAACTTCTGGAAAATATTCTATAAATGCAGAAAGTAATTTCTCCCGACGTCTTGCAGGACCCAATAATCCAATATATACTGGTTGAGTATCTTTTATCGCTTGAAGGTATAACAAATCTTTAGCAAAGTTATGAGTCATTAAGACAATAGCTGTTTGATCATCTATATTATCAAGACACAACTCTTCTGGTGTAGCATTAATTACTCGTGTCACACCAGGAAAATCTTTAAGATGTTTAGGATGATGTGGAGAACCTATAATTTCAACCTCCCATCCTGTCATAGATGCTAATTGACCTAATTTAACCGCATCATGCTCTGTACCAATAATCACTAACCTGAAACATGGTTGTATTTCTCTTTGAAAAAAATCAAAAGATGCATCTATTCTCGTATTTACTTTATTTGAAAAAACAAATTCTTGATTTTCTTTAAACAAAACAACAGATCCCATCATAGAGAGATTTTTTTCTGCTTTTGAATACCTTGATTTTATTTCAAAAGGCGTTCTGGATTTTAAATGTTTTTGAACAGCTTCTATACCAAAATTGTCCATCTCAAAACGTTCTATCAAAATATACAACAAACCCTCACAACCTAAACGATATTTCCCGTCATAAGTCATTACTTTGGGAGATCCTGTTTTAAATACAGATTGTGCTTGTCGCAATACTTCTTTCTCCACACATCCACCACTTACAGCTCCAGTCACTGTACCGTTTTCGAGTATAAGCATCCCAACCCCTGGCCTTCTATATGAAGAGCCTTCTACATCAACTACAGTTGCCATAACAGCAGGAATACCCTGCTGCCTGGCTTTATAGTAGCATTCTATTATTTCTTTAAATTCGTGTGTCATAAAAGTACTATCCCAAAGGAGCTTTGGTATTCATATTCTTAATGAAAGGTTGCTTATATAAACGTATTCCCTTAGCTGCTTTTATTGCATTCGCAACTGCTGCTCCTGCAGGAGGTAACGTAGGTTCTCCTAATCCTGTTGGTGCAATATCACTTTCTATAAAATGAGTTTCAACTACTGGAGTTTCATTAATACGAATTAAACGATATGTATTAAAGTTCGTATCCTGGGGAGTTCCGTCTTTGAAAGAAAAGTCTCCATACATGGCATGACCTACTCCATCAATTACTCCACCTTCTATTTGGTTTTTTGCTCCTAGAGGATTAACCACAATGCCACAATCTACTACGCAAGTAACTTTTTTGACTACCGGAATATCATTCTCCAATACAACATCTGCTACTTCTGCAACATGTGTATTGTGACAATAATACGCACTAAACCCTTGATAAACACCTTCCTTTTTATTGCCCCATCCTGATTTATCTACAGCAACTTTAATTACATTTTCTAATCGTTCTGGAGAATATTGAATCCTTTCATCTGTGGTTCCTTTTACTTTTTGTAATAAATCCAAACGAAGTTGTATACGATCAACTTCTAATACTTCTGCCAATTCATCAAAGAAACTTTGCTCTGCAAAAGATAAAAAGTTAGTATACGGTGCACGCCACGCTCCCGTAGTAATTTTACTATCATAATTTGCTACATCTACCTGATAATTTTCAACAGCTCCAGCAGGGAAAAAATTAGGTATCAGTCCATACATATTCGAATTAATAGAGGCTTCTTTAAGGTGATAACCTGTAATTTTATTATCCTTAACAGATGCACTGATTTTATATTTTATGGCAGGTCTATATATCCCAGCTGACATATCATCTTCTCTGGAGTATACTACTTTAACAGGTTTTTGAGAAATTTTAGATATTTCTGCTGCTTCCAGTGCAAAATCGCCATATAATCTTCTACCAAAACCACCTCCCATTCTAGTCATTTCTACAGAAACATCTTCTACATCTCGCTCTAACAAATCTGCAACTCTTTTTGCCGTTCCTGCAGGAGTTTGTATAGGTCCTACCAAGCGAACTTTCTCTGGAGTAACATCTGCAAAGAAATTCATAGGTTCCATACAATTATGTGGTAAAAATGGAGATTCGTAAGTTCGTTCAATTACTTGGTCAGCTTCTGCAAATGCTTTTTTCACATCTCCATCCGCCCTTAATGTATTAAACTCAGAACCTTCTAAAAGGCTCTTTAAGATTTTATCATGCTCTTCTGTGCTTTCTAATTTTGAATCAGATGTCCAATTTGCTTCCAAAGCTTTTTTACCTTTCATCGCTGCCCAGGTAGAAGTTGCTAAAACAGCAATTTTATCCCCAAATTTAACTACATCCTGCACTCCTGATACCGCTTTGGTATTAGTATCATCAAAATCTACAAGCTTTTTGCCAAAAGAAGGAGGTCTTAATACAGAAGCATATACCATTCCTTCTTCCTTATAGTCTAATCCATAAAGTGGTTTTCCTGTAGTAATCTTATCAATATCTACATTAGGAGTATCTTTTCCTATTACACTAAAATTCTTAGGATCTTTTAGCGTGACATTTTCTGGCACTTCGAGAGTAGCAGCAACTTTAACTACTTCTCCATAGCCCAATTTATCACCATTTGCATTACTAATTACTCCATTTTCTGTTTTACATTCTGATGCATTAACTCCCCATTGTGCTGCAGCTGCATTAATTAACATCTGTCTTGCCGTTGCTCCTGTTTGGCGCAATGGTTCCCATCCATGTCGTATGGATTGGCTTCCTCCAGCCACTTGTCGAGTAAAATTCTTGGTATCCAGAGCTCCTTGCTCAACATGAACATTCTCCCAAGAAACATCCAATTCTTCTGCAATAAGCATCGGCATGGATGTTTTAACTCCTTGACCTATTTCTGGATTTGGAGAAAAAATAGTAACCATACCATTATCTGCTATTTTGATAAAGGCATTAAAGTCATTAAAATTTAGCTGAGAAATATCTACTGGTGGAGTTGCTTCAGGTTTGCATGACTGAAATAGATTAAACCCAATTAACATTCCGCCTCCAGCTAATGCTGAAGTCTTTATAAAAGACCTTCTACTAAAGGAAGGTGATATATTATTTTTCATTTTGTGAAGATTTAAATGGGTTAACTCAGTTTACTAGCAGCAACCTCTACGGCTTTTTCAATTCTATTGTATGATGCACACCTACAAATATTACCACTCATAGCATCTCTTATTTCAGATTTATTTGGGTTAGAATTCTGAGATAGAAAAGCTGCGGCAGACATCATTTGTCCCGCCTGACAATAACCGCATTGTGGAACATCAACTTCTTTCCATGCCTGTTGCACTGGATGTGAAGCATCATCAGATAGCCCTTCAATTGTAGTAATTTCCATATCTTCAACCATCGAAACCTGAAGCAAACAACTTCTTGTTGCAGATCCATCGACATGTATGGTACATGCTCCACATTGGCCAATACCACAGCCAAATTTGGTTCCAACCATATCCAGGTGATCTCTTAACACCCATAAAAGAGGTGTATCTTGATCTGCCTCAACAGTATGAGACTGACCATTTACTTTTAAATTATAAACTGGCATGAGTTTAAGTTTTAGGATTTGTTTTTAACTAGTCTAAATAAAGCAATATTACATGAATTGCTATTGAAAGTACTAAAAATTAGCTTTGACAAAATCAACTTTAACAGACCTTTATATTAATATTAATAACCTTAAAGATTTGGATCTTAATATCGGTTTGGAATGATGTGTTTTATCCATTTATTATAAAGTACGGTTACATACAACTACAAAAACTTTGAAGAACTTCTTTTAAAAATCCTTTTATAATTCCGAAATTTGTATAAAAATATTGATTTGGCTAAAAAAAGAATTGTAATTACCGGAGGTCCGGGTACAGGAAAAACTTCTGTTATCGTTAAACTGGAAGAAGCTAATTATTTTTGCTTTCATGAAGTTATAAGAGCAATGACCCAAGAAGCAAAAGAAAAAGATCAATCAACTACCTTTGCTTCAAATCCAATTGTATCTGTATCTGACCCTCATGAGTTTAACCTGCAAATTCTTAAAGGCAGAATACAACAATTCACAGATGCAACATCAAAAAAAGATGATATTCTTTTTTATGATAGAGGAATACCAGATGTTTTAGCCTATATGGATTATTTTGATCAATCCTATAATGACGATTTCGTTAATGCATGTAAACATCACATGTATGATATTATTTTTCTATTACCTCCATGGAAAGAAATTTATATCTCTGATGATGAACGATATGAAAGTTATGAGCAAGCACAAGAAATTCATCATCATTTAAAAGATGTTTATAATCGATTAGGGTATGATTGTATAGAAGTTCCTTTTGGAAGTGTTAAAGAACGTTTAGACTTTATTCTTAAAAAAAGCATATAGATTGATAAAATCTCCTCTTCAAATATTACAACAATACTGGAAATATGATACTTTTAAACCTCTTCAGGAAAAGATTATCAATTCGGTACTAGAAGGTCACGATACATTTGCTTTATTACCTACCGGAGGAGGAAAATCAATTTGTTTTCAAATACCTGCCCTACTAAAAGAAGGTATTTGTGTTGTAATTTCTCCTTTAATTGCATTGATGCAAGATCAGGTACAACATCTTCAGAAAAAAGGCATTAAGTCAATAGCGTTAACCAGCGGAATTAAATATTCTGAACTTGACACTTTGCTTGATAACTGTATTTATGGCAATTATAAATTTTTATATCTGTCCCCAGAGCGTCTTCAACAAGATATCGTCCAAGAACGATTAAAACAAATGAATATAAACCTCATTGCTGTAGATGAGGCTCATTGTATTTCACAATGGGGAAATGATTTTAGACCTTCATATAAAAAAATAGAGATTCTTAGAACAATTCATCCTGCTGTACCTATGATAGCTTTAACAGCCTCTGCAACAGTAGAAGTTGTTGATGATATCATTACTTCATTGGATCTTTTTCAACCAAAGATATTTAAACAATCTTTTTTTAGATCTAATCTGGGATATCTAATAGAGCATGTATTAGACAAGAATTTTAAACTTACTCAGATTCTTAAAAAACATCCTGGAACATCTATAGTCTATGTAAGAAATCGAAAATCTGCAATTGAGATTAGTGATTTTCTTAATGCTAGCGGTTTTTCTTCAACATATTATCATGGTGGTGTAGACGCTACAGAGAAAACAAAACGTTTTAATCAATGGTTGAATGAGGAAATCAGAGTAATGGTAGCTACAAATGCATTTGGTATGGGAATTGACAAACCAAATGTACGAACCGTAATTCATTATACGGTCCCAGAAAGTATAGAGAGTTATTTTCAAGAAGCTGGAAGAGCTGGTCGTGATGGCTTACCTTCATTAGCATTTCTTTTAAAAAACGAAAATGACACTCATCGTTTACACAATCAATTTATAAAAATATTACCCGATGTCAATGCAGTTAAGCTTGTATATCGAAAACTCTGTAGTTATTTCCGAATTCCTTACGGAGAAGGTGAGCAAACTGTTCATGATTTTGATTTTAACACATTCTGCAAAACATATGAACTTCATACACTAATCACGTATAACGCATTACAATTCCTGGATCGTTGCGGAGTAATAAGATTCACACAAAGATTTACCAAAAAAAGCAGTGTTCAGGTTCTTACTACAGGGAATTATCTTCTGGATTTTTTAAAAAACAATACAGAATATGAATACATTACTAAAGCAATCTTAAGAACGTATGGCGGTATTTTTGATGAAGAAATAGCTATTAACATACCATTAATTTCTTCAAAAGTAAATACTTCAGAAACAGTAGTTATCGAAACTCTAAATAAGCTAAAAGATGCTGAATTAATTGAATTTACTCATACTCTTTCTGATGCAGAAATTATTTTTTTAGTACCCAGAGAAGATGATCGCACAATCAATAGAGTTAGCAAACATCTTATTGATCAAAATACTTCTAAAATTAAAAAAGTAGAAGCTATATTAAAGTTTACAGAAAATAAAAGTAAATGTAGTAGTCGGCTGTTATTAAGTTATTTTGGAGAAGAAAATACTGTAGATTGTGGATTATGTAACTTCTGTACCAATAAGAAAAAGAATGTATCACCTATAAATGTTAAGAAAATACAAGATGATATTATCCTTCTTTTACAAGGAAAAGACTTATCTTCAAGAGATTTGATATCCCATTTAACATATCCCGAAAAATTAATTTTACAAGTATTGCGGGAAATGAATGAACATAGTATTATAAAAATCAACCACGATAACAACTATCAATTAGTATAAAATAATGAGAAACTTACGAATCCTATTTATGGGGACACCGGATTTTGCCGTTGAAACCTTAAAAACTATTATAGAAAACGAATATGATGTCGTTGGAGTTATTACCGCTCCTGATAGACCTGCCGGACGAGGAAGAAAACTTAAAGCTTCTGCGGTGAAAGAATATGCCATATCAAAAAACTTAAAGGTATTGCAACCAACTAATTTAAAAGACGAGCATTTTATTGAAGAATTAAAATCATTAAATGCCAACCTAAATATTGTGGTAGCTTTTAGGATGTTACCAAAAGTCGTGTGGAATATGCCAGAATATGGCACTTTTAATTTACACGCATCCCTTCTTCCCGATTATAGAGGAGCTGCTCCGATTAATTGGGCAATTATTAATGGAGAGAAAAAAACAGGGATAACTACTTTTTTTATTGATGAAAAGATAGATACAGGTCATGTTATTTTTCAAGAGGAGGTAACAATAAAAAATAATGATTCTGCGGGATCACTACATGATAAGTTGATGACAAAGGGAGCTAAATTGGTATTAACTACTATAAAAGCAATAGAAAGTGATACAATAATTGTAAAACCACAACCTAAAGACACCGCTTTTAAGACCGCTTATAAACTAAATCGAGAAAACACAAAGATTAACTGGGAAAAAGATATATACACCATTAATAACCTTATAAGAGGATTAAGTCCTTATCCTTCTGCCTGGTGTCAACTATATAATAAAGGAATTTCTGAAAACATAAAAATATACGATGCAAATCCTGTAGAAGAGGTTCACAATAATGATATAGGAAAAATCATTGTAGAAGATTCTGATATTAAAGTATCTGTAAAAGGAGGTTATATTATTATAAATAAACTTCAACTTCCTGGTAAAAAAGCAATGGAATCTAAAGCACTATTAAATGGTTATGTTTTTTATAGAGATGCAAAAATGTGCTAGAGCCTAAGTATAGTAAGGGTTTGAAAATTCATAGAAAACAACATTGTTTATTAACAATCACCCTTAGTTATCAACAAATCCCTGTATTTACTGGGCTAATCCTTGCATGAATCATAAATCCGTATAAATTTGTAGAGCGTTTAACATAAAAGATTGGTTTAACCAACAATTAATTTAAAAACAGAATTATGAACAAAACAGAATTAATCGATGCAATGGCAGCTGATGCTGGAATCACTAAAGCAGCGGCTAAAAAAGCCTTAGAATCTTTCTTAGGAAACGTTGAAGGTACTCTTAAAAAAGGAGGACGTGTTTCTTTAGTTGGATTTGGATCTTGGTCAGTTTCTAAAAGAGCTGCAAGAGAAGGTAGAAATCCTCAAACTGGTAAAACTATCAAAATCGCTGCTAAAAACGTTGTGAAGTTTAAGGCTGGTGCTGATTTATCAAGTTCAGTTAACTAATCAGTTCTTTCGATATCATTTAAAAGCTCCCACATGGGGGCTTTTTTTATGCTTTTTTTAAGTTTTTTTTGGCAAAAAAGACATAACTACTTTGATTATTAGAAATAATTATTTAGCTTTAAGATAAAGAAAATCTATTGTATGATATCCCTTCAACCCTCTAAAGGACATTTATTAATTGCTGAGCCTTCTATTATTGGAGATGTTTCCTTTAACCGTTCGGTTGTACTTTTAGCGGATCATAGTGAGCAAGGATCAATTGGTTTTATAATGAATAAACCTCTTGATTATTTACTTGCCGATCTCGTTCCAGAGATCGAAGTAGATTTTAAGATCTATAATGGAGGTCCTGTAGAACAAGATAATCTATATTTTATTCATAAAGTACCCGACTTAATTCCTAACAGTGTTGAGATATCCTGTGGTATTTATTGGGGAGGGGATTTTACCATTGTGTCTGAACTTATCGCCAAAGACAAAATTACACCTAATGAAATTCGATTTTTTCTAGGATATTCTGGTTGGGATTCTAAACAACTTAATCAAGAACTTGAAGCTAATTCATGGGTAATTGTTGAGAATAGTTATCAGAAAAATATTTTCGGAAAATCTTATGACACTTTCTGGAAAGAAAAAATGATTGAACTTGGTGGGGAGTATATGCTTTGGTCTAATGCTCCAGAAAATCCTACCTATAATTAATCTCCTAATCTAATTCTGGTATTTAATATCCCCAATAATCTTTTACTAATCTTTGAATCATACTCTTTTTTTCTGAACTTCGTTATTGGTAAAATTCCTGTAATTACATTAGTAATAAATAATTCATCTGCTTTTTGAAGTTCAAAAGGTGAAATAGAAGATTCTTCTACAGTATATTCTGGTAATTTTTCAAGGATACGTATTAGTTGAGTCCTAAGAATTCCTCTTAAGCATCCATCAGATAAAGGAGGTGTCTTTATCACATTTCCTTTTACCAAAAATAAATTTCCATTTAAAGCTTCAATAATCATTTTATTAGAATTTATTAATAAACAATTATCAAAACCGTTCTCTTCCGCAAAAATTCCGCCAAGAATATTAACCAATTTATTATTTGATTTTAACGTTGAGAGAAGATCTGTTACTACATGGTGATCTTTAAAAAGTGTAACTTCATATGTCTGATCAGCTAAAGTATAAAAATTGGAGTTTAACTTAACTACAGAAATATTATATTCTATCTCATTGGATGAAGGAGTATATAACCCTCCAGAAACTCTATTTACAATAAGTTTCACTCTTACAGAAGAATTCATTAATCCATTTTCTGTCACCAGATTAATAATTTCTTTTTCTAGAAATTCTGGGGTAAACTGCATTGGTATTTGCATTCTCAAGATGCGCATTGAAGCCATTAATCTAAAATAGTGATCTTCCCAAAATAAAATTACTCCAGAATTAACCCTAATGGTTTCAAATAGAGCATCTCCATACGCATACCCTCTATTACTAATAGCCAATACGGCCTTATCATCCTCTACCAATTGTCCGTCTATATTAACCATAAAAAAAGTCCCATAAATTTGATTTTTTATGGGTGTATAAAATTTGTATTATAAAAATAAAGATTTATGCAGAACCTAAAACATGTTTTAAATTACCGATCATGTTATCCCAAAGCATCTTATTTTCATCCATTTCATCATCTTCAGAATAATCAGTAACCATTAGGGAAACATCTTTGGTTATTTCATCTACTTGAATTCGTAATTCAAAAAAATAATCATTTCCTTCCTCTTCATCTTCTACCCACCTAAATTTAATTCTTTCGCCACTTTTTCTACTTAAAAGTTTTGCTTCTTCTTCAGAATCATCCCAAATAAATGTAAATAGTTCTCCTCTGGAATTTACATTATCAGCAAACCACTCTGAAAGTCCAGAAGGTGTAGATATATATTGATATAATAGTTGCGGTGATGACTGTACCACAAATTCAATTTCATATTTTGTTTTTTCAGACATATCATTAATTGTTGGTAAGCCAATATATAGATTAATTGTCGACTTTAAAAGTACATTGAAAAAAAAATTAATTATGCATAATTGTTTGCACCAATGTTTTTTGTTTTTATATTTGCACCCGAATTAAAATGATGTAGCATCTATTTGGCGAGGTAGCTCAGCTGGTTAGAGCGTTGGATTCATAACCCAGAGGTCGGGGGATCGTGCCCCCCTCTCGCTACACTAATTCACTTAAGCCCTTTATTTTAAAGGGCTTATTTTTTTTCAAACACTTTTTATACTCAATGCCACCAAAAGAGTTTTAATCAATTAAGTGTGGTTTTTCTATATTTTTAAACATTCTAATAAATCAAAACAGGAAGAATTCTTTGTAGAAATTCTTGCAATAAAGAAGAATTTATTAAAAATCTACCTATCAATTTTGTTATACTATTACAAAAAATAGCAGTCTCAAATGAGACTGTTTGTAAATAAAAGTCAGTTTGTGTGCTTCATATCGTTATTCAATCATGATTCGCTTCGTATAAATAGAGCTTGTTTTATCTTTCAATTGAAGCATATAAAGTCCTTTTGGAAGATCTAAAATTGGTATCTTAAAATTTGATTCAGTACCTAAATAAGCTTTTTTCATAATTCTACCGTTCATATTTGTAATTGACAGTTCTCCACTAATTTTTTCCTTTGAGGTCAAATAAATATAATCGGTGGTTGGGTTAGGCCAAAAGTTATATATTATTTTTTCCTGAGAATTTACAACATCTCCTTTTTGATTATCCTGTTTATTATTTAAAATGGCAAAAGTATTACTATTATTAGTTCCTGTTTTAAGACTTAAATCATCAAAATAACCATCATTTGACCTTCCACTATTTCGTTGACTCAATAAAATCACTCTAACTTTACGTGTACCAGAAGGAGCAATTCTTTCTTCATTTATTTGCTCCCAGTTATTGCTATTCCTTTTCCAATCACTATCAAAAAAACTTAATACTTTATTATTATCATTTCTATATTCTACTTTAATTCTGCTTATATCATTGCCACTATATGACCTCACAAAACCATTGAATAAGAAAAACTGTCTACCAGCATCTATAGAATCTGCATATTGTTCTACATTAACATCTTGATAGATTTCCCCTGTACTTGAATTACCTAACCAAAAGATATAGCTTCCATTCTTAGCATTTGGATAACCATTTTGTCCACCTTGAACACGTTTTTGATTACCTGATACCTGAGTCCAGGCATCTAGGCTATTTTGTTCAGCGCTAGACTGCTGAAGTAGATTATCACCATAACTCACATCGCTTCCGACTGGTTCTGGCAAGGTATATGTCGCCATCATTGCACGATGGTCACTAGCATAACCATTTAAATTTAATTCTGCCTCATCCCCTGTTGGACCAAATCGCACAGCTTTTGTAACTGTAATATCGTTCCCTCGGTGGTAAATGATATCAATTCGGTCATATACCTCATTAGAAGACTTGTTTGGAGTCCAAGTATTTCCTGGTTTCGACACTTCATTTGGGTACAATGAGCGCCATGAATCTTTCATTCCAATAATAGTCGCTCGTTTACTCGTAGGCCAAGCTATTTTCATCGCATGAATTCCAGCATCTACAGCACGTTGAGTCCAATCCAAATGACTTGGCTCATTAAAATCACCAGTAAAAAAAACAGGAGCCCCCGCAGGTACCCAACTTTGAATAGTATTGATTATCCCGATCATTTCAGAAGAACGAGCTCTATTAGATGAGTTAATAGCTTGTGATTCTGATGTAATTTCTCTATCTCGAATATCATAAGGTCCGTATGGATAAGATGTCAAATGTGCATTAAACACATAAATTTTTAAACCGCTGGGTAATGTTACCTGGATACCAGAAGAATTTGTAGATGTAATAGGGTAACGAGAAATAATAACCTCACTACGGCTATAACTATAATAATAAAACCCTAAAGAGTTAGCTACACTTTGTGCAGCTCCATACGATTCTTGTATACCAATAATATCTGCTCCAGAAGATTGTATAACATCTAACACAGCATTGTTACTAGTAGTAAACAATTTGTTAAAAGTCATTACTTTTAATGTATTCTGTGCTTCCACTACTCCTAAAAAGCAGAATGCTATTAAACCAAATAATAGATAGTTTTTTTTCATTTTTGTTATTGTTAATTAGGTTTTAAGCATAACAGTTTTTCTGTTATATTGAAGTGAAATTATTTTATTTAATTCTTATACATACTAAGCTTCAATTAAGCTTATGTTAAGTTAAAATTGTTTTAATTGTGGCATACCGATACCATTCGTATAGTATTTAAAAAAGAAAACAAACAAGACTATATATAATCTTTTAGTATTTTAGTAACACTTCAATGCTTCTTATTGAATAAACGATTACCAATATAACTAACTAGTAATACCATTATCAGTGAAGTATTTCCTTCGATATAAAAAATTGTATAGAGTATTGGTTTCGATATTTTTATTATTGAATATAGAAGGAAGCGCTCAAGAAAAACTATTAAAAAATATAATATCTGACACTACTTATCACACATCTCTTGACATCACAGAAATCTCAGGCAATCTTTTATCCGTTACTTACAAAACCTTACCAGGTAATCAGTCTGGACAGCTTCAAAACAAATTATGGGTTTGGAGAGCCTCTGAAGTACCATGGAAATACGCTCCAATGGCAGAACAATTTCTACCCAAGGATGCTACAGAAAGTGGATCATATGTTATAGAAAATTTGAAGATAGCAATTGATACAAAATATATAGTTTGTTATTCTGTAGGCGCCGAAGTAACACAAATCTGTACTTGCACTACTCTAGATGGAAATACCAAATCCCTCGAAAAACGATGGGTCTCCATCAAATTGATAGAGGTAAATCAGAATTCTATAAGTTTTACGTATGAAACTCTCTCTGGATATCTTCCAAAAACTTATAATAATTGGTTTGGTGTATGGGAAGGTGAAGCCTCTCCATATAACCTAACTAAAGCATTAGCAAAAGGAACACCAAGTGATGATTCTAATATCAATCAGGGAAGTCTTACGAACTTATCCATGGATATTGGTCAGACCTATACATTCATCTATTTTGTTGGCAGTGAAGAATCACAAGCGGCTTCTATCATTAGATTTACAATGCGGTAAACCAATTGTACATCAAAACTTTTTTTAGTATATGCTTAGCATCAATTTTATCTGATGAAATATGATGAAATATTTTTTTTCATATCATATTGATAAATTTAATACAGTTAAAGATCAATAGCCTGAAAAGCAAACAACTCCTACCCCTATTTTCACGTGAATAATCACTGAAAATGAGACGATTAACTTCAAATTAATATTCTAAAAACCATAAATTATGTCAACAAAAGAAGCACAAAACGCTACAGCAGTGCAAAATCCAACAACACAAATTGAAATTAATGCAATAGTAGGTAATCAACTTTCTGTTCAATATACAGGTTTACCCGGTAATCGACCAGATACTTATGGAAATTATCTTGTTGTATGGAGAAATCAAAATTCAATTCCTTACAATGATCCCAATCCAGATGGTTTTGTTGAAATTACAGGAGATACTTCTCAGGGTTCACAAGTATTTGAGAATATTACTGTACAACCAGGAGTTACTTATGTAGTTGGGTATGCAGTTGGTCCCAAATTATCTCCTGGTCAAGAATGGGGTAATGTATGTACTACTTGTTTTATCACAACAGATCAAAAGACTTCTTACATAACTCCAGAATTAACTGATTTGGTAGCAGCAACAGATTCTGTAACTATGAACTATAAATTACCAAGTGGAGCAAGTCCTAAAGAAAATGGAGCTTGGGTTGGAATTTGGCAAACAGGAAATGCTTCTTATGATCAAGCACCGATCGCTGCAAACTCTATACAGAACCCTAGTAGTCAAGGAGGTGCAGCAATTAACGGTGTTCAAATATTAATAGGCCAAATATACACTGTTGCGTTATTCACAAGTGGTTGGAAAGCAGGACCTGGTGGGACAAATGTACAAACAGCAATGTCTTGTACTGCTACTATAACTACCTGATATTATATTATTATACATATAATAATGAGTCAAAAAGGTGTTATCTAATATCAACACCTTTTTGCACTCAATATCAATAAAGTTTTATGATGTTGTGAAATAAATTTTTATTCGCAATCCATTGGATATATTATGTTCAATACATATTGTCATCTCCTTAAGAACTCTTCTCACCGATATAAATAGCATATATGGCTTTTTTTAATGCAACTTTGAATGATCAATTATATGTTGCCGAAACAACTGACACAGACCAAGGTTTTGCTGCATTTTTGCTACCACAACCACCTTCAAATCAACTAGAAGGATATGATATTTCTCAAGCCTTAACAGATAGTACTTTAAATGGAAGTTTTATCCTTTCTGCTTATACTCCTGATCTGGAGACTAAGGAGAAAACAGATGAATTTGTCAAAGAAGCTTTAAAGTTATTGGGAACTGGTCGGTATATTATTTGGATATTAGATATTACCGACTTTAGTTATATTGAAAATACTATTTTCATGACTATTGCGGGTGATGGTTCTTCTATTATTAAAGGGGTTCCAATTCCTTTGGTTCACAACATTTCATTACAGATTCAAAGTGGAATGAAACTAACAGCTACAGATGACTCTATTAGTTTGGGAATTAAAGATGGAAGCGCTAAAATTTTGTTTGTTGGACCAGATGCTCCCGATTCAAATATAACCTATGCTATAGAGGGAAACATTCCACTCACGGGAAAATATCGTGGGGATATCAATTTTTCATCATTTATAGAGCGAGGATCTTTATCCAATGATTTTAACTGGGGGTTTCAGATGCTGATTCCATTAGAAAACAACCCTAACCAAACTGCTAAATCAGAATATTTTCCTTTTGCAAGTGGACAATTCCCTTCAACAACAGATCAAATAGGCTTTGATATTTTTATTGATCCTACCGATGTTTTTAATCAGGCTTTCAATCGTATAGATTCTCATTCTATAATAGAACAATATAACTCAAGAAGAACAGTATTTAATTTTACAGGAACAAATAAAGATCAAAGTGAAACTGTTTTAAATGCATTTTATTTTACTACTTTGGGAAGTACTATTCAGTTAATTCCAGTAGGAAATAATAATAACGGATCGTTACAGGCAAGACTTACCTTTACCAATGGTGAATTGTATAGTGCCAATGCACATCAAAAACATTTTGCTCCCGAAGGTGATTTTATTGTTACTATTGATGGAGCCTCTTCAGATACTGCCATTCCTTTACAATGCGGATTACAAGGGACAGAATTTTTTAATGTGCAACCTAGGGTTAATGGGAATATGGGTGACAGACTGCGATTCATCACAAATCAGCCAGCGTATGCACCAGTATATCCATTACCCATATCTTCTCCCGTTACCGCTCCTGTAGACCCAAATGCTTCTTTACTAAATACAAATTATCAAACATCCTGGTGTACCATAACTCCGGGAGATCAAAACAATACTCCATCATATGTAGCACAACCTAAGGGATCAGCGTTATTTTCTAATACGCAAATAGCTGCGTCAACTCTTTTAGAGCATAGTACACCAAATTTTACTTTTGAATCCAATGATGCAGTGTTGTTTCCTATGCTCCCATATGCTGCGATTCAGCCTGATGATGGTAATGAAGGGTTCAGTAAAACAGAAATTGAAAATTTTGAAAAACTATTTGTCTCTCAGATTAGAAAACAAAATATTAATTCTATACTTATTGATGCTCAGATTAAAGCTAAACAAGAGTATCTAAAATCAACAGATGCAGCTAGCGATATCGGTAATAATGTAACTACACCATCTGGTCTTATTGCCAATTTATTAGGGTCAAATAATAATCCTATATGGAACGCTATTTATCTGGCACAAAATCAAAAAACTTCCCAAAGTTCTTTTGAGAAAATGTATTTTGAAGATCCTGTTGAAGACCTAGTTCAGGCTTTTCAAACCAGTGATTTGTTTTTGGTTGTTACCAATAATGAAAAACTAGGCACAACAGATGTTGATGCTACCGGTGCTAAATTTCATAATAAAATGTTCATAGGAGATTGGACTATGGAAGCTAACACAGGTACAGAAAATAAATATAATGATTATAATAACATCATTATTGTCAAAGGAAAGAAAGGAAAACTTTATGATCCAAACGATATTGAAAATAGTTTAGTTACAAACTGGCAAAAATGGACTGCCAAGGATACATTTGCCGCACCATCAACACTTGATAATAATGGCACCCTTTTACCACCCGATGACGCTCAACTGGTCATTGTTTCACAATGGATACAGTCTTATTTCGAAGATGCTTATAATCAAACAGACACAGCATATTTCGGTAATTTTAATACTATAGCTCAGGATGAAAATTGGACTGGTATTCTGGTATTGCGAATGGATATTTCGGGATTACCAGATAACCTTACCGGGATCTTATCTGGGGTACGAGATCCGGCTGGATTTAGAGCACATCATTTAGGAATCAATATTACACCTGTTGAGAAAGGTAGTAACGGTCCAGAAATTAATAATCCGAGTTCTATGTTCGGACTTATTTATTATAACGATCCAGATTTTATCCAACAAGAATCACCTCAACCCATACAGCCTAATTTATCTGAAACTTACGATTTTGTTTTACTCAACCTAAAAGTACTTTTTGAAAATACAGCTGTCAAAAGCTTTCAAAGTTATGCACAGTTAACCACTAATAATTATTTTGGAACTCCAGTAGACCATATGGGTACGGGAGGAAACAAATACAACACCATGATTCTCAAAGGATCTCTTCAGTTCAAAGGAAATGAAGCTTTGTACAGTCTAAATACTGATGGTGTAAATACATTCTATTTTGATAATCCTGCGATTAATAAAATTGAAATATCAAATGTCAATTTCAGTACCCTACAAAATGATCCTAGTGGAAATATTATTAGTAATTTTTCTATTAATGGTTATTGGGATTTTAAAGAATTGATGATTCCTGCAAGTGATGATGACCCTGCAACCGATTTTGATATTTTGTCTTTTGGAAATGTAGAAGGGGCTGATGTATCAAATAAGGGATTGATTTTTAACAATCTATTAATCAATATGGTGTCTCCACCGTATGTTCCAGGACAAACAGAGCAATTACCAAAAACAATGACATTTGTTACTTCTCAAATAACTTTTGATCAAGGGCGAAGTACACCACGTTCAAATAGCATTTATGTGAATTTTGCACTCAATCTGCAAGGGCTTACCCAAGGAAGTTCGGATTCACCACCTTCTCAAAATGGATACCTTACCGTAATTACAGATTTAAAAGTTAGTCCAATCGATGGCTCTTCATGGGTAGGGTTAACATATAAACTCAATATGGGAACTCCAGGAGAACTAGCAGGTAATGTGGGTTTAACTTCTACCTTACTCATTGCATGGAATCCCACAGCTACAAACGATGGGTCAGCTCCTGCAGTACTTATGGGAATTACACTACCCGGAACAGGCGGAGGTGCTAAATTAATAAGTCTGCAAACAGTACTAAAATTATCTATCGGGCAAATACGCCTAACATATGACACTAATAAATCCTCCTTCTTATTGATGTTTACAGAAATCGCACTGAAGTTTTTAGGATTGTTAAAAATACCACCTAACGGATCCTCACTATTCTATCTTTTTGGTAATCCAAAATCAAATGGTAAAGCATCCGGATTGGGTTGGTATGCAATGTATAATAAAGATTCAAAATAATAAAAGACTGATTGTTTCATCTTAACGCAACACTAATGGGTTTCTCAAGTATATTTAAGGCAATTATAGACTACTTCACAACAGCCGAGCAAGAAGATCAGTTATCAGGTTCATTATCACTGTTTACCAAATACCTTAACGGTTCGGATAATACAACTATTAGGATGTGGGTTTCAGATGCTCCTGGTTATGGGCATCAAACCAATACTGTAAACCTATTATATCAATTAACAAATAGTAGTGAAAAAAACGGTTATGGATATCAGGGATCAATTGAAGTTTATTATCTGGAAGACAAAGATAAAACTGTACTTACAAAACTATATCAATTACTACCAGAACTGGATAATAAACCAGAAGGAGAGGTTAATAATGCAACCGTAAAACTTATTGAATGGAAACCTGAAGAAACACCACCTAATCCTGTGGTGAATTTAGGTTTCACTGGAGCAGAAGATCAAATAGATGATAACGGTACCATCAAATCACCAGAATTAGCAAAACGCTTAAATACCAACTATTTTTTAAGACTTGAACCTTATTTATGGACCACTCCCGAAGAAATTCAATTTCTGAATAGTACTAAAAAAACAGTCAACTTAACCCATCAGAAATTATTGAATTATGGGGCATTTAAGCAACGAGCATATTGGGAAGAAATACCCGTACCAGAACCAGACTGGAACTATTATAAGGAAAATGGTTATGCTAATCAAGTGGCTGTCTTGCAAAGTTTACTTTCAAAAACGGACAATTATGATTTAGGTGCTGTCTATAGCATACGAACTAAAGGAAATTATGAACTGGCACCACCTCCAGAAGAGCGCATGTTTGAAGTAATTACAGGGTATATGGCCTCACAAATGAAAGGTACTTCTATTCGTTCAGGGGCAAAACCAATTGTAGTATTATCGATGGATAATTTCTCTAACCGAACAGGTGGAGGAGAAACTCCAATATCACAATTGATTGAAGGTGATTTTAGTTTTCAGGAAAGCACTTGGAATTCACAGTTAAATCCAGATTTAGATAGGCTCAAAAAGTTCAATATCAAACCCGAAACCTTATCTGATAAAGAACGTAATCAAATCATACAATTATTAAAACCACATACTTATCGCTCAAATTATCTAAGTTCTGTTAAGGCCAGTGAACGTATAGAATATGTATGGGAAGCCAATGACATAAATGTTAAGGCTAAGTATTCATGGCTAAATGGTGCCAAAAACAGAATATTATTTGTGCAACTAGGAAGAGTCCCAGCTCCAATATTTAATTATTTACTTTATAAATCTGCTATGCCTCCTGTTTTTGAAGGGCAAAATACCGGGAATCTGGCCTTACAATTTGGACAACCTTATTTTCATGTTGCACGTCCTAACTCTGGGAATGTACAATACCCAACAACACTTTTGGGCTATTCTGATTTTGATGTATACGAAGATTATAGCAATATTTATATGCCAGTGGTGTATGTCCCTACTATTGTATATAAAATGCAACAAATTGCCAATAAAATTAATTTTCCAATTTATACATGGCCAAGCAAAATCAATGAAAACCCTTCTGAAATTATTGGAGCGTTTATTCGAGAATATAAAGAATCGGCAGAAGGCGAATATCAAACCTATTATAATACTATTAAAAGTTTTTACCAGAACCCTGCTAATGATAAGTTTAGAATTGCAAGTAGTTATTTGGGGTATATTTTGCAAGCAGAAGGCATTATTGAAGCTAACAGCTCTCTTAAGGCTTCAGCAATAGCAAAGTCAGCATATGCAACTGGTGTAAGCCAATTAGAACAGGGTTCTTACGATAATAATGATAGTATTGGTAATAAAAATGGGGATGACTCGACACCTTTGGATACGTTATTAACTAAATTATATGAAAATCTGGATGCTGATACGATTCTTAATTTGTTTCCGGGAGTATATAGTGCCGGACCAATCTTTGATTTTATCTCTGGGTTATTAGGTGTAAAAGTGACCTTAACGAATACAACAATAACTCCAGCCAAAGGGACTGTAAATCCAACAGAAATCATTGTTAATGGTAAAAGTAGTGTATTAGAGGATACTCCATTAGAATTTACCATAACATTCACTGCTCCTGAAGGTAATGTGGTGTCTGATTGGAAAATGAAATATACCGGTGATTGGCTAACAGAACAATTGCCATGGTTACAATTTGAAAACCCTTACATTTCCTTACAGGTAGCAGATTCTTTACTTCCTGCTCAAGGTAGTGTTGGCGGAATGCTACAAGGCCTTGATCTGGATTTGGATATTACACTACCTATTAATGATGGATTATGGCAATTAACAGGTCACTTCGACGAACCAGCAAGTATTTCAAAATTCTATCAATTGGCAGGTGGCGTAAATCTTGTTCAGTCATTACCTAGTCCATTCAACGCTTTTACAGCTATTGGTGTTACCGACTTACAATTGGCTTATAACACCAAAGAAAACAAAATACAGTATGTCAGTTTTGTAATGGCTACTGCAGAAAAAGTAACATTAATGACTGGCTTGGATATGGATAGTGTTACACTAAACGTATTAATTCAAGAACCAGGTATATTGGCTAAACGAAGTACATCATGGAGTACTAAAGGGAAGTTTACTATTGGTACGGGTGACAATGCTGGAGTAATTATTACGAGTATGAATTATCCAGACACTATTTTCCGAGGACAACTTGCCAGTGGAGTAATCAAAGTAACCGATCTATTTAACTTGTTCTTACCCGGCACAGTATTCAATCCGCAGGGATATAGTCCAGAAATTACAGAATTTAATGCTTCTTTTGAAGGAACCACTGGTAATTATAGTGTAACTTCTAATTTAAACTTTGACTGGACGTTCCAGATTATATCTGGTGCACCATCTATTACCATTAACGAGGTAGGAGTACAAGTACAAAGCGAAAACACTCAATTACAAGGAGGATTATCTGGTGGATTTACTTTTGGAGAAGGAGCTACTGCTTTTTCCATCTCATTATCAGCGAATTACAGTAGCGATGGTGGGTGGATATTTAAAGGAGAGCAGAATACCGAAACACCATTACAGCTTACTGCTTTAGCCAACCAGTTATTACCATCAAACTGGCAGATTCCAAGTGAATACAATTATTCATTAGTAGGGTTAAACTTCTCTTTCTCAGAAACCAAAAAATATTATGAAATAGGTGGTGCAACAGATGGGTATTGGAAAATCCCATTTATAAACCTTAACATAAAAGCCGATTTAAAATTTGGTTATGGAATTTATGGTGATAACAATGCGGATTCGAAAACCGAACAATTGATCAGCTCCCAAAAAGCAATTACTACCATTGATGCTACAGATGATAAAGTAGGCTATTATTGTACTCTTAATGCCGACATCGAATGGATCGGTATAAAAATGAAGCTATTCTATGATTATAATCCAGATGTACTCACATTTGGTTTTACATGGGGTTATCTTACAGGTACTATTGTCGAAAAAGAAGTTGAAAAAGGTAAGCCCAAACATTGGATAGGTACTTTAAAGTTTACCGAATCAGTAAGTCTGGGATCTATTATTGAAGATGCTATCAGTTGGGCAACAGGATATAAATTTGGACTAGGTGCTCCTTGGAGTTTGTTAAACAGTTTACCACTCAACAAACTAGAATTGATATATGATTTTACAGCCGAAACAGTTTCTTTTGCTATAGATATTGGGGAAATTAATCTCGGATTCTGTAAGATCAAAAAAATTGGATTGAATTATCAGGCAGGAAAAAAAGATGCCGCAGAGAATGGTGTTTTTATCACTATAGACGGTAATTTCTTCTGGATTACTAATGAGAATAAAGCAGAAGGATTATCACCAAATCAAATCAAATGGGATGCTGCCAAACCTGAAGATACGCCATCGCCATCAGGGCAAGGGAACAACTACCTCGACCTTAGATTGCTAGCCATGGGGCAACATGTCACAATACCAGGTATTAATGACGTGAGTAGTGTTCAGGATGCGATCAAATTAATGGCTGACCTACCAGATACAAAATCTGGAGAAATTCCAAACATTGTTTTTGATCCCAATAGTTCTTGGCTGATAGGCATGGATTTTGGAATATTAAAATTACAATCTGATGATAAGAAAAGTTCAGGAAAAGAAGTAGTCAAGGTAGATGATTCGGGTAAAGATTATTTTATAGACATGCAAATCGTGTTTAATGATCCTAATTTGTATGCTTTACGTATAGCATTAAACGGAGGACCTGCGAGAATTTTCAAAGGATTGGATTTTCAGATTTTATATAGGAAAATAAGTGATTCGGTCGGAGTATATCAAGCACAGATTACGCTTCCTGATGCTATGAGAAAAATACAGTTAGGACAAGTAAATATTACTTTGCCCGTGTTTGGTATGGAAATCTATACCAATGGTGATTTTCTAGCTGATTTAGGATTTCCGTACGATGCCGATTTTACAAGATCATTCACCTTACAAACCATTATTTATGTTCCGTTTCCAATTCCGGTAATGGGATCTGCTGGATTGTATTTTGGTAAAAAATCAAGTGCAACTTCAACAGAAGTGCCCCAAATAGACAATGGGACATTCAATCCTGTAATATTATTGGGTGTTGGAATTCAGTTTGGATTGGGGTACGATTTTAATGCAGGAATTTTATCTGCTGGATTCAGTTTGACCATAGTTACAATCATAGAAGGAGTCTTGGCCAAATTCAATCCTTATCAAGAGGAAAATACCGAGAACGGAAATCAAGCTGATATTGCACCTGCTTATTATTATAGCATTAAAGGAGTAGTAGGTATTCAAGGGAAACTATATGGTTATGTTGACTTCAAGATTATCAAAGCCGAAGTAAATGTCTTATTGAGTATTTTGGCCGATATTACCATTACTGCATACGAACCCATATTACTAGGAATTACTGCCAGAGTAAGTGTAGCTGTTTCTGTGAAGATTAATTTAGGATTGTTCAAAATCAAGATCAGTTTCAGTTTCGATCTCACTTTAAGAGAATCATTCGAAATCAAAGTCGGAGGTGGATCATCACCATGGCATGTGGTTACCGAAGGCACCAAAGAAAGTATGACCATGCTCAAAATGAATGCATCGCCGAGACGTATGGCTAGATTCAATGCAGACGCCTTCCTGATCTCTATTACAGACAACTTCAACGATCATCCAGACTGGAGCAATTTGACCGCTCCGGCTACGAAACAACCATTAACAGGTTATATTGGGTTTGGACTTAGTATCGCTGGTGATTTAGCCAAGAAACCATCAGATCAATTAGCTGTATATTCAGCTATGCTATTCCTAGAATCTACAGCATCTGCAGTAGATGATCCAAACTCGGCTAAACAAAAAGCAATGGGTACTACTCCTGATACCTCGTTTGAATATATTGGGAAATTGGTATTTAGATGGGTAATTGCAGCTTTCTATAATGGAAGTATTAGTGCCGAAGATGTGGATAAATTAGCTATTAGCGAAACACGTTTACAAGAAATTTATGATTATCTAAATAATGCTAATAATACCGCACCTATACCATTAGATGCAATCAATAGTCTATTGAATACACAAGTAAGTATGACTGTATCTCATCCTTCTGATCAAGAAACAGAATCTGACGCAGCGTACTTTCCTATGATTCCACAACTATCTATTACATTACCTGCCTTTGAAGGCCATAAATCGTTAGAATATGCTTTTGCCGATTATAATAGTTTAAGTGATACGTATATAGATGAATTACGTATTTATTTTGATGATTTGGCAGTTCAGTTGAAGCAAAGTAACGACTTCTCTCTCGAGAATGCTCTCGCTGTAACTAACGATACCGAATCGATGGCTACTTTTATATATTCGGATTATTTCCTTTTACTAGCTAAACAAATGGTAGAAAATGCGCAAAATGCATTACGTGCATTCCAATACCAAATCCTGGAAGGGCAAACCATTGCCGAGATAATAAGTTGGATCAATACTCATGGGCAGTTCAGTTCTGGTTATAGGTACACAATAGATTATTTATTTGAAAGCAATAAATCACATACCTTAAATCCCGGAAAATTAATTGAAGTAAACAAAGCGACCTATGGTACCATTGCCGGTGATACTTTTGATGATATTAGTAAAAAATCGATGTATAACGATCAAGTTACGGCATCAGCTTTGGCAACCACAAATGCCAATGATACCACAATTCTTCAGGAAGGTATTATCGTTGATTATGCAGGCAAAGATTCTATTGTCGTGCAGTCCGGTAATTCATTGAATAGTTTAGCAAAAGACTTTGATGTTACTTTAGATGAATTACTAACGAACACAGATATATTAACAAAAGAAGGGTTGTTAATGCCATCTTCGGTATTAACAGTATCAGATTTTAAAGGGATGACTCAAGACGGAGATACCTTGATTACTTTCTCTGCAAGATACGGAGTAAGTATTATTTCTTTGGCAATTACAAGTAATGATACTATCATTGATTTATTTAATAGTAGTGATAATAATGGACAATTAGTCTTAAATGACCTGCCGCAGTTTGAAGTTGGTAAATTGATTGCAGAGATTCAAGCTGATAGTGGATTACAACAATTATCTGGTATGGCATCACGTTATTATCTTTCAGGTTTACGATTACCAACTTCGGGTATTACACCAAAATATCAGGGGATGTGGTTAGATGACACATTGGTTTATGAACAAGATACTGCAGGTTTATTTGCCTTGACAGGGCAGCAATTCCCTCTACCTACGTTAGCTGATAAAGAATCTTATGATATTACCTTTACAATCCCATCTGATATTACATGGATAAGTTTTGAGAAAACGGGAGATACCTTAATCATAGAGATTACTGATGATTCTTCATCTTACGAACAAATCAATACGGTTAGAAGTTATGCAACTAAGAATTATCTGGATTTGGAAATTCAACATCTGGGATTAGGTGATATGTTTAGTAATAGCTGTGGACATTATACCTTTAGTACGGTAAGTCCATGGAAAGCTGGTTCGGCCATTGCGTTACCCTATAACGGATCGACAAATGAATCACAAATTTTAAATATTTGGTCATTACCAGCAAACTTGATGGAGATCGCAAATCCATCAGGAAGAGCTGTGCAACCTCGATTTGAAGTAGTAACAGGTGCTGTAGATCCTACAACGAATGCGATGAAATCGACGCCAGTTACTAATTATGGTTGGGGAACACAAGTAACTTTTACAATCAAAAAAGTACCTCCGGTAGACAACAGTCCAGCTTCATTAACTACCTATGAGATTAGTGGTGCAGATGGTAATAATGCTTTATTGTTAGAACAAATGGTTACTTATTTAGAGAACAATGATAACCTGATCAATCAATTAGCTTTTGGATATATTCCAAACCAGTCTAATGGCGATAATCCGGGTGTTCAAACAGATCCAATAAATGATCTGACAATAGGTGTTGCACAGGCCAATTTATCTACCTTTACAAGACCAGATACAGCAACAATACAAGCTTTTTTGAAAACATTACAAATTGATAGTGAGGCTAGTAATCTTTTAAACAAACCAACAGACTTGATTACTTTGTTATGGCAAGCCAGTATTACTAGGGATGGAGGATATTATTTATACTATTACAATAGTGAAAATGGTACCGGTTTACCAGATCATATTTTTAATGATAAAGGAGAGGCCAGTCTATCATTGATAGTATTGTATACTGCTCCTGTACTAAGTGACGAGCAGAATATATTACAACCATATATGAATACCTTTGTTACAGGAGAAGCTATTAATGTTAATAATAGTTCTGTATACGCCAAGGCTAACCCGGTAAGTAAAACAGTAGTTTTTAATACGGGAGATACGCTAAGTGATTTGGCGTACCAATACTATACTAATATTGCAGACGTCGTAGAAGACAATTTGACCGCTATACTAACGGCAGGATTATCAATAGACGTGCCTGAAGGAACTTATCAGGTTGGACAAGATGGTAGTGGACAAGGGGAATCTCTAGAGGCTATTGCAATTAAGTTTGGAACTACAACAGATGCTATCAAAAAAGCAAATCCTTTAGTGACTAACTGGCCGGATGTACTACCCTTATATTTTGGACTTAGGTTACCTTTATTAACAATAACTTCGGGCGAAGACAATAGTAAAACATTACTAGATATTGCTACGTATTATGGTATGGATTTAGCTGCTCTGGCACATTATAACAGTACATTGGTTAACTTATTTTCTAATGGTACTCAATTAACAATGATTGGTGGTCCTATTACACGTGTTGCCGCTGTACCTGCAGGAGTAGTATCTCTAGAAGGTAAACGTATAGAACCGGCTGAAGTACCAGATAAGTATAGTGACCCTGATTATGCAAAAATCTTCTTGCAAAATGATTTTTCTATATTGAGTTTTCAATTGATCAACAATGATTGGTTCAAAGCCAGTAAACCAAGTTTACCAACTGGACCAACAGCTCCTAAATCAAATAATGGTGACAGTTGTGGTAAACAACCCGATACTAGTGGAAAATGGATGTTCCAGCAATCCGTGCCATACAGCAAATTTGCCAATACACTGCAAAATAAAGGAAGGAATGGATTACCAGATACTTCTAATAGCCCATATAAAGGCATTGGATATCTTGTACAACCAGACTTCATGTGGATGGATATTTATGGAAATACTGCATTAACTACTATTTCAGAACCACCCCGTACGTCGGATGATATTAGTAACAAAACTCCAATATTAACAGGGTATACTGATGCTATTTTAGGAATTAACCAATGGCCTTCGGTATCTTCGCAATGGATCGTAGCCAAAGATACTACTGCAGAAATTCAGATTCCGTTGACTTTTGATATCTCTGCGTATAATGGATTACTTTCTGCAAAGGCAACAGATAATACCACGATACTATTGACCTTCACAGAAACTTTAGATGCTACTACAGCAACTTCTTTAGGTAATTATGAAATCAGTCCAAATCTGGTCATCAACAATGCAAAATTAGGTGCTGATACAAAAACGGTAGTACTCACTGTAGATGAGATGTCTGAAGGTGTAAAATATACCTTGGGTATAGGAAACATTCAAAACGAATCAAAGAAAACCACGTTTAATGGTCAAGCTACATACAGCTACCCTGATATGAGCGAAGAATCTAGCTCTACAGTATTGTCACGAGCAACAAACGACTTTATAGTTTATGAAAAATTAGCATATCAACTTACAGATCCCAACGGGATAATTATAAATATGCGAACCAGTTTGTTTGATTCGATTTTTGAAGTTGGGGATGCTATGTATTCTGATTTGGTATATGACTGGATTGCATCTATTTATAATTTCTTACAAGATCGAAAACAAGGAGGAACAAGCGTTGCTCCTCCATCTCCGGTCTTTACATTCAAATTTGCTATTGACCCCGCTCAGGTAATTAGTGATCAAATTATAGAATTGACACTTGATATGAGCATTTCTAGAGTTGGAGGTGCAGTTATGGGTGAATTTGAAACTACCGGAGGTATCAAAAAAGTAATAACTGAAATTGCACCATCATCTAATGATAGTAACAATAACTCTAGAGCATTGAATGCATTTGCAGAGGCTTTTGAAGAGATAATGACTATAGACAACCAATATTATCTAAAAATAGCAACAGGAGCCAATAGAGAGAACAACAACCAACAAAAATCAGATCGAACCATATGGGCGGTACGATTAGGAATAGATCATAAACAACCTATTTCATATCAGGTAAATACTCCTGGAGTACCTCAGTTATTTGCGCCAAGACCTGTTTCTAATAAGCTTGAAAGTAGAAATGGAGTTTCAATCTATAACTATACTACCGGAAAAGGAATCAGTACTGAACCAGATTCTCAAAAGGATTTCACAGAGATTGATATGGATCAGTGGGTAAGTCAGTTATTTACTGCGATTGATGATATTCTCACACCCGAATTTACCGGTCCAATACAGTTAATTGATAAAAAATTAGGCGCTACTAACCTAAAAAATATACAAGATACAAAGGAATCGTTGGCAGAAATTACAAAAATGCTAATGGTCCATGTTTTCAAAGATGAAACAGGAAGCGCTTCTGCTATACAAGAAGCTTTCTTACAATCATTACTATCACAATTATCAAATTTATACAATACCAGTTCTGGTATCCAGTTTGATGTTAATGTTAAGGCAGATAAACCTGTGGACACTGCACCTAACTTATTTGGTAATGTCATTCAAAATACTGTGTTTGAAGGTGCAGTTTCTTCTGAAGATAAATTGACTATAGTAAGCTTGTATTTTAGTGCTCCATTGGATAAAACTAGTGCAACCAATATCGTCAACTATACAATTACAGATCCATTAACAGTAAAATCAGCAATTCTTGATGATGATGCCAAGAGTGTGGTACTAACCATTTCTGGTAATGTTGTACTAAATAATACCAGCGTAACTATTGGCGATGGTTTACTTGATGTTAATTTAAGACCCATCGAAGGAACTAAAACCTTAACTATAACAACTAATTTCGTAAGTTACTCCAAACCAGACCAGTTAACCATAACTTCAGCAAAAATTGAGCTGAATAATGATGATCAATCATTAGCTTTTCTATTGAATACTCCGGAAATTGTACGTAGTGAAGGTGGAGAGGTATTATCCAAAATAAACCTGAACCTGAATTATAAGGGAACGAATATAGAACATCAGATTGCAACTCCTATTAATGGATTTACACCTTCTACCTGGTTAAATTTTGTCATACCAGACAAAAATATGCCATTAGAAAATGAATTAGGAGGGTTTGAAGTGCCAATGATTTTAAGAGCTTTCCCTCAAAATCCTTCTTTAGTAAACCAATTAGGTGAGGCCAACAACCCAGAATCAACCGATATTAGTAAATTGTTAGAATGGAATTATGAATTCGAATATTCCCAACCATTCCACTATCCCCAGGATACGCTTTATTGTACCGTAGCATTCAATATAAAAACAAATGATCTCAGGGCAATGGCACTAGAAATGGATATATTTGATGCTCTTGCAGAGTTTATTATGGTATACCCTTCTGTAGATAAAGATCTAAAATCTTTGGTTACCAAGATTGATGCCCAGGTATATAATGAGAGCAACTCAAGTTCTGAGGAACTCTTTACAAATGCCGGTATCGCCATTAGTTCATTCACAGAACTCATCGATAATGTCACTCAATCTGCTAATAAAGCTGGTGGATTGTTAATTAACAACACCAATCGTATCTACAAAGCAGGAAATGAGGATTTATCTTATGACTTCCAGATCCGAGAAGCCGGCCAAAGCCTAAAAGTTGGAGAAAACATAGAGCAGGTACAGGTCATTACAGTATATGGTAAACCACCTAGTGGTGTCGGTATTCCTGAGATACATATTGATAATTACACTATGCATCTATGGACACAAGGTACTTGTGATGGTATTGTTTGTTATTATTATACTGATTCTGATGGGAAACCGCTATTAAGTGATGAGGCACAAAGTATACAGAAACGAACTGTTATATTACCAAAACTAAATATCTTACAACGTCAGGATGCGATGACATCTATGTATTTAACACGTAATGAGGGGTTAATTCCTGGTAAAACCATTAATTCACAGTTTGTATATACTACAGGAGAATTATCATTCTCTAATCCATTGTTACCCACAATAACGAATATGCAAACTATTAAGATTGCTAATTTACCTAATAACCAAGGTTCTCCTACGGTAAGATCATTATACGAGCAATTACAGGTATTAATGCAAGCACTATTAAAAGAAAACACAGAACCATCTTTACGGTTTCAGATGACTTGTAGTTATGATTATCAAATTAATAGTGGATTAAACCCGATTAATTTACCAATATTAATGCAATCCCTTATTTTGGTAGAATTGACAAGTGAATTAGATCCAATGTTACAAAGTTGGGCAGATGCCATTAATGATTGGTTTAAATCCAATAACCCTAGCAGAGTAAGTGGTATTCTAAACTTTGATTTAGTTATTTTTTCTAATTTGACTCAACAACCATATCCATTATTACATTTGACGAATTTGGTTTTAAATTTAAACTATATCAAACCAGCATTAGGATAACCTGAACATAAAAACACCCTATGCTAATAAGCGCATAGGGTATTTGCTTCAATACAGTATATCGATCATCTTGAAGTAATTATAATTACTCTTATTCTTTGAGCACTTTATGAAATAAATCCGCTAATCGTATTTCAATAAATTTTATGATCTTTTCTTCGGAAACTTCATTCTGATACATTGTAAACACTTTTGAAGCATTACGCTTTTTGAGCAGTTTAATATCACCTTCTGGGTTCTCGATATCCTCAAGCTTCAAATTCCATTTTAACAACGATTGTAAAAGTTCTGTATGCGATTCATATCGTTTTTCGAGTATTTTCTGTTTTTCAAGATCTTCTGGATCTTTCTCTTCTGCACTATTAATTCTGGCACTCAATACTGTAAACTCATCTCGTATTTGGCGATCTATTTCTCTTGCTTCATTAACCAGTTTAACGTAAGATTCATAGATTTTTTTATTATAAAATTCTGCAAAATCAAGATATTCGTCCATCGCTTTAAGATAACTAATAGCTATTTCTTTATATACTCTTTTATCTTTTTCTTCAGTTTCTTTAAGTTGCTCTCCTAATTCACTTAGCCTTCCTTTTTTATCTTTAATAATATGTGCAAATCCCTCTTTTTCTGGTAAATTTAACAGTTGAGGGGTAATATCTTTTGGTAAACCTTCGTAGCGATATTTTCTATATTGAATTTTAATCGAATCATTATCTTCCTTCGGTTTTTTCTCCTTCTTTTCTCTCTTCTTGAAGTTAATTTTTGGTTTCTTAAGTCCGAAAGCATAGTTGTATCCAAAAGTAGCAGTAAACTCACTTAAACCACCACTATTCCCGCCATTTCTAAACAGTTGAACAGCGTTAAGATTAAAATTGTGCCTTTCTTTCAAAGTATAAGTTACCGATCCCCTAAAATTGGTGACATTAGTATTTGCTGTTGCACTATTTGAACTATTGTATCCTGCAGAAAGTCTGGTGTTTAAAGTTTTTTCAAAATACCTTTTCCCAACACTTATGGTAGGCCCCCACGTAGTAGATTCTTCTCTACCAATGGTATTATATGTACCATTTACAGAAGTACTAATATTAAGGTTTCTTTCTGAAAAATCTATGGTATGCCCTATATTCATATTATGAAAAGTAGAAGCATCTCCAAGTCTTACAATCCCTCCTTGTTCATTAGATACATCATTTAACGTATAATTAGTAATAAGGTTTTGTCGTGAGGTTTTCTTATTTGAAAGGACATAACTAACGGTAAGGGTAGCAGTTTGAGACAACTGTTTATAATCCAACTCTTCAATCTGTTCGTCTAGAAGATCTCCATCATTAATCTCATCAAATTGATTGGGTTTAATATTAGTAAACGTACTAAAATTAGAATACGATCCAGAAATATTTAATCGTTCTGATACTGAGAGTGTAGCATTTAATGATCCTACAGTACGATTTGTATTATTAGCTTTTAAATTATCTAGATCATCTCTTTGGTAGCCTATATTAAGAGCCAAGGTTAATCTATCTCTAAAAAAAGTATTAGAAGCATCCAAAGTGATATTTTCGAAATCATTATTGAAAAAATATGCTCCAAGCGTCTCATAACCTGGATCGATTCGCTCATATCCCACACCTAGATTTACCCGGCCAAAAGCATATCCTAAGCGAGTTTTTACCGCATTATAATATTCTGTAGAGGCACGGTTATTAAAAATTGCTGCTATTGGTGAAATCCCTGAATTATCTGCTTCTTCTGCTCTGGTATCTTTGGTTATCGCTGTAGATGCATATTCTGCCTGTAGGCTAAAACTTTTTCCTAGTTTAACCTCTCCTTCCAGACTTATCACCAGGTTTTCTTGTGGTAAAACTCCTTTAACTTCTGGTATTGAATCAATAGAATTTTGATCATCTTTTGCATAAAACCCTATTACTCCAATTTTATATCGTTCCTTTTCAAAGCTTGTTTTCAATCCATAACCCATTCGATTAAAAGCCGGGATGGTTCTGGGGTCATCATCATCATTTGTTGCTTTGAGCAAACGACCAGCCATGGCACTAACCTTTAACGGGCCAGGTGGTGTAAGGTCCACTCCACCTCCTGTAAACTGATGACCGCTTAATGTATAAGGAGAAAAAGTCATATTTACATTACCTATATGTCCTGTTACCCATTTATACTTTGGATGTATACTTATACGATTAAAATCAAAAGGTATTTGATATCCTAAATCTTCTCCTTGATTAGAGAAACTATAGGAAATAGGAATAGAGAAGCTATAGATATTGATATTAAGTGCTCCTTGTAAAAAATAGGTAAAAGGTTCTCTGTTATTATTTTGATTAGAATTATAATACACTCCTGTAGCAGATACTTGTCCACTAACTTTAAGCGGTTTACTTTGAGTTATAGATTCATAGTCTAATGTTTGACCGATAGTCAAAAAAGGTAATCCGAAGAATACTAGTAGTAGTTTTTTCAAATACTTAACATTAGCAGGTGTACTCAAAATAATTTAGGCTTAATCCCTTCAATCTCTTCATTACAAAGAAATTGCAGGCGCGAATTTACTAAAAAAAACATATAATAATAACAAAATCTTATGCTTTTATAATTGATTTTTTCAACTTAAATGCCTATTGGCTATTTCGGAGTGACTGTGCCACCTATTTCGGTCAAATGGTGCCACTAAGAGAGATCTTGCAATAATAGTTAAATTTTGTTATTAGTCCTTTTTAATTTTTCCTTTTCTTAATGATTCCCCCAC
>NZ_VLNR01000190.1 GCF_007489275.1 Aquimarina algiphila
AGTGTTGGCGGTACAACCGGTACCGGAACGATAGAAGATAATGATGGAGTTCCAACCATTGCCAGTGTGACTAGCGAATCAGAGACGGAAGGCACTGACTTAGTACATACCGTTACTTTAAGTAATGGTAGTTCAAGTGTGACTAACTTCCCATTTAGTATTACCGATGTTACGGCTACTGTGACTGCTGATTATGATACTCCACCTACTTTTAGTAATGGTGTAACACTCAATGTTGCCGGAGATGGCGTTATTGTTCCAGCCGGAGTAACGAGCTTTACAGTAACGAATGGCGGAGAAGAAGATACTATCGATGAGGCTGATGAGACCTATACCCTCAGTGTTGGGGGTACAACAGGTACCGGAACGATAGAAGATAATGATAATGCACCGACTATTGCTAGTGTGACTAGCGAATCAGAGACGGAAGGAACTGATTTAGTGCATACGGTTACCTTAAGTAATGGGAGTTCAAGTATCACCAACTTCCCATTTAGTATTACCGATGTTACAGCTACAGTGACAGCAGATTATGATACTCCACCTACTTTTAGTAATGGTGTAACACTCAATGTTGCCGGAGATGGAGTTATTATCCCAGCCGGAGTAACAAGCTTTACAGTAACGAATGGCGGAGAAGAAGATACTATCGATGAGGCTGATGAGACCTATACCCTCAGTGTTGGGGGTACAACAGGTACCGGAACGATAGAAGATAATGATAATGCACCGACTATTGCTAGTGTGACTAGCGAATCAGAGACGGAAGGCACTGACTTAGTACATACCGTTACTTTAAGTAATGGTAGTTCAAGTATCNTTATCCCAGCCGGAGTAACGAGCTTTACAGTAACGAATGGCGGAGAAGAAGATACTATCGATGAGGCTGATGAGACCTATACCCTCAGTGTTGGGGGTACAACAGGTACCGGAACGATAGAAGATAATGATAATGCACCGACTATTGCTAGTGTGACTAGCAAATCAGAGACGGAAGGAACTGATTTAGTGCATACGGTTACCTTAAGTAATGGGAGTTCAAGTATCACCAACTTCCCATTTAGTATTACCGATGTTACAGCTACTGTGACAGCTGATTATGATACCCCACCTACTTTTAGTAATGGTGTAACACTCAATGTTGCGGGAGATGGCGTTATTATCCCAGCTGGAGTAACAAGCTTTACAGTAACGAATGGCGGAGAAGAGGATACTATCGATGAGGCTGATGAGACCTATACACTGAGTGTTGGCGGTACTACCGGTACCGGAACGATAGAAGATAATGATAATGCACCAACCATTGCCAGTGTGACTAGCGAATCAGAGACGGAAGGCACTGACTTAGTGCATACAGTTACTTTAAGTAATGGTAGTTCAAGTGTGACTAACTTCCCGTTTAGTATTACTGATGTTACGGCTACAGTGACAGCTGATTATGATACCCCACCTACTTTTAGTAATGGTGTAACACTTAATGTTGCCGGAGATGGCGTTATTATCCCAGCCGGAGTGACTAGCTTTACAGTAACGAATGGCGGAGAAGAAGATACTATCGATGAGGCTGATGAGACCTATACATTAAGTGTTGGCGGTACAACAGGTACCGGAACGATAGAAGATAATGATGGAGTTCCAACCATTGCTAGTGTGACTAGCGAATCAGAGACGGAAGGTACTGACTTAGTGCATACCGTTACCTTGAGTAATGGGAGTTCAAGTATCACCAACTTCCCATTTAGTATTACTGATGTTACGGCTACAGTGACAGCTGATTATGATACCCCACCTACTTTTAGTAATGGTGTAACACTCAATGTTGCCGGAGATGGCGTTATTATCCCAGCCGGGGTAACGAGCTTTACAGTAACGAATGGCGGAGAAGAGGATACTATCGATGAGGCTGATGAGACCTATACCCTCAGTGTTGGCGGTACAACCGGTACCGGAACGATAGAAGATAATGATGGAGTTCCAACCATTGCCAGTGTGACTAGCGAATCAGAGACGGAAGGCAC
>NZ_VLNR01000191.1 GCF_007489275.1 Aquimarina algiphila
AAAGTATCGGTACAACCAGGTGCCACATTAATAGCACTATCGGTAACCTCTACTCGATAATCTCCAGGGAAAATACCATCCGTACCAGGGGTAGTACTACTAAACGTTATCTGATTAGCTCCCGGACCTGCTGTTTGAGTAACACCCGGTATTGTTACACCAGTACCAGGGTTTACTAAATCAAATGTCCAGTTGGCCGGTATAGCAGAACCTCCCGTTACAGTAGCTACAATAGTAGCATCATTAGCCCTACACGTAGGATCTGTAAATACAGCTGTAACTTGTAACTCTGGAAATACCTCAATAGTTCGTGGTAAAGACGGACAGCCATTCTCATCAAAAGCAACAACTGAATATGTGCCAGGACCACTTAATGGAAAATCTATCGTAGCCGTATTAGGACCTGTAGCTGTACCAGCAACTCGAGCGCCGCCATCTAAAGAGAACGTTAACGCTCCCGTTCCTGGTGGAATAGGAACATTACTCGTCGCCGTTACTGTAAAAGTATAAGCATTATCAAAGGTACAGGCATCATCAACAAAAGCATCAATAGTATCAATTACTGGCGCAGGAGTAAACGGTGGTATTGTTATTTCTCTTGGGACAATACAATTATTGGCATCTCTTACAAAAATTACCCAAGCCGTACTCGTTGTAGGATCTAAAGTAAATGTATTTGTTAATGGGAACGCTATAGGGTCAGGTTGAGGAAGTGTCCCTGCAACCGCAGCAAACTCATAAGGACCAACACCACCATTGGCATCCATAGTAACTGTAGATAATGCAGTATTACAATCCGTAGGGGTTGCACTTACAAATGCTAAAGTTAATGGACTTGCTGGTTGAGTAATTGTAAATGGTGCGGCATCAGTACATGGTATTGCAGCACCAGCTGTTTCTACAACTCTAACAAAGTAATTTCCTTCTCCTAAACCTCCAGCGGTATCTGTAAATGTTGGTGATGTCAATGTTCCTGTAATACCTGTTGTGAGTCCTGTATCAGCATCAAACACTTCCCAATCTACTGTAGTAGCTAAAGTAGTGACAGTAAAGGTTACTGTACCGTTAGTATCTCCAAAACAATCTGCAGGATCTGTACTATCAATCAC
>NZ_VLNR01000192.1 GCF_007489275.1 Aquimarina algiphila
CACCAGTTGCTGGAACCCTATCCGGAACAACAGAAGCATGTATCGCCGGTACAACTACTTTTAGCTCAACAGAGGCTGGAGGAAGCTGGAGTTCAGCTAACACAGCAATCGCTACCATCAACGCAAGCACTGGACTGATTACCGGAGTAGCAGCAGGTACGGTGACGATGACCTATACGGTAAGTGGTACAGGCGGATGTCCTGATGCTACTGCGACTAGAGATGTAACTATTACCGCACCACCAGTTGCTGGAACTCTATCCGGAACTCAGGAAGCATGTATCGCCGGTACGACTACCTTTAGCTCTACAGAGGCTGGAGGAAGCTGGAGTTCAGCCGATATTACTATTGCAACGATTAATTCAAGCACTGGACTGATTACCGGAGTAGCAGCCGGTACGGTGACCATGACCTATACGATAAGTGGTACAGGCGGATGTCCTGATGCTACAGCGACAAGGGATGTGACCATTACAGCACCACCCACAGCGGGAACACTATCGGGAACTCAGGAAGCCTGTATTGCCGGTACGACAACCTTTAGTTCAACAGAAGCAGGAGGAAGCTGGAGTTCAGCCAACACATCAATCGCAACGATCAACGCAAGCACCGGACTGATCACCGGAGTAGCAGCGGGTACAGTGACCATGACCTATACGGTTAGTGGCACAGGAGGATGCCCTGATGCTACTGCGACTAGAGATGTAACCATTACCGCACCACCAGTTGCTGGAACACTATCGGGAACTCAGGAAGCCTGTATTGCTGGTACAACTACTTTTAGCTCAACAGAGGCTGGAGGAAGCTGGAGTTCAGCTAACACAGCAATCGCTACCATCAACGCAAGCACTGGACTGATTACGGGAGTAGCAGCGGGTACTGTGACCATGACTTATACAGTAAGTGGCACAGGAGGATGCCCTGATGCTACTGCGACTAGAGATGTAACTATTACAGCACCACCTACAGCTGGAACCCTATCTGGAACTACCGAAGCATGTATTGCCGGTACGACGACTTTTAGCTCAACAGAGGCAGGCGGAAGCTGGAGTTCAGCCGATATTAGCATAGCAACGATTAATTCAAGCACTGGACTGATTACCGGAGTAGCAGCAGGTACGGTGACGA
>NZ_VLNR01000193.1 GCF_007489275.1 Aquimarina algiphila
TACAGGTAATGATTCCGTCAGCAGTAGCGGTAAGCTCAGGCTTGGTTAAATCTGCACTCACAGTTACAGTTTGTTGAATACTACATCCGTTAATGGTATTGGTAGCGGTTACTACATAATTCCCTTCAGAGGTTACATTGACTGGATTCTCACCATCGGTAAATCCTTCCCAGTTGAAGGTTACATTAGGAGTAGTTGATGTAGCCGTTAATGCTACTGATGTATTACTACAGGTAATGATTCCGTCAGCAGTAGCGGTAAGTTCAGGCTTGGTTAAATCAGCACTTACAGTTACAGTTTGTTGAATACTACATCCTGTAATTGTGTTAGTAGCGGTTACTATATAATCACCCTCAGAGGTTACATTGACCGGATTCTCACCATCGGTAAACCCTTCCCAATTGAAGGTTACATTAGGAGTAGTTGATGTGGCGGTTAATGCTACTGATGTATTACTACAGGTAATGATTCCATCAGCAGTAGCGGTAAGCTCAGGCTTGGTTAAATCAGCACTTACAGTTACAGTTTGTTGAATACTACATCCATTGATGGTATTGGTAGCGGTTACTATATA
>NZ_VLNR01000194.1 GCF_007489275.1 Aquimarina algiphila
TTTTATTATTATAAGTTTCTATGGATTGTTCTATTAATTTTTTGAGTTCTGTTCCATTATTACAGATATTGATTAAAAATTCACCTTTCAATATTCCATTGATTCGTTCAGCAAGTGCATTTTGATAACAATCATATCCATCGGTCATTGATGAAGTTATCTGATGTTTTTTTAATTCAGTCTGATAAATAGCAGAACAATACTGTAATCCTCTATCGGAATGATGTATTAGGTTTTTAGTAGTTTTTCTATTACGATTTGCCATTTTGAAAGCTTGTACTACATTTTCTGCACTGATATCATCGCTAAGATGGTAACCCATTATTTTTCTACTATAAGCATCACTAACCAATGATAAATAATGAGTCCTTTCTCTACTTTTAATATAGGTGATATCACTTACAAAAAACTCTTCGGGTCTTGAAGGGTTAGTATCTTTCATTAAATTAGGATGTTTTCTAAGCCAATGTTTAGAATTTGTGGTTTTTGTATAGTTTTTCTTAGGTTGTATCAATAGGGATTCACTACGCAGGTAATCGAATAAGGCATCTCTCCCTATTTTAATTCCTTGACGNATCGCTAACAAAAAACTCTTCAGGTCTTGAAGGACTAGTATCTTTCATTAAATTAGGATGTTTTCTAAGCCAATGTTTAGAATTTGTGGTTTTTGTATAGTTTTTCTTAGGTTGTATCAATAGGGATTCACTACGCAGGTAATCGAATAAGGCATCTCTCCCTATTTTAATTCCTTGACGATCAAACTCTTGTTTTAATAAAAAATATAGCTTTCTAGTGCCTAATCTAGGCATATCCATCCGAGTTTGTTGTACCAGATGTTTTACCTGACTAAGTTGCTTATTACGAGCCAGTGATCGCTTTTGTGATTGATAGATCGCCTGTCTACTGATCCCAAACAATCGACAACAACGTGACAGACTTATTGGTCTTTGTTGCTGGATGCATCGGATTGATTGGGTAAAAACTTTTTTCTGATCCCAGTACCATATTGTTTATCTGAAATATCGATCATGGTATTGAGAATCTCATTTTTGAGTTTTTCATCCGAAAGCTCACGCTCTAATCG
>NZ_VLNR01000195.1 GCF_007489275.1 Aquimarina algiphila
CGTTAGGGCACATACTTGTTATCTGAAAAGCAAAACGCAATCTGAACCTGTCTGCGGACGAACCTCGATCGTGTGAACTGAGAATTTTTGCAGTGGTTTGTATCCGATCCAAAGTAAAAAAGCAATGAAAAAATCACTCAAAAGAAGTATTTCGGAGTAGTAACGTGCTGAAAAATCGCTTTTTTTGGCTGATTACGATAATTTTGACGGAAAAAGGGTTTGTGATTTTTTAGTTTGGTAAGTGATATATCCAAAGGCAGCAAAGTGATCGCTGGAGGTTAAGAAAAATAATACGAAGCAATTCGCAATCTGATATCACTTTACTGCGGCTTGTTTACTAAGTTCAGGCTTGTAAAAGTGGTACGTGCCATAACACTATATATGTGTTCATAGCAGTTAAGTGATGATTCGAAAAGTCTGTGTATTTTGGCAGTGGCGCAATGCTTGCAAAAAGTAAAAGTTAGCAACCAATGCGCAGAAATATCGAAAATCAGGGTAACATTTTGCCCTGCTACGACACATATATTAAACGTTG
>NZ_VLNR01000196.1 GCF_007489275.1 Aquimarina algiphila
TAATTACGTCCGAAACGGCTGTCAATCTCATCATATCCGTGTTTGTTGTAGCGTACACCCCGTTTAATTTCTTTTTCAAGGTTCTCAGTTCCTACAATGATTACAGACATTTCGTCCTCTAGTTCATTATATAGGTGAATCAGGAATTTAAGAGCGGAAGGTTTAAGACTATTGGCCTGATCCAGTAGTAAGGATGGCATAAAATTGCGTCTCTCGATAAAGAAATCAATCACAATTAGCCCCAGTTTATCTATAGATATGTACCCTTTTGGTACTTCCAGACCTATCTCTGCGATTAAGTTCTCGATAAACTCACGTTTTGCCCAGTCACGGCATTTTAATAGGTAATTGAAACCTTCATTGGCTTTTATCCATCCTTGTAAGCCTGCCGTTTTACCTGCTCCGGCCGGATAGGACACAGGAACGAACAAACATTCCTGTTTTGCCTCAGTGAGTACCTTTTGCATCATGCGAAAATTTGTAGTTTCTGCAATCTGCCAGGTACTAAAAGTATGACCGCTTTTATTGGCTACTTTAAGCCACATCTGATCACTGATAAGTTCCCATTCTGAGTTACGCATCTGGCTTAATGTAGCCGCAGATACCCCGCATTTGTTTGCGAACTTGTTACCACTGCCTAAACGGGAAATTTCCGTATTAATCGTAGTAACAATTTCTTGTTTTTGTATATTTGTCATGCTTACGAATTTTTAAATGTTATAACTGGCCAGTCAGCAAACTGTCCAGGTCAATATCAGAACCGTCATTAGTGTGTAAATCACTATTGGCGGTTCTTTTTTGTTCTATTGGTTCATCTAAACCGTTCAAAAAGCGTAGGGTTTCTGCATTTTCTGAAGCAGATTTATTAGTAAACCTTCCCATTAACAGGTCAATCTCATTAGAAATACCTATGGTTTGCGCCAGTTCTGCGGCCTTGCGTTCTTCGATCGTTTTTAAACGTT
>NZ_VLNR01000197.1 GCF_007489275.1 Aquimarina algiphila
TTTGCAGTCACCTTTTTAGCCAGAACACTGTAACACAATATTCAAGTATAAGTGAAGAGGAACTAAGACAATGTGTAAAAGAATTGTATGATTCTCAAGTGGGGGTTCGTGAGGTTGGAGGCGAAAATAGAGGAGTTTCTGTGGAAATGTATTTGGAAAGTGTTGGGCTAGGTCGTTCTCTGGCTTGGTGCGCTGCGTTCGTGAGTTGGTGTTATCAGCATGCAAGAGTGGAAGCTCCCAAAAGTGGCTGGGTGCCCAGTTATGCTCTGCAACGTAAACGGATTTACCAAAGGGGAAAGTTCCAGAAACAAAAACCACAAAGCGGTGATGTATTTATGATATGGTATCATAAACTAAATCGTCCGGCTCATATTGGTTTTGTGGATCATTGGGGAGACAAATGGGTGATTACTGTAGAAGGTAATACCAATGATAATGGATCAAGGGAAGGCGATGGTGTATATCGTAAACGAAGGTTAAAAAAACAAGTGTGGGCAGTGTCTGATTTCATTACGACCAACAAAAAACAATCAACTAAAGAATATGCTATCAAAGAGTTTACAAATATTACGAAGTAAAGGGTATATCGTGTACCGGGAGCCATTTAAACTCAATATTGTGGGCTATCGAAGTCGTTTTGTTCGAAGTAATCGATTTGATGATGAAATACATGTATTCTACACCAATGATCAAGGGAGGTGGGTGTATCATATCTNCATTGGGGAGACAAATGGGTGATTACTGTAGAAGGTAATACCAATGATAATGGATCAAGGGAAGGCGATGGTGTATATCGTAAACGAAGGTTAAAAAAACAAGTGTGGGCAGTGTCTGATTTTATTACAACCAACAAAAAACAATCAACTAAAGAATATGCTATCAAAGAGTTTACAAATATTACGAAGTAAAGGGTATATCGTGTACCGGGAGCCATTTAAACTCAATATTGTGGGCTATCGAAGTCGTTTTGTTCGAAGTAATCGATTTGATGATGAAATACATGTATTCTANACCAATGATCAAGGGAGGTGGGTGTATCATATCTTTAAAGCCACTACAGATCCCGGACAGTATTGGCTAGAAAACCCAATGCACCCACAAGGGACTGCATTTCTAAAGAAAGGACAATATATAAACTCCCATAGTATAGGATTGCATCGAGGGGTATATAAGGCACTCGTGCAACGAAATGAAGTGAGTGTGATCCGGGATTATGAAAGAAAAGGATGGCTTAAATGGTTTGAATCCGGAACTCAACAAAAGGGAAGATTTGGGATTAATATCCATAGAGCAAGAAAACAAGGAACTACCAAAGTCATTGATGACTTCTCAGCTGGCTGTTTGGTATTTGCTAATGCTGAAGATTTTAAAAGGTTTATGGATATTGCTAAGGAACACCAAAAACGATATGGAAATAGGTTTACAGTAACCTTAGTGGATTTTAGGGATGAACGTAGAAGAAGGTTAAGCAAAATTGCCTGGGGATCAGTACTAGCTGCAGGAGGATTGTTT
>NZ_VLNR01000198.1 GCF_007489275.1 Aquimarina algiphila
TAAGGACAACACTATAAGATTCTTCGAATTTTTTATCAATAAATAACCACTTTCCATTAATTGACACATTGATAGTACTATTTTCTTTACTATTAATAATTATTTACAACTATATTTGTCACGTCACATCTTACAGCAATACAGTCAAAATTTTATCCAGACGGGCAACCGTAAGGTTAAAGCTGTATTGCTTTTTGTAGATGTGACAATTGACAAACCCGTCTGGTTTAAATTATAGGATAATTCGAGGTCAGTACTTCCGTTTTTCTTTTCCTCTTCTTAATTTTAGATCCATTACCCACACTCAAAGGTTTATCTATAGCTCTGGTATACAAACCATATTTATCTATATACTCATTCAAGACTTCGCTTGGATATGTACTCAATAAAAATTTTCCTTTCATACTAACTAATGCATCTAAATCTCTTCTAAAATGTTCATGAGTATACCCTCCATAATGCCCTTGGTTAGAATCGATATAAGGAGGGTCTGCATACACAAAAGTATCATCAGAATCTCTACTCATAATCACCTTACTTGCTTCATTACATTCTACCTGAGCATTACGCAATCTATCGGCAAGCTCTTCTTTAAACGCCTCTACCTTATTTGCTATGGTATGCGCTCTTTTTTCTCTGTCATATCCCCAGTTTCCAATCTTACAACTAAATCCTTGATTAGTAACTACCCAAAAAGCCCACGCTCTAATGGTGCGATCAAATAAATGAGGTAACTTATATATCACTAAAGCCTGTTTATAGGTTTCCCTACTATGTAATGTTACCTCGATCTTTTCTCTAAGATTAAAAAAATCATGCTTTAGTACTTCATAAAAATTGGTAATGTTTCCATTTACATCATTAATCACCTCACATTTTACAGGAGGTTTTGACCAGAAGA
>NZ_VLNR01000199.1 GCF_007489275.1 Aquimarina algiphila
TATAAATGCTAATACAAAAAATATTTTTTTCATGACTATAACTTTAGTGGTTATTATTAACTCACAAAGTTACATATAATAAAAAATCACTTGTTTACAGTCTGTAACCACACAGTATTAATATTATGCTAAAATATCAAACATTTTTGATATAACCTTTCTTATAAACCACTAAATTAATACGGCTTTACCATAATAAAAAAAGGGGTTTAAGGTTTTATACTTGTATTTATTTATGTCTATAAAAGACTATATGTTACTTCTTATATTTGTTAAAATAAAGTTAATTAAAATTTGAGAACACTTGGTTTCTTAGATCAGTTTTCAATCGGAAAAAGGTTAGTAAAAAGGTTAGTAAATTCGGATATAACCAAAAGTGCAAAAAATATAGCTAATGTAGTTAAGGTCTAAGCCTTATAAACACTAAGAAAACAATACAAAAAAAGAGAAACCTTGTTTTATAGCAGTATTAAACCTAATTTTTGGTGTAG
>NZ_VLNR01000002.1 GCF_007489275.1 Aquimarina algiphila
CCTTTTAAAACCTTGAGTATTTTATCGTAATTTGCTTGAAAGTTGTGCATATGAATTATAGTGTCGTAACTACAATTTACTGCCTTTTAGCAGTTTGCGCAACTTTTTCTAAATGCACAACGGGTTATATTACTCTTTTAATATCTCTCTCATATTATGATAACTACATATCATATATGTGAGTATAGTTAAATTAGTAAATCTTTTATGGTTTAAACTTTAGAGATACCGTCTATTAGTTTTTGGGTAGATAATACAGTTGCAAATTCATCTTTTAAACTTGCGATAGCAGTATCATGAATAAGTTGTGCTCCATAGTGCTCACCATTTACTCCAACCTTATTAAAAGTGGCAACAGCATCTTCTATTAAATAAGTATTAAAACCAAAATTACCAGCCATTCTCGTAGTCGTAGAAACACAATGATCGGTAGTAAGACCAGCAACCACCAGAGTATCAATATTTTTGTTTTCTAATTGTTCTTTGAGGTTTGTACCAATAAAAGCACTATTTACCTCTTTTTCGATAATAGGCTCATTAGTTAACGGCACTATAAAATCCATGAAATCGTTACCAGGATTGTTTTTTGATAATGGAGAAGAGGGAGTAGTAGAACAATGTTTAATATGAAATACAGGTAATTTCTTCTTACGCCAAAAAGCAAGCAGTTTTTTCATATTAATTTCGGCATCAGGGTTATTGCGCTCGCCACCCCAATATGCTATATCTTCAAAACCTTTTTGAATATCAATTAGCAATAATGCAGAAGTGTTGTCTTTTGAAATACTCATTAGTTTTTTTCTTTTTTTCTAAAGTCGGTATTATAGATCACACCTAACTGCAATCGATCAAAATTAACACCGGTAAAGTGGTTTTTAAGATACCCTAATTGGATACTAAAATTAGATTTTACATTATATCCAACAGCTCCGTATAACCTGTTTTGACCAAAAATTGGCTCCTGTAGGTTAATGAACACTTCATCATATACATTGAGAAACCATTGTTCATTAATAGGGTAGGTGAGCTGTAACCTATATCTTGCTCGGTGTTCGGTGAAATCATCATTTTGTGTACTTATAAATCTTTGCTCAAGACGATATCGGTGTTCAAATTTAAATTTACCGACGCTGTTTTTTAAAATAAACTGTTCGAATATTCGATGTTCATTGGAGTTTTCTTCATCAGGAATATCTTCAAAAGTGCCATCGGTACTAATAAAACCATATCCAAGAGTAGCAATTGCTTTATCATTGATATGATAATTTAACCCGGTCCTTAAGAGTAATTGATTAAATGTGGAAGTCACTTCGTAAAAACGGAATTGCGCTTCAGAATGAATACTAAAGTTATTGCTAATACGATTGGTGCCAAAATACATATACCAGGCACCAAATTCATCTTCGCCATTATCTTGAGCACTCGAGAAATTAATTAAAGAAAGCAATATTAAAAAAAGAAATAGTTTTTTTGTGTTCATGTGTGATTTGTATTTTGAGTTTTTCAAAATTAGGAATTAATTCTGTAGACCATCTGATTTGATAATAAATAAAGGGTGTAAAGATAGAATAAACCAACACCAGTTTTGATATAAAATTATGCTAAAGAAATTACAGTTTTTTTTTGTTGATCATTTCAAAAAAGGATTTGCGATATGTATCACTTATAGGTAATGCTTTATTGACAATATAAGCATGTAAAGAATAGGTTTTGATAATATGATTAATAGATACAATATAGGATTTATGAATCTTAATAAATGTCGTAGAAGGAAGTGTACTTTCTATATGTTTTAGTGTGCTATATGTAATAATTTGTTTGTCTAATAAATGAATCGCTACATAATTTTTTAGCCCCTCGATATAGAGAATCTCATTTATATATACTTTTTCATAATTATTTTTACCATCGGTCTTTACAAATAGGTATTCTTCGGTGGATTTATTTTGATGAATCGAAGATTCTTTCTGCTTAATTTTAAGTACTGCCTGATAAAAACGATCAAACTCAAAAGGTTTTAATAAATAATCAACAGCATTAAGTTCATATCCTTCTATGGCAAATTGAGGATAAGCAGTAGTAAAAATAATCTGTACTTTATCTTTAATAATTTTTGACAACTGAATTCCAGATAAATCCGGCATCTGAATATCAAGAAATACGAGGTCTATATTTTCATTTTCGATATGTTGTAGTGCTTCCAAAGCTTTTGTGGTACTACTGATGAGGTCAAGAAAAGGTACTTTTTCTACATAGTTTTTAAGCAAACGTATTGCTGGCGGTTCATCATCTACAATAAGGCAACGTAAAGATCTGCTCATAATGGAATTTTTAAATAGGCTTCAAAATAAGATTTTTCTTCTTTTTTATGCAATGTAAAATCATTTTTAAAAAGAGCAATTAACCTTTTTTGGATACTAGAATATCCAATTCCCGATGCTGCATAATGCTCTGAATTAGCAACTCTATTTTTAGTGTTGATTTCTAAGCTTTCTGGTAGGATAGTGATTGTGATATTGGCTACTTCAGAGGTGTCATTTACAATTCCATGTTTAAAAACATTTTCAACAAAATGAATAAGCAGCATGGCAGGTACCTTTTGATTTGTAACAATCCCATGTACCTGGTAATTCACAGCTAGATTATCTTCGTAACGTTTTTGGAAAAAATATATATAATCTTCAATAAACTTAAGATCTTTTTCTAGTGATATACTATCCTGGTGAGCTTCATAAGTAACAAATCGTAAAAGATCAGAAAGCCTATGAATGTCTGCAGCAGTTTTTGGTTGACTTTCTATGAGTTCAGAATAAAAACTATTTAGCGTATTGAATAAAAAGTGAGGTCCCAATTGGGATTTAAGTAATTGTAATTCTGCCTTTTTATTCTCAATTTTTAATTGATGAAGTGTTTCTTTATGGTCTATGAATCTAAAGAAAAGATAGATAGCTGTACTAAAAAGTAGACTTTTAGAGGCATAATAAGAGTTGTCAAAAACATAAAACCCAAAATGTCGAGTACGTTCTACATAATTATGCTGTCCTGTAATGGAGTATAATAGCACTTCTTCTAATACATATCGAATACCAGCAAATAAAAATGCCAGTACAATAATTCCGATACTAAATTTAAGGATGTGCTTTCGCGAAAGCGTAAGAGGGCACAATACTTTATAGTTTAATACGTAAATACTAAAAAAAGTGATATACATAGTGATACCGAATAAATATATAGGGTAATCAAAATATTCTGCCCAACTACTTTTGTTCTTATATATGTAATCACCATATAAATCCATTATGATGATTAATGCACCAAGTATGGTATGATATCTCCAACGGTATTTAAATGCTGTCATGATTCAAAAATAACATTTAGAATATTTAATTTTTCCTTATGTGGTTACAATCCCTCTTTTTCTTATACGAAAAGGGGAAACTATACAACCAAATATCTGTTAGCGCAATTATCCCTTTTTTATCCTGCGATTTACCTGTTACATGTAAATTAAAAACCTTTTAGAACACTAACCCTTTATTTTGTTTCAAAATCAAAAAACAATGAAACCAGTTATTATATTTATTACGTTATTTCTATTATTTTCTTGTAAAGAAAAACAATCAGAGCATGTTGTGAGCCAAACCCAAAATGTAGACAAGATACCCGTTATCGATTCTGCATATGTAGCAACTAAAACAGCTTATTTTAAAATTAAGGATGGAGTTATTGTAGGAGATGGTCGAACAGTGCTGGATACTATTATATCTACATCACAATTTGTGATGTTTGGAGAACGTCATGGTTCAAAAAATACTTCGCAATTGATTACCGCTTTGATTCCAATGTTACATACGGGAGGATTTAATCATACTGCTTTTGAAGTTGGACCATATTCGGCTAAAAAATTGGTCACACTTAGCACTCCACCATCAGAAACGGTGAATAACTTAAGGAAATTTACTTCGCAATATGCCGGCAAAGAGGATAATCAAGTTCCAATTCCATTTTTTGATGGTCTCGAAGATGCATATTTCCTTCAATCCATCCGGGAGCATGATATGGGTATTTGGGGACTAGATCAGGAATATTATTCGTCAACCTTATATTTTATGGATGAATTACTCTCTTTTGTAAAGAATGATGCTGATTATACTATTATCAAATCAGAAAAAGAACAAGCGTCCAAAATAATTGCTTCATGGTATGAGAAGGAGGAGAATTCGGATACTGATATTGATCTTTTTACAGAAATCCAAAAGGAACCTAAAGTGCAACAATATTTGAATCGTTTCAGGAAAAATGAAGCTACCAAAAAAATCATCGAAGATCTAGAAATTAGCTGGGATATTTATTCTCGTTGGCGTAAAGATTCACATGCAGATCGGATAAGTTATATGCGTAATAACTTTTTGAAACATTATCAACAAGTAGTAAAAATGGAATCTAATCCTAAGGTATTCTTAAAGTTTGGAGGTTTACACGCTTCTAAAATTCTAACTAATAATTGTTATGATTTGGGTAATTTGATTACAGAACTGGCACATCAGAATAATAGCAAAGCAACGATTATAAATTCCTGGAATTATCACTTTATTGATGAAACAGGAACAGAAGTGAATTATTTGAAAAAATATGCTTGGTATTATAAACGCTTACGAGATCTTATGGTGTTAGGTAAGAGAGATGAATGGACTATTATTGATTTGACAGCTATTCGTGATGATATCCAGAATGGTCGTGTAACTTTACCTAAAAACGGAGATTATCACCGTATCAAAAGTCTTATAGATGGATATGATTATCAGTTAATTCTTCCATTAGATACAGCAGTGACGCCCAATAAAAACTAATCTAAAAAGTATTAATAAAGATTCATTTAAAAACAAAAAATACAATTATGCGTATCATTATTTTGATAATACTACTCAATTTAAGTGTATTATCTATAGCTCAGGAACAAAAACCTGTTATTAGTGTCTTAGGAATGACCCATTTGCATAACCCAGGTGCTGATGCAGTAAATATGGATATGGGTAATATTCATTCTGATAAGAGACAGGCAGAGTTAAAAGAAGTCATTAGCTTAATTTCTAGGTTTAAACCTACTAAAATTGCCATAGAAATAGATAGAGCAGATACATTATGGAGTGAAACCTATTATAATGATTTTGTGAACAATACACTAGAGAAAACAATACATGAAGATGATAGATCTTTTATGTCAAGTGAAACGGTACAAGTATGTTATCCTTTGGCCCAAATGATGAATCATAATAAATTATATGGCATTGATGCTTCTGCAAATTTTGATACAGATGCTGTAATAGCATATGCAGAGAAGCATAACCAAACGGAAGAATTGAAGGAGTTTGAAAACCTAATCCAAACAATGCAAAGTGATGTTGAAGCCATAGCAAAAGGTTCTATTTTGGAAATTATTCAATTCGCAAATTCAGAGAACTTTGACAAGAATTATAATCAAAGATTTTATTTAAAACACCTGATTGGTTTTGGTAAAGATGGTCATTATGTGGGTACTCAAGCTGTTTCTGAATGGTATCTTAGAAATTTAAAGATTTTCACCAATCTTCATAGAATTGTTGAGCCAGAAGATAGGGTTTTAGTAATTTATGGAGCCGGACATAAAGATATACTTGTTGATCTTATTAAAGATCGGATAGATTGGGAATATTATGATATTAATCAAGTATTAAATGTTAGTAAATAGTTGCTTTTATAAAAAATGCTCCCTAATTAGATAATGAGGGAGCATTTTTTATTACATTTTCTTAAGTTGTTTTTTTAAGATTCTGAATCTACTTTTTTAGTTTCAGTTTTTCCATCATTTATTATTTCAGAACCTTTCCCTTTTAAATATGTATCCAAGAATTTAAGTACTCTACCATAAGCCTCAATTTGATTTTCTTTTTTTACAAATCCATGACCTTCATCTTCAAACAATACATATTCAACAGGAACACCATTTTTCTTAACTCCTGCTACAATTTCATCAGATTCTACTTTTAAGACTCTTGGATCCTGAGCACCTTGCAATACAATTAATGGTTTTGTAACCTTTTCAGTATGAAAAAGAGGGGAGATTTGTCTTAATCTAACAGAATCAGCAGTATTAGGATTACCCATTTCGGTATATAAAGCATCTTTAAATGATTCCCACCATGGCGGAATACTTTTTAACGTTCTTAACCAATTAGTTACACCAAAGATATTCACACCTGCTTTAAATTCTTCGGGAGTATAAGTAAGCGCCGCCATTGTCATATATCCTCCATAAGAACCGCCGATAATTCCTATTTTGTTAGCATCAATAATATCTTGTTTTGCTAACCAATCTTTCCCAGCAACACAATCTTTTAGATCTTTATCTCCATGATTTTGATCATCCATTTTGAAAAACGTTTTACCATAACCACTACTCCCTCTATTATTAACAGCTAATATAGCATATCCATGATTTACCAGATATTGAATTGTAGAGTTAAATCCTTGTCTAGATTGTCCGCCTGGTCCACCATGAACCCATACTAATGCGGGAACTTTGTTATCTGCATTAGCTTGTTTAGGTTTGTAATAGATCGCAGGGACTTCTAATCCGTCGAAGGATTTAAAACGAACAACCTCAGAAGTTACAAGATGATCGGCATTGATATCTTTATTAAGAACGTCGGTTAATTTAAAATACTCTTTAGATGTGAGGTCATAAGCATATGAATTGGTAGGAGTATTTGACCCACCCACACTAAGTATAGCCATAGTTTCATCTCTGGAAAATGAAGCTCTATTAATTTGTTGATTTTCTATTGAAGGAAAATCAACTGTTTTGCCGGTTGCAACTTCTTTTACATCCATTACCGTTTTAGCGTCTTCATTGGTAAGCATGATTTGGTATTTTCCGTTTCGAGTAAAATAAAACGTGGAAATATCCCAATCTTTTTCTACTACTTTTTCTTTAGTACCATCTTCAAGATTATACTTCATTAAATAACTGAATTCGGCACTATCGTCTGTTGTATAGTATAGAGATTTACCATCTGGAGAAAAATCCTGAGGAGAGTTGCCACTTATGTTTTCGTTGATTTTAATTTGCTCTTTGGTATTTGTATTCATCAAAAACAAATCATTATCGTTAGTGTTGATCGGTTTGGTAAGAGCTATATATTTTCGATCTTCTGACATACCTCCAAACTGCATTCCATCCTCGTTTTTATATATCAATTTTGATGTAAAGGTGTTAATATTCATTTCATAGTGATCCATGAATTTTGGATTTCGTTCATTACTACCATAGAAGAAACTTTTTCCATCTTTTGACCATCCCCTAAATAATGCCCTTACATTTTTTTCAGGAGTCAAACGTTTTATTCCAGAACTATCTTTTACAAAGATTTTGAATATTTCATCTCCATTGCCATCCATTCTAAATAAAATTCTATCATCTTCGGGAAAGTAAGATATGCCAAAAATAGAAGCACTATCAGATTTGGTAACCGGTATGAATTCGCCTCCTTTTGCAGAAACAGTATACATATTATAAATTCCTGATCGGTTACTGGTCATGAGCACTTTGGACTTGTCATTAGAAAATCCATTAGTAAAGGCATTCTCATTATTCATGAACTGCTCTATCGAATATTGGTCAATTTTAATAGGTTGTTGAGCTATTTCTTCTTTCTTTTCCTGTTTACAAGAATAGAGTAGAAGTGCTCCTATACTAAGTAAGATTAGTTTTTTCATCTATTATATAGTTTAGTTATTATTCTAAAACAAAATTCTTCGCTTCTTTAAAAGGAGAAACTTCTAATTTTTCGATTGCTTCACGATATGGTTTCCAATCACTATTAAAGAAGGTATTGGTTTTATTTAATGCATCTTGTAATGCATCTTTTGCATGTTTTATAAGCGTATTCTCTGTTGAAGTCAGTCCATTCTGACGACTACCAGAATACCAGCTTGCTGTTCCCAAACGCTGCATAACAGTAACTTCTGGGTTACGAGTGATTCCCTGACGCTTATCTTCTTTACCAATGTAAATCGCAATTACGCTATCAATTTTCTTAGAAATATCCTTAGACAGTTTGATTTGATCTTTGAATTTCTTTTTATCTAATTTTTGAAATTCTTTTTGATACTTAGAGGCTATATCTTTACTCTCAACCAATTGCTTTACAGCATCTGCAGCTGTTTGTTGCATTTTTTCTAAATCTTTCGAAATAGCATATATTTCATTAATGCTTTTCTGAGAAACTTTTAATCTAGGATCAGATTGTACTTCTACCGTAGTTTCCGATTTTTGATCACCGTATTCTATAACCAGTTTGTATTTTCCTGGTTTAACGCTAACACCTCCTGGTTCGCGATCTTTTTTCTGTATTTTTCTTGAAGGCCGATCCGCGCCTTTTTCATCCATAAACCAGGTAGTCTTATATATCCCTGTAGAATCAGGAGTTTTCTTTTTTAATGTTCTGATTAAACGATCTCCATCATAAAACTTAAAATGAATAGAGTCCCATTTTATTTTAGCTTCTTCTTTTTCATCCTCTTCTGGATCTTCTTCCTCTTTTTTGCCCTCGGTTTTATCAGAGCTTTCTTCTTTCTTTTTTTCTACCTGGATATAATACGATATCAATGAGCCATAGTCTTTATTTTCACCATTATACACAGCATCTCCACCAAAACGACTTCCTGTAGGTTGCTGATATGCTGCTTGATATGCTATTGATGGTTCAAATACCTGAAGTTTTTGGTTTAAAACGGCACTATTTTTGGCTAAAGCTCTTAGCGGTTTAATATCATCTAATACCCATGCAGCTCTTCCAAAAGTTCCAATAACAAGATCGTGTTCTCTGGACTGAATAGCTAAATCTTTTACAGGAACAGTAGGGAATCCTTTAGTCCATTTTGTCCATTTATTTCCAGCATTAAGGGATATATACAATCCGTCATCAGTACCTAAAAACATTAAGTTTTTTTCGATAGGATCTTCTATAATGCACAACGCATAGCTTTTTACGTCATTTTGATCTACAATACGTTCCCAAGTTTTACCATAATCTCTGGTTCTGTATGCATAAGGTGTATAGTTAAATCTACGATAATCATTAACAACAAGAAGTGCTTCTCCTTTATTTTTATTTGATGCTTTTATTTGTACAATCCAACTTCCTTGAGGCAATCCTTTTATGTTTTTAGAAACGTCGGTCCAATTTGTTCCTCCATTTTGAGTGATATGTAAACGTCCATCATCAGTACCAACCCAAAGCATATTTTGCTCTAATGGAGAAGGCTCGACTACTAAAACAGTACAATGATTTTCTGCTCCTGTTGCATCCATAGTTAATCCACCACTTTCTGCTTGTTTTAATTTTTCTGGATTATTAGTTGTTAGATCGGGTGATATTACTGTCCAGGTAAGCCCTTTGTCAGTGCTTTTATGTACGAATTGACTTCCAAAATAAATGGTACTATTATCAAATGGATCAATATTGATTGCAGCATTCCAGTTAAAACGTAGTTCTACTTTTGGATCTGAATGTGTAGGGCGAACTATATAATTATTTCCTGTCATCCAATCATATCGACTCACAAACCCTTGTTGACTCATTGACCATCCATATCTTGAGTCATCCTTATCCGGTACTACGTCAAAACCATCTCCAAAAGAAATTTCCTGCCAGTAAGAGTTTCGTATTCCTTGAGCTTTCCAAACATAAGCAGGACCTCTCCAACTACCATTATCTTGCATACCTCCATATACGTTATAAGGAAACTCATTATCTACATTAATATGATAAAACTGTGCTACAGGTAGATTACCTATAAAACGCCAGGTTTTACCACCATCACGAGTTATGTTTAAACCACCATCATTACCATCAATCATATAACTTCCATCATTAGGATGAATCCACCATGCGTGATGATCAGGATGTACACCATTATCTACACCATATGCAGGCATTAACTGAGAAAAGTTCTTACCTCCGTCTTCAGAAACATTCACATAAGTAAATACAGAGTATACTCTATTTTCATTTTGGGGATCGACAAATATATCTGAGTAATAAAATGGACGATTACCGATATCTTTTTTGTCATTTACTTTTTCCCATTTAAATCCTCCATCTGTCGATTTATATAATGCGTTCTTTTTGGCTTCAATCAATGCATATATAATATTAGTTTTATTAGGAGCTATTGCCAGCCCAATTCGACCTAATTCTCCCTTTGGTAATCCCTCTTTATCTGTTCTTTCTTCCCAGGTTTTACCTCCATCATGAGTTATATAAAGACCAGAGCCTTCACCACCAGATTTAAAAAACCAAGGATCACGTTTATGTTCCCACATAGCGGCAACTAATTTGTTAGGGTTTTTTGGGTCTATTACCAAATCTGCAGCACCTGTTTTGTTATTATTAAATAAGATTTTCGACCATGTAACTCCTCCATCGGTAGTTTTAAAAATACCTCTTTCTGGATGTTCTCCCCAGGGAGAACCAATAGCAGCAACATAGACGACATTTGGATTAGTAGGATCAATAATTACTTTATGAATATGGCGGGTTTGTTCTAAACCCATGAGTTCCCAGTTTTTACCTCCATCTAGCGATCTGTAAATACCAAAACCTCCATTAAGACTATTTCTCGGATTTCCTTCTCCTGTTCCTACCCAAATTACCGAAGGGTTTGATTGCTGAATCGCAACAGCTCCTATGGATGCAGTAGCTTCATTATCAAAAATAGGCTCCCATTTAATACCTCCCGAAGTAGATTTCCATAAACCTCCTGATGCTGTTCCTGCATATATAATATCAGGATTAGAAGTAACTACATCGATGGACGTGACACGTCCACTCATACCTCCCGGACCTATATTACGAGGAGTACCATCTTTTATAAGATCCATGGTGAATGTTTGTGCAGATACAGAAGAAATTATACCTAGGAATAGCAATAAAAATATTTGTTTTTTCATTTTGTCAAATGTGTGTTAATTATAGTTGTATTTGTTGTTCTAATGTGTTGAGAAAGTGAATGTTTGGATATCTTTCTTTTAATTCTGATAAGTTTTTATCTTTTACTCTTGGCGAAATATGAGTAGCAATTACTTGTTTTGGATTGATATATTTCTTGATCAATTCTAAAGCGTTATCATCTAATAGCATCCAGTATGGAAGAATAGCAATATCTATAGTTTCTTCCTGTAATTTTAATTGATCAAACAAGTTAATTTCTTCAAGCCAGTTGGTGTCGCCTACATGAAGAATGTTTTTGTCATTTAGACGTACAATATAACCCACATTTTCAACTGAGATATGTCTTTCTCCTGCATGATTTATTTTAAGACTTGTGATTGTAATCTCTTCTAATGTAGAAGTTTGCTTGCTATAATTGTCCGTTTTTATTGTAATTACTCTTTCTCCAAATTCAGAAAAGTTCTTGGTAACCTGACTAGCTGCAAAAAGGAACGCTTTTGTATTGGATTCTAAATATTCCTTTGTGAGTTGTTCGCTAAAATGATCTCCATGATAGTGCGTAAATAGAATGGCATTAGGTTTTAAATCGGTAGTAATCTTATCGACTAATTTTTTTGAAGGAAATAAATAATCATCACCATATTTTGTATGCAAGCCATCAATTAAAACAGAAGATTTTCCTCCAGAAATAAATACTCCCATATTGCCCGTATAAGTGAGCATTATGTTTTCTTGCGAAATGCCAGAGACATATAGTAGAAAACTAGTGAAAAGAACGAGTAATTTTGGCACTTTTTGACAGGTTTACTTAGAAGTCTCTAAAGTAAATAAAATGAAAATGCTAAAGTCTTAAAGGGGTGTTAAGGTGAAATCATCTACATTTGAAGGATAAAACCACGGTAAAAATGAAATTTATAGAACTCACACTGAAAAGTCATATAATTGTACATGGGTTTGATGCTCGTAATCAAGAAATCATAGAAGAGGTACATGTTGAAAAAGCTTCTAGAAAATTAGTAGCAATGGATAGAATCTTATCGGTAAGTGATAAGTATATTTTAATACAATATGCCTATGATCGAATTATATACTGGGAGTATATGGAAAGTTTTGAAGAATTGCAGAGCCTGTTAAAGTAATACTCAGAACAATAATATTATAAAATTAGGAAAAAGTTTTGCGTTATGCTTTACTTAAATTCCTGAGGAAAAGATGAAGGTTCAAAATTCCAGAAATAAGGCAATAAGTAGTATGTTATTATTACAATAAGTATAATGGATATTATGTTTAACCAAAATCCTTTTTTCATCATATCAGGAATCGTTAGAAATCCTGAGCCAAATACAACAGCATTGGGAGGAGTTGCCACAGGAAGCATAAATGCACACGAAGCTGCAATAGTAGCTCCTACCATTAATATAAAAGGATGTACATCAAGAGATAGCGACATAGATGCCAGAACAGGCAATAACATTGAAGTAGTGGCAACATTGGATGTGATTTCGGTTAAAAAGTTTACTACTGTGACAATAAATACTAATAGTGTAATAAGGTAAACTCCTTGTAGTAGTGTCATTTGTGTGCCTATCCACATGGCGAGACCAGATGTTTTAAAACCAGCAGCCAAAGCTAACCCTCCACCAAAAAGTAATAAAACTCCCCACGGTAATTTAACTGCAGACTCCCAATTCATCAGAGCTTTTCCTTTTTTACTGCTGGGAAGAAGAAAGAGAAGAATTGCAGCAGTTATAGCAATTGTAGTATCATCTATTGCAGAAAAAATAGGTTGTAATAAAAATGATCTAGTAATCCATGCAAAAGCTGTAAATACAAAAACGCCTAGTACTAACTTTTCTTCAAAAGATATTTTACCAAGTTCTTTTAGTTGTTTCCTTACCTCGTCTTTTCCTCCGGGAAATTCTTTTTGTTTAAATGTAAATGCTACTTGTACCAAATATCGCCAACAAATAAAAAGCATAAGTGCAGAAATAGGGAGCCCTATGACTATCCAGTTAGTAAACGTAATTTCAAAATCATAAATCTCCTTTATGACACCTGCCAAAATAAGATTGGTAGGTGTCCCAATTAATGAGGCAACTCCACCAATAGAAGCACTATAAGCAATGGCTAGCATTAGTGCTTTTCCAAATATTTTGTTTTCATTTTCAATGGTATTTGGGTTATCTGTAAGTTGGGTAATAATTGCAATTCCTATAGGTAACATCATCACTGATGTTGCAGTATTAGAAATCCACATAGATAAAAAAGCTGTAGCAACCATGAAACCAAGAATCATGTTTTTGACATCTGTACCTATAAGATTAATGATATTTAAAGCGATACGTTTATGTAAATTCCATCTTTCTATCCCTATAGCTAATATAAATCCTCCAGCATATAAAAAGACATTATGATTACCAAATGCAGCGGTAGTTGTTTTAATATCCAATCCCCCTGAAAGTGGAAATAAAACAATTGGTAATAACGAAGTAGCAGCAATAGGAATTGCTTCTGTAATCCACCATATAGCAACCCACAGAGTACTAGCTAATATTGCATTAGCTTCTTTTTTTAAGCCTTCTGGATGAAAAAATAATAGTACAAGAATAAAAATTAAAGGGCCCGAAATAATCCCTATTTTTTTAATACTTATATTCATAGGATAGGGATGCTTATTATGAAATCATAGGATTAATAAATGATTTAATATGAATAGTAAAAGTATGTATAAAAGAATTAAACAATTATATCTTTCAAGAAATATTACTTTCAAAAGTTAAAACTTGTAAATCAAATACATTTTATAATAAGTACACCAAGAAATAAAATACAATGGAAGCCTTGAGAAAAAATATTAAGAATTTATCTCAGTTTTTAAACTGGTAATTAAGAACATAATTAATTTCTTTTTGTAATTACTTAGGAGTCATGATTTTAGAATTATCACTATTTCTTGCCGAAATAAGTCTAAAGTCTTTATTTACTTTGATGATAAATATTTTACCTGTATGTAAATTAACCATCTTCCACCTAAATCCATATGAAGTTTCAAATATGGCCGATCTGGCGGTTTTTCGTAAATCAATTTTATCAATATTTTCAATAATTTGATTAGCTAATAAATCTAGACCTCTTTGTTTTACTTCTTCTGCAGAAAGTTTGCGATCTCTGGGGTTTTGAAGATATTTAGTTGAGAGTGTGAATGAATTTTTATCAATATTGATATTTGGGTACAAAGAAAATGAGCAAAGTATCAAAAGGGGTAGTATATAATTTTTCATAATCTGACGATTTTGGTAATTACATACTATGTCATGCACATATTTTGCAATTACACGGAGTTTACGTTTATTCTCATATGTATTTGTTGTAATGCTTTAACAATTATCTCAATAAGGGGTATTGTAAAATTAAACCATTAATGCCCTTTTTTTGGTATTATTTTGTTAAACAAATGATAAATTATCTTAAAATTTAAGATTTTTCATTAAAATTTCATGGATTTATTGAGAAATATTTAATTTGAATAATGATGAAAGGCTATTTTTTATATAATTTTTTACCTGCCTCATAATATTTATCTCCGTCTATCCAAAAAGGAGTTTTTGGATTATTAGCAATATTTCTACATGCTAAAACATAAGATTGAAAAAACTTCAATAAATATTCATAATCCAAAGTATCAGGATTATCAGTAACTTGATGATAATATTTGGTGATTTCTTCATCAAAAGCGGTAAATCCCATACTAAATGTTGGAGCAGGAATACCTTTTGCAGCAAAATTTACATTATCTGACCGGTCAAATAATCCTTGTTCAGGAGCAGGATCATCAATTGCTTTTAGTCCAAATTTGGCAGCAGCATCTACAATATCGTTTTCTGCAGTTGTCCTACCTAAACCAACTATAGTAGCAATGGTAGTATCATTATAACCTCCGTTATCACTATTAAAGCAATATACCATTTGATCTAGTGGAATAACAGGATGTTCTACATACCATTTGCTACCTAAAAGACCTTTTTCTTCACCTGTAAAGAGAATAAAAAGAGCGGATCTTTTGGTTGGGTATTTTGCAATGTTTTTGGCCGCAGAAAGGACAGTAACAGTTCCTACTGCATTATCTCGTGCTCCATTGTATATAGAATCATTTTCTACCGCTTTTCCGATACCTACATGATCATAATGTGCAGAATAAATAACATACTCATCTTTAAGTTTAGGATCTGACCCTTCTACCATACCAACAACATTTTGTGAAAAGCTATTCGTTTTTTTAATTCCTTCAACTACAATCTCAATATCTAATTCTTTATTTGTAGAAAAGAGTTTACTTATTTCTTCAGTTTTGTCATTGATCCAGGTATGAGAAAAAGTATCCGAATTATTTTTATCATCAATATTCATTTTCTCCCCGTTAAAATAATGATCCATCCTAGTCCAAATAGGAGCTTTAACATTGCAAAGTTCAATTATACCTAGAGCACCATTGTCTTTGGCAAGAGCTATTTTCTGAGCTCTCATTGAAAAAGCAGACATCGTATTTTTATTATCCTTAGTACCTACAATAGCAACTATATATTTGCCTTTTACATCAATATCACCATAATTTTCTTTCATTCCATAATCCAGAAAAACAGCTTTTCCTTTGTAATTAGTATTTACTTTAGTAACTGTTAGGATATCATCTAATTCGATATCTCCTATTTTAATTTTGGTTTTTGTAGCGCTGGAGATTTTATTCAATTTTACTTTTTGGAAGTAGGTGTTGCTATCGGGAACTGTTTTTACACCGTAGCCTCTAAGCATATTAGCCAAATATTGAGCAGCAATTTTGTTTTCAGGGGATCCAGTTTGCCTTCCTTTTAATTCGTCAGAAGCTAAAAAATAAATATGACCTTCGATTTCACTTTTAGAAACAGTGGATTTTACTTTGTCAATATCATTCTGTGCAGTAATAGAAAATGTAAAAAGTAATAGTAGTATTGTTAGAATATGTTTTTTCATGTGTAAAGAGATATAATATGTTATGAAAACGAATATATGTGATATGAATTTAAGGAATATCTACTCTCTTCAAAGATAATAAATGTTCGCGATTACAACTTTTGCAATAAAGGAGAAGTTGTTTTTGGTTTCAATTATCCAAAACAAATGTTAATTCTGATTTCTTCAAAGGTCGATTCGTTAGAATCTTTTGCAAAATATACTAACTTTAACATATGAAAAAGAAAAAAGATTTTTTTAAAAAGGGCTTTACCTTTAAAGCCTACGAAGCTCCAGAACAATCTCCTTTTGATAAGCTTTTTGATATTTTTCAGGAAATTATTACACATACTTCTGGTGATCTAGATGAAGCTTTGGATTGGATGAAAGAGTTAGATAAAGAATATGAATTAACTGATGAAGAATATACATTAGATGATTTTGTAGAAGACCTAAAGAAGAAAGGATATATTCGTGAAGAAGTTGATAAAAATGGTAAAGGAGGAATGTCGATTACTGCCAAAACAGAACAGGCCATTCGAAAAAGGGCGTTGGATCAGATTTTTGGAAAATTGAAGCGAAGTGGAGCAGGCAATCACAGAACAAACTATATCGGTAGAGGGGATGAACATTCTGGAGAATTTCGAAATTATCAATACGGAGATTCCTTGGAACGAATATCGATGACAGAAAGTTTAAAAAACGCTCAAATTAATCATGGTATCGGGGACTTAAATCTTACCGAAGAAGACCTCGTTGTTGAAGAAACACAGTTTAAAGCTCAAATGAGTACGGTATTAATGATAGATATTAGCCATAGTATGATTTTATATGGAGAAGATCGAATTACACCTGCAAAAAAAGTAGCTATGGCACTGGCCGAATTAATTACTACACGATACCCTAAAGATACATTAGATATATTAGTTTTTGGTAATGATGCCTGGCCTATTGCTATTAAAGATTTGCCATACTTACAAGTTGGACCCTATCACACTAATACTGTAGCGGGCCTACAATTAGCAATGGATATGCTGCGAAGAAAACGTAATACCAACAAGCAGATTTTTATGATAACAGACGGTAAACCTAGTTGTTTAATAATGCCAGATGGACAGTATTACAAAAATAGTAATGGTTTAGATAGACATATTGTAAATAAGTGCTATATGATGGCTCAACAAGCCAGAAAGTTACATATTCCGATTACTACATTTATGATCGCTCAAGATCCTTATTTGATGCAATTTGTAAGAGAATTTACGTATGCAAATCAAGGAAAAGCATTTTATACTGGATTAAAAGGATTAGGAGAAATGATTTTTGAAGATTATGAAACTAATAGAAAAAAAAGAATCAAAGGATAATATTATACCATTAGAAAATAATACTAAAAAGAAAAAGAAAAATTTCGAAATAGATGAAAATTGAAAAAATAAATACGCTGGGTCAATTAAAAAAAGAAGGATATAAAAGTATTTCCATTAAAGATGAACTTAGAAATAACCTGAGGACAAAAATTGGCAATAAAGAAAAAACCTTTACAGGAATTCATGGTTATGAAAATACTGTGATTCCCGAATTAGAAAGAGCAATTCTTTCCAGGCATAATATTAATTTACTGGGTCTAAGAGGTCAGGCAAAAACTCGTTTGGCAAGACAAATGATTAATTTGTTAGATGAATGGATTCCTATTGTAGATGGATCAGAAATTAATGATGATCCTTTTAATCCTATTTCTAGATATGCGACTAATTTAATTGAAGAAAAGGGGGAGGATACCCCAATTAGCTGGTTACATAGATCAGAACGTTTTTCAGAGAAACTAGCTACTCCAGATGTTACCGTAGCAGATATTATAGGGGATGTGGATCCTATTAAAGCGGCTAACCTAAAATTAAGTTATGCCGATGATAGAGTAATTCATTTTGGGATGATTCCCAGAGCAAATAGAAGTATTTTTGTAATCAATGAATTACCAGATTTACAAGCACGTATTCAGGTAGCATTATTTAATATTTTGCAAGAAGGCGATATCCAGATTAGAGGATTTAAGCTGAGGCTACCCCTAGATATGCAATTTGTATTTACCGCAAATCCAGAAGATTATACTAATCGGGGAAGTATAGTAACACCATTGAAGGATAGGATTGGATCGCAAATCTTAACACATTATCCTGAAACAATAGAAGTGGCAAAAACAATAACGCAACAAGAAGCTAAGCTTGATGAGAGGCAAGCGGATTTGGTGTATGTACCGAATATAGCAAAAGACATATTAGAACAGATTAGTTTTCAAGCGAGAGAAAGTGAATTTATTGATCATAAAAGTGGTATAAGTGCAAGGATGAGTATTACTGCTTATGAAAATTTATTAAGTACAGCAGAATATCGAGCTTTGCAATCTGGAGATAGTACCACTTTATTGCGTTTGAGTGATTTTATAGGTATTATTCCTGCAATCACTGGTAAAGTAGAGTTAGTATATGAAGGGGAGCAGGAGGGAGCTGCATCTGTAGCACATTCTTTGATAGCAGATGCAATAAAAACATTGTTCCCGGATTATTTTCCTAATATAGAAAAATTAGAAAAGGAAGATTATGAAAGCCCTTATCAGGAATTAATTAATTGGTTTTTTGAAGAAAGCGGGTTTGAATTATTGGATGATGTATCAGACGCAACATACAAGGAGAAACTAGATGTAATAGCACCACTTAATGATCTAATCATAAAATATCAACCAGAATTGAGTAAAGAAGATAGCTATTTTATGAAAGAGTTCTTATTGTGGGGATTAGTAGAATTTAAAAAACTAAGCAAATACAGGCTGTCAGAAGGATTTAGGTTTAAAGATCTTTACGGGAGTTATATCAGTGGTTTATAGTATATATTTACCACCAAACAACAAAGAATCGTGCATAAGAATCTTCATTTTCTTTCATCCAAAGAAGTGGAGATTTTTTTTGTAAAAGAGGGGTTTGTATTTGTGGTAAGATTTCTTCAAAAGAAAACCATGTATTGCAATATTTTGGATTAGAAATCCAATCTTTTTTTTGTGGTATATAGAATTGATAATTACCATATTGTTCATCAGTAAAAGCATTTGATTTTTCCCAAAAACCAACAATACAGTTATTGTTTATCATAGGGAAAGTGTGATGTTTTAGCGTAATAGGAACAAACAAATATGATATAAAACAAGCTTGTTGATTGATTTTTGATACATCAAGCTGCAGGTTTTCTAAAATAGGTTTGGTTTCTTTTTTATACAGTAGAGGAAACTGTTTTAAAGTTAGTTTTTTTACTTTTTGGAGTAATGAATCTTTTCTATTTGGACCAATCCAAGTCTCAAGTCCATCTCCTAGAGTGGTGTCATAAAGATAAAATTTACAAACTAATTCTATATGTAATACTTTGTTTTGTTGAAGATCTTTAACGATAAAATCTAACTCTCCTATTGTAATTTTATGATCGAATACCTGAATGTTTTTTGCAAGAAGATCATATCGATCGGATGAAGTTATACAATATTCAAAAAAGTGCTCTACGCGTTTTCCTAAAACCTCATTTTCCCCAATATTAATTTGTACAATTTCAGGATGAATAGCATTTTTGATTAATTCTTCAAAATTAAAAATAGAGAATTCACATGATGTCCCACTATTCCATAAAGAAGTACTGTTTAAAAAACTCAGGTACTGATGTTTGAGAGACATCTAGGTCAATTTTGATTTAGTAAATACAGAAAAGTACTTGTTAATAATTGGCTTTAAGATTTTTCTATCTACAGGTTTAGAGACAAAATCATCACATCCAGCCTCTAATGCTTTTTCTATATCTTCTTCTGTTGAATATGCCGTTTGTGCAACTATAGGAAGACCAGGTCTCATTTTTTTTATTTTCCTTGTTGCAGTATATCCATCCATGATAGGCATTCTTATATCCATTAATACTAAATCTATAAGAGTATTATTCTCACAAATATCTACAGCTTCTTTACCATTTTCAGCACGATGAATAACAAATTTATATCCTTTCATTTTTGATAAAATGGTTTTAAGAAATAAGAAGTTAATGTCTCCATCTTCGACAATTAAAATAACCTGCTTGATTGGGATATCCATTTTCACTTCAGAAGTATCAGAAACAGTATCTTTATTAGGATCAATGATAGGCTGATAGGGAATTGTTAATTTAAAAGTAGATCCTTTATTGAGCATCGACGTGAATGAAATATTTCCATGAATCAATTTTGCGTTTTTTAAAGCAATGGATAATCCTAATCCAAGTCCGTCATAGCTTTTTGTTACTTCTTTTTCAGATTGAGAAAAATTTCTAAAGATTAATTCCTGGTCTTGTGGTTTAATGCCAATACCGGTATCAATAATCTTAATAAGGATTTGATTATCTATAATTTCACAAGAGATTTCAATAATACCTTTGTTTGTAAATTTGATCGCATTATCAATAAGGTTATATAAAATTTTATTGATTTTTAACTTATCCATTAATATAATTCCTTGATCATCAGTCAGAGAATTATTAAGGTAAATTGCAATATTTTTAAGGATGGCTTTGCTTTGAAAATTTGAGAATAGTTTTTGCAATAGATCATTAAGATTCATTTCTTCAAAACGAACCTCGACCTGATTGGTTTCTAATTTTGATATTTCAATAATATCATCTATTATATTGATGAGTTGATTGCTACTATCTATAATAATTTTTGAATATTCTTTTTGTTTCTCGGGAGTGATTTTTGGATCATTAATTAATTCTGAAAAACCAATAATACCATTCATTGGGGTACGTACTTCATGAGAAATATTATGAATAAATGCTGTTTTTAATTTGTTACTTTCTTCTGCACGTTCTTTTGCTATATTCAATTCTTTGGTTTTTTGTCTAATTAAGTACTTAAGATATCGATTAAGTAGAAGAATTATAATAAGAGAAAGAAGGATAATCCCTGTAAGTATTATCCAAAAACTTGGTTTTTTATAAAATGGAATAATTGCATGATATAACCAGCTGTCAAAAATAATTTCCTTTTCATCATCGGTTATGCTTTTGGTGGTTTTTGAAAAAATTTGATTAAGTATCTCATTGTCTTTCTGCACCGCAATGCTAGGAGTATAATTGTATTTTGTCTCAGAAACTATTTTAAGATTATCCAGATTTTCTGTATTAATCAAATAATTAGCGACTGCTTTAGGACCAATGTAGGCATGGTACTTTCCTGAACTTACTTGCCGTAAACAAGTAATACCATCAATTTCTGTCGAAACAATAAGGTTTTTTTCTTTTTCTTTAAGAATTTCATGTATGCCATAGTCTTTAGGAACTGCTATGGTTTTATCATAAAAATCTTTCAGATTTGATCCATAAGATGAATCTTTTCTAGTTATAATTGAATAAGGGGACTCAAAGAGTTTAGAATAAAATTCAAGGTAAGAACTACGCTTCTTGGTTTCTTGAATTTCTAATATGATATCAATTTTATTACTTTTTGCATCATTTAATAATCGCTCCCAATTGGTATATAATTTTTTTTGAAACTTATGATCTATTTTGTTCTCGATCAGTGTGAGATAATCGATCAAAATACCATCTATTTTTTCGTTTTCATTAATGAATTGATATGGGGCGTAATATGGAAATACACCAACAGAAATACTATCATTGGCTTGTAACCAATTTTTTTCATCTTCTGTAAGTATTTGAGATTTAGAACAAGAAAAGATACCTATTAAAGCAAGTGATAAAGGAAAAACATATTGTATTTTTTTTGGCATAGTAGTTAGCTAAATATCCATTACTTTTTCTCTCCCTCATTACTAAAGATACTATTTAATAGGAACACTATCAAAAAAAGAACAATCTTATTTTACAAAACGAATACTATCATAGTGTTTTTGAAGAAGTTGATGTTAGATACTTTTTCAGAATTTTACTAGTAATTTTTGGGTCCAAAGGTTTTGAAATAAAATCGTCACACCCGGCAGCAAGAGCATTCTTAATATCTTTATTTGTTGAATAGGCGGTTTGTGCGATAACAGGAAGTTCGGGGTGTGATTTTTTAATTAATCTTGTAGCTTCATAACCATCCATTTCAGGCATTTTTATATCCATAAAAACGAGATCTATATCCTTGTTTTTTTTACAAAATGCAACAGCTTCTTTACCATTTTTTGCGCGATGAATAACAAAATTGAAATCCTCCATCTTCATTAATATAGTCTTGAGAAATAAAAAATTGACTTCACCATCTTCTGCAATGAGAATGATATATTCTTTGAGATTTGTTTCTAAAGACTTAGGGGCTGTTTTAAGTCCAAAATTCTTAGAGGTTATAGACGTATAAGGAAGCTCAAGTCTAAACTTAGATCCTTTATCAGGAATGGAAGAAAATGATAATTTGCCTCCCATTAAAGCAGTATTTTCTTTAGCAATAGTCAATCCAAGTCCAAGTCCTCCATATTTTTCGGATATTTGGTTTTTTGATTGAGAGAAACTCTTAAATATACGATGTTGGTCTTTTAATTCAATTCCTATTCCAGAATCTCTTACAGTAATAATTAAAGAATCGTTTTGTATTGCACATGAAACTAATATACCCCCTTTTTTAGTAAATTTGATTGCATTTTGAATAAGACCATTGATGATCTTTTTCAATTTAGATTTATCAATAATGATAAAACGTTGTTGATTTGTAAGATTATTATTAAGAATAAGAGTAATTCCTTTTTTCTTTGCTTTAGTTTCAAAAGTAGAAAAAGTGTTATCTAATAGATAAAAAAGATCAGTTTCTTCGGCATGAATATTAACAAGTTTAGTTTGTAATTCTGAAATCTCGAGTATACTATCCATGCTATGAATTAATTGTCTACTACTGTCTACTATAATATCAATATATTTAGCTTTTTCTATTGAAGATACCCCGGGTTCTTTTAGGAGTTTAGAGAACCCAATAATACCATTCATCGGAGTACGGATTTCATGTGATATATTATTAATAAAAGCTGTCTTTAATTGATTATCTTTTTCTGCAAGATCTTTTGTAATTCTTAAAGCTTTTGTTTTTTGGCTAACTATATATCCCAAGTAAAAATTAATGCATCCAACACCTATTGCCCCTAATAGCATAAAAAAGAAAAAAGGAAACCAGAAATTTGTCTTCTTATAAAATGGTTTTGTTTCTATATAAAGCCAATTTTCTATTATACTTTGTTTTTCTTCATGAGAGATATTATGAATTGCTTTTTGAATAATAGAATTAAGTATAGTGTTATTCTTGCTTACGGCAATTCCTGGTTTATATGCTAATTCGGTTTCTGAAACAATTTCTAAATTGTTTAAATCCTTATTCTTAATAAGATAATTAATAACAGCTTTTGGACCAATAGATGCATCATATGTTCCTGAATTTAATTTTTGAAGACAAGTCAAATCATTGCCATCTTCAACAAAATTAAACAAAGGATACTTTTGCTTTAAATTTTCAAAAATTGCATAATCTTCTGGAACGGTAATTATTTTGTTTTTAAAATCACTAATCTTACTTCCATTATAAGTGCCCTTTCTAGCTACAATTACATGTTTTGACCTAAAGGATTCTGCATAAAAGTTTAAATAAGTTTCTCTATTTTTGGTAGATTGCATTTGCATAATAAGATCTACTTCACCGTTTTGTGCATCTTTCATTAATTCTGGCCAATCCAAGTAATATTTTCTTTGAAATTTATAGCCTATTTTTTCTTCTATTAAAGCTACATATTCTACAAAAACACCAACAATAGTGTCGTCATCATTGATGAATTCATAAGGAGGGTAATACGGGAAAGACGCAATGGCAATGCTATCATTTTGTGCTAACCATTTTTTTTCCATATCCGTTAATATCTCTCTCTTAGAACAAGAGAAAAACAGAACTGAACATAGTAAAAAGACAAGGGGGATAAGAAATATTTTCTTATTAGACATTTAAATACAATCTTATAAAACAATGATAGTGATCTTGTTAAAGATAGTATAATGATAATATTTTAAAAAATTTAAGTTGATTATTTATTTATTTCGGTGCCATCAGGGTATAATGCAAACCTACCTTTTGACGGTGAATGTACATGATCATAACCAGACCAAGGCCAGCCTCCAAATTCAGTTTGTTGATATTCTTGGATAGCTTCTCTAATTTCTATTTGACTATTCATAACAAATGGCCCATGTTTTACTACAGGCTCATTAATAGGCTTGCCTTGTAACATTAATAAGTGTCCCTCTGAAGCGGTATTTTTAATAGTTATTTCCTGATCAGATTCTAAAATGATTTCATGATGAACAGGTATAGTATATTCTTCTGCGATAATTTCTTTTCCTTTAAAGAAATATAATGACCTGTTAAGCCCACTAGAAGCTTTTGGAAAAGTGTAGATTGCGTTAGGGGCCATTTTTATAGTCCATATGGCTACTTCGTTTTGAGGATCTGCCGCCCAGGATTCTGGTGCAGGTTCTGGAGCGGTTTTATTATTTAGACTCCCTGCGATTAATGTAATCTCAGTATTGTTTTTGTGCTCATCCATTACATTAATTTTTGGAATTTCCTCATTCCACAACATTTTAAAATGAGGCGTCACCATTTTTTTATTTCTGGGAAGGTTAAGCCAAATTTGAAATAATAGAAATGGATTTTCTTCTTTTGTATTTAATAATGGAAACATTTCAGAATGTTGTACACCTTTACCTGCTGTCATCCATTGTACATCGCCATTTCCAAAACGTCCTGCAGCTCCTAAGGAATCAGAGTGATCTACTAATCCTTTTTGCACAATAGTAACAGTCTCAAAACCTCTGTGAGGATGTGCGGGAAAACCTGGTATTTTAGTACCATGATACATACGCCATCCATCTTTTGGAGTGAAATCTTGACCAATGTTCCTTCCTTCAAGTGAAGCATCGGGTCCTAATTGTCCATTTCCCTTGGGATATTGATCTTCATGATATGCACAAAATAAAAAAGGGTCACTGGTTTCCCAGGGAAAGCCTAAAGGTTTGATTTTTTTTATAGCACTCATAAGTTAGTATTTTGATCCTTTACTAATGTTAGATGATGATTTGGTTATAAATGCTCTAATGTCCTCATTAGCCTGAATTAGATCCTCATTACGTAGATACATCATATGTCCGCTACGATATCCTTTAAAACTAAGACGATTGGTAAGTTTTCCGTTAGCGTTTAATTGCCACATAACATATTTAGCATTAAAATAAGTGGTTGCTCCATCATAATAACCAGATTGTATCATGGTATGAAGATTGGCATTCATTGCCATTGCTTTTCGTAAATTTTTTCCGGTATGATTACCTTTACTTCTATCCCAGGGTCTAACCGGACCAAACATATTGTATTTTAAATCTGTTTTAAATTTTAGTTCCTGGCTGTAGTAATAGTTTATAGCTGGAGTAAATGCATGAAGCCACGAGGTCAATTCACTATTGTAGTCTGGGTTCTCTCCGGCTTCTTTGATATCCATTCCTTTATAACGAGAATCTAACCTACCAATCGTATATCCTTCCTTGTCGCGCAAAAGATCTTTCCAAAAATAAGATTTTGGTACTTCTAGATTATGTTGACGAATTGTTTTTTTGGAAAGACCAGAATAGTAGGACATCTTAGCAATCACTTCTTCTTTTTTAGAAGTATCAAGATATCCACTTTTTATGATTGATGGTAATAACTCATTGATTGTATATTGTTCGACTTCTGGTAAAACCTCTAATAAATCTTTGCTTTGAAGTTCAGAAGGAAGCATTTTATGATACCATGCAGCGGCAGCAAAATAAGGAAGGCGATTCACCACTTCTACTGGGCCAGCAAATTTGAAACCAATTTCGGTGGGAGAGACCAATATCACCCCGTTAAGATACATCCATTGACGATTTTGAAGTTCTAGAGCTAAACCAGAAACCCTTGTGGTTCCATAGCTCTCTCCTATAAGATATTTTGGAGATCTCCAACGATTATTTCGAGTAACAAAGGTATTGATCCAATCTGCAAGATATTTTACATCTTCATTTACTCCGAAAAACAATTTTTTATCAGGCATTTTTCCATCCTCACCTGGGGTCATTCTAGAATATCCTGTATTTACAGGATTTACAAATACAATATCTGCAACATCTAGTACAGAATTTGGATTAGATTTAATACCGTATGGTTGTATAGGGAATCCTTCATTATCAATTTTAAGAATACGTGGACCGGTATATGCGATATGCATCCAAACTGAAGCAGAACCAGGGCCTCCATTGAACGATATCAATAATGGTCGGTTTTCATCATTTTTGACATCTGATTTTTTATAATAGGTATAGCACAGAGATGCAATTGGCATTCCGGCTTCATCCCATACAGGCTGAAAACCAACAGTTGCGGTATAAGGAATTGTTTTTCCTTTTATCGTGGTGCTATGTGAAGTGACTATGGTTGTATCAATAGGAGTTTTTATATGCTGAGCTTCTGCAGAAATTGAAAAAACAAATACAATTGATAATAAAGAAAATATGGTTTTCATTTTGAAATATAATAATGGTTATCCCTAATTTTTACTAGCATTTTGAGCAATTTCCTGAAGTTTTTTATCAATCATCTCTTTTGTGATTAATTTCCCTTGCAGTATTACACCAAAAACTTGCATTAAGGCTTTACTGTTTTCTAACGGATTAGAATCCAGTAATACGATATCGGCTTCTAATCCTTCCTTAATTTGCCCAAAAGTATCTTCCTGATCAAAAAAACGAGCTGGATTGATGGTTCCTGATTGTAATATCTCTAATGGTGTTAACCCGGCCTCTGCCATTCCATTTATTTCATGATGAATAGAAAACCCCGGAACATTAAATAATTGAGGGGCATCAGAACCCAATAGAATTTTATTTCCACCACTAAGCTTTTTAAGTAGTTTTCTTCTTATGGTATTAAATTGTTGCCATTGCGCTTCATTAAAATTAGGATTATCCTCGGTGTACTGAGCTTTTCTTTGTTTCCAGTTTTGTAATGTAGATGCTGGCATATATTTCATTTCAGGATCTTGTAGTAATTCTTCTGCAGAAATAGGGGCAAACCACCTTTCGAATAAACTTTGCGTGGGAACAATCCAAATATTATTATTGTTAGCGAATTGAACTAATTCATCTATTTTTGATTCATCTGCTAAAGGTGTGAAGTTATACCCAAAAAATCCATTATCCTCAGGATTTACATTTTCTGAATCTGGTACCAATCCTTCTAGAAAACCATCAATATGATCAATTGAAGCGTATTTACTTTCTATAGCATGTCGTATTCCTACATCAACAGGGACATGTCCAGAAAATGGAATGCCTACTTCGTTTGCAGTCTTTACAAGTTGATCAAATACTTCTAATGTAATTCCTGGATGTATTTTTAAGAAATCATACCCTTCTTTTTGATATGCCGTTATTTTGTTTATAGCTTCTTCTTTAGTTTTAATGGAGTTACCATTAAGAGATGGGCTTGATGTATAAATTCTTGGACTTTGTATGTTGCTTGCTTTGGCTTTTTCTCTTAATTCTAAATGATAAGGATGTCCCAACATTCCTCGTATGGTTGTAATTCCATTAGAAAGATATAAGAAGAGAACTTCCTCAATACGTTCTTTAGATGATGATGTTGGCTGAGGAATATGAGCATGCATTTCTGCTAGCCCCGGGATAAGATATTTTCCAGTAGCGTTAATTTTGGTAAGATACCCTTCTGGATTTTCAATGGTATCAGAAATTCTTTTAATTTTTCCAGAGTCAATTACTATATGTTGCCTTTCTAGAACAGTACCTTTGACAACATCAATAATATTTGCATCTGTAATTAGAATGGCGGTTTTACTTACTTGCTTTTGTGGCTGAGCACATGATACAATAAGCAAAGTTAGAAGTATGAAAAGTGAATTTTTCATTTTTTTGTGTTTTACAATTTTTTAAAGCGGACTGCCTCTTCGCTTGTAAATTTACTTTTGAAAGAGAAGGCATAGGGTGTTTCACCATGTTCCTGTAAATGATATAATCTCTCTTTGGCTTCTTCGGGGGAAGGTTGGTGACCTTCTTCGATATACCAGAATGCCATATGCATACGAGGCATTTTATGAAACCATTCTTTTTTACGCTTTAAGATCTCTGAATGTGCTGTGTTATAAACAAAATCAAATAATGTTTCTGCATTTTCCCAAACAGACATATTAATGATTAAAAAAAGATTATCAAATACTGTAATTGCAGTGGCATTACCTTCGTCTCCTTTAAGCCTCCAGACAAAACCTTTGCTTTGTTCTGCCAATGCATTTATACGGTCTAGATTATTTACAAAATCTTCCATGATAGGATCATTTATTGGAGCTAGCATTTCTGCGATGTTTACTTGAGCAAGTTGCATAGGTATAGTGTTTTTTAATTATGTCCGATATGACAACCACATCCTGGGCGCATAAAACTTTGAGATTCTTTATGCCAAGGAAAAGCTTGACTATAGTTCGCATTCTCCCACCAGAATTTACTTCTGTTTTTGGTAGTATTTCCTATTTCATTCATGGTATCCGTATCAAATAACCTACCATTGACCATGGTATATTTTACCGTTTCAGTATTTCTAATATTTTCTAAAGGGTTTTTATCCAATACAATTAAATCTGCTAACTTTCCTTCTTTAAGGGAACCAATATCGTTTCCAGCTCCTATATATTGTGCACCATTTAAGGTTGCGGCTCTTAAAGCTTCTAAGTTTGTCATCCCGCCTTGTTGAAGCATCCATAATTCCCAATGTGCTCCAAGACCTTGTAATTGCCCATGTGCTCCCAAGTTAACCTTTACTCCTTCATCACTTAAAGCCTTACAGGTTTTTGAAACAAGAATATGTCCGTTTTCATATTCTTCATCTGGTACCATAGTTCTGTGTCTAGCACGTGCGTCAACAATAGCTCTGGGGGTATATTTAAGTAATTTTTCATTTTCCCAAACATTATCTTTTTGATAGAAGTAATATTCTCCATTCATACCTCCATAGTTTACAATTAATGTTGGAGTATATCCTGTCTTACTTCTTTTCCACAATTCATTTACATCTTTATATACAGGTGCTACAGGAATATTATGTTCTATTCCGGTATGTCCATCCATAATCATACTCATATTATGATAAAAGGTAGAACCTCCTTCTGGAACAACATTGATTTGAAGTTCTCTGGCTGCTTGTATTACCTGCTGACGTTGATCTCTTCGAGGTTGATTATAGCTTTTTACAGATTTGGCTCCAAACGCCTTGGTTCTACGGATTGAAGATCGTGCATCTTCTAATGAATTTACGACAGCTTTAAAATCTCCATCTGCACCATATAAAATAATTCCGGTAGAGTAGAGGCGAGGACCTACCATTTGACCATTTCGTATCATTTCAGACATGGTAAATATTGATTCTGTATTGGCAGAAGGGTCATGAGATGTGGTTACTCCAAAAGCAAGGTTCGCATATAATTGCCAGTGCTTCTGGGTTGTTAATCCGTATCTAAATCCTCCAACATGAGCATGAGCATCTACAATACCAGGCATAATCGTTTTGCCTTTTACATCATATACTTTTGCATCTCCAGGAACAGATATTTCAGAAACGTCACCTATTTTTTCAATACGGTTATTTCTTATAATGATTGTACCATTTTCTATGACCTGATCGCCTTCCATTGTAATTATTCTGGCATTAGTAAATGCAGTTCGACCTTGTGGTACATCGGTTTTTACTTTTAAATCAATTTTGATCCCATTATCCGTAATATCACCAACTTTTTCAGGAGAATCAGGTAAGAATGTAAAACGATCTTTTATATCATTAGAAAAATATTCATCACCTAATGTCCAGAATACTTTTTTACTATCCTTTGACCAATGAAGATTTACACCTGCATCTTTAGTAATCTGAGATACGGGTACAGATTTAGATTTATTATCGAGATCTACTTCTTTTCCATTGATCACCAAAGGAGCTACAAAAGCTTTATGTAAATTCGTAAATGCTATCCATTTGTTATCCGGACTAGGTACTAATCGATTTGCATATTTGGATTTGACATGTGTTTTTTTATCCTTTCCGTTTAAATCCACAGATTTTAGTTCCTTTGTAAGACTTCCAAAATATGTACCTCCAGTTTGATAAAAAACCCTTTCTCCATTAGCAGAAAACATAGGATATTCACCTTCATCTGTTATTAACTTTGCAATACCTCCAGAAGAAGACATAGTATATATCCCCGTGTTTTTTGTAAAACTCAATCCTTGATCACTATTTCCATTTTCTTTCCTAAAAGTGATCAAACTATTGGTAGAATTAAATACAGGGGTTCTATAAATCCCTTTTTTTGTCGTAAGCTTAGTAGGTGTTCCTCCCGACAATGGAATTTTACTTATTCCGCCTAAATTCTCATCATTCCAGGTGACATAAACGATATATTGTCCATCAGTAGAAAAGCTAGGTTCGAATTCAAAATCAGCAGACTGAGTTGTAAGCCGTTGAGGTTTGCCTTTGGGTAAATGTTTACTCCATAATTGCCCAAGAGCACTAAATACCAGTGTTTTGCCATCGGGAGAAGTTACTACATTACGAATTACCTTTGCAGTAAATTCATCTGGAGATACCGGAGCATTAAAATGTAATGTCTCTGCGATTTTAATGTTGGCATCTACTGAAAATGGAATATTAGCTATTTCCTGAGTCTCAATATTAATTTTATTAATTTTCCCGCCAGACCAGAAAACAATTTCTTTATTATCAGGTGCCCAGCTAAAATTAGGATAGGTGCCAAAAATTGCCCAGGCTTGTTGTTGATCTTTATTAAGTTTGTCATAAATAGGCCATTCTTCTCCTGTTTCCAGGTTATGAATGTACAATACAGTTTTTGTTCGTACTCTTTTTATAAATGCTAATTTCTTTCCATCTCGAGATACTTGTGGTCTCGCTGCTCCTCCTGGCCCTCCTGTAACTGTTATGGTTTTCCCAGTTTCGAAATCGTATCTTTTAATAGCATAGATTTGTTTGTTGGCATCTTTGTTATATTGAAAGAATCCACCGGGATACATATCTTCACTGTAATACATATATTTACCATCAGGAGTGATATTGGGTTCATTGACGTCTTGTTGGTCATTTTTTCTTTTGGTAAGCTGTATTCCAGAACCACCTGTGATATGATATTGCCACATTTCTCCAGCACCTAATGACCGTTGAGAAGTAAAATGTTTTCTTGCAATAAGATAATTACCATCAGGCATCCAGGTAGCATTGTTTAATAATCTAAAACTTTCTTTAGTAATTTGTTTTGCATTACTACCATCTCGGTTCATCACCCATATATTATCACCGCCTCCTGCATCACTGGTAAAGGAAATTTTCTTTCCATCTGGACTAAAACGTGGTTGTACTTCAAAAGGAATTCCTGTACGTAATACTTTTGCTTTTCCTCCAGAAAAGGGGATACTATAAATATCCCCTAAAAGGTCAAAAATAATAGTTTTTCCATCTGGACTTACATCTAGATTCATCCAGGTACCTTCATCAGTATTAAATTTGTGGTCTTTATAATTAAATTCTCCTTTGGGATTAGAAACATCCCATTTTTCTTCTTCTTTTTTATCTTTTTTGTCTTTCTGAGCTTGAGTAGTTGTTACAATTAATAATCCCAATATCAAGAAAGAGATAATGTGTTTGTGCATGATTCGTAGTTTATGTAATCCGAAAATAAGGATTTATCACATAAAATATCTTAAAGTGTTGTTAATGCAATTTTAGTTACTAAAGGAATCCTAAATCCTATTTTTTTCATCTTCAATTCCGGTTTTACGCTTTCTGGATTTTTTTACTTCTTTACTTCCAAAGTTATACGTCAAATTAAAACGAACCTGTCTGCTATCCCATCCTCCATTACCTCGTATTGATAGATCTCCAAATCGTGTATCTCCATGCCAGGGAGAGGTGTATAAAATATCATTAAATGCTAAGCGGGCAGTCAATTTATCAGAGAAAAAACGTTTTTGGAAGGCTAGATTTAAGGAGCCTAAACTTTTAATTTGGTAAGTCCCTCCCCAGATAGATGGAGAATTAAACCATCCAGAGATTTCCATTTTATAACCTTTTGGCAATGAAAAAGTATTTTGACCATATAGACTTAAGGTATTTTGAGATACAGAAACAAAATCTTGATTAGTGGCTTCAAAAATACTTCTATATGCATTAAGACTATAGTATACACTCCACCAGTTATTAATTTTGGTAGGATAAGATATACTAAGGTTAATAATTTTTTGGTCTGCTACATTTCTGGTGATTATAAAATTTTGATCTTCATCCTGTGCTTCTGTTACTTGTGCAAAATAATCTCCTACAAAACTATAACTTATAGCAGTTGTTAATCTATAATTGTGTGTATGTGATAATTTTATATTATCTGTATATTGAGGTTGTAAAAACGGGTTTCCTTTTCTAAACGATAATTCATTAAGTTTAAATTCGAAAGGATTTAGGTTTTGATAATTAGGACGTTGTATTCTTCGACTATAGGTTAATGCAATAGAATTTTTTTGATTCATTTGGTAAGTAATACCACCACTAGGAAAAAAATCAGTATAATCTCTTTTAACCCTATCATCGCCTGTATCCTGACGGCTAAATAACTGCCCGTCCGATTTTGTTTGTTCTACACGTAGACCAAATTGTAAATTAATTTTTTTGAATTTACGATTGTAATTAAAATAGGCAGCATATATCTCTTCATCATATGTAAAATCATTACTTTGATCAAGATTAATAATATCCTGACCACTTATTCTATCAAAAAAATCAAACCCGTTTTCAGTATCTATATTAGAATATTTAATACCAAGTCCCAATTTTCCTTTAAGAAAATTTTGTTCATAATCTGCTTTTGAAGTAAAAATAGTAATGTCTATCGGAGTACTAAAAAAATTGGTTGTTTCGCTTTGTAATTCGGTTTCATCTCCGTTAAAATATTGATTAGGCTGTAAGTTTGTTCGATCATTATTATATTGTCCATAATCCAAATCGATATTCATACTATATCCCAGGGTATCGCTATAACGGTAGTTTGCATTGGCATATAGGTTACTGGTTTGTGTATCAGAATCACTACCTGCAATTAAAACTTGCTCGGGGTTACTATTACCTTGACGAATAATTGGTGTTCTGGAATCAGTATCTGATATTACATTGTTAAAATTTCCGGTAAGAATAATACCAAAAGTAGATTTTTTATTAGCAAAGTAATCATATCCTAGTTTTAGATTATTACTGTTATTATCATTTACAGTTTCTGATTTGGCATCAAAAATAGTATTGTTTTGTGTTCTAAACAGATCAATAAAACTAAAACTCTTTCCAAAACGATTACTATAGGTTCCGAAGAAGTTTGATTTCTTATTCCTGGTGTTAAAGGAAACAGAACTGGTATATCGAGCAAAGTCACCATAGGTAATACCTGCACTTAGAGAACCATTTGTACCGAGAGTTTTATCTCTTTTTAATTTAATATTGATGATACCTGCATTTCCTTCGGCTTCATATTTTGATGATGGTTGTGTAATAATCTCTATAGCTTCTACATTACTGGATTGAATGGTTTTTAAATAGTTCGTGAGATCCTCTCCTCTAAGTACAGAAGGTTTGTCGTCTATATATATTAAAACTCCGGTTTTTCCTTCTACAATAAGATTATCATTATTATCTACAATAACACCAGGGGCCTTACGCAAAAGCTCATAACCAGATGTTCCGCTGGCACTTAATGTGTTTTGTACATTAAAAACAGTCTTATCTGCCATGACTTGTACGATTGGTTTTTCTGCAACCACAGTAACTTCATCAAGGCTTTCTGTTTTTATAACAAGACTAATTCTTCCTAAATCTACATCTTCGCCTTGTATTGTAATCAGAGCGGTAGTGTAGTCTGTAAAACCAAGACTTGAAATAATACCCTGATAAGTTCCATCTTTAATGTTTTCAATATTGAATTCTCCTTTGTTATTGGTAATTACTCCCGTAATGAATTCTTTGTTTGAAGATCGAATAAGAGATATTGTGGCAGCATCAACAGGTTTTGATTGCTCATCCAGAACAATACCTTTAATTGTATTTTGTGCTTTACTTATGTTCATCGATAAGAACACAAGAACAATAATTAGAATAAATTTATTACTTTTTCCGTACATGATTGATTATTTTTTTGTTTCGACAAATTTGAAAAATGAAACAATACTAGTCATGTAGAAACCGATGAGTTGACTATTGTCCCGTTAAATGGGAAAAGACAACTCGTCTGGATATAAGACAATTCGTCGAAATATATGTAAAGGAGAAATGTATTAGTTTTAGTTTTGTATACGATAATACATAATTATGAGAAAACCATTTTTAGAAAGAAAAGTTTTTGGCATCAGAACGGTAGAACTTATTGCCTTTGTTGCAATTTATGTGTTTTTCGCATTTGCATATCACTTAGCGATATGGGCGAATAGAGAAGGGTATAATAAAGAGGAGGATTCTTTATTCGACCTTATTAATTTTATCGATGATGGTGGTTTAGATTATCTACTGAAACTTATTATTACTATTCCTATTTGGTGGCTTCTTTTTAGGGTTTTAAAGAATTGGTCGATGAAAAGTAAGCTATTATTGCATATTGTGTTATTACCGTCTTTTATCATTGTATGGCAGCAATTGTACTATTCCATAAGTGATATATTTGGATTTTTCTATTTGGATGGAGCAGGACGAACATGGGATTTCTATATTCCTGCGCTTTTTTATATACTTCAGTTTGGAATATTTCATTCGTACCAGTATCATATTGATAATCAAAAAAAAATAGAATTAGAAGGTGAATTACGTGCTGCAGCCTTAAAAAGTGAATTATCAGCATTAAAGGCTCAATTAAATCCACATTTCTTGTATAATATATTTAACACAATTAGTGCTTCTGTACCCCCTGAAAATGAAAAGACTAGACATTTGATAGCAGAATTATCAGATTTGTTTAGGTATCAGTTACAAGCCTCTCAAGTTGAAAAGGTTCCTCTAAGGGAGGAATTAGATTTTGTGAAAAAATATTTGACACTAGAAAAAGAACGTTTCGAAGAACGTCTTCAAATAAAGATTGACGTGGCAGAAAATGTGATGGAAGAAAAAATACCACCTATGCTATTACAACCACTGGTTGAAAATTCTATTAAACATGGTCTTGCTTCTCTGATAGAAGGAGGTGAAATATCTATTTCAATATTCAAAAAAGAAGATAAACTTCATTTTGAGATTGGGGATACTGGTATTGGTATTAAAGACAAAGGAAAAGTATACGGAAAAGGTATTGGACTAACTAATACCAGAATGCGCTTGGAAAAAATGTATAATTCTACGCTTAAGTTAAGTGATAATACACCACAAGGACTAAAAATTAATTTTACTATATAAAATGAAGAAGGTAATCATTATAGATGATGAAGCTGCAGCAAGGAAACTCATCAAAGAATATCTAGCTGATTTCCCAGAGTTGATCTTGTTAGGAGAAGCTAATAATGGAGTTGATGCGGTTAAAATGATTAATGAGTTTAAACCAGATCTTGTATTTATGGATGTACAAATGCCGGGAATGACTGGATTTGATGTACTCACCCATATTGATGAAATTCCTCAGATTATTTTTTCTACTGCATATGACAAATATGCATTGCAAGCCTTTGATGTACATGCAATCGATTATTTATTAAAACCATATACCAAGGAAAGGTTTAAGGTAGCAATAGAACGTTTAAATTCATATACAGGTGAAAATAAGATTAGGCCTTTGGCAGAAAGCTTATTAATGGATCAACCAAAATATCCCGAGCGAATACTTGTACAGTCTCAAAGTAAGTTAATTACTATAGCTGTAGAAGATATTATACGTATTGAGGCCTATGGAGATTACTCTAAATTAATAACAGATACAGGGGTATATCTAAGTAATTTTGGCATTTCTGCATTAGAAGAAAAATTAGATAACGCGATTTTAATCCGGGTGCACCGTTCTTCAATTATTAATTTAAATAAAGTAAAAGAGTTAAATAAATATACCAAGAGCTACGATGTCGTAATGCAAAATGATGAAGTAGTGCGGGTTAGTCGAGGATATATGGATAACATAAAACGATTAATGTTTTAAAGGATATCACCAATTCCCTCTTGATTTTATATTAGCTTCACAAAATTTAATAATCTCTACAATTCGCTTATCACGGGTCTCTTGACGTTTTGCGTTATAGAGCCAATAGAGATAACTTTTGCGATATCCTTTTGCAAAGTTTTGATAATTCTTGAAGGCTTTTGGATTTTGAACAAATGCATGTTTTAGATCTTTAGGAATAATACCGTCTTCGACATCATCCAGAGCAATCCATGAACCATTTTTTTTTGCAGTGTCTATACTCATTAATCCACTTTCATGCATTAAATTGTTTTTAATTAAATCTATAATATGAGTCTTATTGACTTTACTCCAAATACTTTTAGGCTTACGCGGACAGAAATATTGTCTACGACGTAGATCATCTAACCTTTTAACGGTAGAATCAATCCAACCATAACATAAAGCAACTCTGACTGCTTCTTCCCAACGCATGCTGGGTTGTTTACTTTCTACTTTATAAAGAATTAAGTATACCCCTTGAGATTGATTATAGTTTTCATGGAGCCATGCACGCCACTCTTTATCGTTTTTAAAATATAGTTCTGGTTTATCCATACGAATATATTAGGGAGTTATAATATAATTTACTTTGTCAACTCCGGTATTTCCGGTCTTTGGGTGATATGCATATACAATAAGTTCATAATTCCCTGTAGAATCAACATTTATAGAGCCTTCGAAGAGATTTGGAGAACTTACTTTAAGAGGAATCTCCTGTATTTTAGTACCATCTTTTTTTAATATTCCTTTTACTTCTATTTGATTTGCATCCCAAAGCCCACCATCGCTAATCGTACAACCACACATCATTACAATGTTGGATTGTATACTAATACTTTTTTCTTCAATGGATTTTAGCGAAATAAACTGATGTGTTCTGGGGGTTAAAATATCGATTACAAAACCCGGGATTTCAATAATAATACCATCACCTAATATATCTTTTCCTGGGATTATCCATAGTGTAGTTGATCCTGATACCGTAGCTTGTTTTTTATTTATAGGAGCAAATACTTCTATACTTACAAAAACAGGTTCTGATATATCTAATTCAGCCAAAAAACCAGAAGTTTTATCATCTGTAATATTGATATTTCTTTCTCTTGGTGTTTTCATGATAAGGCTAGTATCTCCAGTTCCTCCTTTGGTCTTGCCTTGAGAAAGAATCTCGCCAGTACGTTGATTACGTATAATGATATACGCACCTCCTATAGAATTACCAATAAACTTGGCATCCTTGGCTTTAGCTCGTACCATTATTTTAGTTGGAGTTGCAAACGAGTTAAAATTAAAAAAGGTCACAAAAAGAACTAATATTATTTTCTTAATCATGATGATTGGTGTTTTGTTGTATTATCTAAGCTAAAAATAATAAAGTTTATCGTATATAGAGGGGATGAAGAAGTATAAAAATATCTTAAATCATGGTTCAAATACTTAAGGATATTTAAAGAGATAATAACTATTTGTTATATTACCGTAGAAAACCTTTTATTCCCTAGCATGATAGAATCATTTGTTGTTTTTTCTATCCCAGGCAGATGCGAAATCTTTATTATACAATACTTCTTTTTTTGTATTCGTATTATTGATTTGATTGAGCCAGATTATTTGTTTAGGGCTCAAATATTTTTTAGGTGATTTCTTACTTCCTAAGGCACTATTAATTTTTGTTTTCTGCAATTCGGTTAAAGGTAAATATTTATAATCTGTATGTTGTAAATAGTATTGACGATCTTTTGAAGCAATATGATAAGATCCATCATTAAGAATTGGATAAAAATCTACTTGCTTAGCATACGCATTTAGTTCATTCTTGTTTATTAATTGTTCGTCGTATTTTACTTTTACAACTTCATTATGACCAATAAACCCTGGTTCTGTAGTTAATACACCTTTGGCATTACCTAAATGTTTCTCTCCGGTCCAGAAACAATACATTTTATAGTATTTTTCTTTAATATTACTATTTTGCGATGAGGCAAGTTCTGATCCCAATAACTTCATATATTCTGGAATATGTTTTTTTTGACTTTTTAATGCATTTTCCATAGCATTATAAAGTGCAATTGCAGAATAATTACGTGCTACTCTTTTTACTATATTTTCACCTTTTGTATTAACAATTCTTACTACAGGGTTATTCCAACTTGGTTCATTATATCGTTTTAGAATTTGTGCATCTTTGCCTCCTTTATTATTATAAATTGCCAAAGGAATGAATAAATCTTCTATGGCCTCAACCATTAAAGGATGACTTAGAACATTATGTCCATAGTTTCTACAGGTAGAGCACCCCGGAACTTCCTGAAATAATATAAGAACTTCTTTTTTTTGTTTTTTTGCTAATGTTATTGCAGTGTCATAATCTCTATACCAGCTTACTTTCCCTAATTCTATACTTTGATTTTTTGGAGATGTTTTTTCTTGTGAACTTACATGCATACAAAAAACAGAGAGCATTATATATAAAGCATGTTTTAAAAAAGTATCGATCATAGATGAAATTTTGAGAGTTATTCTATAATATGCTTATGTACTATGTCGTTATTTTGTTTTGTTTTTTACAACATTTATGAAGAATTATCTATTTTTCACAGTATATACCATAAGTTTATAATAAAATGGGAGGGAAGGCATAGAGTACAGATTTGTATGTACAAAAATGTCCCTAAAATAGGGACATCAAGTTTAAATATAATAATTAGCCTTATTCAATTCTTTGATAAAACAAACCTGGACCATCACAGGCTGCCCAGGTTCCTGTTAATTTGTCGTTTGTATTAACTCTAATTAGTTCTTTGTGTTCTGCTGTACAATTTCCTATGAGGATATTATTCGAAGGATATAATAATTCGATATAAGTATCATCTGATAGTGTTATAAATTTATAAGTACCTGTTGCTTCAGTTATTTCCGAATTAACCTCTCTTGATTTAATAAACGTTTTGTTGGATTGTAATATATAGTATTCTTGCCATTCCATATCATTTCCTCTAGTTGGAGGAACATTGGCAATGCTTCCAGTCATTTCGATTAATTGCCATTTTTGAGGGTATTGCTTAGCATCAAATTCTGTAGTTGTCGATTCATCATCATTTGAGCAAGAGAATAGAATACAGATAGAGAATACAGTAAATATTATTTTTTTCACAGTTGAGTATCTTAATTTAATTATTAGATGCATTATTTATATGATGGTTGCGCCAAGGTTGCAAATCATTTCGACCTGTGATATTAGATAAACTAATTGTTCAAATTCTTTACAGGTTATTTTGGTTCTTTGTTTGGCATCCAAGGAGTAAGATAGAAATTAAACAAAAGATAAGTATACGATTCATATCATACATAATGTTTTTACGATCGTGATCGATTATAGAAAATTATTATAGTTTTTTCTTCTGTTGCTTACCTGTAATCAAATATTCTACAAGATCATCATGTAGTATTTCTCCTGTATTACTATTCGTAAAAACTACGAATCCCATATCTAAATCCTGATACATTACAGCAAGGCATCTAAAGTCTCCATTATTACCACCATGACCAAAACTGGGGCCAAATGGGGTTTTTTGCATGTGGATACTCAAACCAAAATAGTCTTGCCATTCTTTTGATCTGGTATCCTTTTCATCTTTGGGTATCTCAGTCTGTACTTTAAACATTTCCTGATATGTTTCAGCTTTTAACCCTTTTTTATCAGATAATCCTAATAAGAAATTAGTGAATGTTTTAGCTTCGGTATGCATACTCCAAGCCATACCAGGATTACTTGGCAAAGTAGTTTGCGAGGGTAGGTTATCAAAATGCCCATTGGAGACCACTTTTGCCAGATAGTCATTTTTTGAAAAGTAAGTATTTTCTAATCCTAATGGAGTTAATACTTCTTCTTTGAGTATTGTATTTATATCCTTACCTGTAATATGAACAACAACTCTTTTTAAGTATTCAAAACCTTCTCCAGAATATTGATATTTTGTCCCGGGAGTAAATTTTATATCTATTTTACCATCTTCATTCATCCATGCCCAATTAGGAAACCCTGTCTTATGACACATGACATGACGTGCCGTGATCAATTTATATCGATCATCATGTGCGATATCTTCAAAAGGTAAGTATTCATATAAAGGTTTATCTAAATTAATAATTCCTCGTTCTACTAATCGCATAACAGCAAAACCAAAAACAGGTTTGGTAATAGATGCAGCTTCAAATAATGTTTTATCATCTACTTTTTCTTTAGTAAGTGTGTTTTTTACTCCATACGTTTTATGGTATACAATTTTACCATCTTTGATTAATGCGAGTGAAACTCCAGGGATTTGATAATGCTCTTGATATGTATTAATAAACTTATCGACCATTACTGTTTTGTTTGTGTCAAAATCATGTAATATTCCTTTTCCTGGTATTATGTCAGGATCAGGGACTACAGAAAGTTGAAGAACCGGAGCATCTATTGTTTTATTAGCAATTACGGTTACATTACTATTATCATTTTGAGTGTTAATTCTAACTAATTTTTCATCTCTAAATTGACTTTCATCTGAGTAGAATAGTTTTTTTGCAGGAGAGATGATGTATTCACCTGTAGGAATATCCAAAGTATAATTGCCCATTGAATCCACTGCTGTTTGTACCCAAAGATCAGAGTTGTTTTTAGCAGTAAATCGAATTTGATTGGGATATTTCTTTAGTTTTGCATCTTTCCACGCAATTTTTCCTTGTATTGTACCTGTTTTTTCTTTTTCCTTCATTAGAATTACATCTCCTAATCTTCCAGGAGCGCTACTTTTTCCTCCGCCATTTCCCCAGGCGATAAAGGAGTTAGAGTTCTTATCATCATCTGCGTCTTTATCGATAAATACATGGTCAATCCCTATTGATTTACCAACTTTTATGGTATTGCTTAACTTCACTTTGCACTCATAAATAGTCGTAGTGCTTTTTCGCTTAGATATAATTTCTATATTATCCCAGCTGGTTTCCTTTTTTGATGGATCCCAACTCACGGATTGATCGTTAGTATCTTTGTAATGTTCGCTAAACTGATACAAATCAACACCAGATCCATTAGGAGAGTGTTGTTCATCTATGTAAAAATTAAAACTGTCTTGTGTATTCCAATCTGATTCATCAGATGTGTCAACAACATGAGATTCATCAGTGACAACAACAATAACGTATAATGCTTTTTCTGAAATGTTATATCCCACATTGAAATATGCATCAAAATCATTTTTATTTTTAAGATCACCACCATATGGAAATTTATTGATAGGATAACGTTCCAGGTCTGTAGGCCAGTCAGAAATATCTCCGTCAATTTTAATATTAGAAATGGGATATGCATAAGCAATAGCCCCATTAGAAATTGTAACCAAATCTTTTGAAGATGTATTTGTTGGTGTTGAACTACCAAAAGTCACATTGGTGAATAATAGTGTGATTAGCACTGTAAAAAAGATTGGAATATTTGTATGTTCGTTTAATTGATGATTGAATAGACGAGTAAGAGAATTAAAGTGTAAACCCATTGCGATTAGTTTTTTAAAATGAATAACTACATTCTTTAAAAAGGTAATGCATAATAACATTACCTTTTCTATAGATACTGTGATTTAAAAAATGTTACAGTTTTGTTATGCAACTAATCGATTTATACAAAAATAGTTATGTTTTAAACTGTTTTAACTAAGAACCAAATAAGAAAACCCAAGAAGTTTTTGATTAGTAAATTAGCACTAACAATTAATTTCATATAGTTTTCAATAGTATTATTCTTTTACAGTTTCAAAAAATGCTATTGCTCGAATTATTTTTTCATCCTTTGCTAAATCCTTAAAATTATCTTTTTTGATAACTTCAATATCTGGAATAATGTATTCTCGATACTTATTATTTACATCAACAATATAAGACATAGTAAGGGCTATTTTTGTATTAAAAGGAAGCTCAAAAACGTCATTACCTGTTAGGAAACCATAGCTTTTTTCTCCAATAAAAATTACATTTTTTCTATTCTTGAAAGCGACCGCTATATCTTCCCCTGCACTACCTGTCATTTTACCAATGATAAGTGCTACAGGTATCTGTAAATCTGGTGGAGTAGAAATGTTTACTTTGGTTTTTAAAGTTTTTCCAGAATAAAATCCACCATTTTCTAATCTATTCGTATTAATCTTAGCTCCATTTATATCAACTGAATTATAAACAATATTATCTCCTAACAAATTGTACAAAGCTGCTAACATTACATAAGCATTACCCCCAATATTGAAACGTAAATCTATCACCCAACCTTTGATAGTTTCTTTTTTCTTTAATTCAACGATCTTATCATACATTTTTTGTGTTTTGAGGTTGAGTGAATCTTGAGACAAATTAATCAACAACATTCCAGGCATATTTATATAACCAATATTTTTATTAATAAGTTTAACATCAAAATTGAACCCAGTTTCATTTTCTAATGCTCTTAAAAATTCGATGCTGAAATCATCCTGTGATAAGGGGGTATTTAAAGTGCTTTTATAAGAGTCTTTCTCGGCAAATAATTCACAATGATTGCAACCTATAGTATCAAATAATTTAGTCGTAGTTTTTAAAGATGTCTCAAAATCTTTCGCTTCAAATGCATTTTTAAGAGTGTATGCCTTTATATTATCCCAGTCTATTTCTTTACGGTTTAAGTACTTTGATTCTAGATTATTTAATAAATCATTATAAAAAAATGCGATACTGTCTTTAATGGTTTTCGGCTTATCTTGACCATATACATTTGTAATTAATAATAAACTAAATAAAATACCTTTAAATATTGACTTCATAATTTTAAGTTTTAATAAATGATTATATGAGCAAAGCTAATTTTGGAATCACTTATTTTTGTTAAAAAAGAAGAGAAGAATGTCCAGAAAAAAAATAATGGATGTATTATTTTTTATGCATTACCTTGTATTGGGTGGGTGTTATGCCGGTAACTTTCTTAAAGACGGTGTTAAAGGAAGACTTAGAACTAAAGCCTGCACTTTCTGCGATAGCTATGAGTGTATATATATTTTGGTTTTCAGATATCAGTAATTCTTTTACTTTTTCAACTCTATGTTGATTTATGTAATCTGAAAATGACATATTAAATGATTCGTGTATATATGAAGACAATTCTTTTTCGGTTGTTTCTAATAAATAAGCCAGATCAGCCACTTTCAGGTTTTTATTTGTAAAAACTTCTTCTGTTTTTATATAATGTTCAAGTTTTTGCGCAAATGGATTTATAGGTTGCTGTTGCTCGGTGTTTTTTTGTTTTAGGCTAAAACTATTAAATAAGAATTTTGATTTTGTCAATGTTTCTAAACCTACCCAATAAATATAGATCGTATTCATCACTAGAATAATTAGGTATAGTTGTCCATTATCTTGTAAACCGGTAAGACTCATAATACTTTGATGTAGTAAGTTTACTATTGTAATAGCCATAAATACGTAGGAAAATTTTAAGAGCCACCTCCAGTTTTTTCGCGCTGTATTAAAACCTTTGATTTGCGTACTGGTTCTTTTTAAGAATCGTATAGCGAAAAAAAGTAGTAGAAGATTAAAAATCAAATAAACAAATTCATTATAAACAAAAAATCCTGTTTTGTAGACATTCAAAAAGATATTTTTGTTTATACCTGTATGAAGGTTTATATACCAGTAAGTTCTTAAAATAGTATAAAGTAAAGCTGGTAGAAATAAAAAATATTCAAGTTTAGCAATGATATTTTCATCTTTAGATATTTGAGATTTTATGTAAAAGTAAAACCCTACTCCGATGAGGTATTTATAAGGAAAAGGGAATGAGGTTATGGGGATACCGGCAATTACCGTTATCTGCATAATGAGAAAATAATATATAAGATTAAAGAAGGATAAAGAGAAAAGGAATAATACAAAATAACCAAGCGCATTTTTGTTTACCTTTTTTTTAATTAAAAAAAACAGACACAATGCAAAGCCTTGAATAGCTCCAAAAAGAATTATGATATTTATTAACGAATTATCGATTTTTTTCTGATGTTGAAATTTTTAGGGCGATAACCTATAGTACTGCATTAATATATTATTAATGTTTTGTCTAAAAATTACTTTTTTTAATCAATTCATTGCTTATTTTGACTTTTAATTTGTCCGGTAAAAACTGTTCCGAATATCATTTATTTAGTTTTCTAGTTCGAATGTTAAATATATGAATAGAATTAAGGAGAGTATATCTTAACAATCATTTTTTTGTACATTTCTATTTTATATTAAGTTTTACTTTTATGTTTAAAGTTAGCAAGGAGTTATTGTTCAAGTGCAAATTTTACAGCACTCTTAGCGTGAATTTTTTGCAGATAAATCTAATTTCTCTTTATACTTTTATGCTTTTGAATACAGACTTTTTTTAATTTACTTTGCTACGATTAAATACGAACTTTTAAAATCTATGACAAAATTTATTAGGTTTTAAAAATACTAGGTAATGGTTTGTGTGGGGGATAGTTGAGAAAATCAGTTGTGATTTTCAGATGTATTGGTAAATTAAGTATACATGATGTTGTACTTTTCATTATTTTATTTTGACATATCCAGTTCCTTTTTCAAAATAGTTCTAAATCGTGTCGCGCTAATATAATGGTCTTCTAGTAACTTACCATCGTGCAATAGATTGAAAACTCCAAATCCCGAAGGGGCCATTTTTGCTTCTTCTACTGTATTTATTTTAGATACTTTCAAATCTACACCGTAATCCATTGCTACGTTTAGTATTGCTACTGCAGACTTTTCGTTCCAGGGACACTGGTCTGCATAAAGTAAATGCCAACCTTTGTACTTTTTTTGTTGATTGGTCCAATTGTAGAATTTAGGTTTTTTAGCGCTGCTGTTCCATGTTTTTGAAAGAAGTTCAAACCTATCTTTTGCTTCGAGTTGTTCAAAACCATTGTTCTCAAAAAGAGTTTTATTAGCCAGCCAACCACCTTTACTCGTTATTACGCATAAGCCATCCATTCCCTTGGTTTTTGCCTCTTTTTCAGCATCTTCAATGAGTATTGATCCATAACCTTTATTCCGATCCTTTTTAGCGTATATATAAGTACAATGAATAAACATATAGTTATCAGCATCTATAGGTCTCCATGCTTTTATGGCTGGAACGTATTCTATAAACCCAATCATTTTGTCTTCATCATTTTTAAGAATTTTTATTTTTAGACCTTCTTTGTAGCTCTTTTTAAACCATTTAAGTTTATCTTTAAATCCTTGTTTTTTAGTATTCTTTATGCAGAAGAAAGTTTCTTTTACAGCATTTTCTGGTGTTACCTCTACTAGTTTCATAGTTTCTGTTTTTATGATTTTATAACGGTAGCAGTACGCACTGCAGGAATGTCCCAGGCTTCTTTGATCAAACCATCAAAAATACTCCATACGACAACGGCGTCAACTTCCATTTGATTACCTTTTAATAGCATAGTGTCTTTGACATGCACGACAACTATTTCATCTCCCATAGGAGTAATAGACAGAGGGTTTATCTTAAAGGTACCAGTGGTGAGATCAGATAATTTTTTAAAAAAGTCCATTAAACCAGAAAGACCGAAATAGTCTCCTTCTAAGTCGGGCAATTCTGGGTTAAAATAATGCCAAACAAAGTCTTCTGCAATAACTTCGGTACTTGCTACTAAGTTGGTAAGGTCAAGTCTTTTTAAAACCTCGATATTTGGATGTTCTTTGTTCATAACATTAATTTTTAACTAGTTGTTTTGTAGCGCGAAAGAACTTTAAAGTAAACACATTATAAGTAAAAAAGTTATAATTTATATTAGTATTATGTTTTTGATTTAAATACTAAATCTACTATCTATCAACTATTTAAAAAATGATATAAATCACAAAATATTTCTTTTAAGATTATTACTCTTAAAATGGTTATGAGATAAATCCAAATTGATTGTCTCTATTGAGAATGAAGACGGTTTATACATTTAAAACTTAGGTTTGACACTTCTTCCATTGTTACTTATATACCACCATGTTGTAGCTAATTATTATTTGTTCATTAACCCTAGTTTTTCGACTTTTTTTAGCCATTTGACTCTAAATTCTTCTTTGGATAGTCTTATTGGTCCTATAGTTGTAATTTGTACTTTTTTTACACCTATAAAATTCATTGTTAATTTTTTCATGGCATTATGACTAGGACTTCTATAGAACCATTTGTAATACCAACTTGGCTGATCTAAGGTGCAGATTATTCTAGCCGTTTTGCCAGTAAAACTTTTATCCCACCACAAAGAGTTTTTTCTTTTATTAAAAGCAAATCCAGGAAGTAAAACTCTATCTAAAAAACCTTTCATAATTGCAGGTACAGAGCCCCACCATACAGGATAAATCCATACCAGATGGTCAGCCCATTTCAATTTTTTTTGAGCATTTAACAAATCTGGCTCCAGTTCTGTTCTTTTTCTATATCCAAATTGAAGGTTTGGGTTAAATTCTAAATCTCGAATTATTATCTCTTGAATTTCAGTACCAGAAGTTTGTACTCCTTTTTTATATGCTTCTGCTAATGCATTATTATAACTTTCCTTATCTGGATGGCCAATGATTAGTACTATTCGTTTATTCATCTTTTTGTTATTTTTAGATTCCTAGTAGTGTTAAAATTCCAATTACTAGGAAAACTACCCATCCAGGATGTTTTCCTTTTGTTCCGAATAAAACCAGAAAGGAAGAACAAAACATTGCAATTGCAATTGAACTTATTATGAATTCTATCAATTCAGCATTTAATATAGTTTGCTTAAGTGCTATTTTTATTAGTATAGCACCTACACACCAGCCAAAGAAAGAAGCTATATGCCAAGTAGCCCAAATAATTCTTAGATGCCTTTCTTTAAGGTCAGACTTTACGATTGTAGGTGTTATTTTTTTATTATTTTTTTTGTGTTGAAAAATTAAAAGTTCTCCAAATATTGAATGAGATAGCCCTAAAATAAAACAAAGGATTCCCGCAATAAACAAATGTGCATTCATATTTAATACATTAGGATTGACTATAAATTTGATGAGTAGAAATATCAGTATAGTTTTAGTTTGAAATACGTGTATTGCTATTTTTACAAGCGTTTCTAACCATTTTTTTTACAATTAATTGATGAAAAGGTTTAACAATTGTCATATAGATTTTACCCCATCTTTTATTATACTGTACTATGGTAGAAACTTTAATGTTATAGGTTAGTTCTTGAGAATTAAAAACGCTGACTCTAAAATTGAGATGTTTATCATTTGCACCAAGAATAATTTCATTACTCATTATTTCATAAATCTTAAAGTACCCTATGTAACCTCCTACTTTAAAATCAGTGTTATAATCTGAAGGTTTTTGAGTTTTTAAATCGAAAATTTTCACAATTGTATTTCTAAACTTCATCATAATTGTAACCCAATTAGGAAAATTGGCAAATATCATATTTGTAATTTTCTCTAAACTATCTAAATGATTGGTTGTAGCGTAAGTGTCTGAATAATCGATTTTATTTAACGTGTTGTTAATCAGACTTGTATCGGGGGTGTTTTCTAAAATGACTTTTGTATTCATAACCGGTAATATTACTTATAGTTGTTGTGCAGGTAGAGGATTAGAAAAACTTTTTCATTAGCTGTTCGAATCTTGAGCCTGTTAAATCATCTTCTTTAAATAACTTAAACAGGGTAAAATAAGCAGGTACGGTTAAATAAAATGTGCAAATGACGAAAGTAGTGATGCTACAAAAAATAGCTAAAGTTTGAGCACCGATTTGTCCTACATACTTTTGTTGTTCGATAAAATAAATATGAACAGATAATGAATATTCATAAAAGCGTATTGAAACTTCATATACTAGCCAAGCTGGATAAAACCATTTTCTAAATGGTATCCACCATTTCCCCCAAATTGATTTCGATTGTTCGTTATTTTCTTCCATTTTTAATCTTTTTACAAAGGTTATTTAAATGAAAGAAGTTTCATTTGATATAAATCAAATTCGAATTTTGGGATTTCTTATCCGGCTCAGGGTCTCGAGAGTAATTCCTAAATAAGAAGCAATATGTGTAAAAGGAATTCTATTGGTTATATCAGGATATATACTTAATAAGTGTTTATACCTTTCTTCGGCCTTATTAAATTGAATTGTATATAACCTTTCGCATAAACCTAACATAGTTTCAGTCACTACAATACGGATAAAGCGTTCGAAGTCATGATGTTTATTAGTAAGGCTGTCTATTATGTCTTTCGAAAATTCTAAAACTTTTGAATCTTCAACAAATTCAACATAATGTGGGCTTGGTTCCTCGCTAAAAAAACTAACAATTGGTGCCATAAACTGATTTTCGAAAGTGAACCAATCTGAAATATCTTTGCCGTCTTTCAAATAATAAGCTCTTGCGCAGCCTTCCACTATTAAATAGGCCTTTTTAGAATATTGACCCTCTCTAACTACAATCTCTCCTTTATTGAAAGTGCTAAGTTTTGAGTTGATAATGAATTCTTTTTGACATTCGACGGATAAAGGTGAATATATTTCACTTATTTTATTTAAGATTTTCTCACTATCCATTTTTCTAATTGACTACAGTATACCTTTTTTTATTTTTTCCGTTATCCTTTCCCAATAAATTTTGTTTGCAAATAAAACTCTCCGATGATCCAGAGTACAATAAAAATTAAAGAAACTAGCAATGTTTTATTCATTTGATTTGCATTTTTTTCAATCAGATATTTTAATTGGAATATCATTAACCCGATTAAAATCAGAGGGATAATAAGTCGGGAAAAACCATATTGCTCTTTTGTTAAATCATAGTAACTATACATATTTCCCCAAATTCCATTTTGGCCAGAAATAGTTGCGTAAAAAATCCAACCATAAAATGCTGTAAAAAGACCAAATATTGGAATAGTAATGATTGACAGCATCCAATGATAAGGCTTTAGTGTTTTATGTATTTTGATTTCCATTTAGATTCTGATTGGTAAATAGTAAAGAATACCAAATATATGAATTGAAGCAAGGCAAACATACCTTAACCAATCAATTTATCTACTCATTTTTATTTCTTATTAAATTTATAAAAATATAGTACTATTGCAAAAAGAAAATACCTTTTGATTTCAAACTAAACTTTGCTCTGATTTTATGTATAATACAAAGCGTTTGCTTTTTCTTTGTTTAGTTTAAGGAATTTAGACCGAGTTTATTCCCTTCAGTATCTAAAAACATGGCAAAAAATCCACTTTCATCTGCGTGTGCAGTTTTTGGGACAATGACTTTTCCTCCGTTTTTTTCGACCTTATCAAGAATATGTTGAAGATTATTTCCACCATTAAGGTATATGGTCACACCATTTGTTGAAGGAGCGTATCCTTCTCCTTTTATTATAACTCCTGTAACCATTTGTCCTTCATACGGAAATATTCCCATTTCCATTCCTGGTATTTCCATTTTTTCAATGTTAATACCCAAAATAGCTTGATAAAAACTGATTGCTCGTGAAATATCTGTTGCAGGAATTTCAAAAAGAGAAATAAAACTTTGCATCTCGTTTGTAGTTTGTTCTACTGGTAAATCTTGCTTTTCTTCTTCTGGTTTGGATTTGTTTTGGCTGTTACAAGCCATAAGACACAAGGCAAGTATTAGTATTATTTTTTTCATTTGTCTCAATTAGTTAAACACTACAAAATTATCTTTTATAAAGAAACAGAAATTGTAAAAATGCGACACTCGATCTATTTGTAGAAAAGAGCAGAAAGAGTCATATTTTCATTCCCTAAAAACTCTTTTGGGCTAGTTCCTGTAAACTCCTTAAAGTCTTTAATAAAATGGGCTTGGTCATAATATTTACTTTCGTATGCAATATGAGTTAGACTTTCTGTTTCTGTGTTAAGTAATATTTTTAATGCGGTTTGCAATCTAATGACTTTGCCTAATTGTTTTGGACTAACTCCAATTTGTTTTTCAAACTTTCTCTCAAGTTGTCTTCTTTTGGATAAATCATCTTTAAGAATTGTTTTTATTGGTGCATTTCCGTTCGTAGATAGTAGAGCATTAATAGTTGTTTTTACAATATTTTCAACCGTCGATTTATCATTTAACCTTTCCAGAAGAAATACTTCTATGATTTCTATTCGTTGTTTAACACTCTTTGCATAGATTATTTTTTGTTCTAGTTCTTTAGCTATTTTTTCTTCAAACAATAATTCTAATGGAGTTTCTTTATTAGCTAAGTTTTTAATTGGCTCAGCTACAAAATTTGCAAATCCGTATGGATAAAATCGGATTGCGAATGTATTCACATATCCTGTTGGTTCTATATAAAATGGTTTAATGGTTTGCCCAAGTATCATTGCACGAGGTTGTAATATAAATTCATCCTCTGAAGTATATCGTTTTATATCATCACCTAGAATAAAAGCCATTTCAATACAACCATCAGGAACGATTCGCTGTTTTTGCGAATCATTATCAGCAGGAACTTCTAAAGTCCAATAACAGCTAATTAGGGATTCTAAATCTGGATGCGGCTGAAATGTTTGATAATCCATTGATAGTTTGTTTTTTTAGTGACACACAATGTTAAGGGGAGGTAACATTGGACGGGTGATAAACGATATATTTTGGATTGGGACTAAGTCAAATATAAATATTTTCCTTTTATCATTTTTTGTAAATTCCAATTTTTTAATTGACGATTTTGCAAACAAACACAGATCTTTTGATTAAGCTCCAGAGCCTTATGTTTTTTATATATCGCTAAACTATGTTTTATTCCCGAATGTCAATATTAAATCCAACACCCATACTACTATATTTTTTAAATTCAGCCTGACTTGATTTTTTGTAAATTGTACCGTTTGTTAAAAGACCTAGCGAAAAAAAGATTGCCTCTCCTTTTTTGTTTTCTCCTTCGTTATCTACCCATTCAAGAGTAACTATTATATCTGAGTTTACAACTATGTGATAAGATTTTAAGTCAATCGAAATCAATCCAGTCTGTTTTGGTTCTATTTCTACAAGTATATTTTTTGTCAAAATATTCTCAAAGGGTTTATTATTTTTTAATGAGTAAAAGTTTATTCTGAAAATAGATTTAGCACTTAAACGATTGTAAGAAATATTGAAATTAAAAGCATCGACAAATGTTGGTTCTTTTCGAATGTTTATTTTAATTCCCATTTCTGCGCCTAATTGGTCGTAACTAAAACCAGTACTTAGAAATTTAGATTTGGTTTTATTTCCAATGATTTTCTTCTTAAGCGCCTTAGTAGTAATTACCACCTCATTTAGCTCACTAATATGCTCGGTTAATTCAATTAAAAAAGGCATTTTTTTTGATTTCAGGTCTTTTATCAATATTTCGATGGGTTTGTAGCCTATCATCGAAATTCTTAAAGTGTCGTTTATAACTTGGTCATTCATTTCTAAAATAAAATTACCTTCTATATCGGTAACTGTTCCAGTTTCTCCATTTAGGACACCAATATTTACATACGATAGTGATTCTCTAGTTTTAGCATCAATTATTTTACCAGATATTTCTGATGTAGCTATTGTTTTTTCTGAAATATCAAAAGTCTCAATATTCGTAGAATCTGATCCAATCAATGTTTCCCAATTTTCTGTAAAGGTATCGTTACCATTTATAGTTTTATTGAAAAAATTAACTGTTGCAGTATTTATGTTTTCATAAATTTTAACTGAGTTTATTGATGCATTGAGAATGGATGGTATACTGGTGAAATCGGCGTGAGTACTATTTTCAAATCGTAAATAAAATTTTTCTGAATTCAATTTTTTAAAATAGTTGTATTCTTCGGTTGGCTGAAAATCATTGAGCTTATCACCACTTTCAAAATAAAGATAACTGATGTTTTGATTTTGTGGATTCAGAAGATTTGAATCATATATTTCTTTAATAAACAGGTCATTATCTTCTCCAGTTGCTCCGTTAGCATACACGTTCGTGTCAACTTCTCCAAAATAATGAGTTTCTGTTCCATCAAAGGAAACTATTGTTTTTATATTTTGATTTTTATTGGACAATACTCCTGCAGCCATACCTCCCCAACTATAAGCAAGAATTCCAATATTGTTTAAATCTACATTTAATTTTTTGTTATTTCTCAAGTAATTCAAAGCAAACTCAGCGTCATAGACTTGCTCTTGCATATCTTCTTTTTCATTAGTCATATCACCAGGATAACGGCCAACAGACCAAATAGAAACAACAACAAATCCATTTTCTGCCAAACTCTCCAAAACTTTGTAATTCTCGAACCCCATTCCATTAAACCCTGCCATATAGATTATTACTGGGTGTTTTTTACTAGAAGGTGTTATGTTACCAAAGCTATTTGTTTTTATTTCCAATAATTTTTCTCCATCTGTACCGACACCCAATTCGGCAACGTAAAATTGTGCTAACTCTGAAGTAAGTCCAGAGAAATCATTGTTCTCTTGATATTTGACAGCTCTTTCTTCAAATAATTTGAATAAATCTCCAAAAATTAATGGTTTATCTTTTTTTTCATTCGATGGATACCAAATATCTAAATCTACAGGTCGAAAATGTAAACTATCGTTATTCGAGGTTTCAGGCTTATAAATTCTGCCTTTGTCTTTTAAGTTTAAAGACATAAATCCAGCATTATATTTTTCTTTTTGGTTTTGTTGACCAACTAATAGTATGGGAACTAATAAAAGTAAATAACTAATCTTTTTGGGTATCATTTTCTTTTCATGATTGGTGTCTATTGTTAAAGACGCTATTTCTTATCAAATAGTTGTCTTGATTAGGAAATGTTTTTTTTAAATGTGATATAATGTTAAGTATAGAAAAGTAGGGGAGAAGATGTAAATTAAGTTTTGGTTTGATATTAAGTTGAATGTATTATTTTGTATTTATTATCAATATTAAAACATCAATTTTTATATTTTATCACTTTGCAAATCATAATGTTTTTTATTTTGAGATTACTTTTAGTATCCTCAATAATCTCTGTCCTTCGACTTCCCAACTTCCACTAAATCCTTTTGGTAATATAAAGAAGTCTCCTTTATAATATGTTTGAGGTTGACTATTAATTGGTCGGATTGTTAAACTACCATTGAGTATGTGTATGAATTGCTCTTTTTTGTTTTCAGAAATTTCTTTTTTTGTTGGTATTTCTGCTTCTGTAAAAACATCTAATTCTACTCCAGAATAGATAATGTTCTTATACGTAGTAGAATTATGTTTTGTTAGACCAATTCCAGACAATAATTCTTGGTCAAGCAAAAATGGGTTTTTGGCTATCGATGTTTTGGTGCTATCGCCTCGCTTATTTGAAATTACTGATAATTCCAAATGAAGTTTATTTCCGCCGTTATTTGTCCAATTTCCAGAAAATCCTTTTGGTACAAAAAGGTAATCGCCCGAATAAAAAGTAAGTTTAGTAGAATCTTTAGTTTCTATATCAGCTCTACCATTAATGTAATAGACAAATTCATCAATAGGAAAATTATTGATTTCATTTAATGCAGTTTCACTTGATAAAATGTAGACACTTAGTTCTGCCCCTTTGTAAATATTTTTTTGATAGTATTCACGTTCTGGATGCGCTTTTAATTTTAGCCTGGGTATATCCAATCCTGAGATTAATCTATCCTCAATTTTAAATGGTTCAATTATTGAATCTTTGGATGTTTTTTGAGCAAAAGATAATGTAGATACTATAGTTAAAATTACGGTTATTAAAATTCCTTTCATTACGCACAAGGTTTAGTACAAGTGTAATAGTGGATCAGACACACTTAGTTTTCAAAAAGTAATATACTTAAATAAATACAAAAACGGTTCAGGTTAGTACCCAAACCGCTATCAATTTTATACAGTGTTGACAGAAGTGTTTTTATTCTAAATTGAATATATTAGACTTAATTACTTGAATGTTTTGCAATACGTTTTCACGTTTAATTGTTAGTCGAATAGCTTCATCACCTCTTAAAATTTCTTTTGTGTAATCGTAGAAATCACAATAAGAGCTTTTGGTAATATCTTTGTTGTTAATAGAAATGACAATGTCATTTAGTTTTAATCCAGCTTTTTCTGCAGAAAAATCTTTAAAAATTTTGCTCACGTATACATTGTTATCGTTCCGATTTAAGTCAAAGCCAAATGATTTTTTAGAGCTCAGTTTTTCTGTATTTTCAATTGGCGTAAGCAAGAGTTCCTGATCTTTAAAATTCAAGGTAACAATAAAATGTTTTGTAATTCCAGAACCAATAAGATTATAATTATTAGACTTTGAATAGTAGGCAACTTGATTTTGTAGATTAGAACGTCCTATTTTAAAACTTTCTAATGTTTTAATAAACATACTTTCATTTACAATACCATTTGCACTTATAGAACCTTCTCCAATAATCTCGACTATTTCTTGTGAGTTTAAATTTACACCAACTTTTTCAGTAAGTGAAATAAAACCGCCGTAGCCAAAATCAAGTAAAAAAGTTAATGTTTTATCATTAATTTTAGCTTTAATAAACGGATTAAAAGTTTTATCTAGTTTTACTTTTATTCTGATTGCATTGTTGAGGTTTTTTAGTTTATTGATGTTGTCGGTCAATATGATTTTTTGTTCTTTAGCATTTACTTGCCAAACAGCATTCTTAATAATGCTTTTACCAATAATCCCTCCATTTGTGTAACATTTGATTTGAGGTGAATCGTCAAAATCAAAATTAAACGCTCCAATTTCTTTAAAATCAATATCTCCAATTTTGATTGAAGGTATTTTTGTTAGTATGATTTTAGATTTTATTTGATTAGAACTACCCACTTCTACTTCCATTAACTTTGGAAGTTTGTTTTTATCCATAATTTCGGAAGTCAATGTATTGTATCCTCCTGTATCAAAAATGTATTCATAATTTTTATTTCCAATATGTACTGGTATTATGAAGTAGCCAAATTTATTTTGGAAGGATATCCCCTCAAAAAAGACTTTGTTTTCTAATTTAGCAGAATTAGCAAATGCTAATTGTTCTTTTGCAGATTGAGCACTAGTCAAATCGATTAAAAAAAAGAATATTATGAGTACAATAAGTTTTTGCATTTGTCAAGGCTATTTTTTATAAAGACGTAAAAAAAATAAAAATGGTTGTCTCGAACCAAATTATGTTGTTTTATCCAACATTCTCGATAATTTTTTAGTGTATAGAGTGTATAATAAGTAGGGGAGTAGAAAGCGATAAACTTTTGGGTTTACACTGAAACAAATTGTTGTATTGTTTTTAATTTATCCGTTCTTAAAACCTAAATTTTATAATGTTTAGTCCAATTAACTTTATATTTTCCCTTCTTGTTTTTTAATATTAAATAGTGTTTTCTAAAAATGGATAATCTGTATAACCTTTTTCTCCTGTTGAGTAGAAAGTACTTTGATCTGCTTTTTGTAATGGTGTATTTAGCTCAAAACGTTTCACCAAATCGGGATTACTAATAAATGGTTCTCCAAACGAAATTAGATCTGCTAAATTTTGCTCTATTGCATCATTTGCCAATTTTTTTGTGAAACCTCGATTTATGATATATGTTCCCTTGTATAATTTTCGATAATGTTTTGCGGTATCCAAAATACTTTGAGTTGGGTTAGAATCATCTGCTTCTACATAACCTCCAATATGTAGGTAGGCTAAATTATAGTTATTTAGTTTTGTAGTGATGTATTCAAACAGTTGCGTTGTTTCATCATCTGTTTGAATACCAAACCAAGTTTTAAAATCGGGAGAAAGTCTAACGCCTATTTTTGATGAAGGAATTTTTTGTTGAATTGCATCTAATGCGTCAAATAAAATTCGAGCTCTATTTTCAATACTTCCACCATATTGGTCGGTTCTTGTATTGGCACATTTTGCAAAAAATTGATGGAATAAATAGCCATTTGCAGCATGTATTTCTATACCATCAAAACCTGCTTTTATGGCGTTTTCTGTTGCTTTTTGAAAATCTAAAATTGTATTTTTTATTTCTTGAGGAGTCATTTCTTTGGGTGTGACAGTACCTTTAAATCCTGAATGCGTGTAACATTCTGAATTTGGATTAATTTGAGAAGGAGCTAAAGGTAAATTTCCATCAAGTAAATCAGGATGAGATATTCTACCAACGTGCCAAAGTTGAGCAAATATTTTACCTCCTTTTTGATGAACTTTTTCAGTAACATTTTTCCATGAAATTGTTTGCTCTTCACTATATATTCCTGGGACATTTATGTATCCAATGGCTTGTTTGCTTATACTAACCCCTTCTGTAATAATTAATCCTGCAGTTGCTCTTTGTTCATAGTATTGAGCCATTAAGTCAGTTGCTAATCCTTTTTTATTATTAGCTCTACTCCTTGTCATTGGAGCCATTACAACCCTATTTTTTAAGGTTATGTTTTGCGTTATATATTTGTCTAATACGGTCATTTTATCTTGAATTTTTGACAAAATTAAGTAAATTTGTTATTATTGCAAGTAATTCGCAATAGTTATTGCGAAAAAGTCGCATTTATATGGAAAGACGTAATACTCCAACTAAAGAAGCCGTGTTAGAATTGCTCAAGAAATCTGGAAAAGCAATGAGCAGAGATGCTATTGAACAAAAAATAACGCAGAAGATTAACCGAGCAACAATTTATCGTGTTTTAAATCGGTTTTGCGAAGATGGTATTTTACATCGGGTAGTTGCAGAAGATGGTAAACAGTATTTTGCCGTTTGCGTAAACTGTGATGATAAAATCCTTTCGGGTCATCATTTTCATTTTAGATGTACTAAGTGTGAGACTATTGAATGTCTACCGGTAAAAGTCGATTTTTCGGTACCGAATGGTTATCAAGTGGACGGTGTAAATTGTGTTTTATCCGGAACTTGTGAGGATTGTTCTCGTTGACTTTCAACTGTCCATTACGGTTTTTATATAGCCTGTTATGGTTAGTTTTATGCGTGTTGGTAATTGACTTTATTAAGTTGTCATTTTCTGATTAGAACATAACTACCTTAAGGGTTAATTATATACTATGCTATAGGTAGTTTATTCATTTCTTGCTTTTTTCTAAGGCATTGTATACAAACTGCTAGAAACCACAATACCATCAATGGTCCAAATATATAAGGAAATCCTATTTCATATGGTGTCATGGGAAAAGCGTAGCATTTAATTAGTATCAATGATATGCTAATTAAGAAACCTGATATTCCCAAAATCTTTCCAAAATATTTACTCTTTAGCATAACTATTGAAAAAAGCAACATGGCTATAGCAGTAAAAAAGTCATTTGATAATTGCATTCCTAAATGTACAGGATCAACAGTTTTTGCAATCCAATTAAGTAAATCTATATCTGTTTGTGCAGTTATACCATCTTGATAGTGTTGTAAATATCCTTTAAAAGTGAGTTGCACCATTAACATAAGATTAAAAATCACACCACTGCAAAAGATAAAAATAGCTCCTAACTGTGTAAGTATGGTTATTTTCTCGTATTTTAATAAATGATGAAGAGCAAAACCAACTAAGGAAAATAAAATTCCAAAAATACTCGCCAAAAATATTTCAATATAACTCGGTAATGATGTTAATAAGAGTATTGGAAATAAAATATTTGCAATAATTCCTGAAATTGCACCAACAGTTATCCATTGCCTGGACAATAATTTTTCAGAATTCATAACTAAAAGTATAAGTAGTTAAAGTATTGTGTATTTAAGCACCTTTTCCGAACATAATGAGTATTAACTCTACAGATTCATCAGACTCATTCCACCATTTATGATGCACATTAGCAGGGATAAATACTGTATTTCCTTCAGAAACAGTAATAGGTGCACCGTCTACAATTCCTTTTGCAGTCCCCTTAATCATTACTCCCATCATAGGAAAAGGCATAGCTTGTTCCCTTGCATCTTCTCGTACACGTTCTCCTGGCAGTATATTATACCAACCTGTTCTTAATCCTTTTTCATAATAAAAAATAGTAACTCCAGAACCATGAGCTCTACGCGTTGCATCAGGACGAAATGGAATAACTTCAGGAAATCCTTTGGTCCAAAAATGAAATGAAAAAGCATTTAATGCACTATCATCATCTTCAGTCGGCTTGTAGCCTTTAATTTCGTATACATCCATCGGTGCATAATCGCTAGAAAAAGCTTTTGCTTGTGCAGTAAGTGCGTTTATTTCTTCATTATTAATTGCTTTTAAAGTTTTTAATTCAATACGGTAGACATAAGTAGGTATATTTGGTAATCCTTCTAAAAGAATTACTTCCCATTTTTTTTCACCTATTTTTTTTCCTGTTATTTTTATTGTCCATTTCCCATCAACCTCAGGGACTTCTATACCAACAATTCGCTTTTCTCTGGCATGACGATCATTTCTGTAATCTTCGATGTAAGTGTTTAAGATTTTTTCAACTTCTATTTTAAGAACAGTTTTGGTTTTATTTTCAGCATCAGGTGTTACTTCTGATGCACTAATTCTTTGAGCACATATGCTCATCATAAACAGGCCACAAAATAATGTAGCAATAAGAGTATTTAATGTTTTCATTTGAGTAATGATTTTAAGTTTTTACTTCGCAAATGAATAAAACTTAAAACTCAAAACCTTTTGTTTTATGGTGATTGTGGATAATGAGCAGGTTTTAGGGGTGAATTTGTAAAAGACTTAAAATAGTACTGTAATATTTATTAGATACAGGAATCTCATCTTGAAATTTTTTAAGTTCAATTGATGTATTTCTGCTTTTACTATTTTTTATTTTGAAGAAATTAATATTGATTAAATATTGACGATGACAGCGATATATTGGTGATAGTGGATTGACGATTTGACTTTCAATGTTTTTAAGACTAGAGCGAAAAATTATTTTGTCTCTTTTATCATTTGAAATAATATGGATATCTACATAGTTATCATCACTCATAATATACATTACTTCATCAAGATTTAATTTTATAGGTTTGACTTTGGGAGCAGTAATTTGGTACGTTTCTTTTGAGGAAAGTAAAGAAATTTTTTGTCTATTGAAGTAACTAACAATCCCTAAAGTAAAAAAAGTAATAAATAAGCCTATTCCAGAAATTCTTCCAATAACGTTTAAATATTCTACTAATGTAAAATCATTAAAACCTGCTAAAAAACTCTTAACTATAAACATCACTCCACTTACAAAAAGTATCATCCATGTATACCATAAAATAGCTTTAACCAATGTCCATTTTTGAAATAGCTTTTTAAAAAGAAGAGGTACAAGGAACTCCATTATGTATATAGAAAGAGAAAAAACAACACCCATACCTATGAGAATTAATTTAAAATACCATAAGCCATTATGCTCTATACGAAATGGTTTAAAAAAAATAATGAATACACTAGCGATAAAGCCTAACAAAAAAACATTGAATATATTTCTATAAGTTTTTTTAGGTCTAGGGAAAGGCGTGTGTAAAAATTTGATCATTTCAAATTATATGAAACTTTATTCTGGATGAGTAAATTAACTATAACTATCTCTTGTCACATTGGTTGTGTGAATGCTTTCTTTAGTTGTTAAAGATAATTAATGCAAGTAAATTTTCAATAGGTAAATTCTATAGAAATTAATTTATACGCTTTGTTAGTGGTTAGTTTTATTCTAATTCCTTAAAGTATTTTTCTTTAATAATATTTATATGATGCCTTTCATGACCAATAATCGATTTAAGAAATTCTTCAAGTGTAATTTGATGTCCTTGCGCCATTCCTTTAATTTTCAATTGTTTCTCAGATAATGTGTTGATGAAACTTACTGATGCTTTTCTAACACTTGAAATGTCTGTAATTAATTGTTTCATTCTTAACTCTTCAAATCTAGCATTGCTAACGAGTAAGTTTTGGTCATAGCCCCATAATTCAACTGTTTCTTTTCGACTAAGTTGAAATGCCCTAAACATTTTAATTCTTTCATGATCAGTTATATGCCCAACAACTTGTTTTATAGTCCATTTGCCTGATGAATAACTATAATTACCCTTTTCTTCATCGATTGATTTTAAAAATGTAAGAGTAGAAGGTGAAGAAAAAAGGGAATATAAACCATCATCTTTAACCAAACTGTAATAATAAGGAAATCCGTCTTCAGGTTTATATTCCATAGTTCTTGAAATTTTTTCCAATTTTGTATTGTTTGTTATAGCCTCTCTTTCCTGTTATGTTTGTATCACAAAGAGTGCTTATGCAATATACAAATTGTTGTGTGTTTGTACATTTTATTCTTCATGATAGATTTTATGAAACATTTTTGCCAAATTTTTTGGGTTTTCTTTCCATGCGTTAAACATTTCAAGTCCTATATCTTCTGGGATAATATCCAGTTCTTCATTTTCTACTTTATCAAGGATTGTTTTGGCAACACTATCTGGCGAGGGCATGTCCCAATCACTTCCTTTATTCATATCAGTATCGATTGCTCCTGGATTTACTGCATGAACCATTATTCCTCTTTTAGCTAATTCGATTCGTACAGAATAGGTGGCTGAAAGTAGAGCAGCTTTTGAAGCTGAATATCCAGCAATAGAGGGCAATGGTGAATACGCTACAATTGATGTAAGATTAACTAATGTTGAAGGTGAATTTTGATCTAGAGTAGAAGCAAACGCTCTCATCATATTTAGAGTACCATAATAATTGACATCCATATCTTTTTTGATAGTACTTATTTCCCCATCCAAAATAGTCCCTGGATTTAAAACACCGGCATTGTTAATAAGGACTTGCATATCTGATGCTTGCTTAACTACTTTAGTTATTTGGTGTTCATTAGTTATATCAAGTTCAAGTGTAATTACTCTATTGTCTTCAAAGTTTGGCATTTTGCCCAAATCTCGGCAAGTAGCATAGATTTTACTAGCTCCTTTTTGCAATGATGCTTTAACAAGTGATTTTCCTATTCCTCTGTTTGCTCCTGTAATGAGAACTACTTTGTTTTTTAAGGTTTGCATATTTTTATGTTTTTATGCAAAATTAAGACTGATGCTACTCGTCTAAAATCCAAAACTTGCTGAATATATGTTTTTCCGTCTTCAATAATACTTTTTTGTCAAATCCATTCATATTTAAACGTTTAGATAATTCATCATTAGTTTTTAAACGTTCATTAAAAATGAACCCCACTTTTCCGTTTAAGGTTTTGATTTTACAAATGTATCCCTTTAAATCTTTGCGGTTATAGAAGCCACCATAACTAACTGTATGTTTTAAGTCTTTTAAGAATCTCGACGGGTTCTAAAAAGTCTAGGGTATCTATTTTTTTAGAGCTGTAGTCAATATTTATGTCATTATATAAAATAGTGCCATTTTCTACAACATAATAATATGTAGTATTCTGTGTGGATATTTTTTGTTTTGCGTTCTCAGATATTACATTTTTTTGTTTCTTCGGGTTGTTTATTTTTTTCTTTACAAGAAAAAAATAAACAGACAATTAATAGTATTGTAATTCTAAAAATTATGTTCTATACTTCTAAAAGTATCCTAAAATCCTTTTTTTTATAATCATTCCGTATAGATTCCCATATTGATATAGAGTCGGTTTAGATTTCAACAATATCAAGAGTTCATCTTCCAGTAAAATTTTCAAAATCTGATGTTACTTTTCTTTTTTCTTACCTAATGAAACCTTATAATCATCTATATTCCCTTTGATCTTTAGATTGAGATACTTTATTTTTTTGTTAGGATCTATTTCTACAATCTCGTCTTCTTGCTCTTCATTAATAGCAGCATCCTTTTTGTTTCCAAATATTTTTTGCCAGGCAGCTTTTCTGACAGTTTTCAAAGGAATACGTAAATAATAATCAATATTTTGATTATTATCATGTGTTCCAGACAATTCCATATGGCCCAAAGTAGATTCGATCGTCATAGAGGGAATATTAATTTTTCCTTTCTTGATATCCAAGCTGTTTTGTAAGGTATCAAACCGAATGTTTTGTAAGTTTTTAGCTCCCATATAATCTGAAAGGGCCAGCATTGGATCGTAATTTTTTAATCTTCCATTTAATACTTTTACGTCCATTTCTATAGTAGATTGATCCAGGTCTGGAACCATATCCGGGTATACTCTAATCTTACCTTTAATTCTGGAGGTGAGTTTCCCTTGTAAATTTTCGGAAACAAGATGGTCTTGCCCAAAATTTTCGAATTTGAACAGCAATTTATCCAAATCAACATTATTCATAACTAAATCCGGCTGCATATAGATATGTTTTGGATCGCTACCATTAAAATATCCACTTAATCGAATATTTCCTCCTGCAGCATCCATATTTAAGGTATCTATATAAATGTAATGGTTGAGTGTTGTTCTTAAATCTGCTTTGATGTTTTGAAGATCTATTCTATGGTAAATAAAGTGAGCGATATCTACTTTAAATTGCATATCCGTAAATGGCAACTCATATAAATTGAAGGCATCTGCATGTTCTTTTACATCTGCAGTCTTTGAAGTAACAACTTCTGTTGATTTTTTGGGACTTAAATCGAAATTGAAAAGCGCATCAAAGTCGATATAATTTGCCTTTAATTCGAAATAATTATCTCTTTTCTTTATTTTCTGATCTTCTCCCAAATAATAATTTAAATCGAAATTAAAATTGGTGGTTCCTATTTCTCCATGAAAATCTTTTATCACCAAATGTTCCTCTTCATAATGTATGTTTCCTCTAAAATGGTCAAAGCGAAGTGGATGCAATTTCATTTTTGTATCTAACTTATCTAAAGCCAGATCTATAGAATGTAATGCAGAATCTTTATAATGCATACTAGAGGCAAAGTGTAATGCCAAATCATCAAACGCTTCATGTCGATATTCTTTTGGAACATAATTTTCTCCCTTATAGGAAAAGACATCTTCCAGTCTTAACTTTTTAGAGGTGAGATTGATATCTAAATCTACATCTCCGTTAAGTTGGGGTTGCATCCAAAAAGCATAATCATGTATTAGCCCGTCAAAATGAAAATCACTATCATCTATATACCCTGTAAAATCTATTATTTCTAAGTCTTTGTCATTTATTAACATATCGGCATGAAAATCATGTAGTTTATGCGGATAATGTTCCAAGTCAGCATATAAACTATCGATAAAAAATTCACCTTTGGGTAAAAACTCTGATTCTGTAAAATCTTTTGCAGAAGCTTTAAAAGAAAACCCCAAGCTTAGGTTTTTTATTTGTTCATCAAAACCGGTTTGGGTAGTATCTTGTTTTGAAAAACCTGTTAATTGGGCAATATCTAAGTACTTGGAGGAAATATCCAAATGAGCTTCTACAGGAATGTTAGTATGATGTATAATTGAAGGTAAGTCTGAAAAAAAACCACTTACTGATAGATCCGAATTTCCTATCAATAGTTCAAACTGGTTCAGTGTGGCTTTCTTGCCATCCATTACTAAATGCACATTCAAATCGTGCAGGGGAGCAGGAAGTTCTTTGGCGACTAAACTCAAGTCTTTTACAATCAATTCTGTAAAGTACGCTTGATTGAGTTTTTGCAATGCCTTTTCGGGGTTGTCAATATCAATAATATCGTGAAAATTCATTTTCAGCGAAACTTGTCCTGACGCATCTTGTACTTGCTCTAGTTCAAAAAAGTCTGCAATAAAATCGAGATTGAAATTCGAGTTTATTTGCATGTTCACTTCTGGAGATTCAAAATTCTTTACAAAAATAGAGCCTTCAAATTCTCCTTTTTCTAAAGAAGCAGTCATATCAGTTAGAGAAAATTCCATGGTACTTGCATCTCTATTTTCTCCGTTAGTGAAATGACCGTTGAAGCCCATATTATCTATTTTTTTTGCTTTTTTAGTATTTTCTAAAAAGGCTTTACCAGCTCCAAAATTGGCTTTGATAAAAGGTCTGTTTCCTTTGTTAGCGGGTCCCTGGATATTGGCATTAAAATAGATTTCGCCAGCATTTCTATATTTCTCTAATACCGGTATGACATCTGTTGGAGCAAAAGCAATCAACATATCAAAATTGGGCTTTGTTCCTTTTATAGAAAGGTCAAGATCTACATCATTCTTTGTATCTATGGAACCTTCTAACTCAAAATCTCCATTTTCCATGACAATACTCGAAGGTTGTATGTCAAGAATTCCTGTATATTCATTAAATACTACATCAGTACTTACTTCAAAATGTTTATTATGTATAAAGGTAGTGTCTCCATCTTTGATTACATTTAACTCAAAATGAGTATCTATATGCCCAGCAATGATACTATCTTTTTGGCTAAAACCACCTGTGCCAGCATACATGAATTTTTCGACATCTGTATTTGTGGCTTCATCTAAGGTATGGATATCAAGACTTTTAAATCTGATTTTTTTTAGATGAATATTGGTAGAAGGTGTTTCTGTTTCAGAAGTACTTGCTAAGGAATTTTGAATATTCGTCGTGTTATTTTCATGAATCACAATATTAAAAACGCCTTCTTCTATTACTAAAGACTGAATATCATAATTTCCTTTCACCATATCCCATAGATTAAAACCTATATATATGTCTTTTACATCCATTATGACTGATGCAGTATCTTCTTTGGTTTCTAAAATTTTTACATCATATACTTTTATAGAGATGTATGGAAAGTTGCTAAAAAGAGATAATTCACTTTTGCCAACACTAATAAGTCCTTTGTGTTCTTTGTTTAGTTTTGCAATCTCCTCTTTTATAATTTCAGATTGGTTACTCTGAATATATAGCATTAGGCCTCCTACTGATAAAATAGGAACTAAAATCAGTACTAGTAAAATTCGTTTCCAGAATTTTTTAATTTTCAAAGTAGATATCTTTAGGGTTAGAAAAGGTGTTTGACCTTAAAAGTAACGAATTAGTATGAAAAAATCTTATTTTAGAATACGATTTAGTTTTTGGGCCAACCGTATTTATTGATTATATATTTTAAAGTTTTTAATAATTTAGAATATTTAAAGCCATTCTTCCTAACGACACCGATCTATACATTTAATTTAGAAAAATAAATATCTGTGTTTTTAGTTTTCAAACTTAATTTATAATTAGATGCCAATAAAAAGTTTTAGTCTGGAAATTCTGCTCCAGTTGAAAACGCTAAAAACAATAGAATCCAAGGAAGAAGGAACATTAGTAGAATAATTATTGAAAATATGATTACATATTTTTTTCTTTTTGTTATTTTATAAATTAACAATCCACCAAGAATGCCAATCATCAAAAAACCAATAATATATTCCATTCTTTTGATATTATTTCTTTTCTTCTCGCATAATTTTCTCCATTTTACGACCTCTTGCCAATTCATCAATCAGCTTTTCCATACGTCTACATTGTTTATACAATTCAAATTCATTCTCTATTTCTTCAATTCTATAACCACAAACGACTCCTTTAATTAAGTGCGCGTTTGGATTTATTTCGGCTTTTTGAAAAAATGTTCTAAAAGTTGCTTTTTCATCTATAAGTGCTTGTAAAGCATCTTGATCAAAACCAGTAAACCATTTAATTACTTGGTTGAGTTCTTCTTTTGTTCTACCATTTTTCTCTAATCTATTCAGGTATAATGGATAAATGGATGCAAATATCATATTGGCAACCTTTTCATTTTTTTCGGCTGTAACTTTCATTTTTATTGGATTTTTAACTAATTGATGTTACCGTGTTTGTGTATAATTTTATACTATGTTTTAGCAACTAATTTAACAAATACAAACCGAATAGAGAATCCATGGGGATTTTAGTTAGTGCTAGCAATTAATTTTATGAGGTGTTGATATTCCTCGAGTGGGCAGAGTTTATTCAGCTAACGATTTCGTTTAGCTTTTAATTCTGCTCAAAGATTCATTCCGCAAAAATTGAGAAATTCGGGAGTGTGATTTTTCAATTTTTTGTTCATTGGTTACTAATTTTTCTTTATTGAAAGTACTACGCCACTCTAAAATAACCAGATCATCCACTTAGTTATTTAGCTGCTATGATCTTATATATATATGGTTGTAGTACGTTTTTTTATCGATATTAATGCCCTTTTTTAGCAGATAGAACTCGATTATAACTTTTTTCAAGTAAATATGCTATTCGAGAATTATACTTTTTAATTTTCCTCATCATTTGATTGTATAAAGAAATTTTCTTTTCATTATGTTCGGGGTGTGTTTCGTCAAAAATAAACCAAAAAATACTTTCTATTTGCTCATCATTTAATTTGTTCATCTCAATAGAAGCCTGTTCGGTATCTACAAGAAATCTTTTGTATATCTCAAAACCGTCTTGCATATAATCGGCTCCATATTTCCCTCCAATACAGATGTTAAAATATTTTCTATAGTATTCTTTTTTGTCATTGTAATCCATAGAACTTAAATGTTTTACCCAAGGGTTTATGATATATGATTTTGGGATATAATTCTTTTTATGTTTATTTTCCTCATACTCAATTAACTTTTTAGAAGAATCTATATACATAGCATGACTCATTTCAGTATGATTGTTAGGTAATGATTGAAAAAATTGTTTTTCAAATTTTTTCTTTTCTTCTCTCTTACTTTTCAGGACTTTATTATAATAGTAATTTATAGAGTCGACTTTTGACTCTGAAATACTTAAATTAGAAAAATCAAATTTATATTGAGCAAAAGATTTTCCATAAAATAATAAAAATACAATGATTAAAATTTTCTTCACTTCAATCTGTTTTTAATTTGCGACAACGTCCTAGTTATGATTAGTAAATGAATTAAAAGTAGTGAGCTTTTGATTAAGTACCAACCTACATATTAATTATAGCCATTCAGCCTTAATTCCCATATTATTCAACTCCTCAATTACATTATCCTTTGCATAACATAATATTGCTTTTTTCAAATTAGGAAACTGCGTTGCATCTTCAGTGTTTTCTATATCCCAATAATCTTCCCAACCTTCTCCGAATCTTAAAAGTTGCATATAAATATCATTTCCTCCATCTTGATAAATTTCTGTTATTTCAGTTGCCAATTTTTTAGGTACAGGCAAATTCTTAAAATATTCAGTTACTTCAGGTATTGGTTCGTATCCTTCTTCTTCTATATTGATTTCTCTTTGGTCGTATAATTCTACAAATTCATCCAAATCAAATTTAGGTTTCAAAAGTTCTTTATTATACATCAATTCTTGAATCACCGATAATTTAAAACCAAAATCACTAAATTCAATTTGTTCTTCCTCTAACTTCTCAATGGTATACTTATCTTTTGTCGGTTTAGGCTTAACAAAACCCTTGTCAAAAATTTGATTGTAAGAAATATCAATTAGGCAAGGACTTTTTTTCCCAGTATATGTAAAGTGCTTTACCTCATATTTTCGCATTGTGATATTTTCAAAACGACTTTTATTGATTTCAATCCCATCAACAACTATTTTACCTTTAAAAAATGGTTTTTGTTTAGATTTTGAACTTACTTCCATTGGATTATAGTCGGTATGCAGAGATAAGTGATTTGTTTGACCATTACCATGCGGATTTGTACTTATCCCTATATCTTTCCATTAAATTCCATTTCTCTTGATTTCTGTGGGTTCTCCAAAACATTTTTTAAGTTCTTTCCAATCCATTGGGAATTCAAGAACATTTTCGTCGATAGAAAGTTGATCATTTTGGATGCGAATAATGATATCAGATGATTTATTTTTTAGATTGAATATTTTTATCATTTTCTTTGGCAGTGCAGTCTATTTTAAATTGGTTATGACGTTATGGCTATGAGTAGTTTTGTAGTTGAGTACATAACTTTGCAAGTACAGACTAAGCTAAAAATCTACGAGCATTTTTCAAAATAGGCGAGAACAAGCAATTACTTATTGCTATTGTTGTCGATAGTTTTATTTTTTTAAATAATTCGTAATTTCTACATATTCTATGTCAGTTCTGTCCTCATAGAAGTCTTTTATTACAGCTCTGTGAGCGGCTCCTACTATAACTAAAACTCTATCATCTGGGGTAATCCATCGGTCAATATTAGTCATCATATAAATATTACGTTCCCACCATTTGGATACGAATTTTGCTCCAATGTAGTTTGAGTCATTTACGAATTTTGCTGTTTGATTTAAGTATTGATCTTTATTTCTAATATCTTCTTTATCTGAGTTCCGGTAGATAAGATAATCCAGCATAGAATTTTTAGCTAAAAAATCAGATTCTTTTTTGTCTTGTGCTTTGATCGAAGCAATCATATTTTCATATCTTCTTTTATCATTATTTTCGGCAAATTCTATAAGTTCATCAAATGGTAAATCTAGCTTATAGTCTATAGAATAAACTCGATTATGATTTAACTCTTTTGCTAACCTAAATCCCAACTGCTCTATTTCATTAATAGTGAAATCACGATTATCATTTAGAGTTTCATTATACAAGCTATCTAAATACTTTGAATCAACAGAAGGATATTCGAGCATGATTTTAGTCGGTCTAAATTCTTTAAGTTTTTTAACAATATCTTTAATCTCGATTTGTCTTTTTTCAGATTCAAGACTTTCAAATTGAACAGAAGAGAAATCTGATGTTCCCGCAAAATGAAACACCCCTAAAATTGAGATTTTTGGCTTATCATTGACTTTTTGTTTCTCTTCTTTTTCCTTTGTTCTATTGCATCCTGTAAGAAGCAAAAAGCAAATTATAAAAGTTAAAAATGATTTCATACTATTTGTATTTTAGTTCTAATTACTACCAACGTCGAATATATGAATCAGAGCAAGGTAAATACCCCTGAATCAATCGATTTATCTGCACATTTTTATTTCTTGTTTAATTTATAATAAGATCACTGTCTTAACTTGTCTAAACTTGTCTAAAACACAGTGTTTATAAGGTTTCCTAAAGACCACTTACCGAAATTATTGTCTAACATAGTTGTTTAAGACACAACAAAACATTAATTTTAAGGGACAAATTAAGGGACAAGTTCCCCGCCACTTTATTTAATTTAAAACAGTTTATTATGTGTAATGTGTATTTTAGATATCGATCTAAAAAAGATATCGGAAAACTTGACGTTAGATTTCGATATGAAGAGATAAATTACGAAAAACAAACAACAACTCCTATTATCGTTTCCCGTAAAAATTGGAATCAAAAAAAACAAAGAGTTAGAACATCTTCTAAATTCGTATACCCCGTTGAAAATACGAATATAGCAAAATTAAAAAAAGCAATTTACGATAAGTTTAATACCACAATAAGTTTAAACGAAGGGTTTCACGATAATTGGTTATCTGATATTGTAGAAGATATTTTTAAGAGACCGGAACATGAGAAAAAGAACGTAGACCGAAAAAGGATATATTATGTAGATTTTGCAAAATATTGGTTAAAGCATCATGCAAAAAATCATGTTGGTAGAAACGGTAAGCTTATGAGTAAAGCAAACTTAGAAAAGTATATTGATTTCATCGATAAATTAGAAAAAAAGACCCCTAACATTGATTATGAAAATCTTAAAATTAAAGATATGGGTAACGCTTTTGTTGTGAAGTTTGTAAAGGAATTGTTTAAAAAATATGCAGCAAAATCGATTAGCTTAGACTACACTTATTTAAGATTTTTTCTTAGCAGGGCGGTAGAAGATAATATTGAGGTGGATAAATCATATTTGAAAAAAGTAGCTATAGAAGATAAAAAAGAGACTGTGATTATGCCATATTTAACCAGTGAAGAGGTTGAAACAATATACAGGCTTGAAATAGAGGACAAAGAACTTAGCCGTTTTAAAACTGCTTTTGTTATTGGTCTGGTTACAGGTTTACGAGTAAGTGATGTTACAGGTTATCACAAGCGTATAAATGAAGAAACAGGAGAAAAAGAATATTCTTTAGAGAACCGACACATTGAAGGGAATCATATCCGCTATAAACCTTTAAAAACAAGAGGGGCAAAAGGCGGTATAGAGGTTTCTATTCCTATTCATCCTTTTTTAAAAGAAATATTAGAAGAACATAACGGCTTACCCGATAGAAGCGTAAAGTACTTATTAAAATTTAATAATGCGGTTAAAACCATTATAGAAATGGCGGGTATTACTAGAATTGTAAAAACCTCTCAAAAGAAGTTTCTTAAAGATGGTATATTTGAAGTCCCAATATACAAAGAAGCAACGAGCCATATCATGCGACAAAGTGCCGCAACTAATTTATTTGGTAAAGTGCCAAAATCAGCGATTATGGCAATGATGGGATGGACTAATGAAGATCAAATGTTAGAATATATTAAATTATCTGGTATTGAGAGAGTAAAAGGAATTAAAGAATTATATGACAATGGAAACGAGAGCGTCGAGAATCTTAAAAGAAGTGCTTAAATATACTGGAGCGAGAACAATAAACGCTTTGGCTGAAATAATAGAAGTAAAGCGCGATAGGCTCTATAAAATAGAAAAAGGCGAAACCTCTGCTATAAGTGAAAATCTGATTAAAATAATAGTTAAACGTTATCCCGAAATAAATAGCCAATATTTACGGGGTAACGTTGATATTAACGATATGGTTTTATCAGATATTAAAGACATTAACGCGAGTCGTAATTTACTTATAAACGATATCCCTACAAAAGAAGATTTAATCATTTTAAATCAACAAAAGATTCTTTCAAATCAAGAAGAGATTCTTGATCTTTTAAACAAAAAAAGCGGTGACTTATAGTACACCGCTTTTTTTTGCGTAATAACCGTTTTAAGCAACTTTCTTCTTATCCCTATCCTTTTTCTTTCCCATTTCGTGCTTTATCGCGTTATATTCTTCTTTCATGCTTTCAGGTATTCCTTCATAACGTTTGAAGTTTTTAATACCAAAAACAGTCGGAAATTTATCTAGATTCAATTTGTCAAAATTCCAAATATCTTCACCGTTTATAAATGCGTTCCATGCTAAAATCATACACGCCTCTTTTTCCCTTGTTGCTAATTTCTTAAAGGTGCTTTTATAATTTTCAATATATAACTCTCGTAAGGTTAGACAAGGATGACCACCATACACGTTTTTTTGATAACATAAAGCGTCAAAAAATCTATCTGCGTGGTCTTTATCAATTTGAACAAATATATTATAAAACTTAGCTAAAAAAGATTTTGGCAAACAATCACGCATAGCTTCTCTATATCTATTTCCTTTCACCATTAACAGATAGTACCATTCTTTTCTTTTTAGTGTTTCTTCTAATACATGAACATTAGACCGACTTAATCTAGGATCAGGTGATCTATAGCTTTGCGCCCCTTTAGAACTCCCTTTTGTAAATCGTATAACTTGCTCAAATAAAATGATAGCAGGAATTTCGGTATAGTACTTGATATTATTCATGCTCAAAATGTCTGAGATAGACCTTTTTTTACCTGTGTCAATTTTAAAGAGAGCATCTTTTGAACAATTAAACATAAAAGTCATAGGAACAGCAATACCTAATTCAATTACAGCGTGTAAACGGTGCTGTCCGTCTATTAAATCGCCATTGATATTAAATTTAATTACATCGCCTGTATTCTCATCCCATTCTCCCGTTTTCATTGCTAAAACAGCTTTTTGTATGTTCTGCTTTGATAAACTCCTATTGACCCTATTTCTTTTTAGAAATTTTTTAGCCATTTCAGGAGTAACCAGAAGAACTACAAGTTTTAAAGGTGATTTGAAACGGTTTTCAACATCGGCATAAGATAGTATTTCATCATATACTTTTTGTTGTTGATCTGTAAGAGGCACGGGCTTATAATCGACCTCTTGATTTTCTAATTTTACGTCTTGATTTTTCATAAAGGTTAAAGTGGTTTTGTTAATATTTATTTTTAACTAAGCCAATATATAATATTTTGCTTCACTTATAAAACATTTCTCTCTGTAATAGAGGCTTTTACGGGTTGACCGTAATTAATTGTAAGTTTTTACTTACGCCCTGTCGAATATATCAGCTCTTTTACAGTCCTCACTACAATACGTTTTCTCTGTGGGTAAGCCACAGAAGAGACATTCTTTTTCTGGCTGTTCTGGTGGCGTTTGCGTTTTCCATTCATCATAGGTCATTTTGTTTGTTTATTCTAGGATAATATTTATCATAATAATGTTCATATAATTCAAAAATTTTTTCCCACCATTTAGGTTGTTTACTGTTCGGGTTTTTAGGAAAAACCATTGTGCCTAATTCTTCTTTCCATCTTCCATTTTTCTTTTTAGCCACAATGATTTTATATCCTCGCATAGTGTGTTGAGGGTATATTTTAAGACCATGCTTAATACACCAACTCATTTTTTTATGACTGCTTTCGGCTGCCCTCACTCTTTACAAAAGATATTAAAGTTCAGTTCACCTAATTCTATGTATTGATTATTAGGCACTGTGAACCATCCCGCAACCCCGAGGTAATCTGGTCGGTTTTCAAGGACATTTGCATCTACTCCGATTTGAAGCATTTTACCAATATCTTTTAACTGCAAGTCTACTGTTCCATCTACGCTTTTTATCCATCCTTCAAAGGAGGTGTAATAATTCCAGAGCGAACCATCAACATGAAAACATTGATGTGTTGTGTTGTCTTGTGGAGTATCTAACTTTCCAGTGAATTTAATTTCAATTTCATAGCGTTTATTGGTTTTGTTATTCTGAACATTTCCGCATAACAAAGCGGTTTTATCGTCCTCGTATTCTATGAAGTGTAACCCATTTTCAGAGAGAAAAACATCGGGTTTATGTTGGATTGAAAGTTTAATAACAAAACGTGTTTGTACTCTTGCACATAGTTCCGTATTTATGACTTTGGTACAACGTTTTTCTTCGATGTATCTACAGTCGTAAATATCTACAACATTATCCCCGTTTTGATCTGTCAAACCATCATAACAGTTTTCACCATCTGCTCCATCTTCTCCATCTGTTCCATCTTCTCCATCTTCTCCATCGTTGCCATCTGTTCCATCGTTGCCATCTTCGCCATCCGTTCCATCTTCTCCGTCTTGTCCGTCTTGTCCGTCAAGTCCCTGAATAGTTGGTATTTCTTCGTTTTTTTCTACTGCTGTACACCCGAACCCCAAGGATAATACTAGCAAAATGATTAGTGCTTTTTTCATGGTTATTATTTTTTGATTGTTATGGTTACGTTTTTATTTAAGTGTTGGTGGTTATGTACTTGGTCTACCCCGTAACCTGTAGATGTGTACTCTTTTTTTAGTTCTTCCTCAAGGAATAATTCTACCGATTTTGCCCGTTTTTCACTAAGTTTTAAGTTTAGCTTTTTAGAGCCATGAGTACCACAAGCATAACCATTAATGGTCACGGAATAATTAGGATTATCCTTGATGGTTTGGATTGCTTTTTTCAAGGTGTTTACTTGCCCTGTTTCTATATAGGTTTTCCCTTCTGAAAAGAAAATGTGATAGGTGTATTTTTTAGGTACTTCTTTTACACAATCATTGCAATTATAGTTATTAACAATTGCGGGTTTTTCTATGATCTCTTTAGTGAAGTGTTTTTCAATGATTCTAGGCTCTTTTTTCTCTTCTTTTGCCTCTGTTAAATTGATAGAAATACTAAGCCCTGCATAGTAGGTAAAACCGTTCGCACCTCTCGCATTTGTTGGTTGGTTAGGGAATCCAATAGGGGTTCTTAAAGAGTATAAATCTTTCCCTCCAACTTCTAACCCAAGGGAAACAATATTGTTAAGTCTAAAAGTGTTAAGAATCCCGTAATTCATTGTTAATACATCTTGATCTTCATAGTGTGAAGCTCCTACGCCAATAAGGGGGTAAATCCTCCAAAATTTGTATGGTCTACCCGCTATGCTTTTTAGGTTAAATAAGATATCTAAATCAAGCCCATAATATCCCGTATCATAGCCTGTATCATTATCTTTTAATGCTCCGGCACTTAGTACTAGCCTTGGTTTTATCCAATTATCAAATTCATAAGCAAGTCCTACGGCTGCGTGTTCTGCTACCTCGCTTGTGCTTGCCTCGTCGTAATAAAAATTACCTCCGGCTCTTACTTCCAGAGAAAGTTGAGAATAACAAAATGCTGTTATCATCAAAAGCCCCATTGTTAAAATTTTTGTTTTCATTTTCATTGATTTATTTGTTAGTATTTACTCTGTTTTTAATCTCCCCCTGTATGATTTCGACGTAGTGTTCTAAATCTTTTCTTAACAACCAATTTTGCGCCACTTCTTCTAATTCTTCGACGGTTTTTGTTTTGCACAACTCCCTTAATTCATCCATAAAACCTTCTTCAAAATCAATAGATTTAGGCGGGTTTTTATGCAGTGTTTCAGACAAGGTTTGACTTAATTCTTTTTTTTTAGGCGTTTTAATGCCTTTAAACATCTCTTTAGCAACTTCTGGATCAATACCATCCTTGCTCATAGAAAATCCGTTAGAGCGTCCCTGTGACATCATAGAGCCTATGTCAAGCCTCTCTGACCAGTAGCGATTTAACCAACTTAAAATTTTATCTGGCGAGAGACTTTCATAGAAATTTCCGTAAACACCTTCTTTGATATTTCTAAAAAAAAGCGTTAGATCAGTGATTTTTAAAGGATATTGACGACATATCCCTTCTGCGATAAAAGAAATTTGTGATTCTGTCAATAAATTTTTTACGCTGATTGAGTTGTTTAAATCTGTGACCCAAAGCTCAACGTAAGAAATTGTAAAATCCTCACCATATTCTTTTTTAAAACTTCCAAGTGTTTTACTAGGTAGATTTATAGCGTCTTCGATGGTTTTTATTTTTAGTTTACCATGCTTAAAACAGTTGGCAGGGCTAAATAAGTCCAAGGTTTTTTTTAATTCTGTCTTGAAACTCTTGGCTGTAGATAGGCTTTTGTCTAGTTTGTTGCTCTTGTCCATTTGTTCTAAATATTATTTCATCGTTCCAACTTTCGTTATTCAGGTAGGTTTCTGGATTTTTTCGATATTGTTTTTCCGGTTGTGAGATTTTATATTTTTCTACGTGCTGCATTATTTTTAATTTTTCAGCATGAGAAATCATTTCCCATTTTTTTTTAATGTTTTTTTTCTTACCAACTTTTTTATCGTAACAATTCCAAAAATCTTCAAACGTTGGAAAAATTTCTACTTCGGCATAGGTTATATTCTTAAGTTCTTCTCTTTCTTTTTTTTCTTTTATTTCTTCTCTTTCTTTATTTCTTATATTCTTTAGTTGTTGCGATTTGTCTGCGATTTGTTTGCGATCTGTCTGCGATTTGTTTGCGATCTGTCTGCGATCTGTCTGCGATTTATCTGTTAAGTTGCTTGTCATCAACTCTTCTTTAATTTGCATTTCTTCCCATTTGACAAGGGTTATGAGCTGAAATTTGTTTGTTGTTTTCCTTGTTACTTCTCCGCTATCTTCTAGTTTTTTCATTGCGGTTCTGCATTGACTTACTGATAGTTTTATTTGTTTAGCGAGATTTGCCCAACTTAAAACCATCGACCCCGATTTAATTACAATACCACGCCATTTTTTATCTTCAAAATTGACGGAAAGTAAAAGATGAACTAAAAGGCGAGAAGTATTAGAATCGTCATACCACTCCCATTTTAAAAATGACCTATGTAATTTTACCCAACCACTCATTTTTTTACTTATAAAAAGAGAGAAGCTAACCTTAAGATTTCTCCGGCTTGCGTCCAAGAGGTTAGCCACCGCATTGTTTCTCTCTTAAATTTTTACTCCGTTTCTAAAAACTTAATCACCTTAGTCCGCCCAATAAGCTTACTATGTTCTAATTCTAACTGTGCGGACTTTAGCATAGCGTTTGATGTTGCTACTAGGTTTTTACCTGTTGACACATCAATCTCCCCGTTTTTTACTCCTTCAAATACTTTTACCAACTCCTTTCTTAACTGTTGTACGTTTTTCATTGTAGTTCCCTTTTTAGTAATATGTAAAACTTCTTTGCCTCGACAAATTCAGGATATTTCAATACGTCTCTTCTGGTTAAGCGACCTTTGCTATACATTACGATAGCGGTTACTGTATTTTTTGTATTGATGCTATACATATGGTTTTGATATGCTTCACATTCTTTACATAAATACATTCTGTTATCTTCGGTCAATGACGTATATAAAAAGTCCAGAATAGACTTTTCTTTTTCGCAGACCAGACACCTTTTTTTTCTATCAAAAACATCTAAGCCATGATTTCTTTGATGATACCTTTCAAAATCTCTTTTTTTAGTTTTTTCCTTTTGATCTGGTTTACGACAATATTCAAGATGTTTGTCTTTTCTATTTTCCCTGTTTCTTTTTTGCGTTGCTCGCCCTTCTTCGGTTTTATTATATTGTTGATTACGTTTCTTTATTCTTTCAAAATTCTTTTTACGATATTCCTTATCGTATTCTCTTTTAATCGCTTTCTTTTTTTCTGTGGTAAATCGTCTACTTTCCCAATGGCATTGCTTGTTACAAAACATAGGTTTTCCCTCTCTTAATGCCCTGTTTATTGCTCCTTGAGTTTTGTTTACTTTTTTACCACAATGATTGCAATTCATATCCTTTTAAAAACAGGGGAGATAAGATAATTTTATTCCCCAAAATTATTTCTTCGCCTTATCTGTATTCCCCTGTTTCCTGCTTAAAAATTAACCTAATCGTCAAACGGCAAATCGTCGTTTTTTTCTTCTTTTTCTGCTGTTCTTTTATCCCCTAAAAAAGCAAAATCTGATACCTCTACTTTTGTGGTGTAATGGGTTACTCCATTTTTTTCGTAACTACTGGTTTTGTTTTTACCCTCTATGTAAATTTTAGAACCCTTAGTAACATATTTATTAAGTATCTCCGCTATTTTCCCAAAAGCAGAGATTTTATGCCACTCCGTTTTTGTTACTCTTTCACCACTGGTTTTGTCTTTGTAGTTCTCACTTGTTGCCAGAGAGAAAGAACTAACCTCATTCCCACTTTTTGTAGTGTTTTTCTCTGGCGCATTTCCTACGTTCCCGATAAGCATTACTTTGTTTAACATCCCTCTATTGTTCAAAGATTCTTAATTGCGGGTATTTGGCGTTTATTTCGCCTAGTTCAGCCTCTATAATGTTTCTGGCTTCCCTATCCACATATTGTTTAATATCCGGACTCACTAAAAGACAGGTTAAATCGTAAGGATCAATATCTATTTCAACCTCAAAAGTTTGTTCTGGTTGCCCTTCAAAAACCGCTAGTGTTATCATAAAACCTTTAGGTAGATTGCTTTTTACGGCTTGCGCTTTTAAGTCCGTTAAATTGCCCCTGTTATCACTTGTTAGTTCGATTTGTTTGTCAACGGTTGCCTTAAAGTTTTGAAGCTGGCTTACAAGCTCCATTGCCTTTGTTTTGTCCTCAAACATATATTGATGCATCCTAATGAATTGCGCCAAGGTTTTAGGGTTATACTCTTTACTAGAATTTAAGCCCGTTAATTGTAGGTCTTGAGAGAGTTCTAATGTTCCTTTATACGTTTGGCAACTCTCATAAACCGCCCCATTGTTTTGAATGAAATCTATGCCTCTACGGTTGATGGAGTAGGTAACAAAAGAATTATCAAAATTTAAGTCCTCTTCTTTTGCTTTTAGAATGTGTTCTTTAGGTATGGTAATTTGCCCCTGTACATAAAAATCACACCTATGTTTTAGCGGTGGTGCTTCTCCTGTTCGGATTTCTGTTACTCCTGAATTTGGGGTAATCTGATAATTTCCAGTTGTTCCGTCGTAGTTTAAAAAACTGTTGCCTAATGTTGATACGCTCATTATATTGATTTTTGGTGTGTGATTAGATGCAATTGTCTTTCATTTTGTCTAAGTGGTCGCTGACGGATCAGCACACCCTTCCCATTGAAGTATGCCATTTGCCCTTCTTCTTGGTAGTCTATTAAGTACAAGGGTTCGGTAACTTCTTTAACACCTGTGCGTAATAAAGCTAATTGCTCTTTTGTCTCGTCTGAAATAGGCTTCTTTTCGCTATTAAGTTCCTCTGTGAATTTCTTTCGCTTTTCTTCCAGAACCGCAAGCTTAATCGAATTTTGTGCGTGTTGTTCTTTGAGTTCTAACAATTCCTCTTCTGATAAAGAAATGGAATAGGTGTGTTCTTCATTAGTTAATGCATTATCCCGAAGCATAATTTTTCGTTCATCTTCGGCATAGTCCTGAAATAAATGTTGATCCATGTGATTTATGTTTAAAAATTAATTACTAAACTTCTTGATCCATATTTTTTAATTTGCACTTTTGGTATTTCAATTCCCTCACTATCGTAAATCGTATCTTTGGATTTATAAGACACCCTTAAAAGCTCCTTACGATCTGCTAACTTTTCTTTAAGTTCCTTGTATACTTCGTCCTGTTCATAGTCTAAAAGGTCGCCTGTATTACGTGAAGAAAATTGTACTCCTTGCATTGATACCATTTTGTCAATATCCTCAACTTCCTTGCTTTGTTTGAGTTCTTCAAAAAGGGCTGTAACTACCTCTTTTAAGCGAACTACATTTGTTAATGCTTCTATTACGCCAACCTCTCCGGCTTCAATGATTTTTTGTGCGGCAACCCGTCCGGTATTTTGAGCGTCTTTCTTGGTGAAACCTGAATCATAACCCAAGTTACCGGACTGTACCACCTCTAAGAAAATGTCCTTACTTTTTCCCATCTGTTTAACCTTCTATTTCTTGTAATTGGTTTTGCAATGCCGTTTTATGCTCTGGTGACATTGTTTTGTACTTTGTACCATACCGTGTAAGGGTCGCTTTTATCCCCTGCGGGGTACTCTTCATTGCCTTATTAAATTGTTCTTCTGTAAGGAATACGATTTCAGGCTCTTTGATTTCTTTAGGTGCGCTTTCTACGGGTTCATTATCTACATACCTGTATGAACCTTCTTCTTCCTGTACTGCTTGATCCGCTAAGTGTGCGGTTTGCATTTGGACACTCATAATTCCCCACTTGGAGATTGTATTTTTAATCACAGTTTTCTTTGCCATTGCATCAAACTGTTTCGTCCAAGGTGAATTTTTATCTCCGTAAGATGTACTGTATTTTTTTGCGTGATCGATCACTTTTTGTTTGCTCCAAAAAACAGTTTTTTCCATACCGTTGTGAAGCCTAAAATAAGCCGCATATCCAACTACTTCGCCCTTACCTACAAGATTGAAATTCGCTACAATTTCCTCGGTTAACGCATTGTGCGCAGTGAATTGATTTTCGTATACCTCTGTAACATTTAGTTTTTTGTATTGCCCCGATCTAATGGCGAGTTGAACAAAACCTTTCCATCCTACTTGAAACTGTGCTTTTCCTTTATACGCCACAACCCACGCAAAACCTAAACTTGGATTTATGGGAAGGTCTAGGATTGCGGCTGTGGCTACTGCGTGGAGGACTGTTTGCGGATCAGCCGAACTAAGGTATTTGTCTGAATTGACAACCTGTAATGCGGATGATATATAACTTTGTGCTTTTTCGCCTAGTATAGACTTAAATTGATCTTGGATTGAGTCCTGCATGAAGAGAGTAGTAGCAGGGGTTAATGAATTAGCCATATTGATTAGTTTACTATGATTATATCCGTTTTAAATATGTCTGTGATAATTTGTGTAGCCGTAGGGACGGTTTCCTTATCTATGTACCAGTAGAGTTCTTTTTGATAGTCTGCCAAGATGTAACACTCCTTTGTTTGTTCGTCTGTGGCATCGATCTGGTTTTTAGCATAGCCTAAAGCTTCTAATACTTCAACCGTGTGATCGAGGTTTGACTTGATTAAGCAAAATTTGTTTTTTAAATCCATTATGCGTGTCCTTTATATGACAGGTAACTATCAAGTTGTGCCTTGGTTATAATGTATTTACGTCCTGCTTTTTTACATTCTAAATAGCCCTCTCGAATATGAAGTCGTAGTGTTTCAGTATGGACACCTAGCATTTTAGAAACCTGTTTAACGGTAAAGATTTCTTCCCCTTGTTCTTTGGTGATATGTGCTAGGATTCTATCAATTTTAGAACCTATATTTCTGTGAATTGATTTTTCTACAAGAGCCTGTAAGTCAGACTCTTCCATCCCTATTAAGTGGATTTGAGTTTCCTTCATTTTAAAAAAATTATATACGGTTTGAGAAGCTAGATAATAGCCTCATTTAAAATCTTGATTGTGCGCTCGAATTGAGCCGGATTCTTTAGGTGATTTCTGACGTATGTCTGCTCGAAGTAGAGCCGAATTCTTTAAAATATTGTACGCGAAGTACTGCTCGAATTGAGCCGGATTCTTTGGTAATCTAAATGTAATTTTGCTCGAATTGAGCCGGATTCTTTAAATAGTAACTTACAAGAGATTCGCTTTTGGGAATACTTAAGCTGAATTATGTGTAAGCTTGTGTTTTAGAGGGATACCAAATTAAACTATTTTTTTGATATAACAACGGTTTTATTCGTTTTTTTTAAACATAGTTATTAAAATACGTGTGTTTCGTACAAAAACATAACACTCACAGGTATTGGGAAACATTGGGTTAATTTCCCTCTCTTCTTTCTTTCACTGCTTTAGTTAAGGCTCTGGTTTTTTGAGATTCTTTAGCCCTAACTTTTTCCATTTTCTCTTCAACATCTTCTGTGGTTTCTAACCACCCGTTTGTTTTGTATCGAGAATACATGAGCCAATTTCTAAAATCATCCATTTCTTTTTCACCTGTGGCATACTGGTAATTTAGATACGTAAATTTCTTTACATTGCTGTAAGGCAGACCTGTAAGCATTTCTATTCCGATACCCAATGCATCGACCAGTTGTTCGGGGTCTTCTGTTTTATAAAACTTTTTGCCCTTGCTATATACTTTGTTTATTTTACTACCAAAAGATAACGGGCTAAATTCAAACGGTTTTTCTTTATATTGGTTGTAGGCGTGTTGTACCATCGGTGCTATAATAGGCATTGACCACAACGTTGCACTTAACGGGTTTCCTTTTATTATTGCTTCCTCTATATCATCCTCTTCAAAATCCAACGCCCCTTGTACTAAAGGGAATAAAGCAGGAAGCACTACACCGTAAACAATTAAATTTCTTCCATCCTCCCATGTTGCCTTACCTCTTTGTATATTTCTTACAGAGTCCCTTATTTTTTGGAAATACTGTATTTGTGAACTCATATAGGTAGTAAACAAGTTCCCTGCCTTGTTTCTTTGATAGGCTGAAAGGTTTTCTATAGAACTAGATTGTTGGGTACTGTCTGTAAAGTTTTCAAAATCCCTCAACGCCATTTCTCGCGCTTTTTTCGGACTGTGTTTTTTAGAGTATTGTTTTGTTTTTGCATTTACATATCCTACGCCTCCTAAGATAATTCCCGCAGCATCACCATACCGAGTTAAGAGCATGAGTTTAGATGCTAAATTTGATTTTTTAGATAGTACTTGCTCGTAATCCCTAGCCATTTGTGCGGTAACATCACGATTATAGCCCCTCTCTAAACGCTCCTTCATAAAAGGGGTGTTCATTATATCTTTATACGTCTTAAAGTTCTTTATAGGAGAACTAAAAGTTCCTGCTGTCCATGCTCTAAATCCTGCCCCTGTCATATAAGCGGGGAATGACGCTATTTGAGACATTGCAGAAGGTAGGTTTAAGGCTAACGAAGCGGTTACTGCCTTGTTTTTAATATTGATGATAGCGGTTAATAGATCATTGGCTTTTGCACCATCGTTAGCAATATCAACGATATGCTGATCTACGAGTTTCATAAACTCTTTTCCTTGTCTTTGTACAACGGCTCTACGTACTTTTTCGTTTTTAAAAACATCACTTAATTGACGTACTGCGGGTTCAAACGTAGTGAACTGTATCATGTTATTAACATATCGATATAGCACGCTTTCTGCTCCAGACTCAAACCCTAACGGTTTTCTGTGGTTTGTTCTGGCAATTACATTGGGTGACATTGCCGAGGCTGTTGTGAAATCTACATCATCAACGGATATTTCTTTTGTTTGGTTCTCTAAAACTTCGGTAGGGCTATACATTTCTGTTATAGGCATATCTACCCCAAACATTTTTTTATACGTTGGGTTAACTTTTTTGTACATATTAGGGTAAAATTCTTCCACCAGAAAATCACCGTATTTCTGTATTTCGGGATTCTTATTTATAATCCCTTGAACCGCTTCTATTGCTGCATCACTAAAACCGTTATCGTTCTTTAGTTTTTCTAAAGTGGTAGGGTTCTTTGTATACATATATAATTGCAAAAACTGACCGAGTGTTTTATCATTTAGGTTTATACTTTTTTGAATAGTATTCCCTTGGCGATCTTTAATGCTTCCTTTAAAAATACCTAAGTCGTTTTTTTTGTCTCGTTGGTTTAATTTCTTAGATATGCTTTTGTAGTTTTTGCCTAAGACTTTTTTCTTTCCGTCCAATAATTCTTTATAGACTTCTTGATTCATTTTGTCTTTGCTTCTCCTTGCTGATTGCACTAAATCAGCCAATCTTTTTAACTTATTATCCTTAGAATAATCCAATTGAGCCATAAGCCCTCTAAAACCTTCCATTTTATTGAACACACCTTTTGTTTTACCAACGACATTGTTAAGCATATAAGACATAAACTTATCTGTCTTTTCTGTAGGGGATAAGCCTTTTTTAGTGTAGTCTCTTTTGTTTGTTCTTTGCGTTAAAACATCTTGAGAGTCCACCAACGCTTCGTCTTTTAAAATCGCTTGCGTTGTGTCTTCACGGTTTTTTGTTTTTTCGGCTAGATCTTTTTTAGCCTTTTCGTTAAATTTGGCTTTTCCTTCAAGCAATAAGGCTTGAAGGTTATTATAAGAATCCTCTAATAACTCCGTTGCTTTTAGTTTGGTGTCTATGTAATCAATAGTCCCTTTAGGTGTTTTCTTGGTAAGGTTATTTAAGTCGTTACCCCGTACGATCTGCAATGCCGTATTTAGGTCTGTAATCAAATCTAAAGAGCTATCTAAGTTTTCCGTAGTGGTATTTGCCTCTGCATCCCTTATGTCCTGCAAAATATCATCGGGGGTTTTTTGTATGTTTTTTAAAATTTTACCAAATCTTTTTCGTACATCTTCCGATACTTTTTTGGCTTTAAGCTTTTTGTTCTCCGTTTTTAAGAAGGTTTGAGGCTCTTTAAGCATCTTCTTTAAGTCTTTAGCTACGGCTTTATGTCCTAGTAAAGACAACTCTGAGTCAATGGCTAATAATGCCTTATTTACTTGCGCCATTGTATTAGCCTTTGCAAGCTTAGAGTTAAGATTTGTAAGATTTGTTTTAGTGGCAACGCCTATTTTTTGATTATCCAGAACGCTTTTTATATGGGCTAACGCTTCTTTTTTGGCTTCTAGAACATCGGTCTTTTCTGTTTTGAAACGTTCTTTTAGTCTACCTTTTTCTTTTCTTCCTTGGGCTAACCCTTGTTTTCTTCCTATGGCTTTCCCTTCTTTTAAAGATTCTTGACGTATAACTTTAAACGGGTCTAAGAGTTGCTTTTGAATATCAATTGCGGCTTTTTGATCTTTTGCATCAAGATTTTTGTAGTAGTCAGTGCTTTTGATGTAGTTCACACCCGCACTAACAATGTCCGCAGAAGTTTTGGCGGTCTTTACTGCGGCTTGCATTGCTAAGATTGTTCCTTTAGCTAAAGGAACGAACATATTCATTCCTAAGTTTTCTTTTCCGAACTTATCTACATTCTTGTACATTTCGGCAAGGAAAGCGTCTACTTGATTTAATTTAAAGGCTTCGGCAAGGTCTACGGCTTCGGTTGCCTGTGGTTTGGCTTGGTTAGCCTTTGACGTTTTTGAGTTAGCCTGTTTTTTACCTTGGTTAGCCTGTTCCGTTTTTTTGGCAGCCTGTGGTTTGGCTTCGCTTATTTTTGGTTGGCTTTGGCTTGCTTCTGATTGGCTAGGTCTAGCACCTTCTTTTTGAACTGCGGGTCTTGATCCATCTGGCGCAATAGTTCCGCTTTTGCTCCCAACTCCTGTAGGGGCGTTTCCAGTTGTTTCGGCTGCGTTTGCTTGTTCTCTTTCATTTAGCAAAGATAGTATTTCATTTGTATCTAAATAATCTATAACAGAAGCGTTTTCATTTTTAGCAATTTGCTGTTCTAATGCTTTCTGTATGTATTTATCGGTTGCGGGTAGTCCTGTAAGGTTTGTAAAGGCTTGTTTTAATGGATCAACTTTTTCCTTTCTTACATTGGTATATACTTCTTGCGCACCGTTAGGGTTATTAACAATAAAGTCAACAATATCCTGTTCGGTGATCTCTGTCCCGCTATCTTCGCTCATTTCTTGCGCCAAGTCGTCAAGCTGTCTGCCCTCTGTATCGCTCAAGTAACTTTTACCGATACTACGGGTACGTAGGTTCTTATCTCCAAAGTTGTTAAAACTTTTTCCTGACACTTTACTAATATTTTCAGCAATGATCCGGTCTTTGTTTCCTACGTTTTCCTCTAAAAAGGCTCTATTATTTACCTGCTGCAAAACACTTGCTATCTCTGCGGGATTCTTAGAGTTTTCCGCAACGGAAATAGAGTAATCTTGGTTTTGTGAAGGTGGCGCAATATCTCCCTGCGTATAATCCACAGTTTCCGCATACTTATCTCTAAGTTTACGGTGTGTTGGTCTGGAAACTGGTTTTCCGTTATTGTCGGTAAAACTTATTTCTGCGCCCTCTTCACGTTTAGGTGTGTATTTTTTAGCATTATTCGCCTCACTTAATACAATTTCTTTCGGGGGTTGTACTTCGGGCTGCGTTTGCTGCTGCTCTTGGACTTGGGTTTGCTCATTGGTCGGTGCTTTTGGCTCGACTGTCTGTTGATCTTGGACTGCTTCATCTGTCTTTGGTGTTACGGGTTCATTTAATATTTGTTCTTTTTTCTCTGACTTCTCAACGAATTCTTTGTTTTTACTGTCTAGAACAATCTCTTTTGTTTGTGGTGACATAGATTGATCTTCTTGAATTTCTTGTGCTGTCTGTGTTAATTCTCTAATCTGCTTATCGATATCTAAAACTTCCTGAATTTTTTCAGGGGTCATAGATTCAACTTTATTTATTGCGGCATTTAATACCTCTACATTCCCCTTAGTTAAGGACTCTAGTTTTTTATCAATCTCTTTAACAGCCGTAGGGGATAAGTCTGGATTGCTATCTCTTTCCTTTTTTAGTTGCTCAATTTCTTTGATGTTATTATCCATCGTTTTTTTAGTGATAGCATTACCAAAGGTTTGTAATCCTTTACCTACTGCCATAGGTGCGGCTGTCATTGCAACACCTCCAATAAAACCTCCACTTGCCATTGAATCGGTCACTCCGTCCCAAACACTTTTATCTGTTTGATCTAAATAATGAATATCAATAAGGTTTTGAGCTAATTGGTTTGCCCCTTCTGAAAAACCCTCTTTTGCAAAATTATATCCTGTTTTAGTTACGAATTCTTTTGTGAATTGTTTAAATCCTTGCTGTGCAAACTCTTTTGATCCTTCACCTAGAATACTTTTAAACATTCTTTTTCCTATCCCAAAGGTAATACGCTCACTAGCGGCTTCAATTCCTCCAAAAGCCAAGGCTGCGGCATTTAATTGAAACTTAGAATAATTAGTTTCCCCTGTTTTATTAGAGTCCATTAATTCCCCTCTTTTTTGCCCTGCGGCACTTGAGCCAACGGTAACTAATCCGGCTGTCCCGCCTGTAGCTCCAATAACGGCAATGTTAGGAAGTTGCGTTGCTAACTGCTGTAGTCCCCAGACTACGGCATCCCCTTTGTCTTCAATCTCTGAAACGCTTAATTGTGGTCTAATGGTCTGCTCAAAAAGTTTTTCTCCTTCTCGTAAGTCGTCTACCATTTCCCTAGCTTCCTGAACAAGTTTTTCGTTTCTAAGTGGTTGTACGGCATCAGGAATTATGTCATCTAATAAAAATGCGGCTTCTCCTAATCCACTTATCACTTTAGACATTCCAAGAGTTGCCATATCGGTTAAACTTTCAAGCATACCGTAGTTACGTTTTAGGTAACTAATCTCTTCCTGAAAAGAGCCTAAATCGTCGCTGTTATTATCAAACTCAACTACATTGTTTTTTAGCTGTTTTACAATATCGTCATACTCCGTTTTTATCCCTTGCCAGTTGTCTAGCCATTCCTGGGGGACTTCTCCGTTTTCTGCTTTCCTTTTGTCGTATATCCCTTGATATTGCTGACCTTTTTGAATTAAGCTTTTTGCTTTTTCCCCTAAGATTTTGTTTTCTTTTACTAAATTTTGATTTTCTACGTCTAAATTCACAAAGTTATCTACGGCAAAATTATTGAGTTTTAATTTTTGATCTTCTGGTAAATTTTCAAGGTATTCAACACGCATACGTTTTCTATCTTCTGGTGTTTCTCCTTTAGAAAATGAAGCGGTATATTGATCGTATAGATTTGCTACATCTTGATCTACAGGAACGGTTTCACCTTTACGATTTAGTAATACGGTTGGTATCTCCGGCATTGCAAATTCTGGATCAGTTCCTTGTTGTTGTGTACCCGAAGAATCGGGTAGCATAGGAGGTCTGAAATTCGAGTCCGAACTTTGATCTTGAGAAGTAGAAGGAGAGTCTTGTTTTGGCTCGTCTTTTTTTTTTAACATAAGATCATTAAACTCTTCTTGGCTCTTAGAGAAACTATCTCCTAATTCTCCCTTTAGGGCAGTATACACTTTATCAGAATAACCGTCTTGTGTATCTAAGGCGGTATTAAATTCTTGTTCGGATTTAGAAAAACTATCTCCTAACTCACCTTTTAAGGCGGTGTACACTTTTTTTCTATATTTTGGGTCTGTTGCTGCTTCCATTAGATACCGTAATCGTTGCCAGTTTCTTTTTTATTCTTTTTCGCTGATTTAGCTTGTTGTTCTTCTTTATTTTTTTCCACCAAATTCATCAATGTCCCGTCTAAGTCTTCAAGATCATCGTAATAACCCTCTGTTCCTTCTTTTCTCATTCGTCTTGAATAGTCACTAATTTCGTTTTTGTCACGAATAAGTCTTTCTCTTGTTTGTGGAACTTCTAGTTTTTTACCTTTTTCATCAGCCAATATTTCTTCTTGGATGGTCATTTCTATATCACCATTAGGATCACGGGATATTTGTTTAACAATTGATTTTCCTTTACCTACTTCTTTAATGTCTATCGGGATATTTAAACTAAAGTTATAAACCCCCGGCTCTTGTCCTTCTGCCTGTTCTGCTCCGGGTGACTTCAAAGGGTTGCCTTTTTCATCGGTCTTTAATCTAATCTGACCTAAAGGCACTTTATCTTTATTCTCTTTGGCTTTATTGGCTCGTTTCTTTTCGTTTGCATTTATCCGTCCTGTTAAGCCTCTTTGGTCTATTGTGTTTTCATCTCCCAAGTTTTTGGTGGCTTTTATCATTTCAGCATATTCATCCGTTAACATTTGTCTTTCTTCATCGTCAATAACTTCAACATCCTCTTCCGATAATCTAAGGTTTTGCCTAGCAAAAGAATACCCAAATTGAGATAAGCCCCCTGCTTCCTCACCAAAGAGTTGACTAGCCGCATAATCTTTTAGTCTATCGTCGCTAATGTCTCTATCTTTACTTGTTCTAAAACCTGTTTGAGAAACATTTTCCTGTACTGCAAAGTTTTTTGCGTCTTCTGTTAATTTTTCAGCTAAATTAAAGGCTCTATGTGGGGTCGGTCTTTTCTTTCCACTCATCCAATCAGAATAACTAATATATTCAGGAATACCGTCACTTTCTGCGTTTTTAAAAGCAAGTACTAACTCCCCTGTATCATCTATAGTCATATCTACCTCTTTGTTTTCCGAGAACATAGTTTGCAGCTTGTTACTAAAATTTTCATCCTTGATAATCTTTCCGTTGGCAACCCCTGTATTGTAAGCGGTTATTTCTTTAGTAACATTGTCAGAAAAACTATGCATCATTTCAGGTAATTTTGCTAATTGATCTAATTTTAACTGTAGGTTTCTTCTCTCTTCTGGGTTTAAATTTGGATCATCTAATTTTACTGCGGTTTCTCCTAAGACTTGCTTTGCTCTGGAAAGGGCATTAAAGTTTATTTCGTTAAGGCTTTTAGATTTGGTGTCCCACATCTTTAAACCTCCCTCGATCTTTGCTAGTTTAGCCTCTTTTGCTTTTGCTTCGGCTCTTTTTTCTTGTCGTTTTTTTTCGTCTAAAGCTGCTTTTCGCCCTTCTCTTGCGTCATTTCTACGTGCGGCAATGCCTCCCCAATATTGGGCTGCCTGACTAATGCCATCATCTAATCTTCTTAATCTTTGATATGCTGCGCCTCCACCTCCTGCTTTTGCCATTTTTCTTGTTTTTTTATATTACCCCCATCTAGAATTACTATATCTATTTCCTGACATAACACTACCCATTCCTGCGGCACTATTATATTGTGAACCACCACCACCGCCCATCATGCCGCCGCCACCGCCGCCCATCATGCCGCCTAACATACCACCGCCCATAAACGAAGACATAAGGCTCATGCCGTGTTCTGATTGTTGGTTTCCTATGTTCATAAGATCAGCATAAGATTGATATCTCATAGACCTTCCTACATCTAACATCTGACCGTAACCTTGCAACTCTTCTGCTTGTCTTTTTTCCTGCATCCCTCGTATTCTGGTTTGATCTTGTGCGGCTGAAAAGTTGATTGCCTTTTGTTGCTCGTCTAAGTTCGCACCGATTTGACGGTTCATTGTTGTGCTGTTTTGGGTTAAGCCTCCAATGCCTCCTAAAACACCTCTTGCTCCAGAGCCGCCTAACATATTCATTGCCTGTGCATTAAATCGGGCGTTTTCTTCTCTTTGTAAATCTGCCGATCTGGTACTTACTTGCAAGTCATTAAAAGGGTTGTTGAGTTCTTGCCACTCAAAATTATCAATGGCTGCCTGTGCTTCACCTTGCATCCTTTTTCCTTCTTTCCCTTTCTTAATTGCTCCAACCGCACCAACGGCATTTCCAACACTTGCTGCCATAACTATAAGTTTAAAAAATAATAATTCGTTTTTTCTAAAAATTCAAACCCCGATTTCTCTAAACTTTTCATTAATCCAGAGATATTACAGGTAATTATGAACCGTTTATACCCTTGATATTTCATGCACGTTTTTACTACGTCCATCAAATACGGAATAACCGTTAATCGATCTTTTCTGGATGCCTCTGGATTGATTGTTATAAATCCGAGGTAACAAAAATCTGCATCTGAAACAAATACAGGAATTGCTAATACATCTTTATTATCATCATATGCTATAAAAATTCTACTAGGTAGAGCCGAAGAGGGTAATACAGGGAAATTGTGCGCTTTCCACCATTTCACTAATTCTACATAATAGGTGTCCCTTGTCTCTAATCTCCATTTATACATATGATTTTACTGTGTTTGTAGAAACGGCAAATAATTCAGCCATTTCTGTATCTGTATTTTCTAATTCTACCTCTAAATAATACCCCCGCATTGATCCTGACTCTACACGGCTATTTTTAGTAGCAAAACAATATAATCCTACACTTAAAAGCGCAATAGAAGGGGCTGCAAGACCAATAATATTATCAGAAATGCTTAACACCTCTCCAACCAATGCGTTTACGCCCCCAACTATTGCGTATAAATTATCCCCAACGCTTACATACGATGGTATCTCATTAAATTCTATTTCTTGATTGCTAATTAAATTAGCAATGTTTCCGATTCCATTAGCGGATAATCCGGTAAAGTCTTCTACATCTTCATTTCTACGGGTATACGCATAATATCTACTCTCTCTTTTAAAATACTCGTCAACTGTTATCGTGCTTTGGGTGTAGTTGGTTTTTAATGTTGCAGACCACGGACTGTTTGACTGTGTAACCAGTGTTTTAAATATCTTGTCGTCTGCTGCTGCTTCATTAAAAATGAGCGAAACTTTAGAGGTGTATTGTGTTCCGTAAAAATTGTTTCGCGGTACGCTTTCACTGTTATGGATATACAAATCTCCATTTTTAAAAGAGTACAAATGATTGTTCATACTAATCATAAGTTCTGGCACAAAACTGTAAAAGCTCGTCCATCCTTTTTGTGCTTCACTAAACCCTATTGTCATGTATTCGTTTCCATCGGTAATAACCAAAAGATACTCGTCAAAATAAGGGTTATAAGCCGCTTGGTATATCTCATAAACATTGTTTCTAAATAAATCTTTAAAAAAATCATTAAGCCCGAAAACCGAAATTTCATTAACCCCGTCAATACTTAATCTTAAAGGCGATCCTCTTTTAGAATCTACGCAATACACCCTATTGCCAAAAAAAGCAAAACTTTCAGGGTTTTTGGAGATGCCATACTCGCCTGTATAAGCAATGTACGCCCCAAAAACATTGTTAACAGAAATTAAATCAAAAGAACCGTCCTCTTTAAAAGTTGCGTCTTTTTGATACAGTAATTGCCCTAATTTATCCTCTTGCATAACCAGAATATTATCATCTCTAAAAAACAATTTCTGTATACTCCCGTATTTTTTTTCTAAATCAATAAAGTTTACTAAAGAGAGGTTAAAAACGTTTAATTCGTTTTTAGTTGTAGAGTCACTAAAGACACCGCTATGAGTAATAGAAACAGGTCTGTATACTCTGGTGTATTCTATTGTAGAAACCGCACTAGGTCTACTATCAATCCCTAGTTTTTTCTGGTTAAATTCGTCTCTTATTTTATAACTTTCTACTCCGCTTCCTTGAATAAAAGCGTTAAAAAAAGTCAACTCTGATACCGCAGGCAAAGAAGAGGTTTGATTTCTTACATTTCCTTGGTGTCGATTGTTAATAATTTCAAATGTATCTGGTGTTTCATAAAAAACAGGAGTCTCTATAATATCGGGTTCTGTTTCAAAAATAACCGATCCCTGTGCTAAAGAAATCTCTATCTGACAACTTAATTTTGATCTTTCTGTGCTTGTCCCTGTCTCATTTCCCGTAACCCTCATTATTAAAGCGTTATTTGGGGAATCAATAGGTATTGGTGTACCAAAAATCACCTGAAAATCAATATCTCTCAAAAATTCAAAAGAAAACAATGCCCCGTCTAAATCTCCAACTTCAGTATCAAACCATTCCTGAAAATTATCATATGTATTTTGTGCTATAAAATTCCTTTCGTACAATTCGTTATACCCGTCACTTTCATAGTTTCTAAATCTTAATAAAATACGTGATCCTGCGCCTATTTGGTAGTCCACATATTTACTTGTAGCAGAATCAAAATACCCTACTAAAGTCCTTTGCGAAAACCCCATATAAACGGTAGGTCGACCTGAACTAACTTTCCTTCCTTGGTCGTATTGAAAGAATAAATTTTGATTATAATTTATATTAACATTTACAGGTTTTATTTTTGCATATAAGCCGGGTTCTTCTATAATAGCATTATCGTTTTCGTCTGTATTATCTGCAATAAAATCGGTTTCTTTTGTAACTAGCTCTATAATCCTAAACTTAGAAAGTTCATCAACAAAACCGTCAAGATCAGATTTAATAATAAGTCGATCCCCTTCTTTTACTTTATTGACATTTGCCCCTTCTATCTTAAGCCATCTAAACAGACCTTCTTCATAAAACTTGTTTACGTAAACAACATCATAATCAAAACTATTTTGTTTAATAACGAACTTATATTTTGTAGCCCAACTAGGCGGCTTATGATTTAGTGTAACTTCTATTTGGTTTTGTTTTTCTGCTAGACGGTGAGGAACGTAAACTGTATTTGTTTTAGAGGTTAGGGCTGTGGTTGACCTATTTGCATCGTCATAGTACACCACGGCAATTTCGTAGTCCCTATTTGTCTTTACTGTTGGAGAAACTGTAGAAAGCCCATAGAACGCTCGGCTACTACTTTGAATAAAGTTCCAAAACGAATATACATCACTAAAATCACTATCGTTAGGATCAAGAGGGGTGTTATCTACCTCATATATAACATATGGGGCTATCACACTAAAGCCTGTAGTATCTACCTCTGTAATTACAAAATCAGAAATACTTTTAACCGTGCTATTTGCAGGCGGGTCTTCATCTATGTAATTTAACCTAAACCTGTTCGTCCATATTGTTGTTATAAAGTTTGTAAACTCCACACTATTTACAAGAGCAGGAATATTGGCGTAGTTTTTATTTAAAATGAACTGAAAGAAATCATCAAAACGGCTTGCAGCGTTTGTGTCTTCTTCGTTTTTAACCTCAAAAGCCAATACTCTTTTCTCTTTTAACTGAACCCCAACAAGGTTGTACCGTATTTTTGCGTTTTGAATAGTTGGACTTCCCCCAACTCCATATGTATGTGCTGAAGTAGAAACAGGTATAAGGTTGCCCGATAGGTCTTTTGACACTATATTAAGGCTGTAATCCATCTTTATTTTTTGACCTCCGCTATCGTTTAACTCGTACCCTTCGTAATAATTATAATACCCTATCCTGTTCCCTAGTAGTTCCTGTCCCATTGCTTCAACGGGAATATTATCAAATAATCGCCCAAGTTCTTGAGATGGAAGGGCGGCATAGGTCTTGTTATTTGCGAAAACAAAACTTTGCTCTGTATTATTTCCCCATCCCTCTAAAGCCTTGTCAAAAGACTCTATGATGTATACAGTATTACTCTCATCTTCTTTATACAAGATTTCAACACCAACAACTCTTTCACTTCCCGTATTAATGGTGATCTCAACCGCATTAAAAGCGTTTAACATCCCTTCATTTTCTAAGGTGTCATAGTTTATTCTTGATCTACTAGGAAGAAAAGGGGTTTCGCTAAAGAATGAAATTGCAGAATACATTTCATCTAAGTATTTATAGCGATATGCGAATTTGAAAAATCGATCTTCAAAGTAATTTTCTTCTGACGTATCGGTAAAGGTTAAGGTTACTCTAGGCGCAAAACGTGGCGGTTTTTTAATCACTGAAATATCATCTTCAATAAAGCCGCTTCTACTATAACCTTTTGCTCTTTCTATATTTATCATTCTAGGGGGAAGACCTTCCTGAACCCAAAACAAAAGATTTCCTATGTTTTCATCAGCAAAAACAATATCCATGTTGTTTATTCTTTTGCCGTTGTTAAACCTCAAAATGTTGTTGGGGGAGTCTTCTAAGACATACCGAGAACTATTGGTCTTTAAATCGTATTCTACAATCCCCTCAAGAGTGTCAGATACAACAACCCAATAGATTTTTTCATTTACATCATCCTTAGTCCCGCCTATAGACCTACCGTTTACTAAATTCAAGTTAATGAGCTGGAGATTTCCTAAAACATTTTCTATTGCCCCAACGTCTGAACCTTCAGAATTACCAACACGTATATTGGTAGCTTTACGATATTGACCATTAGGCAATAAACGTTCGTCTACATCTTGGTTCATTTTACCCTGAACAAATACACGTTCTAGTCTCTGCATCATGTTTTAACAGGTTTAAAGGCTGACCTCATTACTCTCATTATTCTTTGAGGGTCTAGGTTCAACATTAGTACTTTTGCTATATGCTTGTTGGTTTTGTATTCTCTTTTTGCTCTTTCCTTTTCGTTATATGGTACATTTCTTTTTCGCCTAATCGCTGCATAATAAATGTAATTTTCTAAGGGTTCTTTGTAGTACTTGTGTATTGTAATTGGTTGGTTTTTTACTGCTTTTTCATTAAGCCCGTCAGATAGGTATTGTAAAACAATATCCCTTCCGGCAAGGTTGCTGCTAAAAGAGATAACCCCTCGTCGTTGGTCAATGTCAAATTCCCCATGACGAGTAAACTTTGAGGTGTCCGCATTTATATTATAATCATGGGCGTAATGATCGTGTCTTAAATATTCCGCATATCTATTTCCAAATTCATAAATTTTATGCCCTCTCCTAAAAGTGTTATTTCCGTCTACGTTTATGGGCGCACCTTCACTATCAAAAATAATATCGTATTCATGGTCTTGTAAGTATGCTTTTCCCATGTGTATACTTGGATTGTAGTCTAATGTTTCAAGGTGAAAATCTTCACTAATTACAGATACCTTTAAATAATCCACGTAGTCTTGAGGTAATATGAATTGCAAATCATCACCTATGTTAATCTCTAGTTCTATAACATCACCCTGACCACTAAAAGCCATATCTCGAAGTCCTGCAACTGCATACTTCTTTAGCAAAAACCGATCTACATTTTTTAAATAACTATCGGTGTCCGCTTGTGACTCTAAAACCAAAGAATCTAACACCTCTGTTAATGGGAAAAACTGATACGATCCGTAATTATTTGGGTCGCTATAATATTCTTGTCCTGTTTGCATAATTATGAGGCATTTTCTTGTTGATATTTTTGGTTTTCTTCTGCCGCCATATAAGCCGTTAGGTCAGGTTCTTTCAGGTTGATGCCTAGTTTTACGAGTACTCTTCTTATTAAGGCTTCCTCTTCGCTTGGATGCATATCTACATCCTGAAAATCGGACGCACTAGGATTATATAATTCAGAGTTATTAACTATGGTATACGTCCATTTTGGCACTAAGGGACTTCTTAGAAAACAAACCTTTAAGGGATCGTAAGTACTGTTTATTGGGTCTAACAAGTCGGGTAGTATCTGTAAGTTATTTCCCTTTCTTAAATAAACAGGGCAGGATCTGTCCGGTATTATGTCTGTTTGATTTTTGACCAGATAAAATATTCGGCTGTTTTTTGCGCTTTCTATCTCAATCTCTTCTAAGAAAACACCGTCAAGATATCTAAGGTTTTCAGGTAGGGTATATACCCCGTCTAAAGTTGTTATTTCCTGTTCGGACAAATAGTATTGTATCTTTTCCCTTAAATAGTCCGGTACGTCTGCAAAGTCAGTATTAGTAAGCCCTCTATTAGATCGGGTTAATAATCTATTAAGTTCAAAAAAGTATTCTTCGTACCTCTCTAACATTGCATTATATAAGGCAATATTATATTCTTGAGGCGTAACATTTCCCCTCAACTCATTGTTAGAAATTACCAGTATAGTTTTATAAATATTATCTATCATAATCAGTAATTATTATCAATCAAAAAAACCCCCTTATCACAGGGGTTTTAAGGGAAAAACAAAAAATCGAAACCAGTCAATTTTAATCTTCTAAGCTGTTTTACGGCTCACTGTCTTTTTTGCTTTGCTTCTTACGGGTCTTGACGCAGTAGAGAGTCTTTGAATTCTCTTATTGATCTCAAGAAAAAGATCATTGCCTTTATCGTCAACGATGTAATCAACAACCGTGGCTACTTGTTTTTTACCTAGTGTGATAGGCATAACAATTTCCCGCGTATCTCCCCAAACAACATTTGTTTTACTTGGGTCTACAGAGAGAATGTTATTACTAAAAGCAAGCATCACGTAATATGCTGTTTCTGTTTTAGGATCACGCAAAGCTTTTAATACCCTGTCAGGGTCTTTTTGCGCTTGTTTATAACAGATTAGTTTTTTCTTGGAAGGTGTAAAATATGCTGCATTTACCGTACTGCTTGTCAAGGCTTGTGCTAACGCAGAATAATCTTCTAATTCTCCTAAAAGCGTCTTAACTTCGTCAACTTTTTCTAATGCTGCTAACTCTGCCACTGCTTCCGCTTCTGGATCATCAAGTTTAAAAACTGTGTTGTATTCGGGATGATTTTCTAAATACTCTATAAGTATTGAGTCGCTTTTGTTTACGCTTAGTTTGCCCTCTTCAAACCACAACTGTTTTACTTTTGGCTCGATCTCTTTTGGGTAATCTTCTTTCCAAATAGAGTGTCCCCCCATAACATAAATCATTTGACGTAACCCAATGCTTTTACCGTCTACAATTCGATTTTTAAAAACATTATTTGTTCTAAGCTGCCAACTAATAGGTTGTTTTTTGCTTTTTAAAACATAATATCTTACTGCTTCATTTTCCATGTTTATATATTAAAAAGGGGAAGGGTTTAAAGTTTCCCCTTTGTGTGTTGCTTATCGTTTTACTACGATAAATTCATTAGCCCCAACAACTTGGTTTGTTTGTTCAGAGATATATTGAACTTCCATTTTGTCCTCTCTGATTTCAGTACCAGGTAATCCAAATATTTTAGTTCGGATTTGTCTGTTTACGTCCCCTTGTTGTCTGTATCTAATACAGATATATGGCGCTGCTTCTTTCGATCCTGTCTCGTTGGTAACTTCTCTTTCTCCCGCAGGCACAAATAATGCGGCTACGTTAGTTTGCAGGAAGTTTGCGCCCCCCATAACTGTAGGATCATTTAATAGTTTCCAATCTGTTAAGTGGAAAGAAATACCGTTTCGGCTAAAAGATTCAAAGTCTAAATGAATCGCAAGGTCTTTGGAGTTGTTAAACACCCCGTAGTTTGCGCCAGTATCAGCATATCTATTTACTGCTCCTAAGATGTTACTCATTAGGATTCTTTGGTCTTGGTCACACCATCCTGTATATGAAGTCGCGTCGCCTTGTCTTCTAATACGCTTAGTATATGCATCGATTTCGTCAAGGGTTCTTATGTAGTCATTTCCTACATTTCCTCGTTCCTCTACAATCGGAACAATACCATTCATCCCGCCTAATCCTGCGGTGTCTGCTGCTGAACCTGACTCTGCTCTTTTACTAAAGATGTGCGTTAATTCTTGTTTGTTCTGGAATTTAATACGGTTACGTTCCAGTTCGTAACTATACCACATATCTTGCCCTTCAGGGGTAGAAAGCCACGTGGCATGAGCCATGTCACTCTCCGCAACATCGTAGAATTCTTTGATTATGTGTGTGTAGTTCGTATAAATGTCTGGATCGTAAGTATACCCTTGGGTAAACCCTGCTGTCCCTTTTCCCCACTCACTTGAGAAAATAGAAATGTTTACGTTTCCAGTAAAAGAAAACGCTCCTGCCTCTCTGTTGGCAACAACAAATTCCGAAGTACTATTTACGGCTGTTACAACCCCTTGTGCTTCGGTTGTTCCATCAGAGATTAAAATAGCGTCATTCACCCTTATGTTACTTGCTGCTCCACCAGAAGTAGTAAACGTACTTCCTGCTACAGTAACATCGGTTAAAAAATTCATTAAACGGGATTGCTCACCGTGTAATACAACATCAGAGTTATAGGCTTTTTCTGCTCCAACGATTTTACAGAAACCAGTAATTAAACCGTTACCGTATCGTGGGTGCAAACCCAAAACTTTGTTTGGTTCGTATTGTGTCGCATAATCATATTGCGATATATAATTGAAGGATGTACGCAAGACTCCACTAGGAGACGTTACGACACCCGGATTTGGTAATAATGCCATCGTGTTTTAATTTTACGGGTTAAATGGAAATTTAACAGAGAACCCGCCACTTGGACGAACTCCCACCTCTCCGTAACCATTCTTCGCTTTTGGCTCTGTTGGTTTTGGATTGGTTGTAAAATCGATGTTTCGTTCTTCTTTTAATACACTATTCACACCTAAACTATAGGCTTGTTGAACCATGCTTTTTTGTACTTTTTCCCAATTTTTCGGATTCCCAAAAAACAAAGCCTGATTAAGTTCTTTGTGTTTTAATCCTCCCTCTTCGTTTATGTATGGTAACAGCAACTTATCTAAGTCATTTGACCCTGCCAACATTTCTTGTTTGTCTGGATCGGTAAAATCATAGTTAAGTTTATGTGTCTTATTACCTGTTGCATCGGATATTACTAAATCAATTTCCACTCCCTTTAATTCACTAACCGCTTGGCTGCTTGATTGTAGATACTCTTCTCTTAGTTTTTGATGTTCTTCCTTAGAAATTTGCTGACCACCAATAGTAATAGTCTCACCATTCGGTTGAGATTTTTCAGTAGGTTTTTCAGTTTTCTCTAAAGGAGTAAGGTATTTTTCTTGCTCTGCTTTTAATTCATTCTTAAAAGTATTCGCAAGTACTTTTAAACGTAGTTTATCTTTATGTTCTAAGTCGTCAAGGTCTTCTGTATCAACCCCAAGTTCTTGAGATAATAATATTCTTAAATCTTCTGTGTTTAGATTGATGCCTTTATTATCATTTTTGATCTTATCAAAGGCTAATTGCATATCACTTTTATTATCGTGATTTTCATTTAGTTTGATCCAATCCTGCATCCCGCGACCAGTTTCCTTTTTGAAGTTTAAAAACTTCTGTGTCTCTTCGTCATATTCGGGTTGCACTTCCTTTACAACTTCTTTTTCAATTTCTTTTGTTAAAGATTGGTTGTACTCTTCAATTGTTTTAAAAGAGGTGTTGCTTTTTTTGTTTAGGAAGTTTAATATTTCGGCTTCTTTATCTACTACAGGCGTAGGACTTCCTACATCGTTGTTTTCTTGTTCTGGTTTTTGCTCTGGTTCTGCCTGTGGTTCAGGTGTTGGAGTTTCTTCTTGCTGTGGTTCTGGCGTTGGTGGAGGTGTTGGCTCTGACTCATTAGTCGGCTCTGATTGTGGTGTGTCTGCAACTTTTTCAGGAGTAATTACCCCGTCAAAATCTCCAGTTTCCATTTTATCAAAATCATATGATACTCCAATAGCCATAAGTTTATCTTATATAATGTCTTACAAATATAGATAAAATCTATTGTAATTCAAATACTCATAGATTATTCTTATATACATAAAGGTATCGGGTGATCAAAATGAATTATGGTTTTCCGTAAAGAAAATTACGGTATAACCTTACAAAAAATGAGGGTTTTTTGCATTTTAATTTATTGTATTACAGACATTTAACAATTTATTTTTTTAATTATTCATTTCAAAAAACTGAAATCTGACGTTTTGCAGGTTAATATTTTGTTAAAAATGTGGAAAAAACCACCAAATTTGCCAAAAAAATCGGCGAAATTACACCTAAAATAGGAGAAATACTATGGTGTTTTTACAGAAATATTTCTATAGTTTTGCTTGTAAATCAATGCTTTGGAAGTATTGAATATGAAACATAAAGAATCCTTAAATTTTAAAAATTTAAACTATGAGAAATTTGCCAATTTATTTAAAAGCTATTTTCCTATTTTTAACCATCACTATTTTAACAAGCTGTGAATCTGAATCTCTAAATGAAGAAATAGGAATAAATGAACAAGATACATTCCAAATTGACAAAGACGAACTACAACACCCAGACGACAGGGGAAACTAATATTATAATAATTATACTTACTATAGGTGCAATAGTAGCTGCTATTGCACCTTTTTTACATATTTTATGTTCAAAAGAATCTAAAATAGAACTTTTTGGATTTAGAAATGCAAGAATGTTTTTCTATGCAATTGGTTTGCCCGTCACACTTTTAATTAGTTCAATTATACTATCCTATATTTCCAACTTTATTGGAATCAAAAAAATAAATCAAGCAGTCAGGAGTATTGCTTTTATTTTTCTTTCAGTCTCTTTCTACTATATCGTATGGACATTTTGGGCTAAAGCGGATTTTCCACCAATAGTATACTATGGTATGATAATCTTAATTGCTTGCTCATTTGGTTTTTGTATGAATAAATTTCTTAGATATATATCCACCAGTACGAAGAGACTATTAGAGATATCAAACAAAATTCCTAATCTAGATTTACGAATAAAAACAGTTAATGATATTGCTAATATAATGCCAGATGATAATGAAGACTTAGTTACCTATAAAACAATGGTTGATGTAACTGGCGACAATTTAAAAGAAACAATTACAGAAATTAAAAAAGACCTGAATTAATGGCGAGCAAGAATAATCAAAATAACTTGTCAAGAAAAGAACTTCTTAGAAAACTAAAACGTGAATTTGAAGAATCTGAAACCCTTCAATGGTTTATTGAAGTTGAAATTAAGAGGTTAACTTCGAAAGGTAGCAACTATGAAGAAATAAAAAAACTAGCAAAACTTTCAGAAGAACAAATTTTTAAATCGAAAAAGAAAAAAGAATGAGAAATCAAGAAACATCGTTGTTTTCCTTTAGACCTGTAAGATAACTAGAAATTATGTCATAAAATTTATCATCTTTTATGAGTTCTAGTAATTTTTGAGAAGCAAACGTATTGATCTCTTTACCAATTATATACTTAAATGCGCTCTGTATCTCTTCATCAACAGTTATTAAACGAATTAATTTATCCTTTAATTTTTCGTCGACATCATTTTCTTGTAGTATTACTTCTTTTGGCTTACTGATCGTCGTAGAATCAGAAACTTTTAGTTCACCTTTTATAAGCCAGTTAAGATTTACATCAGGGTAATATGATATAAATTTTAATATGTTATCTTCTGTTATACCGCTCTTACTATCCAATACGCCCCTAGTAATACCAGTCTCTTTGTAAAACTTGTATTTTGTTATACCCTTGGCGGCAATATACTCAAGCATCCTTTTCTTTATAGACGACATTTTTTGTTCTTTTTATAGTATAAACAGATTATTTTGCTTATATTTGGTATATTAACCAATATATTATAACAAACATACAACATATTACGGTTAAACCGTAATTTATTACTCATATTTAACAGTATCTACTAACAAATTTAACTAAAGAGTTATGCTAAAAAAAGAAATATACAATAAAAATCGGGTATTATCTCCTTTTTACACTTCAACCATGTCATACGAGAATGATATTTTTGATCTTTTGCGTATCGACCCTAATCATTTTGAAGAATGTGTAAGAAACCATAAAACCTATGCGCTTTTATTAAGAAACTGGATTAAGGAGTGTTCGGAACAAAACACCCCTACTAATAAGGTTGCAAAAAATATAGTACAGTCAGGAGTATTATACTATATGGGATTAACACCTACCTTAAAATTTAGAACTTGATATAATAATCCTATCATAAAGCTACTCACGGCTTAACGACAAAAACAATCGTCATATCATTTTTGAAGTATTGAATATACTATACACTCACATCTAGTATACATACTTCTATAGAACTTGATATACATATAGGATATGAACAGATTAAATACAAGACAGCGAGTAGAAAGCTGGCTAAATACCTTTGGTCACTTGTTTAATAAAAATGCGCTTGAACGAGAAGTAAATATATCTAAAGGAATTTTACAAAAACACTTAAAATATGGCAGGAAGATAACCAACGAGGACATTATAGAGTTAAGAAAATTAATGAAAGAATTTAATGACTTTTTTAAAAGAGTTGAGCACTCTAAAAAAAACCAATAAATCCTATTATATAATCTTATAAAGGAAGGCAGGAGTAATACCTACATAAGTGAGTTTGTGTATAACCCCAATTTAATTGCTCCTGTGTCCTTTTTAATTTAACTCTTATATGCTACCAGACCATTTAGACGAAATACCTCCAGAGTTTCTTTTTGCCAACTTAAAGGATTTAAACATAGATATAGGCGAATTTATGTATCAGCTTTTAAACGATAATCCAGAAGCCATAAAAATTTATATTAACATATATATAAAACATAATACTAGTAAGCCCCCAGAGTCTTAACCGAACTCTAAATTTCATAAAACCTACTTATGCATTTTGGTATAAAAGGACATTTCCAGATTGTTCGTTTTAAAAAGCGTTACAGATATCTGTAAGGATTTTATTTAAAGTTGTTTTACTTTTACAATGAAAAACAACTTGTGTTTAATAACCTAAAAACCAAACCTATGAAACAATACCAAATTACCCCTAAGTAGAATCGCATAATACCCCTTTTAAGACAATTAAATTATAGCGCTGTAATTATTGTTTTAAACTCTAAGGCTTTTCTACTTTATCAAACCCAATATATTACTTCGGGCTTGATATTTTTTAACATAAATAGTAACCATTAAATTGACTCAAAATGAACAAATCATTTGTATGGGGCTTGCTATGCATTGCCCTGACCTATGCGCAGACTTCTTTTGCGCAGGACTGTACTGAAAAAGTCGCAGTCGCCAAAGATTATTTACCTGTTTTAGAATTCCTAACAACAGAGCACAAAAAAGATTTAAAGGAAAGCATTATTCAATGCGCTAACAACGGAAACGAAGAGGCGCAATACACTATTGCAGTCCTTAATCTTTCAATTAACCCAAGTGAAGGGCAACAAAAACTTTCTTTTACAACTATTAAGCAAAGGGCTGAAAGTGGAGATACTTCCGCGTTTGGAAAACTTGCTATGTTGTATAAAAAAGGAATAGGAACAGACGTGAATTTAACTGAATCATATAAGTGGTTTGATAGAGCCGCAGGAGATGGCGATTCGTTTTCTACGTATGCATTAGGTTATTTTCAAATGAAAGGTCTTGGAGAGGCAAGACAAGACTATTCAGGCGCACAAGATTGGTTTCAATCTGGAGATGAACCAATGGCTGAACTTTGGTTTTATGTTATGCGATATTTTGGCTATGGCATTTCAGCAAACAAACCACAAGCAATTAACGCTCTTAATGCGTTGAATACCCCTGAAAGCAATACATTGGCTCATTATTTAAGAAACCAATACGTTGAACCCTCTTCCCTGTCAAGTATAGAGGATTTTGTTATAAAAAACATGGATAACCCATTGTATAACAATCCTACAGGAACAGCTTACGACACTAGCACCGACTTAAAAAATGAGTACACAGGGAAGTTAGTTGAAATGGACTGGAAAAAACAAACACCAACCAGAGTAATAAACGAGTTCAAATTAAAAATCTTAGATAGAGAATCATACTATCCCAGATACTCTATAACCATAGGAACAACAACTAAGACAGGTGCATTAAAAATTAATTCAGGAAGCCTACAATTAGAAAATCTTACTTTTCCTATTGAGGAATTATACAGAACAAATCCAGACAGGGATTTTGTAACGCTTAAACTTGGAGGAATAGACTTGAGTTACGTTAAAAGCACACCTACAGAACCAAGTGAAGCCAAAGAAGTGGGACGTTTACACGCCTCTATTGTAGAGTACGATGACGAACCCGCACCACCTATATTCTTATTCCTCGATGCAGTAGATAAAGAACCAGAAGTACCGACACCACCAACACCTCCCGCAGTTGCAGAAATCACAAGTGTTTCACCTAATCCAACAAGAGGTAGAATTACGGTTCATTATTCAAAACCGGAAATAGCGGACTCATATTTAGTTTTAGATCAAGGAGCGAGAGAACTTGCAGTTTCAAAAATAAACACTAAAACAGGAGATTTTCAACATTCGTTTGACGACCTACTCTTCTATCCTTCAGGAGTTTATTACGTGAGGCTTTTTATAAATGGCAGAGCTGTAGACACTAAACAAGTTGTTAAACAATAAAACTATCCTATTATGAAATCTATATATAAAATTTTGATAATAGGTATAGTGTTCCTATTATCAGCTAACAGTCACGCTCAATTTGAATCAAAAACAGATATTACAGATTTTGATGAATACGAAGCTAAAGCAGGTCTAAACGCCTGTTATTGTGATTCAGAATTAGCTTACAATTTACTTCTACAACGATTAGACCAATTAGAAGGTCAAAGAAAACAGGAGTGGTTAGAAGGGCAACAGGTAAGGCTTAAAAATGAAATTGACCGAAGACTCAACGAAACACATCCTAATTATGCAGAAGCGGAAAAACAGCTTTTAAAAAGACATTACAAAGGCGATAATGATGCAATTATAAATCCATTAGCAGAACAAGCTAGCAAAAACTCTTTTGAGGACAAGAGAAAAGTTCAACAAAGAAGAGTTGAATATAATGTTTTAACTCATAGAGACGATGTAAGCGATATATTAGCTGATTATACTTTTGGTGATTTAACAAGCAAAGGGGTTAAGATCAAGGGTATGACACGCAGTCAAATTTTTGATAGAAGAAGAGAAATTCTTGATGAAATAAACCACACCTATAAACCCTCTGCAAATGCATCGTCTAAATTTTGGGATGGACTTAAAAAAGTTATTGACCAAGAATATATTTTAAACCGAATGGCTGAATTAGCCAAAGCACGTTATGACTCTTATAGCGTAGAGAACAGAGTAAAAGTAATAACAAAACTACTTGTAGAGCGAAATTTCGGTAATGGATGGGGAGCATATAATGAGGTGCCCTTGGTTTATAACACTAATGAGCATAACTATAGAGATTTAGCCCTTATTAGAGCCGATCAATTAGGAAATGTACAAAGCATCCCTCCAACAGAGCCAACAGGTGCAGAGTCAATAGCAGCTCACGCTTTAACTAATATTAGCCCAAGCGTTTTTGCTAACCTATACCAAAACGAGAAGTATAAAGACATAACAAGTGAAATAAACAAGTTCTTTAACAGATCAAACTATCACTTTGCTTCAATACGATCATTACGTAATGTAATAAACTTTCAAGAAAGCTTATTGCCACGAGTAAACGCAAGTGATGTAAGTAGCTATGGGATACCTCCAGTATATCAGTCTGCTTCAAACACAGAATTAGCAATGTCGTTTCGTGCAGATCGTGACGCACCAAATTACCACACATGGAGAGGAGTTGGAAACGTATTAGCAGAAATGTACGAAACCGACTTTTTACCAAACAGCTTGCAACAAGAAGGGTTTATAATAGCAAAGATTTTTAATAGTAATGGTATTAGTGTTCCTGATTGGGTTACAAACCAAGCCCTTGGAGAAATATTTGATTTTAACAAAACTCCATATGGCGGTAAACCCGGGTCTAATTTTTATTATCGTTTTGAAGTTATATTTAAACCCTCTATTGGTATACAGCTTTGGAATCAAAGTATAAATATAAATAACTTATTTGATGATCCTATACATATCGAAGGGGCTTCGGCACTAGCTAGAGGTGAATCTTTTAATTTTGCTTTTAGAAAAAAAGTATATGCTTTTTCTAATGCCTTAAATCTTAATACAAGTCAAAGAGATTGGCTAATTGATGATAAAAACAGGAAAGAATTTGATATTTTATATGACTTTTTTGAAAATAATGGATACAATGTTGATAATGTAGATTTTGGTAGGCAGTCAATAGTAACATTTATGAATGAAAACATGATACTTCCTGTAATTTCTTTCGATCAAAATTTTCCAAGATCAACTTACATGAAAGAGATTGTCAGAATGAATAAATGGATCAGACTTTTCGGTAATCGAGAATTAGGACAATTTATTGAAGCTATAACACCAAACCTTCCAAGCCTGACAAATCAAGAATTGTATAATTTATATAGCTTTACTTGGGAAGCACATAAAGACCTTAAATTAGCATATTATAGAATTCCAATTGAAACAGTTGTGGTCTTCCAACCATTTGTAGAACTTATTCTTTTTGATACAGGAATTGGGGTAGCGATTGCATTATTAGAAAAACTCCCCGCAGCAATTAGATCGGCAGAGATACTAGCAATAATTAATCGTTTAAGATCAGCGTCTCAATTTGGAGAATTAAAACACGCCAAAACATTTGGAATTAACACATACAATTCATTAGTTAGCACATTTAAAGCTTTGGGGTTGTCAAGGTTAAAAATGGGGGTTCAATTTCATCATTTATTTGAACAACGATTTGTGACACAATTAAAAGCATTACTAGGAGCAAATACAGGGAAATGGGAAAGTGTAGTTTTAACAGTAGAAGAACACCAAAAAATTACCCAAGCATGGAGAAGAATAATTGGGTATAATGGACAAGCAGTAGGAACAAGTGGAAAAGTCACAGCTACAGCAACACTAGCAGACATTCAAGCAGCAGCTAAAGAAGTATATAAAAATTATCCAGAAATATTAAAAGCACTAGGACTATGATAAAAAAACACAGCATATTTGCGAATTGGAGAAAAAAAGATGTTGACTTTTTAGCAAATCTTGGAATCACAATTGAAGAAGGTTATTTTTCTTTTCTTATTGAAGAGGGGTCTGTTTACAACGAAATAATAAAGCATTACACTGAAAATAAAGGTTTTTTTGTAAACAGAACACCTAAAGAATTTTCAAGCAAATTTGCTGTGGTTGAGTTTTCTATGGAAGAATTGGACAATTCAAAGTATTTCGTTTTACAAAACATAGGAAAACCAAAAGGGTATCCCTTTCCTAAAAACAACTTTGACAAAATGACCGAAGAAACATATACAAATTATTGTAAAAAATGTGAATCTAATCGTCAACAAAAAGCTCCTTTTAAAATAGAAAAAGAGCCTAAATTGTCTAAAAACCAAGTAAACTTTTCTTTCCATACAATTTTTGATGAAATGTTTTTTAATATAGATTTTTTCCAAGAGGTTTTAAAACCTCTTGGATTAAAATCTAAAGAAGTTTTAATTGGGAACACAGGTGTTCCTTCTAAAAATGTTGTTCAGCTCATAATTCCAGAAGCAGAAAGCTCTTTGTTATTAGATAATTCTGTATATGATATAAATACCTCCTGTGAAATTTGTGATACAAAAAAATATACTCAACAAATTTTAGGATTCATGCCTTCATTTAAAACGGACTTTGATTTCTTAATATGCAAAACGAAAGAATTTTTTGGAGAAACAGAAACCCGTCAGGCTATGAGGCGAATAATCATATCTAAAGAATTTTGTGACATATTAGTTAAACATAAGATAATTCATTATAACACAAATGAAATTTACCCAATAACTAATAAATAAATATTATAAAAAACCATATTCGAAGAACAATAAGAAAACTCTTATATAACCTAAACAAATAACAAATGAAAAAAACAATTCTATTATTAAGTATTATAACCGCAATGGTAATGTTTGGATGTAAATCTGATGATGAAGAAGTGCCAGAAAAATTTGATCATTTTGATTATACTCAAGAAGAAAAAAACGCAGAAATTGAAAAGATAAGGAACTACATTAAAGACAACAGCATTGAAGGAATGACAGAAACCGAGGATGGTATGTTTTATCGTATCGAAAAAAAAGGAGAAGGACTAACTGGTGAAAATTTTCAAGATGTAACTGTTTCTTTTGAGATAAAAATTACAAGTACAGGAGAAATTGGCTTTGGACATGGTGATAAAGATATCTATCCTAATGGTGCAATATGGGATTTTTTTGGTTTTGAAGGTCTTTATGAAGGAATAGAAGACAGTATTGAACTAATCAATGAAGGAGGTGAGATTTTTTCGATTATTCCTCCTTATATGCATATTGGCAAAAATGACCCTAATACTGGAGAAGATATATTTGAAGAACAATACGATGAAATTGTGACTCTTAAACTAGAATTAAAGCATCTTATACGATATAGAAATTAGCATCTCTCTAAATATACTTAACAAAGAGGATGACCAATGGACTTTAGCAGACAAAAAATCTCTTGGAATGTATTAAGACAAACCACAAAACCCCATATAGTTGAATAGTCCCAACTATATTAAAGGCGGGGTTAACTCCCCCTAGTTCCCCGCCTTTTTATTCCTTTAACAAGAGTTAATTACCCCCTCAACCTTTGCGTATAGACAATCTATACGCTACTAAAAAGGGAAGTTGTTGTGTACTTCCCTTTTTTCTATTGCTGCGGTGTTGTTCTTGGTTGAAGAGACTGTGCGGCATCCTTTATATTAAATCTGTTTTCAAAATTGATAGGCGCAGAATTTTCTTGTTGTCTTTGAGAGATCATTTTACTCATGTTTGTATCAATCAAATCCTGCCTTTTGTCTTTACGATCTTCCTTGTACATTGTCTCTTGTTCTCGACCTAAAGACTTTAATTTTTCTACAAAAATCTCAACTTGATATTCGCGTTCTTCTTTGGCTTGGTTGACTTTGTTTAGTTCTGCCTGTTTCATAACCTCAATCATTGCCTTTTCCTTTTCTAGTTGAACGGCTAATTGTGTCTCAAACTGCATGGTTTCTCGCTTGGCTTGTTCCGCTTGCATTGCTGCTTGTGCATTGCTTTGCGATTGGGCTTGTATTTGTCGCATTTGTTCTTCCTCTTTCTCCTTCATGCTCTTTTTTCTGCGATAGGTCAAATATGTTTCTGCCTGTTTGATATTCATTAGCGCAATACGTTCGGCTTTGATCTTATCGTCTACAGTTATAGAACCTTCTTGTAGGGCTATTCCCATACTTTCCTTAAACTCCTGCATTTCTACTTCGGTAGGTAGCATTTGTATGATAAAACCGAACTCATGCAAATGGCGATCTTCCAAGGCTCTTACGGCTTCAAGGTTTTGAGAACCTACGGCATTAGTGTATACATCTTTTAGGTCTTTGCCAAACCGGAAAATATCACCAAGGCGTGTACTAATGGTTTCACAGGTTTTTTTAGTGATCTCCATAGAAGCGTCAACGATCCCCTGTGTAGCGGTATTAGATTGCAGGATTTGCATTTGTTGTACTCCTACAAGGGTATCGCTTGGTGTACTCCCGTCACGGGCTGCATTTACTCCTGTTAAGTCTCGGATAATATTATAGTAGTGTAGCCAAGCTCGTACTAATTGCTCAAGCTTTGTGGACTGCGCACTTGTTGGGGTTCTAAGGGCAGCACGATCTTTTATCCCTTCGTCGCCTAAATCCGCACGGGTACTAAAGACGATACCTTTAGAGTTAAACAGGTTTAAAGCATCTTCCCACGTAAGCTTTTTCCCGCTTTTCGTGCTTAGTTCTGCCAGCATATCAATATCAATTTCTACACCGTCTGGGCGTAACTCTGCGATAAGTTGCTGCGTCTTTAAGTGTATACGTTGCATCTGTCCGTCAATAGGCTCGATAGTGTCTACAAAAGAGTTTAGTCTATTGTTATAAATATTGCTAGATCGTGCAATAAAACAAGGCATTGCACGGTTGTTTTTGTCTCTGGCAAGGATTTCACTTTCTTTATATCCGTAGATATAATCAGAACCCATAATAAAATTCCCCTCGTACCATGTGTCTAGTGTTTTGGCAACACGTTCATTCTCGCTACGTTTAGAGGTATATGTAGATTCACGTTTAACCATTGTGAAACTACCATGTTTGTTTTTGCGCTTTTTATAGGTTATGTTTTTAGAGGTTCTAAAAGTGAAGCGTAGCACGTTGATTTTGTAATTTAAAACCTCGTTTATTTTTACTCTCCTAAAGTCTAAAATAGTTTGCCCTTGGTTCGTGTTTTGGGTTGCGTATTTCTCTGCTATTTTTCTAAGTGTCGCCTCGTCATAACCAGACTCTTGTTGTATTTGGCTCAAGGTTATGGTATCTACTTCAGCAAAATAATGAGCGTCACTAAAATCTTTCTTACGCACGTAGGAGTGTATGAAGTTTTCTATGTCTACATACTTGACAACAACCCCGTTATATTTATCGGTATAGACACGTACAACGCCCAAAGCATTTTCTACGATATCCTTATCCACCATTTCCTTAATTAACTTCCAGTTGTTTGTGCTTTTTACGTATTTAATTAGCAGTTCTTCGGCTATCTCTATTTTAGGCTTAAAGGCTAACTCGGTATGCATTTCGATATCCTCATTATCCTCTGGGATATATCCTTCATCCCTTAGATCGATCCCTAACATTTGGTTTGCCTTTTCTAGCATAGGGGCGGCAACCATTTTCTTTTTTAAACCTTCTTTAAATTTCTTTTTCTCTAAGGCTGCGGTGCTGTCTATTGCGGAAATATCAAGGCGGTACAAATCTTCACGAATACCGTTAGCCACGATATCCACGAACTTACCCGCAATATTAAGGGGCGACCAATCCATGTTCATGTAGTTTAAATCCCCTTGATTTCTTGCGGCTATATTTTTATCACGGTCAATACTTTGTTTCCCTCTGGAGAACAAGCGATTTTGCACAATACGTTCCCTACGGTTTTTGTAATCCGCACCGTTACTAATCATGCCCCCGTTAAACCACTCTAAAGAGATTGCTTTAGCCGCCTGTAGCCCGTATGCGTCCCCTTTTTTTTCTTCGTCGGATGCTAACGGGTCAGGGAAATAATCCCTTTTCATTTTTGTTTCCATGTCCATAGCCTATGCCTTTAATACGCTTACAGTTCCCTTGTTATTCCAAGTAGAAAGCTGTAACACTCGTTTTTTTACTACTCTTGTTGGTGCTGCGGTCAATTTTTGGTTTGCTAATAATGCTAGGCTTGAACTTATATATGCATCGTATTTTGTTCTCTTCTCTGGGTCTACATCTTTCCAGTGGGTTAAGGTTCTGGAAAAAGGCATTGTTCCCATTTCCCCTGTGGGTCTATAGGTGTTTGTTCTGGCAACTCCTACATAATCGTTAATGTGAGATTCAACCGCATAAAACTGTGCGTCTGCAATTTTATTTCCTTGTGCGGGGACACCTCCGAACTCTTTTTCCGTAGGGCTTAATTCATTCCATTTTAGTCCTGGTCTATTCATGGAGAATCCTCTGTAACCTCTATTGTATAAGACAGTTAGGAATTTCTCATTTGATAATTCTATCAAAGTTGGCATGGAAAAGTAGCGCATTGCAAGTATCATGTCCTCGAAAAAATGCTCGACTTTTGCGGGTCGATCTATGTATTCTAAAACAAACTGATTGCATGGCGCACCCACCATATTGTATTTTGTATAAAGGTGAATAGAGCCTTTAGAACCTCTTTTGTCAACGGTCTGACTTCTATTGTATGGATCACAACCAAAAGCCCCTACGTGTTCCGCTTTAGGGTGTCTGGAATATACCCCGCGAACGGTCTTCCACTCAAATTGATTTCTAATCTCTTTGGGGGGATGCCACGTAAGAAAAAACCGTCCATTCTTATCAGGATTCCACTGTGCCTCGCTGTCCTTAATGCCGTCTTTCCAATAAAAATTTCCTCGTTGTACATAGTCTTTTGGTAACTCTTTTTCGTTATGATCTAGTTGCTCGTAGATTTTCATTATATCAAATCGACAATCCCCTGCTTCATCTCTAAAGGCGTGTTCTTCTTTCCTTGGGAATTGCCGTAAATGTTCGTTATAGTCAATTGCGTTGCTCTCTAAGGCTTGCAGTTCATTATCTAAATATGTATTTGATCCACAGGTAACTTTTTCCCCAAACTCATTATAAAGAAATGTCTCTGGATCATTAGGAATACTAAACCCATATTGATCGAAAAACCCTTCATATCCATATTGTGCGGGAATGAATAAATGATATAATCCTGAAACCGTTTGACCGTTTTTTGTTCTTTGGGTAGGATCAGAATCATAGTATATATTTTTGAATTCTAAACCTCCCTTGCTCATAGCGTTAACGGTTGATCCCACTAAACTTTTTCCCACAATACGGCTACCTAAACGGTGCGAGGTTTTTATAATACTCCAGTACCGATCAAAAGGCGTTTCTTTAGGGAATTTTCCGGCTTCATCGATTGCGGATCGTAACACCCGTTCCCCATCCATTGCGTTTAATACCGTTGAGTAGTATTTAATTGTAGTGTCTAGTCCTTCGTTCATTTTCTTTGTTGAGGACGAACTACGTTTACGGGTGGGTTCTGATAAGATCAATTCTTTTTTCGGGGTGGTTGTACCGTCCCAAACAGGTTGAAAAAATGGAGGTAATTTTTTAAAGGCTCGGATTAGTCGCCCAAACATCGAACGGGCATCTTCTCCGGTTTTAGAAATAATTCCACACAGTCCGTTTTCGGTTCTGGTGGCTATTTCCAATTGTTCCCCGATACATAATGCTGTCCATCCCCAACGTCTATTTTTTACATAACAGATCCCGTAACATCTTTGGTCTGCTTTACAAGCCTCCCAATACAACATAAGTTCATTTTGTATCACTCTAAAAGTAGGATAACCTTCATCGAGTTTTACCCAATTCAAAAAGAAATACATTGTACCTGTAATGTATTGTGTTTTGCCTCCAATATTTATAAAAAGCCCGTTATCTCTACGATGCCATTGTCGCTCTATATACGACTCATATGCTTTATCAAATTGGGTTTCTTCCGTTAATCCTTTAGGTAGCGGGTCACGTTGCCATTTTTGGTTATGAGGTGCAAGATCATGGTTGAGTATTTCCTTTTTTAAAGGGGTGGCGGGTAGTGCAATTTTAATAGAATTGATGGTAATTATTTTCCCTATTGTCCCATCTTTGCTAATCACAACAATATCGTATTCAGGCTCATATCCATATTTCCAAGACTTCGCTTTATTGCGCATACGCACTGTAGTTCGTGGAACTATAGTGTTGTCTTTTTCCATATGTCCTAAATAGTTAATCACCCTAATTTTGCTTTTCGTTTTGTCCAATTCATAATGACTGTTTCATCCTTAGAATCGTCCTCGCTTTCTCCTATTAATATTTTCTCTAATTCATCTACTTTTTTAGAAGCCCATACTGCGTGTTCTGCGGCTAGTCTTCTCGATACAAGTGCGGATTTCATCCCGCTTTCTTTTAGTTTTTTACTTATGGTTTTATCGACGATATCTAAATTATTGTCTACCATTCCTTTTAATTCTTTGATTAGGCGGGGGATCACTTTTGTTAAATATGTGAGATCAGAAAAAGCGTCTTTTTCTTCGTCCCCTCCCAATTCAAATTTCATTCGCCCTATTTCTTTGGCTGACCATATCACATCTTCGACGGCTAATTTTCTTGATTCTAAAGCCGCCTTTAACTCGTTTTCTTTGGTGGCAGGATCAATGTTTTTACTGACCACTTCCAAACTATTTTCTAGCATGGTTTTTAGTTTCGCCACTAGATCGGGTAAGGTTTCTTTGTAATATGATTTGCGTTTTGTTTTCATGTCACTACAGCTAACAAATCCCTATTATCCATACAATAGTATACCTCACCATCTAGTCTAAATTCATAATCTCCAAAGTCCACGAAAAAAACCTTATCGCCTTTTTTTACTCCTTGCTCTTTTAGTTCATCATTTAGATATTTCACATGACCATATTGTTGTATATATCCGTGTGTATTTGATTCTATTTTTGTGTTATAAAAGTTATCCGGTAAGGAGAATCCTTTTATTTGGTAATCTTCTTTCTTTGCCTTTATGGGTTGCACTAAAACATGAATATGATTGCATTGCCATTCATCTTGTGGCGTTGCTCTGTACATTACAATGAGATCGTTCTCAATCCGGTAATGTCCTTTTTCCTTATCCATTAAATAAATAGGGTCTGTTTTAACCCCTTTATATACTTGGTACATCAGTACGGTATGGACGACTAAAACCTCATAGCCCACTTTTATTTTAGTGACATAATCCCTTGGCACTGCAATTACTTTTCCTATACGATTGGTATGTCTTGTCTTATCAAAAGACGGGTCTATATCCAAGGTTAATGTCCCATAGGTTACTTTATCTTTGAGTGGTTTTTTTATCTCAACGGTGAATTCATTTAAGGCTTTTAGCATTTGGATTCTTTGTTTTTTTGCCCTTCAAACCAGTTCCAAAAATCTGCGTGTGTTACTTGTCTTTTATTTTCAAGATTCACTAAATTATTTTCCCTTGAGTTTGATAACATATAGTTTCCAAAAGCGGTTAATTGTTCGATTGTAAAAGTTTCTGTTTCCATATTTTTTGTTTTAAAAAGTTGAAGCTGTCATATATGTTCCTGAAATCCGTATTTGACCACCACCACCAACGAAACTAACAGCACTATAAAGAGAGCCTGAATTACTGTTTAATGCGTTTTTAATTAGTATTTGGATCGTTGTGTCATCTGAATCATCGATAATCCCTCTCATGTTGTAGTAGTTGACATTTCCCCCTGTGATTTGTGGTTGAGAAATTTCGGCATCGTAGAGGCAACTGTATGGCAGTCCTTGAATAACTAATTGACCTGTAGGAACACCTACATTACCCACCTGTATTAGATACATGGTGAAATACACTAGAGAGCCAATTTTTAGATACCTAGCGTGTTGCAGTGTATAATTGTATGTTGCTCCACCGCCTAAATCTGCTATTACAGGGTTAAAAGTTCCCCGTTCTTCAGTTAAGCCTCCAATAAGGGCTAGTCTTCCGTCTAAATATCCTTTATCTATTAATGATCGGTCTTCGTAATCTGCGGAGTAATCCGCACCGTATTTGATCCCACCATAATTACTATAATCAAAATATGTTGCTCCTGAAACATTGTTTATTTCTAAATGGGACTCGGTAGGGGAAACGCCCCCAAAGTCACCTGTTCCAAGCGTTAAGGATTCGCCCCCGTTTATGGTTATTCCTTTGCCTAACGGTTTGCTGTTTGTGCCTATGGTAATCCTTTTGTTTAATTGACCAGTAGAAGCCCTTTTTTGTAAATCAACATTACCAACGGTATTGACCTCGAAATTGACCTCTAAATCTGATCGAAATTGTGTTGTGCTGATCATACTGCCATGAGCAATACTTTTATACTCTCCAAAATCTTCGTTCCAAACCACATAATTCGGGTTATCAGAACCATCATTAAAAGCGTCTTTAATTCGGTATATTTTATTAATATCTCCAGTAGCGGGTAAGTCCGTAGTAAAATCTACCAGAACTAAAGCAGAAGATGAAGCCGCAAAAAGGTTTTCTACAAATTCCTTGTCTACTAGCGACCTATCGGTATAGGCAAGTGAATAATCTGCGTCATATCTAATTCCTCCAGTATTGGTGTTGTCTAAGATCACTGCGCCTGTGTCTCTCATTGTAATGGAAATCCCTTCACTTAATAGTTTACCGCCACCTTTTAAGGTCATTGAGCCACCTTCTAAAACTGTTGATGAGTCAGTAGGCGAAAATGGGTTCATCGTGAGCCTACTATAGTCTGTGGTAGTTCCGTCACCATCCCTTAAAATCCTGACACTTCCCTGACCTCCTGTAACCACAACGGCATTATCTTCGTAGTTCATTACTACGTTACCATATGTTTTTCCGTTTAGTAAACTCAAGTAATCAGACCGTATCGTGTCCCAATGTAAAAACGTATTAGAATAATCGGCAGGGTCTTGTATTACATATATTTTTGTAGGATCACCAGTAGCGGGTAAGTTCCCGAAACTATCTAAAAAAACAAGTTCTGTACCCGGATTGCTTTGTTGTAAAGTACCGTCAAGACTACTAAAAGAGAGAACATTATTTATTACAGGCGTTCCTATTGATGGTGAGTTAACCCGTATAGTTGTATCGGTTAAATAAATAGTGGATTCATCAGTGCCGAGTTTAGCGATAAGACCTAAACTTTTTACATTTGCCTCTAGTTTTTTTTCTCCCCCTGCACCAGAACCCGCATTTAGTTCTATGAAATTAGGCTTAAAGGAAATGCTAAAACTATCCCCGTCTATTATGTGTGAGTTTACAACATCAAAAGAATCTGGGGCTAAAGAAAAGACACCGAAAGTTGTAGGGCTACTTATGTTATATAACAAACTTGCATTATTCGCACCATCATCATTTATACTTGCAATAATCTCTTTATTGATATCTCCTAACTCAATATTTTGGTTATCTATTTTAACCCCTCCGTCTATTGCGGTAAGATCAGTACCCCCTGCGGTTGGTGCTAAAGCAATAATATCACGAATAGGAAAATTCTTGGTTTGGTTGCTTTGTTCTGCATCCGTTCCTAAGACAAAATCATCTATGGTTACTTTATCGTCTTTTTCAAATTCTTCTACTCTCATAGCGGTTTGTTTTAGTCATTAGTTAGATAGGTTGCTGATAATTGTATTCTTTGATCTGATCCCGAAAAGGTTATTGCTGCATAGTTTCTTCCTGTTTGTGGAAGACCACTGTTTGCGGGTTTGATTTGAAATCTAAATTGATCGGTTGTCCCTCCCGATCTCACAAAAACGCCTTTTATAATATCAAAATCAACTGAGGGTGAAGCGGCTCTAAAGTCGGTTACAATCACTGTTCCATCTCCAGAGACTTCAAAAGGCATCCCTTGTATTGCTAAAATCCCTGTAGGAATATTGGTTGTGGTTATAGAAGAGATAAGCAACTCTAAATAAACAAGCTTTCCAATTCTGTAATAGGTAGCGGATTGAGTAAAGGCATATGTCGCGCCACCTCCGAAATCTAGTAATTCAGCCGTCCATACGCCCTCACTAGCGACTCCTGACAAACCAGTAACAAAAGCTCTATCCACTAATGACCTGTCGGTATAGTTAGAAGAGTAGTCACTTGCATATCTAAGCCCTCCGGTATTGGTGTTGTCTCGAAGAATTGCGCCCGTTTGACTCATTGTAATGGAAGCACCTTCAGAAATCAAACTCCCGCCTCCTTGTAAAAACAATGTCCCGCCTTTTAAGCTTACTCCATTGTTTGCTCCTGAACTTATTTCTAATTCACCGAAATTTGCTGCTGTTCCGTCGCCTTCTCTGGCTACCCTAAATTGTCCGGTAGTCCCTACTATTTCATAAAAATAATCTTCAAATAAAATTTCTACTGAATTCTGTGTTTTTCCGTTGGATATACTTGTGTATTCACCAATACCACTATCGAAATGATAAAATGCTTCGTAATCTTCGTTAGGGTCTTGTATTAAGTATATTTTTGAAGAGTCCCCATTTGAAGGTAAAGACGCATAACTATTGAGGATAACTATGTCCCCACCTGATCCTGAACTTGGTGTGCTTTGCCCGATAGTTCCGGTTGCATCTATAAAGGATAAAACGTTGCCTGCAACTGGTGTTCCTATAAAGTGGGAGTTAATTTTTATTCCTGTTACATCAACATTTATCGAGTTTTTATTTGCTGTTGCTCCATCCTCAAGGAGTATTCCACTGGTAGAGATTGAGAACAATTGCATTGCTTTTGCGCCTCTTCCTTCAATTCTAAAAGTGTTCCCTGCGCCTATAGCAAGGGTAGTGTCTTGTGCTGTTGTTCCTCCAATCTCAATATTATTCCCATCTAAAATAACACCTCCCGTACCATCTGCGGTAAGGTCAATTCCTTCTGAAGCTAAAGCAATAATATCACGAATAGCAAAGTTTTTGGTTTGGTTGGTCTGCTCTGCATCCGTTCCAAGCACAAAGTCGTTTATCGTTACATTGTCGTCTTTTTCAAAATCTTCTACTCGCATAATGGTTTATTTTTATGAATCAAACTCCTATAGTTTGATCGTATACGCTTTTAATTTCTACCTCTGTCAATAGCCTTTTCCATACGAAAAAATATCGTAGAGAACCGTCCATGCTTTCTGCATCATTATTGTTAACTGCTCCAATCAAAAAATCCCTGGTCGAAGTCCCAACGGTTACGGCTGAAGTTTCATTAAGTCTTTCGGTTAGGTTTTGATACACAATCGTTTTATCATTGGTGTTATCACGTTGCAGGGTTATCATTGTTTCATCTATGGGCGGTGCTTCTGTATAGTTTTTAAACACCCTACCATCGTGAAAAAAGAGTCTACCGGATTTAAAACTAAGTCCCATCTGACCTAAAGAGCCTGAAATGTTACCAAGCCAATCACCGGTATTTGCTCCTGTTCCACAAATAGCAATTATAGTGTAGTCTGTAGCGGGTTGTGGAAAATTTAAATCTCCGACTATTCCAAAATCTAAAAAGTCCCCGTTTCCTTGGAATCTTATTTGTCTTCTTCCTCCTGCTTCTTCAATAACTGGCTGTCTATTAATGTCTGTCTGCTCTGCAAATGGGGCGGTGCTTCCTGAAATTATATTTCTCCATTGCTCAACACTTTCCCCAATTAAGGCGGCACTTCCTGTAGTGGTATATGCGGACTCTGGGGTAAGAGCAACTAAAGCGTCTGCGGGTAATGCCAATTCGTCTGCGGGGGCGTGTCTGTATACTCGTTCTATCTTATAAACAATATCAAAAACTCCCGCCTCCCCGTCACAGGTAAGGTAAAATGTACCTCCATTAGTTAAAAAGGTTTCACTGGTATAGAAATCTAAATCTTCGGTAACGGCTGTTACTACGGTTGCACCTCTGGCAAGTCTAATGGTTCTCGTCCATATCGTGCCGACTGCCCCGCCTATATCTAGTTCTAAGGTTAGGTTTCTATTGTTTAATGTTGGGTTGACATTAAATCTAACCCGTACCCTGTAGGTGTCTAACTCGTTGTCAGGCATGAATTTATTTGCTACTAGCCAATCCGTACTTCCAGAAGGGGCGGCTGTATTAACAACATTTGCCCCGTTGTTTTCTAATACGGTTCTTGCTCCTGTAACAAGATTTAAAGGTATACCGCTTGTATATTGGTCGTCGGCATATTGAACCCACCCTAAAAATGCTTTTTCTACTTTCCTCTTGTTAAGCCGTTGTACATTTGCCGTGTTGTTATCTATTTCCGAAGTAAGATCGACAATTGTGTTTTCTAGATATTCTGTTAACCTTGGCATAATTTTTTATTTTTCATTTGCATTTTTTCCGATCAAATACCCAAGCATTGTAGTGATTAGGTAGTCAATTCTTAGTTTGTCATTTTCTGGCATCCCATCATGTGTAATCCCTCCTATAAAAGCCAAGAGTACCCCTACAATGATGCATCCTAAAAAGGCGTAAGTAATGATATGATTAGGGTCGTTTTTCATTACCAGTATATTTCTACAGAAAAGCCGTCATTAACTGCTGTACCCGCTTGTAATACATCTACAATAATATTCCCTATACTAACACCATAGTTACAAGTCATTTGTTGCCCCGCAGTATGTTTAGGTGTTGCTATTACAGAAGTAGCATCGTCAAATAAAACAGTTCCCGCATTAATTGAATACTGACCTGTAGTAACTCTGGTCGTAGTAACAGCACCTAAATAAGTACCGTGTCTACCCGTTATATTACCCGATCCATCTATAGTTAATATTAGGGTGTTACCCGTAGAGGTATTATCGTCATGGTTAATTACCGTTTTTCCTCCTTCAACCGCCCAAACGTTACCTCTAGGGAATCCGGTTTCAGTAAATGTGACTTCTTTTTGAGGAAGCACTTCGTATTCACTTACACCACCAAATAATTGATGGTCGTCGTCTAGCCCTTTTACGATACATGGTTCTGTAGAGCCGTTTACAATAGTAAAGGTGTTTCCGAAATCATATAAGCCTTTGGGAACACGCAATATTATTGCAGAATTGACATTAGGAACATTGTAGCGTAAACCAGTAGTAATCGCTTTTTTGTCCAGAGTAACATCGAGATCGGATGTATCCATTGTGTACATTGTTACTGACTGTATCGACATATCATTAACAGCGTTTCCGGGCGGTATATAAAAGAAAGTTCCTCTATCTGTAGTACCACCACCACCATAAGTAACTTCACCTATTTTACTACCTTCTAAGTGTATCTCTGCTACATCACTATTAGGTGGGCAAATCATACTTATTGTATGCATTACATCTCTATCAATATCAAATGTTGTGTTACCTCCAGTATTAATCATAGTGATCTGTAGTTGACCTGTAGTAACGGTAACATTAAACTCAAAACGTCCATTACTACCCCAAGAAGTATTATTAGGCTCAATATCAGCCCATATTTGCCCGTCATGAGTAGCACCAAACATCATCCTAAAGTCAACACGAAAACCGTTGGCTCTGGCAGTGTCCCACAGTGCTTGTGTATTATTAGGTGCTTTTGCGGTTACTGTACCTCCTGTTTGAGTTATTCTGATAACTTCTGGAAATCCTTGGTGGTTAAGAGTATTTACCCATCTTACCATATTAGAGCCTGTCCATCCAGAGTCAGCAAGGGTATTTCCTTCTGCAAAAAAGAATTGTCCTGTGTCTACAGAACTAAAGTTAATACGGGTAGTATTGAAATACGCCCAATCTTCACCGTCATAAATTATGGGTCTATTATCCGCTAACCCATTTAAAGCAATTGTACCCTCTGGGTGGTTTGCGCTAGTTGTTGGAATTATACGAGGGGGTAAGAATCCACGCATAGGACTATCTAGCTGTAGCACGGTGTTTGCTTCTAACGCAGGCTCATCTACAAAAACTGTCAGACTGTAGTTAAACAAATAAACAGTTTGAGACGTACCCGTAGACCTTTTTCTTAAAATTACTTGCGTATCACCATTACCAGAGGTAAACTCAAAGACAAACGTATTTACATCTCCTACATCGTTATTAGATGCGGGGATATCAAAAGACATTAATTGATTGTTGTTTGTGTCTACTATCTCATAATCTTGAGTCGTACCCCCTGAAGAGGTTGCCGTCCCAAAGGTCATAGTAAATTGAATCCGTTGGAATAAACAATTAGCAAATGTAATCGCCAAACCACGAGTTCCCGAACTTGTAGTAAATCTTAGCCCTCTATGCGCAGCATCAAACCCTGTCATGGTTGCTACATTTGTGCCGCCATTATCTATAGCACTTAACGTAATACTAGAGCTTGGGTTTAATGTGGTATCATCAGAGGTAAGCCTTTTTTCTGCTATCAAGTTTGTCCAATAGGTGGCATCAAAAAGCCAATCTGTAGAAGTAGGCGCAGTCCATGAGCCATATTCCCCCGCACTTAGTCTAGTTCCTATTTTAGAAAATCTACCTATTACTGTTGCTTCTGCGTGTAGGTCTACTGTTTCATTTTCAAAATCAATCCATGCGATTTCATTAGCGTGCGCACCGATACTTTTTGTTGCTATACCTCCTGTAGAACCTTGGATTACACCTTGATCTCTCCAGTTTACCGTATCTATTGATACCACTATTTCTTGATTAGCGGTGTCGGTATGTAAAGTTCCTGCTCCAAATACTGTACCCGCTTCATAATTAACAAGAAGGTTAGAAGACATAGTGCCGTTCCAAGTTCTCCCTGAATCAAAATTCATTTGAAACATTAAAGCAGAGTTCACATCTGTCTGATCTGCTCTAACAAATCTAAACTGCGTATCTGCCAGAGATACATTACCCTCTTCTATAACCTGACTCAATGTTATAGAATCATTACTATTAGGATCGTCTACACCTCTTATGACTGTTCCTAAAACAGAGAAAGTAATCACAGCGTTAGTTGTAGGACTCGTTAGAAATAAATCTAAGTCAATATGGGAAACATCTGGCGCAGTTACCGCAGACCAAGTAATTAAATTGTACCACCCTGTATTTGAGCCTCCTAAATTGGTTAGTGTTGCAAAGTCAGGATTAAAGCCTAAAGCATTTACTAGATTATAATTACTATTATAAATTATAAGGGCATCATCACTAACAGCCTTATAAATCATTTGATTAATCCCTGTGGTTGGATAGGTTGTTGTTGTCGATCCGTCTGTATTTCCTAACCAGTGATACCCTAGTGCAACCCCATGAGAAAGGGCGTGTATTTCTCCGCTATAGGTAATTGTAAAGTTGTCCGCATTTGTAATTTTGGTGATAACCCCGTCGGCTAAAGTAGATTCATTTGAGGCGTTTGCCTGTGTCCAAGTCCCTGAACTTTGTAAGTATAAGGGGGCATAAAGATCAGTAGCGGTAAACCCATGCGCGACTTGCGTTATATTTTCACTTAGGTTAGTTTCCATATGTTCCCAAGCCCCATCCTTGAAAATGTAGTGCGCTCTTTGGTTTGCGGAATAGACCATATCCCCATTTACTGCGGTAACAAAAACGTATGATGCAGAGTCCCACCGAGCAAAGTTATTTTCTTGTCCTACCCATGCGCCTGTTGCTAAACCGCCAAGCCCTGCAACAATATAACGCCCGTCTGTTACAGGGGTTGTTGGAGGTGTTACTAGCGATACATCAACAACTTTTTCGTAGTTCTGTTGTTCCCTGTTATCAACAATGGTTTGTCCGATAGATTGACTTACTACTACATCGTATCTATTGGTCGCGACTTGATTTATTTGTAGAATAGCATTACTAATATCAATTTCTAACGCCCCTGTGGTATATGTCCCTTTGTTTTGTGGGGTTTGAAATTCGCTCGTAGCATCACCAATAGTAACAATGTTGTTTGCTAAAGTTTCAATACTACTATCTGAATTGGTAAAATGCCAAAATCCTTCGGACTCATCATTTAGTGTTAAGGCAACTACGCCCGATATCCCTTTTAGGTCGTATGTTCCAGAACGTAAATCTGTAGCACTAACACTAATTACTTCGACTGTTTCTCTGTCGAAAATGTCCTGAAATCCTTTGGATAGCAGGGCATTGTACTGTATTTTCTTTTTTTTTCCCATTATGAAAGTTGTCCGGGGTTAACAGGGTAAAAGTTTCCGGCACTGCCCGCCCAAACAATAGTTTCCACTATAGTTGCCCCTGCGCCTAATGTTGCCGAGGAATGGGTGATTGTGCTTGGTCGTTGGTCTTCTGTGCCTATGTCTAACCATGCGATTGTGGGGATATAATCATCTTGACTTCTTAGTAAGTCAATAATGCTTGTTCTAAGGGTTAGGGTTCGTAGCAAGGCAATCATTTCGTTTTGTTTTGCTTCCGAAGCATCACCACCGCCACCGCCACCGCCACCGCCTACCGAACCTGTGCTTGAGAACATCATAGCTCGTAAGGTGTCTTCTGTATAGGGTACGTTAAGTGCGTCTGCGGTAAGATTGACTGCTATTCGATAGTAACTGTAAGCGTTATCGTTGTATTTTAATACTAGAAAACCATCTCCAACCGATGCGGTTACGTCTCTAGCAGGCTTCATAAAATCATAGCTAAAATCTTCATTTTGAACCACTAGATAATTATTATCAATGTATACTCTTTTCATGATAAAGAAAACTTATTATTAATAAAATCTATGGAGATAAACAAAGTTATAGTTTTTATTTATAATAAACAATTTGTAGTTTTGTGAGATGGATAACATAAAAAAGGATACTAAAGAACCGTTCCCTATTCGGGTTCACCCTGACACACAAGAGGCGTTAAAGAAGCGTGGTATATACTTGGGAAGAAACCCGCACAAAAGGAAATACAACCATTCTGTCTTTCATTTGAACGATCATTATAATTTTTTAGAATATCTTCTTGTGGTTCGTATACACCTCCAAAAGAAGTATAATATTAGTTGGAGGCGTTTAGAGTTTTTACTTTACCTGTTTCCTAAACAATTTTTCACTTACTATGACTTTGTAGAATTCCCTGCGCCCTATAATATGAGGCGTATTAAAGAGATGACTCAAGACGGTTTTGTAGAGAAGTTTGAAAACCGAAAAAAGAAGGGTCAGGGCATGACTATTTATTGTTTAACCCGTCGGGGAAAACAGATTGTTACAGACTTCTATCAGTATTTATCTGGAGAGAAAAAGCTACCACTAGGAAAACTCTACAGTCCTTTAATGGCTGAAAAACCGAACATTCAAAGAACGCTCAAGATGCAAAAGATGATTAAAAAACTAGCAACTCAAGATGGTTTGCGTTTTAAGATAGAAGAGGACTAGCGTTTACTGCGGTAGTTGTCAACCAATTTTTGATAGGGTTTTTCTTTTTCTTCACGGATCATTGTAGCGCGATCCTCTTCCGTTGTTTTACAGAAATAGACGGGATTTATTCTATACACCCCACGTTTTGTTTTGCTTACAAGGTCGTGTTTTGCGAGTTCTATAAAGGCTTTATTTATGGTGTTATCTGAAAACGAACGCTTACTATAGGCAGCCGCTTTATTCATGTTTTTCTTAAACAAAGCATTGTTTGAAACGTAGTTATTTCTATCCATATTTTCGAGACAAAAATCTAATACACTTCTTGCGCCTCTGCTAAGATCGAGCAGTATTGTAACCGCAGACTCGTAGGTTTTTACGTGGTCTTTTTGTGCCTGAAAAACAAACCATGATACCATTCCAATACGTCTTTCTTTTGAAAGTTCTTTATCGTAGGATAAATACCGTATTAGAGAGGTTGATTTATTCATCTTCTTCAACCGCAAAACATTGCATTTCTTTTAATAACAGGTGTTGTTTGCTGTCTTTAATAACGGGTATTCCCGATCCTTCATAGAAGCGTACTTTTTCACCTACTTTCAACTTCATGGTATAAAATGGCGTTCCTTTCCCAACGACTTTAACTGTTCCCGATTTTATTTTTCTGCCAGAAATAGGAATTATGATACCGCCTTTTGTTTTGTTTTCCATTGGGGCTAGTTCCACCAGTACAATATCTCTTAGGGTTACTATTTCTTTTTTCTCTGTCATGGCTTGTTTATTTATAACCGCCTACTGATAAGCCTCCTTTCGTAGTGAACACCTATACATTTGCCTTGCGATTCATTGATTTGGTCTACTTCAGTTTTGTCATCATCGATATGGATATCAAAGCCCGATAAATACCCGCTTTTTGCTTCGTAGTTGGTAAACTGAATATTTTTTTCTATTCCTAGTTCTCTTGCTACATTTAGTAAATCTTCGTGTACGATATGGACGGCATTACGCCTCAAGGTTCTTGAGGTGGTTATCCAAACTTCGCTTCCAAGGTCGATATGTTTCTTTGCCAAGTCTTGCATTTCTTCGTATTCTAAAACGCTATCGTAATCAAAGCTTATTTTCATTTTCTTCTGTTTTGGAAGCCGCTATGTATGCGATTTCAGATAGGTTAATAAAAAAGATTGGATTGTCGTTTTCGTCGGAAAATATCTGGAATGTTTTAGCCTCACCTTTTATTATTTTTTCTTTTAAAATTTTCGCAATAGCTACACTGATTTCTACGCGATCCCGATTTTTAAATACTATTGTCATGTTTTTTATTTATGTTATGGATAAAGGGGGTTTTAGTTTTCTTTAGGATCATAAGTGTGCATCATCATTAAATCAATCGTTACATCATCCTTACATTGTTCACATACGTAATGTGATCTGGCTTTTTTTATGTATTCGGCTTCACAGCACAATGTTTTATACTTTTCTCTCATAACACATTTATCGTTACTTCAGTTCGGGGAACAAGCCCGTATATTTTAGTACTACTCACTTTGCATATTCTGGCATCATCCGTAAAAACGATCCCACCCATAGCATCAAACAGCCCTTTCATTAGATTATCGGTAAGGTCTGGTTTTGTTATTTTATAAATAATCCCGCCCTCTTTTAAGAATGCTAGTTTTTTCTTTGTCCATGATTTCAGGGGAGGGAATACAAACGTTACTTTTACCCCAATTGCGTTGTCATAAGGAATGTGGTTTAGAGGTAGTTGAGATTTCACGTCGTATGCAATATTCCTTTCATTTTGCACCACTTCTTTTTTTTGATATGAGGACACAAAACTTTTTCCATTTCTCCCTTTGGCAATTCTAAATCGTGCCGATTGTTTTGCTTGTGGAGTTCCTAGAATTTTAAAAGATATTTCGCTCATATATATAAAAAAATAAACCCCCGATAAAGAGGGTTTATGAAATTCAAGACTTTAGGTCATTAGCTAACCTACACAGAAACCACTCTGTTTTTTTTAAATTTTAACAAAATAAATTTGCTTTAAACATACTTACACCAGTACAAATATACAAAAAAGATACATTTTATCCACTTAAAGTGGATAATATATCCACTTTAAGTGGATGTATTATCCATTAACTATTTTACAAAATATTGTAAATGAATTATTTAAGTCAAAAAAAACCCATATAGACAAATTTATTTGACTTTTTTTTTGTTTTTATATGCTATAATTTTTTTTTCATTATATTTATTTGAATATCAGCAGTTTATAATTTTAACATAAAAAAACATTATTTTAATTAAGAAAATTTTATATATCTTAGACTCGAAATTTATTGACGACTCTACATGAAACCGCTAAATGCCTTTAAACTAATTACTTTCATTACTGTTCTAGTGATACTTTGTTTTTTGGATCATTCTTTTTCTTTTCTTGTTTTCATTATTTTCATAGCCTTAAACCTATCATTTACCCTTGCTTTGCGTTGGTTTGCGTATCGTACTACAAGACTTGTTGCGTTTAGAAGAACTCTATTCAATAACGATATTCAAAACGAAACCGATTTTTATAACCATTTACCAAGCTTCAACAAAATGTTGTACTCTGTAAAACCTTTACTCCTTGAAGAGTGGCAAGCTAAAACCAATAGCGACAATGAAAAAACAAAAATTCCCAATTGAACAATTAGAAAACACAGTAAAGGACTTGTGGATATGTAATGTGTACCATTCAAAAATGAATTTACCTTTGCTTTTTTTTGCTGATAAAATTTCTGACCATTTTGATTTTGGAATAAGTAAAAACGAAGTAAAATCGAGAGTTATAGAACATTTAAAAGACTACAAACCAACACAGGAAGAAATAGACGACTGCATAGATCGATGTGAGAACGAAGGGAAAGCGAACCGACCTCGAATTAAGGTTATTGATCTTACCGACATAGATATTCCCGAAGAGGTAATGGATGCAGTGAAAGCCACGGTTACGGAAATTTTCAATGTTGATTTTGAAGAACTACAAAACACCAATCGATACAAAGAGGAAGAACGTAAGTTTCTTTTAAAAACGATAGCCGAACATGAGGATGATATCATTGCGGGGATGCAAGACAACTCGAAAGGTAAGGAATACCAAACGGCTAATACCATGCATCATATTTCAGAACTTATGTTTCTTAAAATAAAAATAGAAAAAGAAGTTCAAGAAAAAGCAAACCATGATCTTTTAGACTGTATCGTAGATATAAAACGAATCATTAATCATTGTAAGCCTTTTGTTGAAATAGTAGCCTAAACGATGGATAAGGCTATCAACATATTAGAACCGATACGTATCGATATTTACGAGGACTATTACAAGTTCTTAACCAAAAACGGCAAAGAGCCTTGTCCTGAAAAAATACAACATTATTACATAGATCACAACGGGAACAGGATATGTCTTGGGGAGCAGATGGTTATTGTAAGGTAACCATAAGACCTGTTCCCGTTATAAAATAAAACTCAAAAATTATGAAACAAAAAAAACTAAACACACTTTTAGGCTTAACGGATCACTTACGATTCCAGTACAAAGCAATGGTTAATGATTACAATAAGTTTTTTTCTAATAAACAAGGGGCATTTACTGGAGAAAAATCGACCTACACCCCAAAAGACGGGACAATGGACGTACCTAGTAAACGAAACAACAAACGAGTAACCACTACGGTTAAAGAAAAACTCGATTATTTTATAGAGAATACAGGCGATTTTATAGATGCTTTATTCTCGCAAGAACGCACCAATGCAGGGGGAACAGTAAAAGCCGAATTAATTATTGAGGGGGACTCTTGGGGAGAGTTTACCGTGTTAGAATTATTGCGGTTACGTTCCCTTGTTGAAGGTACGGAGTTAGGAAAATTAAGCACTATGATAGAGTCAATTCCGGTACGTTCGGACTCTGAATATTGGAACAAGTCCGAGAATGAAGAACATACCGGACGGGATATCTACGAAACAGCCTTAACTACTGGAGTAAATAAGTCAACGGTAAAAACGCCTTTTATCCCTTTAGACCCCAACTTACAAGGAAAAGAATTGCCTGTAAATTATCAAGCCCCTGTGGTTACTAAAGACGAAATCCTTGAATTAGGAGATTATTCGCACCAAAAATTTTCTGGCGAAATTTCCCATAGAGAACGAGCAATGATGTTACTAAGAAGGAACACCCTTGCTACTGCGATAACCAAGGCATTGAAAGAGGCAAATGACTGCCCTGTAGAAGAATCGGAACTAACAGGGAAAAGAATATTTAATTATTTGTTTTACGGTAATTAAAGATAATGACTACAGCGATAGCTTTAACTTCAACTTTAGCAAGAATACTCGGTTATTTTTCTGTGTTGTGTCATAGCTTTACCTATAGTCTTAATGGTGATAATACTAATTAGCATACTACAACAAACGGTCACGGGTTCGAGTCCCGTACCGCCCTCCAAGATTACCCTAGAAAGGGCGGTTAGTTCAGTTGGTAGAACATTTGGTACTTGGTGTAAGACATAGGCTAATTAAATGTAGAATCACACAAAAACCCCCCAGACCAGAAGGAAATTGATCTCTGGGGGGTATATTAAACATATGGCGGGATGGTGGAACTGGTAGACACACATTGATATTTGATTCAATTTCCTTCCTCGTTACTGTCTTATAGACCGAGTTCAAACATAGACAAGAGGATTACAGGTTCGAGTCCTGTTCCTGCCACTAAAGTAATATAGATCAATATGGAAGATAAAAACACTAGAAATAAAACCTTGTTATCTTTTTTTAAAAAGACACTGCGCACGGATAAAATACACTTAAACCGAAACTTAAATTCGCCCGCATTTATCTATGATTACAAAAAAGTTTTAGCCTGTACCGTTAGGGAATCAGAATTACTTTTAAAAGAAGACTATAGAGGTCGTGTTTTAGATACTTTAGAGATCACCAAAAATATTACCTATGATCCGAAAAAACTAAAAGAGTGGTTTAAGAACAGTACCCATAGAAAGTGCTATACTATTAGGGTTAAAGATAAAACACTTAGATTAGCAGGGTGGAATTTTTTGTTTCCAGACAAAAATAACCCAAAGGGAAAATACCCTGTTTTTTCAGAAGAACAGTTTAATATATATTTTCAGAAACATATTGCCGAAGACATTGCCTTTAATTATGCCGAAGGGGTGGAATTGGTGGTAGAATAAACCGTATAAAAAATGAAAGAAGAAGATGAATTTTTGCAAGAATATGAAACAAGCTTTTTCACAGGCTCAAGATATTACGACCTACTAACCAAAAGAGGAAGAACATCTATGCCAACGTATACAAAATATACACATCGGTATCCTACAGGAATGTGGGAACTAGAGAAAGCCTATAAGATCACACAAGACCCAAAACAAAAAAACAGGTTTGTAAAAAGACCTAATAAAATATTAGTAGACAAATTCCCTAAAATGTTTGGATTATGATTAATTTATTTGAAACACCGAGCCTCTATAAACCAAGAAAGAAACATCGATTCTTAACGTATAAAAACGGACTGATTGTAAGTTATCTTTTTGTATACCTACTCTTTTCATCCTTGATTCTTGCTTTTATTTTTTTAGTCATGGCATTTTTTGATAAAAGCGCACTTTTCCTATTACACATCTCCACTTTATCCCTATATGTAGGAGTTGCAATTTATTACGGTGTAATATTCTCCCTTCTGTATCTATATCACTGGAATAAAAACAAACTTGTTTTTACAGCGTCGGAAATGTCGCATATAGGAGCATTTAAAACCATTGGCGAAAAAATCAATGTTTCTGATGGAAACGGTTTTAGTATACCCGTAAAGATTACTAAAATCACAAAGCGCAAAAACGGCACGTATATAATCCGGTACAGATGAAGAAGAAACCAACCTATGTGATTAACGATAAATTTTACCCCCATTCTATACACTGCTATACCTGTGGTAAAACCAGTTATAACCATATGGACGTAAAAGAAAAATACTGCGGTCATTGTAATAAATTTCACGAATTCAATGCAAAATGAAACTAAGAAAAGACCAAGTTATACAAATCGTACTAAGCATTGCTATAGTACTTGCTTGTATTGGTTATATGTATATACATGGCTTTTCATTCTTAGTTTTTACCGTTGGATTTATCAATGCCTTAGTTACAGTATTATTGCTGTTTTATAAAATGAAATAATAAACCAAAAATATGAAACAATTAGAAACAGATCCCGTGCTAAAAGAATGGTACGATTCTAGACCAAAAATTATCCAACAATTATACGAAAAATGCCCTTTTGGTGAATACATTATCAGTAATGACGCACCTTACGCGCTTACCTGCCCAGGTACTACAGTAGAAGTTATCGGCTACAGAATAACAGGCGAAATAATCGTAAAACTCCTAAGAGAAAATATGCTGCCCGAAGCACTAAAACACGAAGCCGAACTTATAGAAAAATACCAAACACCAAAAGAAAATATAGAAACTATAATTACAGCAGATGGAATGAAAACAGTAGTAGAACCAGAACACTTAATACCCAAAAAAAAAGACCGACCGGACACCACTTTACCTTTGTCCAATCGGTCAAACGTGAAAATTTAGACGTAAAATTCTCATCTCAAATATAGTATTTTAAAATGAATCAAACCATACAACAATTTAGCCAGTGGATCAGAGGGCAGCCCGAATACATAAAAAGAACCTCTCAAGGGTGGCATATAAAAGCCCAAGAAGAGACAACAACCATTATTATATACGATCCCGACGGGTGGGATAGAACAAACTTTGATTACTCCTTTTTTGAGGAATATATCACCGCCAAAGAATTTGAAAAAAGAATGATAAACTCAACTATAATGTTTGGAAAGCATGAACGAACAAGAGATTAGAGAACTGTATAAAAAAACCCCGCCATCGCTACTACTAGACTACCTCGTACAAGAAATAATGCAAGGACAAGAACTCATATCAGGAATAGAACAAACAGCAGATCGAATAAAAAACTCACAGGAATATATGCACTACCTAGAAGATACCTACGAGATCGCTATAGAAAAAGCAAATACCATCATAAATACCTCTATGAAACGAGGGAGTCTACTAAAAGAAGTTCTGATAAAATTCTTTATAGGCGTAGGACTATTTATTATCATAGACCTCGCTCTTACCCTAGACCTATTGTTCTTTAAAGCAGTCCCTACCAAAACAATTGCTATACTGCGAACTTATGATTTTTCCCTCTTTATGATCTTTGTCCTGTCCCTATCTATTTATGTCAGAATAAAAATGAAAAAAATAAAGAAATGACCATAATAACTGATAGAATAACAAACGTAGAATATAAAGATAATACCCTCTCGTTACATTGGAGTAAATCCGGTATTCATTCCTTTACAGAAATAGAACCTAACACTTGGATATCCAAGAAAAGTAAAAAACTATGCTCTAAAAAAATGAACGACTTTTTAAATAACCTGAAAAAATAAAGAAATGAGTATATATAACCTCTTAAACCCTACCAGACCAGAAACTTGCCACGTTCTGCCATTATTAGGAAAACACCCTAGAAAAGAATATCCAAGGTTTAGAAATAGCTTTCTTACCGAAGAAAAAAAAATAGTCCTTATGACTAGAACAGGAGGCGGTAATAGAAAAGCTTATAAAATAGAAAATAGAGCCATAAAAAAACACCCTAACTACCTCTATGACTATGACGACCCCTTCGATAAAACATTCGCATACTGGTTCTTCTCTGTACCCGAAGAGTTTGAAAATGATGTAACACTAATTCTACTAAACCTATTTAAAGGAACTTCAAAAGAATACCAAAATACCATTAAAACCATAATGATAGAACAAAAAGAACAACTCGAAATATTATACGAAGGAACAGCCGAAAGTATACCTATACAACCAGTTTCCGAAGATTGGATAAAAAGCCATATAAAAAACTCTATTGAAGCAATGAAAAAATGAAAGTCATTATTGCCGGAGGACGAGATTTTGACGACTACCAATTTTTGAAAAAAAAATGTGACGAAATACTAAAAAAACTAACCAAAATAAAAATCGTCACAGGTAAACAAAAATCCTACGACAAAAAAACAAAACACTACTACGGAGCAGACTACTACGGAGAAAAATATGCAGAAGAAAAAGGACACATCATCGTAGAATTCCCCGCAGATTGGGACAACTTAGGACTAGCAGCCGGAGCAATACGAAATAAACAAATGGCTCAATATGCCGATGCACTTATCGCCTTTTGGGATGGTCAATCAAAAGGAACTAAAAATATGATCGACCAAGCAAAAAAACTAAACCTTAAAACCAGAGTCATTACATATACCAAACATGAAAGTCACCATAGGAACACATAAAGGATTTGAAGGAGATCAAGCTTGGTTTACTATCCATAACCAAACCTTTTTCCTGCAACCCGTAGAATCTCCAGAACTCGCACAATGGTACGCTAAAAACCTTAAAATAGCCATTGAAAAACTAGACGTAAAAGTAAAGAAAACCAAAAAAAGCCCATACGACCTATGATAAAAGAAGAAGTAGAAAAACTTACCGACGAAGTAAGAAGCATTATGAAAAAAGGAAAACTCCCATATGCCTTACTTACCCTAGAACCCGAAGAAATGGAGATACAAGCAAGTGGAACACTAAACGATGATATGTTCGTCATAGTCCTTGAAGAAATCCTATCAAAAATGAAATCAAAAACAAAATGACACGAAAAGAACAAATTGAAAAGTATTTTAATGATCCTGTCATAAAAAACTATCAAACACAACTTAAAAACCTGTTCCTTCATAGTCCAAAAACCCTAGTCCTAAAAGATAATGAAGAGATATACCATTACCCCGAAGAAACACACAAAAAAGCCTCGGAACTATGGAGACTAACTCTAAAACATACAGCAAATAATTACCCCGAAATTAAACCCGATAGAGACGGTGAAATACACAATAAATGAAAAATAAACCACCAACCAACTCATTAGCAGAATTTGCAGTAAAAACCCTTAAAGAATACGCACACCAAAATCAACTACCACCAAGATCAACAAGCGACCTATCACCCCTAGAAAAATGGCTTATCGAGAAATTACTATACAGAGATATAATCATAAAAGACCTACTCTATGATACTAAAGATAAAACTAAATAGCTATATTTAATACCTTAAAATACAAGACTATGACCAAAGAACAAGCGATACAACTCATAGAAACCAAACAAAAAGAAAAACATATCCTACTCAATCAACTCGAAAAAATTAAAAATGAAGTCGAATACTTTATCGATAATGTCGAAACCTCAAATAAAACCGTAGAAGACGTAGAGAATACAGACCGCCAATCAAGAGAAGTGCTAATGCAACTCTATGACATAAATACAGACCTTCTCTTAGCCTATGTAGTCCTTGAGAAAAATATCTCCATACTCGCAGCAGAAAACGCAATGTACGAGCCTTATATCGAAAAACTAATGAATAAATAGAAATACGCTGAAATATGACACCAGAACAAGCAAATAAACTTAAAATAAATGATAAAGTCCTGTATAGAAAATCAGAAGTATATACCCTAGAAGAACAAGGGTTTATTGACGAAATAAAACACTTCCCCAATGACTACGAACTTATCAACGGTGAACTTATTAGACACTACAAAATGACCGATCCCGAAGCATATCAAGCTATTGAACAATACCTTAAAAAGAATTAATTACACCTCCTATAACTTATGACCGTATAGATAAACCCTAATAGAAAAACACTGTCTGGTCGTGAATGTGAGACTGTTTTTGTTTTTGTGGCGATTCCCCCGAAAAGGAAATTCGTTTTGGTTTTGCATAGGGGGGTGATTTTTCGCGGTTGTTTCGTCAGATTTTTGAGTTTTTGTTTTTCGCCAGTGTTTAGGGTTTTATCATACTAATTTCTTATTACTCTCTTTGCTATATGTCATTTTTATTCATGCTATTTATATATAATAAAAACCTTACTATAAGATTAAGTTATAATAATAGCATTGTAAATCCCTTGTGATTACTCACCTTGTGTAGTACTGTGTGTTGTGTTGTCCCTGTTATCGTCCCTTATATGTGTATTTCCTCATGGTCAACCCCAAATGCTGGGCGTATTTAAAAATTACTGTACCTTAGTACTGTACACTCTCTTAATTTCCCACTATAAACCAAGGATTATGTTAAAATACTCTTAATATAGGGTATATTACTACACTTGATTATATGTGTACGTTTGTTTGTGCGTGATAAAAACACAGTCTTACACAGTCTTTATTGAAACATACAGTATGACGTTACATTGTAATCTTTGTTTATCCCTTTTTTTTTCTCCATGCGTAGTGCAACTATGTTAAGGTTTATTTATTCTTTTCAATTCTCTTTTATAATGTATAGGTTTGTTTTTCTTAAATACTTATAGTTGTGTATAAGTTCCCGTTGTAAGCGGATTCTTAAACGTAAACGCAATCTAATGGTTTTTTAAGTTCGTCAATTGCAGCCCTGTTTGATTACGGGGCTTTTTGTTTCTTGATAGTCTTTATTTATGGGGTATTTCGGGTATATATAAGTTTTCTTTATGTTATGTGTGTTTTGCATAAGAAATAAATATCAATAAATATTAAGAAAAGTTCAGTTAGTAGCTGAACTTTTAAAATAAAGTGTTATATTTGTACCATCAATGTGTCACAAGGGCGATTGAGTTAAATTATTAAAATTATAGTATTATGACAACTTTAAGAACATTATTAGTAGCGGTATTATTATCAACTTCATTAACTGCTAGTGCATCGACTATCGGTGACAACGACAACACATCTAAAGAGGTAGTAAACACATTAAACAACAAATTACAGGTATCAGTAAATGGTATGTTTGTGACGGTTGATTCTGTGGAAAAATATAGCGGTGTTAAGATCAAGTTATTTGTTGCTGATACGATGGAGCATATTACTACTAAGAAAAGTTCAAACGAATTTGATTTCACGCAGTTAGGCGCGGGTGTTTACACTTTTGAGGTTGAAGGGTTCGCACCTACTACTATCGAGGTAAAGTAAAAGTTTAACTGATGAGGCTTTAATAGCCGAAACACTCTTAATTGAGTGTCTTAAACAGAGTTCATTGACATAGTGTAATTATTATAAGCTTCTTAGGGGTTCGTCCTTTATAAGAATAAAAGAAAGTTACACTTTTGATAAAATTACGGGAATGGTAAAACAACGAAAGAGATGATTATAGTAAATTGTTTAAAGGTTCGATTCCTTGCCCGTGACTAACACCCCAAATTAATGACATTATCTATAGTATGTATTGTTCTTTTATTGCTTTGGGTACTTATTGAGCTTATTAGATTAATAAGGGCTTACAAACGATATAACAGGACTAAAAAGAGAGATAACAACAACCGTTAATGTGCTACGGTTTTCAAAGCACAGTTAAATTATTAAAATTATAAGTATATGAGAAATTTATTAGTAGTAGCGGTATTATTTATTACTTCATTAGCAACCGCACAATTTGATCCTAATACGGGAACTAACACGGGTGAAGTTTTCACGGTTGATAGTGTTAGTCGTGAGGTATGGCAAACTTCGAAGGGTACAAAGTATTTGTTTTGCATAAATCCAGAGAATAACAATCCTTATGCGGTTTGGTTATTTACTGCCACTAATGAGAAGGACGAAGACGGGCGATTGAAGTACATAAGTAAGAAGGGTTCAAAGTGTGTTTATAAGATTGGCAAGTCTGGTAATCCTTACCCAAATTGGGATAAGAAGGAGAAAAAGAAAGTAATTGCAAACAACTAATTATTATGAGTACTACAAATTTAGATTACTTATTTATCGATCAAATAACAAATTTTGCACATTTGGTTACGATAGAGCCACAGACAAAGACACAATTTTTAGAAGTCATTAAAAAAACGTATTGTCTTACTAATCCAAAAACGGAGTTGTTTTATTCATCAACGGAAAGATCCGTTTTTAATACAATAAGACTAGATAATAAAAGAGAGTCTATTTTATTTGACTAAACAAAACTAACTAGGTTAACGGTTGTTATCGGGGGTTCGATTCCCCCGAACCATCTAAATATAAACTAAAACAAATACTATGAAAGTAGAAAACATAAAGCATGGTGAAATGGTTGCCAGAGTTAAAAAAGACGGCAAGCGAATGAGTAAGACATTTATTCGTGGTGAGTATAACAGGAGCGAAAAATGTTACGAGTTACAGAACTACGACGACATTAACGACTATGTTTATGTAAAAAAAGGCACTGAATTAATGTTAGTTGATTATTAAACAAAAAATAAGATTATGAGTAAATGGTTTTACCCTGCGCAAAAGGAGATTAGCAAAGAAATAAACAAAAACAGTCGTTTTGTTAATCAAGTTATCGCTAAAAATGATGTATTTGAAAAGTACATTATTCAAGAAAATAACGAAATGTATTGTATGCTTTACCAGATCAAAAAAGATGAATACAACGAAAAAGGATATAAAATATTAAGATTTAGAGGGTTATAACCCCAAATTAAGAGCATATTTAAAAATTTCTGTACATATGTACGGAATACGGGCAACATAAACCACTAAAAAACAACCTGTTAACTACGCACAGGACAAAAGCGTATTACATTATTAAAATTATATTATTATGAAATTAGAAGAGACACCAAGAGTATTTTTAACAGATTATGCCAGTTATAACGAAGGAACACAATTTGAGTTTGGGCACTGGGTTGATTTAGACGATTACAGCGACGAAACGGAGTTAATGGAATACATATCTAACCATTTCGATGAATGCGACGAGAAACGCCCTTTATTATGCGGTAGTGAGCGTGAAGAAATAATGATAACAGATTATGAAGGTTTTCCAAAGGAATTATATAGCGAATCAGGCGGTAATTTTGAACAAATCTATGAGTTTATTAATTTAAGTGACGATCAAAAAATTGCGGTTGCCTTTATGATAGAGCAAAATTGTGATTTAGAGTATGCAATCGATCATTGTGAGGATGTTTATTTAAGGGAGTTTGACCGACACGGAAACGATAAAATAGAATTGTTTGCGGAATATTACCCAGAAGCAGACAAAGCCGACGACGATCATACATACTTAAGAATTGATTATGATTCATTTCTTGAGAATGAATTTACAGAATTTGAGTACGAAGGAACAAACTACATAATTCATGATTCTTGGAATCACTAAAATTTGAAATATGCATCAAATATTCACTAAAAAACAAGAATACACCAGAACCTTAGAACTTTTTGAAGAAATCTATAAAAACAAAGGGTTGTATTATGCTATTGCTTTTTTATATGATAGTGGTTATCAAAACAAGCATTTAGGCGAAATGATGAAATTAATAGAACCTAAAAAACGGGAACTATGACACATTTAATATATTCAGATCATAACGTCTTTGTTGATGATTTTGAAGAAGGAGAAAAAGACCACGTTAATTTTTACGAAAATAACGCACAAGTAAAAGCCGAAAATTTGCTACAGGCTATTGAATTGTATATAACTGAAAAATTATATTATACCTTCAAAAAAGAGTATTTATATCTTGACGAAGGAACGCACGTAATCCATTATGATGTTCTGGTAGACAATGACCAACAAGAGTTAACAGAAATAGAGCGTAAACAATGGGAGAAGGGAGAAATTACAGCCTATGCAAACAGGTTTGAAATGCAGGTTTACGAAATTAATAAAGTAGAATTAAAAGACGTTAAACTATGGAATCATTAGAAGAATTATTTTATATGGCAATCGGGGTGTTAATCCTCGGTTGCCTACAATGGACATTTACCTATTTTAAAAACAAAAGGAAAAAGTAAAAATTATGACACCAGAAGACAAGAAATTTTTTAAACAGCAAGCCACAAAAAAGGCTATCGAGTATTGCAAGACATTAGGTAATAGAAACGAAGCATATAAAACGTCTAGAATGCACATAAAATTCAGTACACATCTTACTGTATCAGAAATAGTAGAAATAGCAGAAAACGACTCTAAAAGGGTGTTAAACGAAGCTAAAGCGTATTGGTCAGAATTAGGAGATGTTCCCGTAAATGAAAACGACGAAATAGACGAGGATTTTAAAGATTTTCCGAAAGGCACAGATAAATTTGAAATCTGGCATTACGTTGAGGAACATTTTAACGTTAGTATTGTCGAGGACTTAATGTATGACAAGTAACAAAAGGAAAAAGTGAAAATTATGACACCGTATTACAAAATATTCGTCTATAAAAAAGAAGCACACCAAGACGATAAAAATAATCCATCATATAAAACCCTTTTTTCTACAGAAAAACAACCTGTTAAATTTAAAACCGAAATAAGAGAACCTTTTAAAGAACTCAAAGAAAAGTTTCCCGAACCGGATTATCTGGTAGAAGCATTTATCTGTAAAGTTGATCTTATAACGGTTAATAACGAGGATGATTTGTTAAAAAAGGAATTAGTTTAACAACAAAAGAATAATACACAGCTTACAGGCTTTTGCTTGTATGGGTGAAAAAATCAAAAAGAATGAAAACATTATTAAAGTATTTAACAGAATTAACGGAACTTCAATTTAGAAATATTACGGGAGAAACAGATCCTAAGTTATACGATAATTTTACACGGGAAATTAACAAATACGGGTTACTTCCTTTTGATGGATTAAGTTATACGACACAACAATTATTAATAGCGCACTACTATATAACCAATAAAAATGTTTAAATACCTCAAAAAACACCTACTAAACTAAGAAGGCAAATTTTAATACATACCCCTATGAAAAAGAGAATATCATCTTACGAAAAACCGTTCGTCGACAAAACAATAATTGTTAACGAAAAAGAAAAAAATATTTCAAAAACGTGTAATGTAATTAACGAGAATATTTACACTTTGAGATATATTTAACAAAAAACCCTTTAAAATCAAGTTAATATTGGGAAATTAATTTGATTTCGAGAAGTTTAAGAAAGTTTTTTTAAGGGTGTTTTTCTTTCAGTTTATTTATACACAACAAAAAAAAACAATGGAACTTGAAAGTAGACTAAAAAAAAATCCAAATCTAGGCTATGTCTTTACAACTATTATAAGAGACAAACAAGGCTATGATTGGAAAGTAGTAACATCTAAAGTCGTTGGACAAAAAGGTATTATTTGTAGAATTACTAAGGGAAAACAAAGGGAAGAACGTTTTATCCCAGAAAAAGGAACAACAGACATTATCCTTATTAAAGAGGATATAAAAAGCACAAAAGAAGACGTTAGCCGTATTCATTGTCAAACGCTTATTCTTGATTTGCTTGAATCTCCTAACAAACCATTACCGCATTAACTAGCATTAATTTATTAAACCTTAAAAATTCAAGAACATGAAAACCATTTTAAAAGTATTTATTGTTGCTTTTATAGCAACCTCATGCAGTTCTGACGACGACACAGGCACAGCATTTGAATTATCAAAAGCGAATTTAACCGGAACATGGACACAAACAAAGGTGACGGGTTCTAATGGAATTGAAAACCCTGTCAGTTGTGACGGAACAACAGCAACATTGCGGTTTTTTGAACAAGGTAATGCAATAGGGCAAGTTGTAGACCCTTCCACGCCTTGCTCTATTAACGAAATTGATTTTAAAAGCTATTCTATAGATGCAAACTCAATAACCTTGCTAGGCGCAGAACCTCCAACCGATCCGGAAAGAGTCAAATTCAATGTTTTAGAATTTTCTGCAAACAATTTAGTTATTGAAGGGGTAGAAAACGACGATACAACGCAAACGTATTCGCGTTAAGATTAAAAAAGGCAAGGGTTGTACCCCTCTTTTTTTCTCATTTTAAAAAGAAACCCTTGTCTATTATTTCAAAAAAAATATCAGAAAATAAAGAGGTTACAAGAATTACAAAGATTAGGAAAGTAGTAACCCATTACAGACCTAAGTTACATTATTAAAATTATAATTATTATGGAAACTACAGTAAAAGTGCCTGTTAACAGGCTTGCGAATTTTCAATTTAGTATAGAAAATATTCAACTACTACTATACTGCTACATGGGTTTAAAAACCTTTGAAGCATGGGGTTTATTTTTCGCTATACTACCAGAAGATAAGATCACAGGATTACCGCGAATGATAGCGAGTATACTTGGCGGTATTTTAATCGGTGGAGCATTAACAACCGTTACCTTAAATTCAAAATTCGATTTTAAGAAAATAAAAGAGGGGAAGGAAGAAAAAGATTATAGTCCTTACTTATGGATTATAGGTTTTACTTTAATCAGTTTGTTTTTAGCCCTTGATTTTTTTGCTTTTTTTGAATCTTATTCTCCAAAAATTTTCGCTTTTTGTGCGTCCTTAGTGACTATCGAAATTAAACTTTCTTTACTCCTTAGTAAGATGTATAAAGCGGAAAAGGATAAGGTAGAAGAAAAGAAAAAAGCACAAGCACAGCAAGAAGAACAAAGCGAGTTAATATTATTGAAGTCTGATATTGAAAAAGAGAAGAGAGAAAAAGAGGAACTACAGAAAAACTTAAAAAAGATAAATGCGACATATGAGAAGGTACAGGAGAATCTAAAGAAAGAAACAGAGTATAACCAAGGATTAAAAAAACACGCCTGTAAACATTGTGATTTTCCGATGCTATCAGAGAGTGTGAAAAAGAACCACGAAGCGCAATGCGCTAAACGCAGAAAAGACAAGTCAACTTAAAATGAAATAAAATGAATCAAAAGGATAAAATTTACAAAGTGTTAGGAAGCGAAATCAAAAGAACTCGTAGGGCTTTAGGATATTCACAAGGAACTCTTGCTGAAAAAGCTTTTGGAAAAGGTGCGGTAAAATCAAATATTTCGGAAATTGAAACAGGAAAAATAAATATGACAACAGATAGGTTAATAAAAGTCCTTGATGCTCTTGAAATTAAAGATATTAAATTATACAGATAATTATGAGTTCTGATTATACCAATAGAAATAATGCGTATTTGAATTTTTGGCAAAAACACTTAGACAATGTACGCCTTATAGGTTCAAAGGAAAAACCGTTCGTCCTCTGGAAAAACAAATATATCTTACCTATAAAAATTTATAATTTTAAAGTAAGTTTTGTTCGCTCCTTAGACGAACGAGAGGCAATTTTTGTATTAAGTTTAAGTAAAATGAATAGAGATGTTGAAAAAATCTTATCATGGCTTAAAAACGCAAATACAAGAGAGGTCTACGGTTTATATAGTGAGCATAGAAAATTGTTTTATCAAGGGTACATTGTTCAAATAGGAGATCAAAACAAAAACAAAACTCCTTACTGGATAGAAGAAAACTATAATACGTTTACTTTGGATGTAGCAACAGATATTCAAAACCTATTTAAAGACGAAAATTTAATTCTGAAATAAGAAAAACCCCCGTAACGCTTTGTTTACGGGGGTTAAAAATATGTTATTTTTTAGGGACAATAACAGGGACAACAAAAATCTTATATAATTAATTTACAGACACTTAACCCCTTTATTATTATTTGTTTAATTTATAAAAATCTAGCGCCATTGCAAAAAGTAAATAGCCTTCTGATTTAGTACTAAACTTTGCTCTGATTTTATATATGATGTTATATACAGGCTTTATTTGAGCGTGCTTTTCAGTATTTTTTCGTCACAAGCTATTTTTCCGAACTCACTCATAATAATCTTCTCGTTTTGTTCAATATCTAACCACCAAACCCAATCAACAATTTCCACGATTCCATTTATTTTCAAGAATCTATTTTTGGAGTATTTAAAGAACAAGTCAGCATTTTTTTTGATTTCTACAGATTCTATGGGAAGCCTTGCTAAGTGAAATAAAATCATTGCCTTAATCGACTCTTCATAATCTACAGAATCTGATATATCAAATGGGCCTTTAGAGATAGTTTTTTTCCATTCAATTTCGTTGCAAACTTCTATTTCGTGCGCCGTTAATACAATTTTATTTAATTCCTTAAATTCATAAAACTCATTTTCCAAGTGCCTTGAAAACTCTAAATTCCAAAAATCAATTGAGTAATTGATATTAGAAATAGATAATCCTTTGAATATTTTATTTAGTATGATATTTATATTTTCAATATCCATTTAAGGTGCTTGTATATAACAATTGAATATAGTTACCAAGGTAACTATATATCCTAAATATTAAAAATATAGTTACCATCAAAAAAGCAAGATAAGCTCATATCCTTACGATATACTCCCAGATCAACATGCATAATAGAAAGATGTGTTAGCCGCAGAAATCTATAACACAGTATCATTTGTGTTAGTATGGGGTTCCTAATACAAATATTACTTCTTTATAGACTCTTGTAATGACTCTCTTATACTTTTTTTATAAAAAATCTCAGTGTCGAAAAATGAAACTGGTATGCCTTATCCTTGTTTTTAAATTAATAATAACATTTTAAAATCAACAATGATGTCTAAAGACAATTTTGAACAAAAGCTCCCTGTATTTAATGCCATACCGACTGATGAAGTAAAAACACCTAATATACCGGTAGATAATGTCCTGCAAGAAGCAGAAAACCTTTATGTGTGGGCTACTCATGATAAAAATGACCTGGTGAATAACTCGGGCTTAGCCTGGGATAGCTATGCAGAGAAGTTGCCCGTTCGTGCTGGTGCATTACGTCATGCACAATCGGTATGGGTTAGCGAACGCTATGGGCAGGAAGAAGCCAATAAAACCTGGAAAGAAGAATCTCCAAAAGCTTATGACCTTAGAGATGATCTGCTAGACGATTTTAGATATGCGTTTAGAAAACGTACCGATTTGCTAGGTCGAGTACGTGAGATCGCCAATGGGAGTGGCAATGCCGATATGATACAAGATCTAAGTGATCTTAGTGTATTGGGAAAAAGTAATACCAAAGAACTTAACGAGGTAAAATTTAAACTTGCCAAACTAGATACAGCAGCAAATTTATCTAATACTATGGCAGAACTGCTGGCCAAGGCTAACGGAGCTATACTAGAAAACTCTTCTGCAAAATTGGTGCGTGATAAAGCATTTACACATTTAAAAGAAGCAATAGACGAGGTGCGAGATGCGGGTAAATATGTGTTTAAAGATCAACCCGAGCGATTTAGAGGATATACCAGTAGGTATTATAAAAGGTAATCCCTTGATATCACTCGCCCCGGCAGTAGTTTACTGCTTCCCGGCATAGAGATGACCCCTCCCGGTGGCTATCTCATGCCTCCCGGCAGTAGATTGATAGCTCCCGGCACTCTGGCTATACTTCCCGGCATGATGATGATGCATCCCCGCTGCCGGGAAACTTGCTTTTGGTGCAGGGGTTTACTTTACATATTCCGGTGAGTACTATATGGACTACAAGGGGGCTTAAGTATATCGCTGGCAAGCTTCTAATCGTCTCAGGAAGTTTATCGACCTCGCTATTTTTTAGAAGCAATAAAAAGTTATCTCATCTTATACATTAGAAAATCGATTATATCACGAAGTGCTAATGTATGAGAAGGGTTGAATAATTTAAAACTATGATCACTTGCTTAATTTATGAAATAGGGTATTAGGGTGTTCTGAGGATGTAAAACCGGTGATATCTTTATTTTTATCCATTATAAAAGTGATTTCATGATCGGCTATATTTGTAAATGTGGTATTCTTTACATGAAAAATTGGATAGTTCATACCGTCGACTACAGCATAAAGTGATTTTTCTCTTGTATTCATTTTTAGTTCTACTGTAGTGTTGTTTAAGTATTTATATATTCCTGTGTAGGTTTCTAAATGTTTACTGTTTTTTATTTTTTCATATGGGTTGTCGTCTGATAGTATTAATCCTTCTCCAGGAGTCCATTTGTCATATTCCATATGATAGGCTATTTTTCTTGCTTCATTAAAACCTCTTAGTTTTGCTACCAGGTGTAATGCTCCATCGATACCCGCAGAAATACCGGCAGTAGTGATTACTTTTCCGTTATCTACAAACCGTACATCTTTTCTAACATTGATTTCTGGGTATTCTTTTTCTAGTTTGTTTAATGCACTATGAAACGTAGTGGCCGTTTTACCATTTAAAACTCCTGATTTAGCTAGAGCAAAGGCCCCTGTGCATACAGAGAAATGATACTGAGTTTTTTGTTGAGTCTTGATCCAATTAATTACTTCTGCATCATTAAAAGCCGTTGAGCTGTTTCCTCCAAAAAAAGCTAAAATATCAGCTTGAGGGGCATCCTTAATATCATAGTCGGGTAGTATCTTTAATATTCCTTGGGATATAATAGGGTCTTTGGTTTTAGAAACAGTAAATACTTCAAAATTGGCATAGGCAAATACTTCCATAGGTCCTGCAAAATCCAGTATTTCTATTCCTGGTTGTAGATAGAAAGCTATTTTTTTTCTTTTAGGGGTACTTTTTTTTAATTGTTCTTTTGAGATCAGTTTCATGTTACAGTGAGTACAAGTTCCTGGTTTATTAAATTCTATAGTATCACAACTACTGGCACAAGGAGGACATACATAAATTTTATTTGGGTTCTGTACTGATGTTTGTGATAATACTGATATGCTGATAAAAAAGATGAATGATACGATTAACTTTGACATTGTTTTTTGATTAATTATTAATGCATATAAAGTTAAGCTTCTGCATACTCTTGTAGAAGGACAAGTATACGCAGTATCGGGACAGGTATTATAAAGAAGTAATACTTGTGGGTAAAGCGTTTTGATGTTTTTTTAGTAAAGACCTTAATTGATTGGTACTTTTTAATCCACAAAGATGAGCCACGTAGCTAACTTTATTTCCTTCTGCCAAAAGATGTATTGCTTTATCTACTCTTAGTTTTTCGTGGTAAGCTCCAATCGTTACTCCAGTAGTTTTTTTAAAAAGCCGAGTGAGATTGCGGCTGCTCATATGTATATCTTCTGCTAAATCTTCTAGTGTAAAAGAAGAATGTAAATGTTTGATCATATAGTCTTGCACATCATGAATGCGAGTATCCAAATGATTTCTATATTGTAAAAACACACTTAACTGGGGATCTGATTCTCCACGACGAAAATATAAAACCACCTCTTTGGCAATGTCTATGGCAAATTTTGGTCCGTATAGTTGTTCAAGGATATATAAGGAGAGATCAATACCAGAGCTTACTCCTGCACTAGAATATAAATTGTTATCGACTACAAAAAGTCGATTATTGATAAGTTCTACAGATGTAAACCTATTCTCGAATTCTGTTAAATATTTCCAATGTGTTGTACATGTATTACCGTCTAATATTCCGGATTCTGCAAGTAAAAATGTTCCGGTACAGACAGAACAAATATTAACTTCATTGTTATATTGCACTCTTAACCAATCAAAGAATGTTTTACTTTTTTGTATAAAAACAGGATCAGAGAGGAGTTGAAACTCTACTCCCGGGATAAAAATAAAGTCATTTTTTGTTAATGTAAATTGAGAAAAAGAAGAAAGTTTTGTGAAATATAACCCAGCGCTACTTTGAATTTCTTTTTGATTGTCTATAGAAACAAAATGAAGATCAATATCAGCACCATACTCTTTGGCTTCATAAAAAAGATGCGCCGGACCATTTATGTCCAGTAAATGTACTTTGGGCGGTATTACAAAAATGATATTTTTGATTCTCGGATTTTTAGTAAAGATAAGATATCTTCAAAAAAGTGTTTAAAAATCTAAATATACACGCTCTTTAATATTTGTTTTTTTGTTTTACTCGCAGGGAAGTGCCTTAATTTCTGAAACGAATACTTCTTGAGTGACCAGAGGATTTAGATTAATAAAATTAGTTTCGGTATTATAATCGATAGAAATATCTCCATTACATATTTTTCCATTGTTGTCATTATCCCATTCGATATTTATATAATATGAGATATTTCTATTTGATGTATTAAGTTCTATCATAGACTCTGGATTAGGAGGGATGGTAAGGGTTATAGTTACCGGTAGTTGATTAGATTCAAAGTTTTGAGTACTGATCAGTGTGGCTGCAACATCTGCATAGCTATTATCAAAGCCATAGACCAAAATGGTGAATTTTGGATTAGTAATGCCTATTGATGCTGCACTTTTTAACTCTAGTCTTATTGCACTATTGCCACCATCATCATCAGAATTACATGATGTACATATTAATGCTGTTAACAATATTCGAAGTAAAATTTTCATAACATAACAATTCGTGATGTGTAACCTGATTGTGCATTTTGGACATTGCCATCCAAAATGCACATTGGTTTATATACTATAGATGTGTGATCCTATGAAAGGTTGCGGCTTATTTTTATAATGAAACTGTTTCTGTTTCTTCGACCATTTTATTTCTTAACTCAATAATTTCTAATAATGTTTTAATTTCTTTTTTAATACTTTTTCTAATAAAACTAATAAAGATAATAGCTCCGATAATATAGGAAACATCTATGAGAATCATTTTCCAGGTACTGAAATACAGACTAAACTCTGGAGTAATCATATAAAAACCTATAGTGTATAACGCAAGAATAATAATGGTCACAGGGCCATGAATTTGTTTTCTAAATTTATAAAAAGCAATAGTGTTATTTGTTGTTTTTAATACGTTATCTATGATATCAATTTTCTTTGATTTTGATACACTAATACACTCTATAACAATCCTGGTTAGTAACCCTCCTATCATTAGTACGACTCCGATTCGACTTAAGATTTCTTGCACAGGAGCAAGGAAGTAGAAAAATGCAGCAATACCAATTAAAGTAACAGATAATACTGCGATGTTGCCATAATGAAACTGTACACTAGAATTTTTCTTTGTAGTGATAGCGGCTAAAGTTTCATTAATTATTTCAGTATTATTTTCAATATCTTTTTTTCCTTTTTGCCATTTGTTTTGTAATTCATCAAATTCATTTTCCATGGTCTAATATTTTTTTAAGTCTTTTTTTTATTCTGTGAATTTTTACCCTAACATTAGTGGGTTTGATACCCAAAATATTGGATATTTCATCATAATTCTGCCCTTCTAATACCATCATGATCATCAATCTATCAAGTTCTTCTAATTGTCCGATTGCTTTATATAATCCTTGTTCCTGATCAGGTTCTGGATTTTGAGATTCATCTACTAATGCATGTTCTATTTTATCTATAGATAATCGTTTCTTCTTTTTTTCTTTTCTAATGTATTGAAGGCATGTGTTTACAGTGATTCGATATACCCAGGTTTTATGGGTGGATTGTCCTTTGAAGTTAAGGAGCGCATTCCAGATATTAATAAATACTTCTTGCGAAAGATCATTAGCCAGATCAATATCTCCTTTCATAAAACCCAGGCACATCTGTCTTACCATAGGATAACATTCTCGATATACAGTTTCGAAAAGCTGTTGATTCTTTTTACTCATTTGTTAAGAATGCATTTACTTGTGCATAAAACCACTCTGGTTGATCAAACATGATGAAATGTTTACTATCTGATGCCATTTCTATCGTTTTGTTTGCTAAAGTAGCATATTGTTTTTCATAATTGGATTTTGCAATTTCTACAGTAGGGAATGATGCGCCTAAAATTAGAGTCTTTGCAGTCACTTTATCTAATACTTTTCTTAAATCTAATTTTAATAAATCGGTATATCCATATACATAGGTTTTACGATCTGCCTCCATAATCCAATGGATCAAAGTATTTACTTTTTCTTTTTTATTCGTCATATTTTGAGCCATCATAGTCGCAGTTTGTTTAAATTGTGCTTCTTCCATAGCAAGTATCTGCTTATTATAAGGACTTTCGTATTGTATATTACTTTCTGGGACTCCTGGCATCATAAGTTCACGCATACAAGGTATTGGATCTACGATAATCATACTAGTTATAGTATCAGGTAATGCCGCAGCAAGATCGGTAGCTAGATTTCCTCCCATACTATGTCCGATTATTTTGACATTAGTTAGGTTTTTAGTTTTGATATAGGTTATCAATTCTTTTTTTATGGTGTCATACCAAGGCATTGGGATAGGTTGATTACCATTAAAACCTGCATAAGAAATAAGATGAGCCTCATTTTTTGAAGTTAAATGATCAACAGTCTCCTCCCAAATAGATCCGGGAGTTGTAAACCCAGGTAAAAATAATACCGGAGTTCCTTTTCCTACAACTTTAACTTTAAAAGCTGATGTTTGACCAAATCCCAAACTAACGATTGCTAATAATACAATGGTGATTTTTAATGTTTTCATGTTTATGTTTTTTATTGTTTTTAAGACTTATTTTTCCCTTTGATGCAGAACACAATGAATTGTTACACGCAAGAGTGAAAAAAAATAGAAAACATGTCGATAAGAGGTGAAAGCCTGTGTTTACAAAGGAAAAGGAGAAGAAGAATTTATGAAGTAATAAATATTTTCCTTGTTGAGGTAAATAATACTAAGAATAAAAGTTATTTCTTTTTACGTATATCAATGGTATAGAGCCAATGTATACTTACCCAAAGTTTATGTTTGGTATCAGAATTAAAGAAATTACTAATTCGATAGTCTAAACCAAATTCAGTCTTACTTCTTCTATTGAACTCGTATCCCAGAAAAGGCAGAAGTCTGATTTCTAAATCTGTTTCATCTTGTTGATATGATCCAAGATATTCGTTACTAAACTTAAGATAGAATTCTTTGGAGTCAATTTGTTCTCCTGATAACGGTTTTTCATAGGTTACTCTATATCTCAAACGAAATTCTGGAGCTTCATTACTCGTAAAAGTTTGATCTGTTGCCAAGCGATGACCAATTCGGCCTACATGAAGTAGTTGAACATAATTGTACTGTTGAATTGTGCGATGAATAATCTCATCATCCTTTATTCTAAATAAATATCCACCATTAAGCACTCCATGAGCTCCAATTTTTGTAGAAATCAGAGAAGTTAAATCAGTAAGAATATAAGAATATTGAAATGAATTTTCTTCTGTATCATCGATGAATACTTGTCGTGATTCTATGGCATTAATTAATTTTGTACGATTAGAAAGTTTTGAAGATAATGTGAATTTGGGAAGTATACCACTTGAGAATTCACTTTGAGCGAGTATATCATGTGTTAGTAAATTGATACACAAGACTAGAAATAGAATTTTTATGATGGTATTATGCATGACTAAAACTGTATATTATCAGAATTACGCTGTACGATCTCAAGAAATTTTATGATAGTTCCCTTTGGATCAATTAAGACTTCATACAAATGATAATTTTTTTCTCTTTTACCTTTTATGACAATCTCATAAAGAGTGGTATAAGAATCTTTTGATGCTTTTTCCTGCATCAAACTTAATAATGTTTGTCGATCTGCTTTCCATTGTATTTGTGTTTTTACAATAGTATATTTGGTAAAAACAGAATCTAATGAATGAGTAATGTTTGTTTTTATTTCTTTAGGAAGTGTTTTAAAATGTATTGTTTTCTCAATATCGATAGGGTTTCCTAGAGTGTCAAACTCAATACTAAAACGTGCTCTGTTTTTTTTGGTTTTGGCTTCTATTGTTTTTCCATCTTGACTCTCTTCAGCATACCATCTTATAGTGTTTTTGAAAAAACAACTGTCTATAAATGATAATGCTTTTGGAGGGACAATATCTGGTTGGATTCGATATTCTCGTTCATACTTTGTCTGAGCTGTAGCAAATACAGTAAAAAACATTCCGAAAGCAACTATTATTTTTTTCATCAAAAAATGTTTTGAAACATAAATCAATGCTTAGAAGAATCATTAAATTGCCATAATACATTTACGATTTTCCAGGCTCCATTAATTTTTATGATGTGCATATAATCAACCCATTCATCTGCAATAAGTTTTACAGAAGCAGTTTTGTCAAAAATGTCTAGTATAATCACTTCTTTTTTAGGATTATCAGGGAACTTATCTCCATTACGATTATAAGACTCAGAAAGGAGTACCATAAAATCTGTAAAAGTCTCACGCAAATACTCTTTGTTTGTGGTTTTGTTCTTCCAAAATGTTCTTTTTACCATTCTTGGATGAGCAGCGCGTTCAAATTGCTCAGGTTTTACGTGATGTTGCGCTTCAATATAATCCAGAGCTACTTGTTTAATTGCCAAAGAGTCTTGTTTGGTTTGGCCATAGGTTTTAATGGTAATACATGAGATTATTAAAATGAGTAAAAGAGAATATGATTTCATGTGAATGCAATTATTAATAGTAAGAATATTATATTTTTAGGTTACCAATATTCGAATATTTTGGAGATTTTACCACTTTTAAATTCGAATAAAGCCATTTGAGCATCTCCTTCTTTTGTCCCAGTGTCAGTCTTATTAATAAACTTCTTTTCTGTAACAATAGCATCGAGTCCCGTAATCATGTTGATTACTTTGATATCTATTACGCTTCCATCATAACCTCCCTTTTTTTGATTACGTACGTATCCATCATATAATTCTTGTCTGGTATATGTGCCTCCATATTTTGGATGTATATAGACAAAATCATCTGTAAATAATTCAAAAACTTCATCAATATCTTTTATGGTAGAGTTGGCTTTAAAGATTTTAATATTTATAGTATAGTAATCATTTACTAACTTAACAAGAACATCTTTTGGAGTTGGTTCATGCTCTTCTTGTGCATTAATATCATGAATAGCAGTAGTACATAAAAAGAATGCGAAAATAACGCTACATGGATACTTCATTGAATTGACTGATTGTTTTTCAGTTCTAAAAATATAAGATATATGATAATTAAATAAGAAAGTTTTCTTAAATCTTAAAGATCAGTAAACTCACTTGAATTAAATAAATGAAGTTATCGTTTTAGTTTTTTTGAATTTCTCCTTAGTTTTGCAACGAAGTAAAATATTCTTTTGGTGAGGTTCCCATTAATTTTTTAAACGATTTATTAAAGGTCGTTTTAGAATTGAAACCTGCTTCTTGCGCAATCCCAAAAAAAGTAAGATTTTGGTTTTTTTCAGATTTTGCCAATTCTACAAATTCCTTAATACGATAATAATTGATGTATTCGAAGAAATTCATACCGACATTTTCATTGAGTAATCGAGCAATTTCGGGACTACTCACTCCAAGCATTTCTGCAAGCTCAGCCTTTAATAATTTTCTATTGAGATAAGGTTTTTTCTCAATCATTAATGTATCTAATTGGGCTTTTAGTGCATCAAGATCCTTTTTTGATAATTTTGATTGTGTATATTTTTTATGGATTGAAGGAGGGATAATTTTAAATAAATCGGGAGAAATCATACCATAATAGGCAATAAAGAGAATGATTAAAGCAATACTTAACCAGATAGTTTCTCTTGCCGTTCTTTCTATCATTTCAAATCCAAAAATACTAATGAAGTATACAATAACCCAGCATAGTAGACAAATACCGATTGCAATAAGAAAATTTAGGAAAAACTGTGTTTTTACGGTATAGCTTAACTCATCTCGAAGTTCTTTTTTAAATACAAAAAACAGATGCAGGCTCATGGCCCAATATGTAATGTTGAATAGTAATCCTATGCCTATAAAAATGGTTATGGTACGAAATAATTCTCCGCTTTTTACTCTTAATCTCATTTCTTGATCTGTAGGAAGCATAAACATGAAAATCACAAAAATAATGTAAAAAACTCCTGGGATGTAATGTAACAGATCCTGATAAGAAAAACGTTTTTTTAATAAAGAAGATCTGGTAAACAAGTAAATTGTGGATCCAAATAAAAGTGTAGCAAATTCTGAAAAGGCAATAAATCTAAAATTCTTACCAAAAACTTCTGATATATAGATAACCCGTCCCGATAAACCTATCATAAGCACTACTACCAAAAAAGCGACATAACCGTTAATGTTCTTTCTGTTTTTTGGTGAAAAAAGATAAATAAAGAGTAAGAAGATACTCTGAAAATATCCAAAATACACAAGTTGATTTAGAAGTGTTTGCATAGGTGTTGGGTTAAGTAGGTGGTTTTTAATACCACCTACTTTTTTATATCGCTAAAAATAGTTACTTAATCTGAAACTGATTCACATGTTTTACCGAACTATGATTCATTTTTAGATTCTCTGTATAGAATTTTTCAAAAGCAGCTTTATTTTCCCATGAAGTGATGACCAGATAATCTGGGTTATAATGATATCCAAATGGAGATGTACCTTCTACAAATTCTATTTCTATTTGGCCACCTGCCTTTTTACTTTTTTGTAACCACTCTTGCTTAAATTTTTTAAAGGATTGTTCATCTTTTTGCCAATATGCAGTGGTGATATTAAACCTTTCTGGATCGATTTTAAAAGAAAGATCTTCCTTTAATTCATAATACGTTAAACCAAAGGTTGACCAGATATTTCTTCTTTCTTGATGAAAGTCAGGCATTGTTTTTTCTATTTCTTGTAAAAATTTTTCTCGACCACTTAGCGTATCCCAATATCCAAAGACCATAACTTCGGGGTGGTAATTTCCTTGAGTCGGACTTCCTGATACTGCTCTTCCAGGTAATGGGTGATATCCCATTTTTTCGGCAACAGGAAATGCGGTTTTAAAATAGTTGTCTAATTTTTTTTTGGTGTCGGGTTTTGTATTTAGAAATATAATATCAAATACTTGTCCTTTTTTTTGGGCATATGATTTTATTTTTGATTGCGCCTGTAGATTTAAAAAATTAGTGATTAAAAATAAGGTTAATAGTGAGATTTTTAAAAGCTTCATATGTTTCTTTACTTTAATTAATGATTCTTAATTGATAAGACAAATGTAGAAGCTATATTCTGAGAACTAAAGTAAAATAAGGGCTTTGAAGTACATATACCGTATGCGTACTTATATAAAATACAAATATAACTGATAGTTATTCTTAAAAGAATAGATAATTAGAAAGTGATCATTTATTAGATATAGTTTTATCAATACTGTATAACGAAATCATCTGCTTTTTAAGCTTAGAGGAAGGAACATTTTTTAGCATAAAGTTTCTAATTCTACTGCCATATCTCATGTTACCAATTTTACCCATGTTCCAGGATTGGGATACTATCGAATTCACTTTTTTAGATCTTAATCTATAGAATTCTGAAAATGCCTGAATAATATCTTTTTGTGATGCAATTAGATTCGATAGATAATATGCATCTTCAATAGCTTGTGAACCTCCTTGTCCAAGATTAGGGGTCATGCCATGAGCAGCATCCCCAATTAAACATATATTATGATGATGCCAGGTTTTTAAAATTTTTAAATCATTAAGATCGGTTCTGATAATTTTATCAGTTGGTGTGTGTTTTATAAGTTGAATAACTTCTTCATGAAAATCAGAAAATAAATCTATGAGTTTATCTTTTAAAAATACGGTATCATCTTTCAAATTAGGCTCACTTAACGCAACGGCAAACCAATATACTTGATTCTTTTGCAATCTTGAGATTCCAAACCTTAACTGATTTCCCCACATTTCTATTCCATTATGATCAAAAGTAGGATTCATTTCATATGCTGCAACTCCTCTCCAACAAGTTTGCCCAGAGTACCGTAATCGACTTTTTGGAAAAAGTTGGTGCCTTATCTTAGAGTGAATTCCATCTGACCCAATAAGGTATGTTGTTGTAGTTTGTGTACCATCTTCAAATACAATCTCAATCTTTTGGTCGCTTAAAGAAGTATAGCTTTTAAATGCTTTTCCCATAGTTATCTTTTCTTTGGGAATATTTTTAAGTAAAAGGTACTGTAGTTTCCCTCGATGAATTGCAATTGTAGAGAAGCCAAATTGCTCTTTTGCAAAATTTTGATCGGTGTCAGAAATAGGGTTTAGTTGTAAATCTGCTAATGTAATTCTATCTATAGAATTTCCATGGAGCTGAAGATCTTTTAAGATACTCGGATTGATCCATTCAATAACCTGAAGCGCATTTGGAGGCATCCAGATACCAGCACCAATTTCTTTTAGTTCTGGAGCTTTTTCATACACATGATATTCGATTCCTAGTTTTTCAAAAGCTAAAGCTGTGGTAAGCCCACCAATTCCTGCACCAATTATTGTAATCATACGTATTATTTATGGTAAGTCATCTGCAAATAAAATATTAATTTCAGAGAATCCTTTATCTCTATTTGGAATAAGATTTTGATATGCTTTACTATTCAATAAATTTATAACATTCTCTTTTGAAGGAAAGTCCATAACCAATAAAAAAACAAATTTTTGTTCTCCGTGATATACATCCTCTATTTTACTTCTTTTGATTACCGTCCCACCAATATCTAATAATAGAGGCATAACTTCTTTTACATACTTTTGTAAGGCCTCTATTTCGTCTAAATTTGGAGAAGAGGTTACAATTAAAGTTGTTTTTATAGGTGGATCTTGTTGAAGCATTTTTTGATGCAATGACTTTTGGTGAATACTATAAAATATATCTTTTGCATTTGAGCTATGTATTGTGGAAAAAACTATGATGATTAATAGTAATGCTTTTTTCATTTTTATAGAATATGCGTACTGTAAATGTAATACAAAAGCATACGAAGTCCTCTTAATCTAGATTAATAAATTGAATATAAATTAGGTGTAAAGATCGTATCAATCCACTTTCTGTCTTTCCATTAAAATTTTGATATATTTATACTCGTTTTGGTAAGTCTGCATTCACTCTTAACCAAGTCTAGGGTACATTCATATGTATATTCTTGTTCAGATTTATCTTTGCATTTATATCCTGTAACTCCTCCGGTATTAGTATCCAAACAAAACCAACCTCCCGTTTCCTCAAGACTTTCTAATTTTTTATTAAATCGTTTTTCAGTTACTTCAATATCGTTAATGAAATATTTTGTAGTTATTTCCTGATGTATAGCTTTTGTTGTGATATTGGTGTACGCAAACATCGTTGTGAACATCATGAATATATGTAGTATTATTCTAGCCAAGAGTTTAGTAGATTTGATTTATAACGTTTAATGTAAACTGCTTCTAATGAGTTTATATATTCTTAACTTTCTTTTTTAGGAGGCAATTCTATATCTCCATCGGGATGAATACGACAGATGACTTTACTCTTTTGATCAATTAGATTTAAAACAAACACTACCGGGCCATCTTTAGGTAATTTTTGAAACTCTATACTACCGGCAACAGACTGTAACCCTTTTAAAACCGCAGCAGAAGCATTTTGCAAACATTCTTCGATATATTCATCTTCATTACTTGCAAAATATTCACTTTGTTCATCAAGTGGAAAGAAAGAAGTTAAATCTATTCCACCGCATTCACTAAAACTTTCTCCTTCTGATCCACCACCATATCCCATAAATTCTAGATCTGGAGGAGAAGTGATTTCTCCCTGGGCAGAAAAAATAATTTTAGATACTGGTTTTAGGGGGTCATATCCTGTATATTCTGAATCTATAAAAAGAGTAAAAGACTCTAGTAAATCAGCATTAATTTGCTCTTGTATACTGTTGTTTTTTGTAGTACTCATAAGTCTGTTTTTTTATGATGTAATACAAAACTAATAACAATAGGAGAGGTGTAACTACCTGTTTTCAGTGAAAAATAATATGAAAATTAAAGAGCATTAGTATATGAAAAGGAGAGGTGTTAATACATAAAGCAACTAAATTATTATTTATAAACACATGGTAAGACTTTTATATTATGAGAATTAATAGTACAGAGTAAGGTATGGGTATACGAACTTTGTTAACTATAGGATAATTTTGAACATATTTCTTACATGTTTTCAAAGTAATCTGGATTTATCTAAAGTTATCTACTGACATGGGCTGCCTTAGCAGTCAAAGTTTCTTTAGTTAAAGTTTTGATAATATATGTCCTTTACCAGATTTAAACTATTGGAAGTGTTTAAACTAGATTTTTCTTGAATTAATTTTAAAATAATTACTGCAACTTTTTATTTAAAGTATAGTATTATCTATGTAAACTTTTAAAATCAATATCACAATGAAAAAACTATTATTATTTTTAACAATTACCATTGCATTCTGTTATTCCTGTAATAATGATGATGATGAACCTAATGTTATCAAGCAAGAGTTCGTATTAGAAGAAGTAAATAATTCGGGAATCAAAGGTCTTGTTAGTATTGTAAAATCTGCTACTGATTACACATTTTTTACTATTATATTAGAGGGTACAAGCTCAGGGAATTTATATCCTACACATATTTATAATGATTCTTTGACTGATGATGGAAATATTGCTTTTTCACTTTCTGAAGCATATAGAAGAGAAGGAGATAAAGTTGCGATTTCTTCTACTCCATTTAGCCCGATTGATAAAGGTGATTCTTTTTTTGTAATGACATACGATGAACTAATCAATTTTGATGGCCACGTAAAAATCCTTAAAAGTGAAAGCGATCCAACAGTTGTAGCTCAAGGCAATATTGGAATTAATGCACAATAAGAAACTACTTTAATAGTACAAAAAATAAATAACGTTTGCTTTGTATCTTAATTTTGAATAATATGACCACTATATTCAAAATTAAGATACAATACTTTTTTTTTTTTTTTTTTTTGATATTCAGTGTTTTAGCAGAGGGATATGTGAGTTTTACAATTGACTTGTAATAAACCTCTAGTCTTTTTTACTTAAATTTTATATAAAATAGGATTAAACGCTTTGGAAGCAACAATAACTTTATCACCAATATTAAGATCCTTTATTTCATCTTCCTGGGCAATTACTTTTACAAAATTAGCATCTATTATGATGGTAACAATATAGATAACATCTTCCTTTTGTATTTGAACGATTTCACCAGAAAATTGAAATTTTCCACTTACTCGTTGATTTGTAAATATATCAATAGGATTACCTTGTTTGGTAATCATCCCGTTTTCTATAATCATCACACAATCAGACATTTTTACAACTTCACCTATATCATGACTAATGAGAAGGGTGGTTAACTTAAATTGTCTATGCACTTCGAGAATATAATCCTGTAATTTTGCTCGCATTTTTGGGTCCAACGCAGAGAGTGGCTCGTCTAATAATAAGATATCTGGTTTTCTAACCATTGCCCTGGCCAAAGCAACACGTTGTTTTTGTCCTCCAGAAAGGTGTTGAGGTTTTCTATTCTGTAAGTTCCCTAATTCTATAATAGCAATTAATTCATCTACAATTTTTTTATCTTGCCCTTTCTCTAATGCAAAAAAGAGATTTTCTTTTACTGTCATATTAGGGAATAAGGCATACTCCTGAAAAACAAGTCCCACTTTTCGTTGTTGTGGTTTTAGATATATTTTTTGTTCGGTATCTAACCATGTTTTTTGTTTGATAGTAATTAACCCTTTGTCTGCTTTTAATAATCCAGAAATTATTCTGAAAATAGATGTTTTTCCTGCTCCCGATTCTCCATACAATGTCGTTAGTTTTCCTTCTTCCAAAGTAAAATCTACATCAAGAAGCATTTCTCCTTCTACGGCTGTTAATTTTTTTTGTACTGCAATATGTATCATTTCCAGAACCTTTTTAAATGACCTCCATTAACTAGATATACTAGTAGTAGTATACAAAAACTAATGAGAAACAAAATGAGAGAATACCAGTTTGCCGTAGAATAGTTAAGAGCTTCAACTTCATCATAGATTGCAATCGAAGCTACTTTGGTTTTACCCGGTATATTTCCTCCAATCATTAATACAACCCCAAATTCTCCAATAGTATGCGCAAAAGCAAGAACAACTCCCGTAAGTAATGAAGGTTTTATATTAGGAAGAAGAACTTTAAAAAGTGTTGTGATTTTTGATTTCCCCAAGACATAAGATGCTTCTGAGATGGTCGATGATAAATTCGAAAACCCAGCTTGTATAGGATGTACCATAAAAGGTAAACTATATAAAACAGAGGCTAGAACCAGACCTTGAAATGAAAAAATAAATTGTATTCGCAGAGATTCATTAAGCCAACTTCCAAAAGTACTTGAAGGACTAAAAACAACTAATAAATAAAATCCTAAAACTGTAGGAGGGAGCACCAAAGGCATACTTACTAAGGTCTCAGCTATTGGCTTGAACCATGATTTTGAATGTGCCAACCAATATGCAAGCGGAATTGAAACAATCAATAGTAAAAGTGTTGTAACAAGAGCTAATTTAAAAGTTAATACTAAAGGTTGCCAATCCATCATTCTGATAACATTATTTCATTTGTTTTAATCATAGCTGTGATTTTTTCATCTACCTGAAGGCGTAATTCCTGAACGGCATTTGTAGTGATGATAGATACTATATTTCCTACACCAATATCAATAGTAAGTTTACTCAATAATTCTCCGTTTTCTATGGTAAGAATTTTTCCGACTATTTTATTTTGCATACTTACGGCATGTTCTACACCTTTACCAATAATAACTTCTGTTTCTTTAAAAATAACCTTGACAATATTTCCTTTTGTTAAATAAGAAGCCGTATCGGGTGTTTCAACCACAATAGTTTTGAAAGAGATATTATCCACATCAATCTCTACTAATGAAAGATTTCCATTGGTTTTAACAGCCGTTATTTTTCCTTTAAGAATGTTCATTTATTAGTATTTACATCATATCCATAACCTTCAAGGATTCCCTTTGCATCAGAGGAGAATAAGAAGTTATAAAATTGCTTAGTATTTGCAGCAACACGATTTTTTTGTTTTATCATCACTACTCCTTGGGTTATTGGTGAATATACAGCTTTATCAATATCAACCCAATTTCCTTTATTTTTCATTTGAGAAGATAGCACTACCGACTTTGATGTAAAACCAATTTCGGCAGATTTTGAAACAATAAATTGATTGGTTTGTGATATACTTTCTCCAAAAACTAATTTATGCTTTAAATTATCATAAAGTTCATAATGCTCTAATATTTCTATTGTTGATGATCCATAAGGAGCTGTTTTAGGATTTGCCAATGCGATATGCTTGATTTGTTTGTTTTCTAGCATTTGCAATGAAGGAGTTATGTCATCGATCATGGTCCATAGGATTAATTTTCCATAAGCGTAAATCTCTGGATTTTTGGTTGTTAATCCATTCTCGAATAGCTCGTAAGGATATTTCATATTGGCAGAAATAAAAATATGATAAGGAGCTCCTTCTTTGATTTGAGCAGTTAATTTCCCAGAAGAACTGATAATCAATTCACAAACTATACCTGTTTTTTGAGTGAATTTTTTGGCAATATCCTCTATGGCATAACGCATATTGGAAGCTACTGCAATAGTAACTTTATTATGATCATCCTTTTGGTAACCACAAGCAGAGATTATAAATAAAGTACAACCTATCAATATAGAATTTAGTGTGCTAGTCCATTTCATCCTTATTTTCTTATTCGAGGAAAGTATCTTAATTAGATTACTTATTTTTTATTTCGCTATAAATTAACCCTTTCCAGAAAAGTTTTTCTTCGGGTTCTAAAGTATTTTTGAACTTAAAGTCAAAGACGGCTTTTATAATTCCTTGATTGAATACTATTTTATCTATAATAATGGTTCCACTATCTAATGGAAAAATATGTTCTCCTAAATCTCTAATACTATTAAAATCAACCCAAACAGAACAATTGTCATTGTCGATATTTAAATTCAAACTGCTGTGTGTGGAGACATTATTGATGGATTGCCCTGTTATTGTATTCTTTTCTGTTTTTTTAAATTCAATGAAATTGGTTCCTGAATATTCATACATTCTGTTTTCTGATTTTAAAGAATATGGTACATGAATGGTATCAATAATCTTATAAAATACTTGCAAAGAGTCTTTTAAGATTTTTCCGTTTTTATCTTTCATGTTGTCAACCTCAGGGGGACAATCCCAATCGCAGCTAATTTGTCCAAAGCTATTTTTATAGATACCTTCCTTATAACTCCAGTTTTTTCTAAATGAAAAATCTCCTTCTAAATTTTCGGTCCATTTAATTTTTATTCCTCTTGTCGTATCTTTTTTTTGCCCTGAAGTATGGCAAGATATAGCCATTAAGGATACTAAGATTATGAAGTTAAATTTCATTTTTTATGTTTTGATAGAAGGAAATATAGATGATTTATTTTATCAAAGATACAATACTCATTTAATAATAGTATGGGAATGAGTACAGGATAATTCTATGAATCGATAGGCTAGTATAAAGACGTATAATGGTATAGAATTATTTATTATGTACTTTCTCGAGCTAGAAATAATATCATAGTGATATTTCTATTATGATTTTATAGTAAAAGACACTAATGTATAGTCAATTATGAGCTTTATATCTGTGATAACATTATTTTATAGCACGATTTTCTATGTGTTTTGTACTAATGCTACAATTTTGCTAAAGTCATTATTTTTTAAATCATCTTTATCTATACAAAGATAGAGGTGAGCTCCATTTGCACTAAAACCATAACCTTCGTGCCCTTTCATCTCAAAAGAGATCAGGTTTATATACTGGTCACTTTTATCATCGTTACCAAAATGTTGTTCTGCCCATTCTTCTGAGATCGTATGTTGAACCGAAAATGGAACACCTAATAATAAATTGTGACTAAAAAGCGTATGCAAATCATTTTTTGGAGTAGGAGGTTTTAATCCTACCTGAGCCGCCATTTTTGTATGCATCTGAATTTTAATTGCATCATCCATCATATTATTGGCAACTTGATCAATGCCATCGGCATCATCTTCAGAAATAAGATCATCTTCTAATAAATCATAATTAAAAGGATATCTTGGAAGTTGGAAACTACTTTTAAAGTGAATTGTTCTAGGTGCTAATCGTTGATCAGGAGGAATGACTTCGGGAATATCTGCAAATATGAGATTTTCTGAGTCAGGAAAGTAGTATGTCTTAAAAGCATCTTCAACATCATACTCCCACATGATGTCATCTGTAACAGAAGCAAAACATAACAAAATTCCTTTATCCGGAAATTTATTCTCGATGTCAAAAGGTTTTATTTCCTCAAAATTGAGTTGAAAAAAGAAAGCCATTGGAGCCTTTTGCCCTAATGATTGTATTGGCCACACAAAATTAGAAGGAACAGCAGGTTGACCACCAAATCTAGAATTTTTTAAATGATGCTCAGATTCTTGTTCATCAACTGAAAAAATAATATTAGGAATAATAGATTGAATTACACAATCTTCTTTATCCCATTCATATTCTTTTATTTCATCAATAATTAATTGCTTTAAATCGCTCATATCTTTATTTAGATCTTCTTATGTCAAAGATAAATACGATCTATGTTCTTTATCTCCCTGTTTTCAGTGAAATTATAATTGGATGGTTTATTTGGATTGCTATTATTTAAAAAAATCCTTTTACACCATGATTTTTAATCAGCTAAAGTTTCACAATAGAAACCATTGGTTTTTACTAAGTCTATTATGTCATTTTCATGTAAATTTTCGGTGGTTTCAATTCTTAAAACATTGTCAACGTCTTCTGTGTCAATAGACCAATTGATTATTGTTGATAAGCTATTTAATAAAGGTTTTATAGATTTAATTTTTTTCTTTGTTTCAATATCAGTTTTAAATATTAACAATTTCATGTATGTGGTTTATCTATTAGTGTAATGTACTTAGTTTTGTATTGATTATTCTTCGCTATCACTACTGGTGTCGTTGCTCATACGTTCTACATATTCTTTATATGCACGATCTCCTTCTTCTTTCCAAAAGTCATCATAGTATTTCCATTTAGAAAACTCGCTTTTAGGTTCTTTTTTACAAGATGATTTCGAATGTTTAGAAGATTTATGACTTTTACCACCACCTCCAGAACTTCCAAGGATAATTTTAAAAAGTATATATAAACCAACGGCTTGCCAGTAGGTGAGTAGCGGTAATCCAAAAATTACTGGCATTAACCAGTTCCAGAGCCACATGATGACAAAACCAAACAATATGGCTAGTCCCACTACTGCAAGTACTCCTAAAATTACCCACCCTATAATTTCTCCCAGGGATTTACTTCTCATTTTATGTTTAAAGAAATTTGTCATTTTTTTTGTTTTAGATTATATTTTTTTTAGTTCAATTTTTTTATATAATAATGAAATAGCTCTATGCCGTCTGGACATCAAAGTGCCTTCTGGAATTCCTGTTTCCTGGCTAATCTCGCGATATGTGTACCCTTCAAAATCTATCGCTATGATGATGTCTCGATATACAGGTTTTAGATTCCAGATGGTTTTTTTTAATTCACTTTTCATTTGTTCAGAGTACAAGTTATCTTGTGTGTCGTATACAATTTCTGCAAATTCGGCTAATCTGATTTCATTTTCATCTTTGTAGGCAGTTGACTTTTTATTAGACCTCATTACATCGATAATTTTGTTTTTAATAGAATGATATACAAAGCCAGCCACATTATTAATAGGAGAATACCTATCTGCTCCAGAAAACAATTTTAATGCTACATCCTGAAGAATATCCTCAGCATCACGATTTACACCAGCTTTTATCTTAGAATTGATATAAGCTTTAAGTGAAAGATATTCGTTGCTAAAAAACTCAGAGAGTTTTTTGTTATTTTCGGATTCCGAAGTCATTTAAAAACTATTTCGATAGGTCTTCATTACTAAAGACGAAACTTTTTAAAACCATTGCATTATTTTTAAAAGTAATTTTTAATACGCAATGTTTTTTACTTCTTAAAGAATAAAAAAAGTAGCGCAGGAGCTAAGTTGAAAGAAAATTGTACTTGTCAATTTTTTTTAAGAATGCAAAATATTAACAAGATGAAGTGCACTATATTAGACTATAGTAGTGTAGTCAAATATTTGTTTTTACTTTGTTAGCCAACATTTCTGTATATTCGAACCCGTTGACATCTTTAATGCCATATAATGGATAATTCAAAGAAGCAGAGGCATGATCTCCATAAAAGAAGTTAAATAAAATACTGTAGTCATCCTGTTCTTTGTTTTTTTGATAGAAAACTTTTATAAAATCATATTTTTTATCCTTATGTATCTGGATAACACTTGTCGTTTGTTGTTTTACAAAGATTTCTTGATTCACATAATCTTCAAGTGTTCGTATTTTTGAATGGTTTAACCAATATATTGTACGATACACATATTCTAGGGTTCTTTGTTTTATACTAGCGGCATTATAGTTTTCACTTGTCCAGAAATACGGTGTACAAAAATTTCTGGTTACTAATGCATTTAATTTAAATTTACTATCAAAATCTGTCGTATACTGATTTGTCCACCCACCCTTGAGATCATCGGCTAGATTTAAAACAATGTTAATGACTTCGGAATTTTGATTTTCATATTTGGTATTTAAATTTTTGGTAACTTCTTCAATTAACTCTTCAGCATTGATATTTTTTAATTCCCTTATTTTCTGAAGTACATGTTCTTTGGCCATAGGATTAAATCCGCCAATTGGTAAATCCAAATCTCCTTTTGTTCCTCCTTGAAGTTTAGAAATATAGGTTTTAAATCGCTCAGGGGATATGGGTTTATTATATAAATCTTCTATAAAAGAAAGTACAGGTATATTTTTAAATTTCATTTTGATTGATTTTAAAGCTTCAGATGCTTAATAATATCCTGAATGAATTTTGATGTGCCTTTTTCAATTTGTTTTGTTAACGTATCCAGATCATCAAAATTAGGATTTTCGACTACAATATGTTCTACTATAGAAACCTCTTTTTCTGTAGTAGTAGGGATGTGATATTTATCCCAATCACTGTTTTTAAATAGTGTCCAATATTTGGTTTGAATCTTTTTGTTATATCCTGCTAGCCAAATTTCGAACCTGATTTTCTCATGATTAAAAATCATAGCAATTTTTAACTTTTCTTTTTTTAAGCGTTCTGGAGTGAAAGAAAAATAGGTAATATCCATATAACCATGATGAATATTTCCGGATACAAAATAATCAGGGTACTTATTTTTAAAATAAGTTTTTAAACTCATCATATATTCAATCAAACCTTTATACGCCTTTTTGATATCCCCTTTTTCTAGTTGTTTTTTATATTCGGTAACATAATTGTTAAATGAGTTCATATATTGTGTTTTTTTGATTTGCGATATGAATTTTTATCTAAATAATAATTTAAACCTCTCATTTCCATCATCCTTCGAGAATTAAATAGCTTTAACTCCTGGCTTTTTATTGATTTTTTTAAAACATACAATTTATTTCTAATTTCAATTCATAAATATAAAATACAAGATGTTGTTTTATCTAAAATGTATATTAATTTTTAGATATCTAAAAGCTTGTTTTATGGATAAAGAACAGAGAAGATATGACAAAAGCCCATCGGTGAGATGAGCTTTGTTATTATATGTGATTGAATATCTAGATTGAAATTAGAGACCTTTTACGGCTTCTGCATTATTCACCAATACGATTACATCATATCCAAATATGATTTTTCTAAACGCCTTGGATAATTTTGCATATAGACCATATCGAAGAGGTACTAAATCTAAAATGTAATATTTTTTGGTAATTGATGGGATTATATTTTGAATCTCTTCTGGAAATTGTTTTGTATTATCAAATGACATTATAGGATCTGGAGTAAATGGATTTCCAGTCATCGTTTTTCCGTGAATACCCATAATTATATAATGTAGTGAATGCATATCGTTAGTAATTGCTAATTCACTACCCATATTAGCAATATCATAAATATGAGTACGAGTTAATCCTTTGGCTGCGTGATTCGCTCCTAATTTGAAGATTACTTTTGGAGTATTTTCATTTTTTTTCGCCTCTTTGTAATAACGCATAAAATTACTCTTCATTAATTGACCTCGTGTCTGATTGTTTTTATAATATTCTTTGGAAATAGTATTATATGCATATATTTCTTTTGTTTTCCAGAGTTGGTTTAAGATTTCAATTTCCTTTTTATTCGTGGTGAGAGCTAGTAACTCTTTATGGGTATTTTCATCATAGCTAAAGATATATGTTGCATTAAAATCTTTATTGGTAATGGCAGATGTAAAGGCTTCTTTAGCTTTTTTCTTTAACTCTATAAGTTTGTTTTTGAATGGTTTGTTAGAAGTGGTCTTCATCATATGATCAAAGTTTAACCCAAATTGAACCATAAAAGTCTGATCAATACCCCAGATCTCTCCATTTTTTTTAATGGTATTGGTAAACATATCATAATCATCTTGATTGCTGTAAAAAGGAATAGAAAATGGAAACTCTTTATACAGACTTCTTGCTTTGTCAATAGGATTTTTAGAAGAGGCTATTGCAGTTATTTTTTCTGCGGCTAAAGCATCGGTTTCGATGCATAATGTTTTATAACCAAAAGGTTGTGCAATATCGTATATGAACTTTGTAAATGTTCCGGCTTCTTTTATTCCGTGTTGTTCTCCCACAAAAACAAATTGACTGTTTTCTAGACTTTTCTGAGTAAGTGTAACAAATTTTTGATCTGTAAAATCATCGATTTCAAAACTATACTTTGCCAAATCGACCTGGTTTTGTGCCAGAAGCAGAGGTGAGGATAAAAAAGTGCAACTTAAAAGTAAACATAAAATTCTGTTCATCACATTTTGTTTTTTGATTGAATACTCAAAAATACCTCGTTTGGGAATTGGTTTTTAAATGATTATTATCAACTACGATATCTCATACATAAAACTTGATATAATGATTATGAACTGTGTTATTTTATGCATAAGCATATCGTTTTATCTATTGAAATGCTATAAGAAACGATAGAATACAAATACATTTTAGTAGTAATTACCTACATTTATTAATATAAAATATATAATTATGGAAATACAGACGGCAAAACTTCCTGTATTATGGCGATGTGCTATCGTTGTTATTCTTGGGGGAATTATGTTTGGTATTATAGCCATCGCTTCAAGGTTTAAGGAACCTCCTAAAGTTTATCCATTCTTCGCAGTATTATGGCTATGTATTATTTATTTGAGTTTTGAAGCCATTCGTCGTTTTCAGTTAAAAGTTATAAAAAAGAATCAAAAAAATATGGTTGTGTTTGTACAAAGTATTCTTTTGGGAACTTCAGTATATACTACACTGTTTTATTTTTATAAATGGTTAGATTATTTTATCCTAGGCAGTGAAAAACCCATGATACCACATATGGTATTCGCTTTTTTTACTGGTATCGCTATTTCTACCATTCTAAGCTTAATTTTACTGGCATTTAATTGGAGAAATCAATATTATATATCACATATTCAAAATGAGCAATTTAAAAGAGAAATTGTAAATGCTAATTTATCTATTCTTAAAAACCAACTCGACCCACATTTTATGTTTAATAACTTCAACACTTTATACTACCTTATCGATGAGGATAGTGTGCTGGCACAGAAGTTTTTAAAAAACATTGCTGCAGTATATCGTTATATCCTTCAAAATAATGAACAAGCAATTATACCAATCTCTCGCGAATATGAAATGGCACGTCAATACCTTTTGTTAATAGAACAACGTTATAAAATGGCTTTAAAAGTACATGATTCTGTAAATCTTGAGTTATTTAAATGTAAAAGCGTCCCACCTTTGGTACTACAACAATTGGTAGAAAATGCTGTAAAACATAATCGAATAGACCAGCAATCTCCATTACACATTCACTTTGAAGCAGATGAAAATTATTTTACCGTAAAGAATACAAATAACCCTAAACGATCTCAGCATACGAATGGTACAGGGTTGGATAATATTACAAAGAGGTATGATTTTCTAACTGATGATAAGGTAATCATTTCACATACCAAGGAAGAATTTATAGTATCTATCCCTCTAATATCTGTAATTGATGAAAATTAAAACTGTTATTCTAGAAGATGAAGCCTCAGCCAAGGATCATTTGATAAAATTGATAAAACAAATAACTCCCGATATTTCTGTGATTAGTTCATTATCTACAGTAACTGAAGCACTACACTGGTTTCATACACAGAAACATCCTGATTTAATTTTTATGGATATCCATCTATCTGATGGAGTTTCATTTGATATTTTAGAAGAAGTTGAGATTGATGTCCCTATTATTTTTATTACAGCATATGATGAATACGCTATTAAAGCATTTAAAACTACTGGTATCGATTATTTGTTAAAACCGATTACCAGAGAAGATTTGGAAAATGCAATAGAGAAATTCTTAAAAAATAAAAATAAAATAAATGAGGAGTGGATTATTCAGAACCTTGATTTAGCACAATTGATTAAAAAACCAGAAAATGTGCAATATAAGAAGCGATTCTTACTAAGGTCTGGTAATAGTATGATTCCCGTAGTTATAGATGATATCGCATATTTTTATAGAGATGAACTTGTGTTTGCCAAACTAAAAGATAAGAGATCAATCCCAATAGACCATGCATTAAATCAATTACAAACCATGGTAAATCCTGAGCAATTTATCCGTTTAAATCGTCAATTATTAGTTAATATTAGTGCAATTAAAAAATTGGTTCCTTCAAAACCAGGGCAATTGTCCATAACATTATCCCCAGAATATCATACTGAAATACAGTTAAGTTCTGAAAGGTCTAGATGGTTAAAATTGGTTTTAAGTTAAGATATCAACTGTTTTTTAAAAGAACAGCTTTTTGTTGATCAAACTCGTCTTGAGTAATTGCACCCTCATCTAAAAGTTTCTTTAACTTAGTTAGTTTATCAATACCATCTTCTTCTGTTTTTTGTATAGGCTGCTGGTTGACAACAATTTTAGCAGGAGATACTTCACTAGATAAACTCCAAACCAAAGAGACTACCCATCCCACAATGCTCCATCCTAAAAATAAGTTTAAAGCAATGATGGCTACCGTATTACTTTTTCCTCGCATTAACGCAATTATAGAAGGGATAAAATAAAATATAGCTCCAACTATGATAAAAATAACAAAAACAACTCCAACAGTAGTGTCACTTGTATTAGATTGAAATAATAAATTCATAAAAGAATGTTTGATTTTTATTCAGTATTGATCATACATAAAACAGGAGGGGTTAGTAGTTTATGTATCTAAATGCGAAGCTACTGTATTTTTTCAAATATTCATATTAACCATAAATAAAGAAGGTGTAGATTTATAAATTTAAAGATAAAATTAGCCTAAAATATAGCACCTATAAAATATAGTTCATGTAGAATTGAATTTATTTTATTTTGCCATCATGAAATCCTGCTCTTTTCCAATTACCGTTTTCTCGTACCCATATGTTTGTGACTCTAAACCCATTTTCTTGTAGATTACCTTGTCTTGTATTAGAAACTAAGATTTTAGCCGTTACAATAGCGACATTATCATAAAATTGTACGGTTTCTTCACTCATCTCATAAGCATTAACAATTAGATCTCCGTTCTCAATATCTTTATTTCTCTTATGCAAATAATTGACCCAGGTGTTTTTATTAATTGATTCTGAACTACCGTTGGTATGAATATAGTTATCAGTAATCATCGCCTTTAATTTTTCTACATTACTATTTTTGAAAGCCTGATTAAATTCTGCTATGGTTTCCCAAAGTTTTTGTTCATCATTAACAGATGGTTTATTGGTATTAGAAGAACAACTTAGAAGAACTGTTAATATTAGAGTGAAAAAACTGATGTAAATAAGGTGGGTTTTCTTCATGACAATTTAGTATAACATGTGATTATGCAATATATATACTATTCTAAATCGCAACAATTTTTTAAGATTCTTTTATATTCTTACAATTGTAGTGATTTTATGTCTCAAGAAGATAATCATTTAAATTTATCAAGTAGGAAAACCCCGGTCGACTAGGGATCGGGGTTTGGGTACGTACCTATTACCAAGCTAATACAGGTTAAGTAACTCGATATATTTCAGAAGAATTTTATTCTAGAGTATGTGTAAGAGTATCCTGTCATATTAAAGTTACAAACAAAATCAATATGTTGGTTACGGCAAAACAACGTATTTTTTATAGATAGAAAATAAAAAAACCCGTTGTGCATTTAGTTAATATTAATTTTTAGGTTGTTTATATTTCTGTTGAATTCAAACCTATTGATATATTGAATAATGGTCATTGCTGTGATCTTTGATAAGATTCTATTTTTAAATCCCT
>NZ_VLNR01000020.1 GCF_007489275.1 Aquimarina algiphila
TGAGGGATTTAAAAATAGAATCTTATCAAAGATCACAGCAATGACCATTATTCAATATATCAATAGGTTTGAATTCAACAGAAATATAAACAACCTAAAAATTAATATTAACTAAATGCACAACGGGTTGTCTTTAGTTATTTTTGACAGTTTAAAATTTTCATTATAATATTTAAAAGATGTTGCTAATTGATTGTTTCTTTTATGGTATATTCCAAATTTTAGCAATGCCTTTTGCATATACAATGTATCTTTTTTTTCTATTGCCAGATCATATAATTGACGTGTATATATAATGGCACTATCATACCGATTATCCTTACCCAATAACCATGTTTTCCACATCAACCCGTTGTAAATTAAAGAGTCTTTTTGAGATAAATAAGCCCCTTTTAAAAAAGAATTTATATACTCTAATCGTATAGGGATTGGTAAAGAATCTGCTTTACTTAGTTTATAGTATTGAGTCAGACTATCTTGTTGTTTTTGGCTATATATTGCATTAGATAATAATAGAGTTATTACCAATAAAGAAAAATTAATATGCCAGGACCTAAGCTTCATTTTACTAAGCTACTAAATTCGCCTGAATACTGGTGCTCTTGTTATTTCTATTGTACACTTTTTTTAGGACGAGATTCCCCCCTTGTAACAATTCTTTCTTAATATAGTCTTCCTGTTATAGTATCAAAATCACTATTTATTTGACATGTCAGGCAACTATTTGCGTCTAAATATTGTCTATAGGTATAGAAACTTGTTTGATATAAACTTCATCATAATGATATATAATAAAACCATCATCTTTTCATTTTTAATTGGCCTTGTGGGTACTATAGGCTCTGCACAAACAATTACTTCTAAAGTGGTAGATAAAAAAACCAACCAGCCTATACCATTTGCCACGATCCAGATATCAGAAAATGATGGGGTCATTACCAATGAAGAAGGAAGGTTTACGATACATATGGATCAGGCAAATGCCTCTGCAGATTCTATCTATATCTCTTCTATGGGATATGAAAAAATAGGTATTGCAGTACAGCCCGCAATAGATAGTATCATTTATATCCAACCCAAGGCGATAGAGTTAAAAAGTGTATACCTGTCTAACAAGAATTATACTATAGACGAAATCATGGATAAGGTCGAGGAACGATTGGCACAGAATTATCATTTTGATATGACGCAAAAACGCTTGTTTTTTAGACAATCTGAGTTTAATACCATGAAGAAACTGGATGTGGAGTTTAAAAAATCTACCATCGAAGAACTTAATGAAGAATTTATCGATAGCGTGATTACTATTATCCCAAGAAAATCAGAATATTATATAGAGACCCTCTGTGATTATTATGGTAGTGTCGAAAAACGAAAAATCAATATCATTAAAGCTGCAGAATTATACGACAAAAATAATTCGGGTTCTATGGAAGCAATGTCAGAAAAGTTAGAAAAAATCTTTAAAGACAATGTAAAACCTGATTCTTATCTAAAAATTAAATCGGGATTATTTGGCACCAAAGTACAAGTAGATTCTATCCTCGAACAGAGTGAAGAGGCCAAAGCAGCCAAAGATGAGATCAATGATAAAAAAGAGGAAAAAAGTGAGTTTCTTAAATATAGAAGAATGGCAATAGAAGGGCTTTTTAAAAATATGTTCTTTCAGGAAGATCCCACAGTAAATTTTATCAGTAAATCAGGACGATATGAGTTTGAGTTGATTGATTACACCTATATGGATGACAGTAGCGTATACATCATCAATTTTTCGCCTAAAAGAAGAGAAGATTTTAAGGGGACTATATATGTAAATACCGAAGACTTTGCCATCATGCGTGTTGATTATACTAATGTAAAAAACTTACGCAATTTTAGACTGCTTGGACTTAGCTACCAGGAAAACCTTTATAAAGGAACAACAATTTTTACTAAAGGACAGGATAATAAATACACGGTAAAGTACCTCGAAAAAATAAAGGGTAATCTTTTTGGTGTGGATCGACCGCTAAAAGTAATCGAAAAGAACAAACACGTTAAGGGAAAACGCAAACAAAATGAATTATCTCTGGAGATCGATGCCGGTATTGGTAATGTTTCTAAATATGAAATAGTAGTTTTTGATTCTAAATCCTTAACCGAAACCGATTATAATGGTAGCATAGAAAACAAGTCAATCAGACCTGAATACCTATCAAGATACAATCCAGAATTCTGGAAGGGGTATAATATCATTGAGCCTAATGCTGCTATAAAACAGTTTACCGTAGCCCCAGAGAGTGAATGATTGTATTATTGTCATCCCAGTTTAGATTAGAAAGACAATTATAATAGATTCCGGATCAAGTCCGGAATGACAAAACTAAAATGTTTAAAATAATGATTATTAAGTTGTCGTCCCAGCGTAAGCTGGGATCTATATGACTCTTTTAACTACACTTCGATAAACTCAGCAGGACTATCGAGATGCAACAATACCTAAACAATACTCCCATCCAACAAATTAATCACTCTCGATCCATAGGCCATATTTTTTTCAGAATGTGTTACCTGTATAATAGTTACACCTTCTTTATTAAGTTGTGTAAAGATCTCCATAATTTCTTCCCCTTGTTTAGAATTCAAGTTCCCGGTAGGTTCATCGGCAAGGATAAGTTTTGGACTCGCAATAAGTGCTCTGGCTACTCCTACCAATTGCTGTTGCCCACCACTTAACTGAGCAGGAAAAAGGTCTTTTTTACCCACAATATTAAAACGATCTAGCATATCTCCAACGAGTGATTTTCGCTCAGAAGCACTGTGTTTTTTGTATAATAATGGCATTTCCAGGTTTTCCTTGACCGTTAATTCATCAATTAAGTGGTATGCCTGAAAAACAAATCCTACATATTGCTTATATAAGTTGGCGCGGTGTTTCTCTTTGAGCGTATGAACAGATTCATCCAAAAATGTATATTCTCCCTCATTAAAATCATCCAACATTCCAATTACATTTAGTAAAGTTGATTTTCCTGATCCAGAAGGTCCCATAATAGAGATAAAATCTCCTTCATTAACCCAAAAATTAATATCTTTTAATAAGAAAACCTTCTGTCCTCCAGAATGTACCCACTTCGAAATATTCTTTAAATTTAATAGCATCTGTATTTGTTTTATTTTTTAAAATTAATATTTATATCATTTGATTTTACATACAATTTATAAGAATCGATGTATTGTTTTTATTCTTCTCTAAGCGCATGAATCGGATTTGCCAACGCTGCTTTTATGGACTGAAAACTACAGGTTATTACTGAAATTATAAAAGTGATTAGTCCGCCACTTAAAAGCATCCAAATCGATATATCAATACGATACGTAAACCCTTCAAGCCATAAATTCATAAGATAATATACAACAGGAACGGCAATGATAAATGCCAAAGCGACTAAGCGCATAAACTCCTTTGTAAAAAAAGAAAGAATTTGCAAGATGCTGGCTCCCATCACCTTTCGAATTCCAATCTCTTTGGTTTTTCTTGAAGTAATAAACGACATCAAGCCAAAAAGACCAAGACACCCTATGCATATGGCGAGAATAGAAAAAATGGTAAATCCATTAAACACCAATCGCTCCAGAACATATTCTTTTTCGATAGCATCGTCTAAGAAATCATATCGATATATCGAAGAAGTAAACGTATCTTCCCATACCTCCTTAATCATCGCAAGGGATTCATAATTCTGATTTCCAATTTTGATAAATGCCTGGTTTTGATAATACTCCCAATTTAAAATAATACATGGAGTAATCTCATACTGAAAGGAATTATTATGATAGTCTTTTACTACTCCAACAATAGTGGCTTGACCTTCATTAATCTGAATTTTCTTTCCGATCGCCTCTTCTGGCGTCCAGTTATAGGATTTCAGTAAGGTTTCATTCACAATAAATTCATCAAAGGTTTCTTTATTGGAAGTAAAATTTCTTCCGGCCAGGAGTTCTAAATCATAAAAATCCAGATAATTAACATCTCCTATTTTCATCTCAGCATCCAAAGATTCCTCTACTGTCTGTTCTGGACGACGAAAACTTGTTCCTAACTGAAAGCCATGAACTGCCATAGGAGGACCAGAACCAAAACTAACTTTAGAAATGTTATTGTTTTCTAACAGTACGTTTCTAAACACTTCCAATTTTGAAAACTCTGGTGTTGGTGTCATCACTACAGCATTTGATGAAAACCCCATAGATTCATTCTTAAAATAATTCATCTGTAAAGCCACAACTATCGCTGCAATGACAAAAAGCTGAACAATAACAAACTGAAATACAATTAATGATCTACGTAGATTAAAATTTCCCGTTCCGCGTAGCTGAATTCTATTTTTTAATGCTTGTATTGGTCTATATGCAGAAAGAACGATAGCAGGATAAATAGCTGCCAGAAGAATGGTAAAACAACCGATGAGTAGAATCAAACCTATATGACTCCAGGCAAACTGAAGCTTCAAATCAATAATAGATAAATTAGTATTTAACTGATGTAGTAAGGCACTCACAATAGCAACAGAAATACATAATGTCCCTATAATAATGATACTATTTTCAAAGATGAACTGACGTATTAAATCTCTTCTTTTACTCCCTAAGACTTTGCGAATACCTACTTCTTTTGATCTAGATATCGATTGTGCAGTAAGTAGATTGATAAAATTCACAATAGCAATGACCAAAATAAATAAGGCTACAATCGAAGCCGTAAAGAGAACTTTTGACGGCAAAATATATCCGCCAGGGCTACTGCCATATAATGTTTCGTTATGAATTTCTGTTAATGGTTGGAGAAAATATGAAATGCGTTTATCATCTTCTGGTTTTAGGTATTTTTTCTTCCAGCTAGCAATTTTAGCCTCTAGAGGTTTCCTCAATTCTTCATTTTGTAAAACTACATAGGTCGTTCCCTGGTAATTTCCAGACCAATTTCCTGAGAAATAGGGGTTATTAATTTTAAAGAATTCATACGGAATCAATATGTTGTATCGCTGATTAGAGTTTCCGGGAGCACTTTTTATAACACCAGTAACTTTAAGTGGATCTTTACTTTGTAGAGCTATGGTTTTGCCCATAATCGATTGATAATTCTCGTTATGTTCGGGAAAATACTTGTTTGCCAATTCTTCTGTCAATATAATCGAATTGATATCTGAAAGTGCAGTATTGAAATCTCCTGCAATCCATTCGATATCAAATGTTTTAAGAAAGAAAGGGTCTGCAAACAATACATGAGATTCCTCGAATCGTATTAAGTCTCTTTCTTCGTCTTCAATACTAAACTCGCGACTTACTGGTCCAGCAGTCTGAGTAACCATATCAATTTCGGGAAAATCATTACGCAATGCCGATGCTAAGGGGTATGCCGTAGTATTCCAATATAACGTCTGATCGGGTAATTGATTATGTTGAACTACCCGATACGTGTTTTCTGCTTTTTCGTGATAGTGATCAAAACTAGATTCATACCTCACAAAAATCAATATGACCATACAAGTACTAATCCCTATGGACAATCCAAAGATATTAATAGCAGTATTCACTTTATTTTTCAAAAGATTTCTCCAGGCTATTTTGATATAGTTTTTAATCATCACGTTTTCTTTTACTCGGTTCGTAAATTATGTATTGGATTAGATGATGCTGCTTTAACTGTTTGAAATCCAACAGTTAGCAATGTAATAATCACCGCACATAGTGCAGCCAATATAAATACCCATATATCGATCGGGGTTCTATAGGCAAATCCTTTAAGCCATTCATCAACCAGAAAATAAGCAAGAGGTGAAGCTAACAGAATCGAAACTCCTATAAGTTTGGCAAATTCTGATGAAAATAATACTGCTAATTCTGATACTTTGGCTCCCAATACTTTTCTAATACTTAATTCTTTTACCCGCTGTTCTGCTGTAAAGGCAGCCAAACCAAATAATCCAAGACATGCAATAATAAGCGCCATAAGAGTGAATATATTTAGTACAACTCCCATTCGTTGTTCTGACTCGAAGGTGTTTTCAAATTCCTGATCCATAAAACTATACTCAAAAGGTACTGATGGATCCATCTGCGCAATCTCATCTTTTACATTTTCTACCAAAGCTTGCAGGTCAGTTGCACTCTTCACCAATTCTGGATTGAGTTTCATGGAGTAAAAAGACAATCCTCCTCCATAATCCCAAACTTTATCATTTTGATGGTGGATAATAACCAATGGTCCTATTTCCTGATGTACACTATTAAAATTAAAATCCTTTACTACTCCCAAAACTTCAAATTCATCTTCGCTTCCAGAAGCAAGAGCCACTATTTTTCCGATTGGAGAGTCTGAAGCATACATTTCTTTTGAGCCCCAGCCTAATGTTTTAACTGCCTTCTCATTGAGTATCACTTTATACTTATCATTAGGTCGAGAGGAATCAAAATTACCTCCTGCAACAAATTCTACTCCCAATACATCAAGATAGTCCTCTTCTGCTCTTACATTTCTAAGCTGAACCACATCATTTTCGGGTCCCAGAGCTTTGTATCGATCTCCGGACCATATGTTTGGAGGTATCCCAAAAGATTTACCAACTTTAGAAAATGCGGAGTTTGATGCAAATTTTGCTTTAAGTGATTCTGTGTCAAATCCCATCTGTTCTATATTATGAATCTGCAAAATATTATCCTTTTCAAATCCTATATCAAGAGTAGAAGTATATGATAATTGTTTTTGAACAAATAGTGTACAAATAACCAATGCAATAGAAATGGTAAATTGAAATACCACTAGTCCGTTTCTAATTCCTTTTCCTCTAAACTTATTACTGATTTTTCCTTTTAGTGTTTCTACAGGTTCAAACATAGAAAGATAAAAAGCCGGATAACTTCCAGATATAAGACCTAAGCCTAATATAAATAGTACCACGATTCCCAAAAATATGGGATTGATGAGGTACGGAATTAATGCTAGTTGTACCTCTGCAATATCGTTAAATGTATGTAAGGATACTTGTACTAATACCAAAGCGATAATCGTACCTGCCAATACAAAAAGTGTTGATTCTAATACAAACTGTTTGATCAATGCTTTTCGTTTTGATCCCAGAACTTTTCTTACTCCTATCTCCTTTGCTCTTTTGGAGGATCGCGCTGTAGAAAGGTTCATGAAATTAATACTGGATAAAATAAGTACCAGAATACCAATAGCTCCAAATATGTTCACAAACATAGGATTACCAGAAGGTCCAAAAACATTAAAATTAGGAGATTCTGATAAGTATATCTCTCTAAGTGGTTGAAGATCTAATGTCCAGGCATGCCCAGCTGTAAACTCATCAAATGTCTGGTTAAAAATACGTTCGGTTGTTGGTGGAGCCCATTTTGGGGGTATTGCCTGAATTTTATCAGTAAATGCCTTCATATCGGTTCCTTCTTTTACCAGACCATAGGTTGCAAATGCTGTCCATATCCATTTCCATCCATTAGCATCCATCATTTCTGAATAGCTTTTTAAAGAAACGATCATATCAAACTGAAGGTGCGATTTATAAGGAACCTCAGCAATAATACCTTGTACAGTATATGTTTTCCAGGAACCATCATAATCCTTAACCTCCAATGTTTTTCCCATAGGGTCATCATCACCAAAATAACGTTCTGCTGTTTCTTTGGTCATCACCATAGTAAGAGGCTCACTAAGTGCTGTTTTGGGATCTCCCTGAAGAAACTGAAAGGAAAATACATCAAAAACATTCTCTTCGGCGGCAAAGTAACGGCTTTCATTATAGAAATTAACTTTATTATTATGGTTAGCACGAATTGTTTGTCTTCCGGTACTCAAAAGTCTTGTTACTTCTTCAAACTCTGGTGCATCTGCTCTTAGTGCGGTAGCTACATTAGGTCCTGTGCTAGAAACCATTTCGTCCCAATCTCCCCAAATATTGGGTTGATTCACTCTGTATATACGATCTGCTTTTTCATGAAAGGTATCATACGTCATTTCGCTATGAACATATAAGCCAATAATAAAACAAGTTGCAATACCGATGCTAAGTCCTAATATATTTAGAATTGTAAATTGTTTTTGTCGAATGGCATTTCTCCAGGCTATTTTGATATAATTCTTAATCATAATTTTCCTTTTATTCTGTTCGTAAACTTTTAACAGGGTTAGATACAGCTGCTTTTATAACCTGAAAACTTACCGTTGCAAAAGCAATACCTAATGCTACTCCACCAGCAATAACAAATAATCCCCAACTAATATTAATATGATATGCAAAACCTTCTAGCCATCTGCTCCCGAGATAATATGAAATCGGACTTGCAAAAAGAATAGCGATAACTACCAACTTTAAAAAATCCTTAGACAGTAACGTGGTAATTCCTAATACAGACGCCCCAAGAACCCTACGTATTCCGACTTCTTTTTTTCGTTGTTCTGTTGTAAACGAAGCCAATCCTAATAATCCCAGACACGCTATAAAAATGGCAATGAATGTAAAACACATAATTACATTAGACATACGTTGTTCTCGTTCATAATTTCTTTGGAAATCCTGATCTAAAAAAGAATATTGAAATGGAACTTCAGGATTTATTTTTTCCCAAACTCCTTTCACACTAGACAATGCATTATCAAATTGCCCTTCTTTAATATTTACAATAAAATAATTGGGCTGATTACCCTTATCAAATTTTCGTATAGCATAAGGCAAAATGCTTTTATGGAAGCTACGTGAATGAAAATCTTTAATTACACCAACAATTTGTAATGACTGCTGCTGATTATCAAATTCGTAATGTACTTTTTTTCCTATGGCATTATTAGCATCATATCCTAGTTGTTTAATAGCAGTTTCATTAAGTACTACTCCATCAAGATCTGCTTCTGGATTTGTAGATAAAAGCCTACCTTTTATTAATGTATACCCCAATGTTTTGATATAATCTTCATTGGCCTGGGCATAATGAATTTCGACTTTATCATCCAAGGATTTATCTTCAGCATAGATGAACATATCCTGTACCAGGTCAAAACCCGGATAAGTAGATCCCGCAGAAACCGAAGCTACTTTTGGGTTCTTAAGCATTTCATTTTTGAAAGCATTGTAATTATCTACTGCAGTCGTGCTTCGCAAGGGTTATATAATTTGTTGATCTTTTTTAAACCCAAGGTCTTGGTTCTTAATAAAATCTAATTGTTTTGCGATGACAACCGCTACTAAAATTAAGCATACCGATATTGCGAATTGAAAAACGACCAATCCTTTGCGAATAAAAGTTGCAGAAAAGCTATTGACCAATTTTCCTTTTAATACGGTTGTTATCTTAAAAGAAGACAAGTAAAATGCAGGGTACAATCCCGAAAGAAGGCCTGTAAAAAGTGTAAGGCCAATACCCCAGAATATGAGTTGCGGGCTCTCTAAAAAGACAAGCTCTTTCTGTGAAAACTTATTAAAAATTGGTAAAAATAATACTACAATCACCACAGAAAGGCCTAACGCCAATACAGACATCATCAAAGATTCTCCCAAATACTGAAATATCAATGATTGTTTATGTGCTCCCATTACTTTGCGTACTCCTACTTCTTTTGCTCTTTTTTCTGAACGCGCTGTAGAAAGATTCATGAAATTAATACATGCAATCAGCAATAAGAAAGCTGCTATAGAACCAAAAATATACAGGTATGTCATGTTACCATTTACAGAAAGTTCATTACCTATGTCAGATTTTAGGTAAATATCTTTTACCGGCTGCAGAAATAGTTGTTTAGAAAGGTTCATTTCCTTAAAATCAACAGCAGCATTACGTTCCAGAAAAGCAGGTAGCTTTTCTTCAAAAGCAACAGTGTTCGTTCCTTTTCCAAGTTTGATATACGTATGAAAAATATTATTGTATGCCCAGTTGGTTTGTTGACCTACCCACTCTCCTATATCTGTGTTTTGCATAGAGAGAAAAAGGTTTGCATTAATATGCGACTTAGTGCTATTGTTTTTAAAAACTCCTTTAACGGTGTAATTGTATTTTCCGTAGGGGATTTCAATATTAATTACTTTATCAATTGGATTTGCATTACCATATAATTTATGGGCAATAGCTTCAGAAATCACTACGGTATTAGGTTGATTGAGTGCCGTTTTTAGATCTCCGTAAGAAAAATCATATGTGAATACTTTAAAAAAAGTAGAATCTACATAATACCCATTGGTTTCATAAAATTTAATATTAGTACTCCCATCTTTTAAAAGCATTTTATCTGTTGTCGGAAAATTAAGGATACGTGTTGCCTCTTCAATTTCAGGGAAATCAGAGGCCAAACCTTGGGCTAATGGTGCAGGACCTGCAGCCCATTTTTCTCCATCAGCTTCTAGAGCTATGCGATATATCTGATTTATATCCTTATGATGCTTATCATAACTTGTTTCACTAAATACATATAACATCAAAAGAAAACATGTAGCCAATCCTACTGCTAACCCAAAGATATTGATGAGTGAAAAAAACTTGTTTTTTAATAAGTTCCTCCAGGCTATTTTGATATAATTTTTAAACATAACTTTTTGTTTTTTGATATTCTGATTCTCCTTATTCTTCTTTTAATCCATCAACAGGGTTTTTATTTGCTGCACCTATTGCTTGTGATCCAATCGTGAGCAAAGCAACAAATAAGGCTATACAACCTGCACCTATGAAATACCATATTTTTAAAGGGATTCTATATGCAAAACCTGATAACCAATTACCTGCCAATAGATATGCTATGGGTATTGCAATACCTATAGCTATCAATACTAACTTCGCAAATTCGCCAGATAACATAATTGTAACCTGAGAAACACTTTGTCCCAGTACTTTTCTAATACTAATCTCTTTTCGTCTTCGCTCTGCTGTATACATCGCTAAACCAAACAAACCTAGACAAGAGATTAAAATAGCTAGGCCCGCAAAATACTTTGATAAGGAAGCTACACGTTGTTCTGCTGCATACTGTGCCTGAAAATCTGTGTCTAAGAAACTATATTCAAATACATACCCAGGATTAAATTTGGCATATGCATCTGCAAGCATCGTAAGTGTTTCTTTTTCTGTTCCACTAGCAATTCGAACTACAAATTCTAAATTGGATCTATTACCATTTAATCTAAAAAACATGGGACGTACAGTTTCTCGAAAAGATTGAAAATGAAAGTCTTTTAAGATTCCTATAATCGTATATTGAGTAGATCCGTAACGAATTATTTTTCCAATTGGATTTTTGATCCCCATCATCTTTATGGCGGTTTCATTAAAAACTATTGCAGCACTGTCTGCGGGAAACTGCCGAGAAAAGGATCTACCTTCTTTAACTTTCATATCCATGGTCTCTATAAAATCATGACCTATACGAAGTGTTTTAAAACGGGATTGACGTTCTTCTTCGTTACCTGTCCAAACTACCCCCCCCCGGTTGTATTAATGTTTGTTCCTATGATATTTTGACTGGTCATAGCAGCATTAACTATGTTTGGAAACGTTTTTAATTCTTTTAAAAATGCCTCAGCATTTTGTCTTAAGTGACCCTCCTGACTAAAATAAACAACATTGTCCTTATCCATTCCCAAGTTTTTGGACCGTACATAATCCACTTGTTGAGAAACTAATAACACTGCTATAATTAAAATAATTGATAATGAAAATTGAAATATCACTAACCCTTTTCTGACCCAAACCTCTCCCCAAGAATTTTTTAATTGACCTCTTAAAATGGTTACCGGTTTAAAACGAGAAAGATGTAATGCAGGATAACTTCCTGCCAATACCCCAGTAAAAAAAGCAATCAATAATAGTAAACCAAAAGTCAAAGGTTCAAAACTTAAGGATAATGTTTTACCAGTAATTACATTAAATTGTGGGATAAAAAGAAACACTACTAAAAGCGCAAATAATAGAGAAATAAACGCAGTCATTACCGATTCTCCAAAATACTGTGTAATAAGCGTAGTTCTTTTGGATCCCAATGCTTTTTTAACCCCTATTTCTTTTAAACGTCTTGATGCATTAGCTGTAGAAAGATTCATGAAATTGATACAAGCAATGGTCAAAATAAATAATGCAATACAGGAAAATAAGTATACATAATTCATGCGTCCAGAAGTTTGTTTCCCATTTTCAAAATTACTGTACAGATAATTAGATGAGTATTTGGTGATTATAAGATCTGCTTCAACATCTTCGTCTTGTAGCTTCGAGAAGTTTTCTATTTTAGCAGCAAATTCCTGTACATTCGTTCCTTCATTTAGTAAAATATACGTTATCGGGTTATTATTAACCCAATCATTTTTTCCGCCATTATGTATAATTCCTTTTTTATATGCCGCTAATGGTAATATAAAATCGAAATGAGTTGTTGAATTAGTAGGAATATCTTTAAAAACACCACTCACTTGATGTTTTCCTAGCATGCCCATTGCATCCCATTCGATTACTTTTCCTACTACTTCTTTTGGAGATCCAAAAAGTTGATTTGCCAGAGATTCTGAAATCACAATCGAATTAATTTCCTCTAGTACCTGATTTTTATTTCCTTCTATCAAAGGATAAGAAAATATATTAAAATAGTCTTTGCCAGCAAATACACCAGCAGTTTTTATAATTTTGTTATTTACTCGAAGTGGTGTTTTAGCAAATTGTGCAGGCACTGTTTGGGATGCTGCATATTTTACTTCGGGTAATTTATCGGCCATTGTTTCTGCCAAAATACTTGGAGTCCAATTAAGGACTCTAGGACCTTCGCGGCTTTCAAACTTATTCCATACCTGATACAGGTATTCATCATTTTCATGAAATTTATCTACTTGAACCTCATCTAATACCCAAAGAGCTATTAAAAACACACAGGCCAATCCCGAAGATAGTCCTATAACATTAATCATAAATGTGGTTTTGTACCTCTTTATAGTTCTGAGAAATAATTTTACATTGTGTTTAAACATAATTGTTTGTCTTTGATTGAATCGTTGATGAAATTTATTCGTCTCTTAATCCATCTATTGGATTTTTATTTGCTGCACCTATTGCCTGTGCCCCTACAGTAAGCATAGCTACCAACAAGGCCACAAAGCCAGCCACAAAGAAGTACCAAATTTTCAAGGGAATTTTATATGCAAAACCCGAAAGCCAATCACTAGCTAATAGATATGCGACAGGAAGTGCAATACTAATTGCTATTAAGACTAATTTTGCAAATTCACCAGATAGCATCATGGTCACTTGAGAAGTACTTTGCCCTAGTACCTTTCTAATACTAATTTCTTTTCGTCTTCGTTGAGCAGTAAAAATAGCCAGGCCAAAAAGTCCCAAACAAGATATTATAATGGCGAGACCTGCAAAGTATTTTGATAATGACAACACCATACGTTCTGCCTTATATAATTTTTGAAAGTCAGCATCTAAAAATTTATATTCTAAAGGAAATCCAGGATTGTATTTTTCATAAAATCTGGTTAATTCATCGATTGTCTTAGCTAAATCACCTTTTTCTAATTTTAGCATTACAGTATTAAGTCTTTGGGGTTGCATGTACATAAAGATTGGTTTTAATTCTTCCTGAAGTGATTCGAAATGAAAATTCTTAACCACTCCTACTATCTCCATAGGCGTGTCCCACAATGTTATTTTTGCTCCAATAGGATCTTTTAGCCCCATTTTTTTGATTGCAGCTTCATTGAATATGATCTTTGTACTATCTGATCCAAAATCTCTTGAAAATGACCTTCCTTCTAGAATTTCCATCCCCATAAGTTCAATCATATCATAGTCTGTAACCAAATAACTCATTTGCGTGTTGTCTTCTTCATTTTTTCCTTCCCATGTAATACCTGAAGTGCCTCCATGACCGCCAAAAAAACCAGAGTTAGCAATCGATGCATTTTTTACTCCTGCAAGATTTTTGACTTCTTCAAGAAAAGTTTTTGGATTGTTTTCTAGAGTTCCTTCTAACGAAAAATAGACAATATTTTCGCGGTCAAAACCTTGATTTGTATTTTGCATCAAGCTTATCTGTTTATAAATAATCAGTACACCTATAATTAAAATAACAGATATTGAAAATTGAAATACTACTAAACCTTTTCGTACCCAAAACTCACTAAATGTGGTTTTAAGCTTACCCGTTAAAGCCTGTACGATGTTAAATCCGGATATATAAAATGCCGGATACATTCCTGCTACTAAACCCGTCACTAAGTTAACTCCAATGAGAAACAACACCATTTCTTTTGTCATCCTAAATACCATCGTTTTATTAGTAAGCTCATTAAAAAATGGTAACAAAACAATCACAAGTACTATTGATACAATAAGAGCAATTGAAACCAAAAAAGTAGATTCCCATAAAAACTGAAAAACAAGAGATTTTCTTTTACCTCCTAAAGCTTTTCTTAGTCCGATTTCCTTAGTACGTAATGAGGCATGAGCTGTGGACAAATTCATAAAATTAATACAAGCTATAAACAGAATAAAAAAACCAATAACGAAAAATAGACGAACATAATCAATACGCCCTCCAGTTTGAACTCCATCTTCATATTTGCCATATAAATATCCCTCTGAAAAAGGTCTGGCTAGCAAAAGATTTGTACTATCTTCTATCCTTGTAGTAAGATATTTTTCAATTTTTGTATTGAGCTGTTGTAATGTAGTTTCTGGTGTTAAAAGCACAAATGTCCTTGCATAGTTATAATTCCAGTCTTTATACAGGTATGGATAATGCCTAAACAGAACATCAAAAGGTAATACAAAATCAAACTGTAAAGTAGACGCACTAGTAATATTCTCAAAAACAGCTGATACCTTAAAAGTTTCATCTTTATTAAAGCTAATTGATTTACCAATACTATTATCTACAGAACCAAATAAACTAGTGGCCAAATCTCTAGAAATTACCATGTTATTTGTTCCTTCTAATGCTTCTTTTTCAGTACCCTGAATCAGTGAAAAACTGAACATATCAAAAAAAACCATGATCTGCATAAAGTCCTTCTGCTTTTAATGCAATATCAGCATTTGAAAGTGTGTTTTTATAAAGTCCATTGATCGTTCGAACCGCCATTTCGACTTCGGGAATATCTTCCTTTAGTGCATCCGCTAAATAAGCAGACTGATTTGGGTATACTATTTTTTGATCGGTATCTATTTGTTTCTGCATGATTTGAACAAGTTGACCGTCCTTTTCATGAAATTTGTCAACATTTAGCTCATCACTTACCCATAAGTAGATAAACAATACGCATGTTAGTCCACTGATCATACCAACAAGATTGATAAAAAAAGTGAGTTTCGATTTTTTTATTTGTCTAAAAAATAATCGCAGTCTTTGTATAAACATGATTTCTTTTTTTTATTCGTCTCTTAATGCCTCTATAGGATTTCTACTCGCGGCTATAAAGCTTTGCCAACTTACTGTCAACAATGCAATCGTTAGCGCCCCTAGACCAGCCAAAACATATACCCATAACCCCAAAGTTGTTTTATAAGCAAAATTCTCCAGCCATATATTCAATGCATACCAAGCAATAGGACACGCTAATACATAAGCAATGGTTACCCATTTTATAAAATCTTTATTAAGTGTAAATAAGATCTGTTTAACCTTTGCTCCGTTTACTTTTCGAATACCTATTTCTTTGACTCGTTTCCTGGTATTAAATAGTGCAACTCCTAATAAACCTATACATGAAATAAATAAGGCAAGTATCGTAGAGGAATTTAAAATCTGACTGAATTTCTGATCCTTTGCATATTGGTTTTGAAAAACTGTATTAGAGAAATTAAAGATAAACTCTTCTTTAGGATACAATTCATTCCAAATTTGGGCTATTTGATCCATAGTCCCCGCAATAGTATTTGATTTTAATTTAAATGAGTAATACCCAACAGCATGATCCCACTCCAGGTTCTGGATATAAATAGTTGGTTGTACAGTTTTGTGAAGTGAAGCATGATGATAATCTTCTACTACACCTTGTATTCGATAATTTTTATTGCCAATAGTAATAGCATTTCCTATAACATTATCAGCTTGAATATTGCCCATTTTAGAAAGTGCCGTTTCATTAATTAATATCCCACTAGATTTCCAATTGCTTTCGGGGTTTAAATTCTTACCTGCAATTAGGGGAATATCATAAGTATCCAAATATCCATCATCAATACTAATCTGGTTAAAGGTTACCGGATAAGGCTTAGCAGCTACTACAGCTTTTACCTGATCATTTAGACGAGTAATCGCTTTACCTGGTATTGATGAACTCGCCGAAAATGAAGCAACGCCTCCTAATGCAGATACCTCGTTTTTAAAAGTAGAGAGTCTACTCACAAGATCAGGATGTTGATTCATCGTCATAGGCGTAAAACTGAATATCGTTTGCGTACCATTAAATCCTAATTCCTTATCCATCATAAATTGCATCTGCTTATAAATTCCAACGGTACAAATCATCAATACAATGGTGATTGAAAATTGTAAGGTGACCATTACTTTTTGACTTGTCCATTTTCGATGTAGTTTTTGATCACCTTTTTTAACTACCGAGAAAGCCTTGTTCTTGATCACCGACATAAACGGTACAATAGAAGCAATACCCACAACAACTATCCCAATAGTTCCTAATAGTGCATATGTAGAAAATGTGATTCCATCAATTGGAAGTTGCGAATCGATCAAATAATGTGCTATTGGTATAGAGACAATAATAGCAACAATATTAAACAATATCGTTTCTACAAACATTAAGTAGAACACTTGATTATATCCAGAACCATTAAGTATTCTTATTGAATAGTTTTTAGCATTTTCGAGAGTTGTAATCGTATTTAGATTAATAAAATTGATAAGACATACAAGTAACACTACTAGAATAATTATCGACAGGAAAAATACTTGCGTTTGTTCTCCATTAACCGATAGTTCATGATCAAGTTTAGATTTTAAATGGATATCAGCTATAGGTTGTAATATAAAATTCATTTTAGCCTCCTTTAATTTTTGTGGAAGCGCCACCTTACCAAGCAAACCGCCTAATCGACTTTCTATCGCATTGATTGATGTATTTTTGTCTAGTTTGATATAGCAATAGGATCGATATTGTACCGGTGCTTGCCATCGTTTTGTTTCATATGGAGTTGCCCTTTGATATTCATAATCAGGATTGTCAACCAATACTTGATTTTTATTGTCAAAATTTTGAAGATAATAAAACAGTGTTTTAAAAGTTCCAACAACATCAATATTCATGTGGCTATTACTGGGGATATCTTCAAAAACTGCGTCAACAACAAATTTCCACCCTTCATTGACCGTTAGTTCCTTTCCTAATGGGCTTTCTTCTCCGTATAATTTTTTTGCAAAAGATTGTGAAATGGCTATACCATGAATATTTTCTAGTAAAGAATTCGTCTCGGCAGTGATGATTTTACGATCAAAAACTGAGAAAAAAGAAGGGTCACTCCAAACAAAATCAACATCTTGTATTTTTTGTTGAGGACCATTAAAAATAGTTACCACATCTCTACCAAAATTACACTGAGCGACAACACCTGGTATTTCTGCTTCTAAAAGCTCTGAGGACCCACCAAAGTTTTTTGCAGACCTTACTTCTTCACCATCCTTATATTTTAAATCTAAACCTACTCTATAAATAGATTCAGAATCTTTCCAGAATGTATCGTAACTAGTTTCATGTTTTATTTTTTCAAGAAGAAAAATGAACACTGTAAACCCAACAATTAGCCCTAAAATTTTTGTTGATGACAAGAATTTCTTCTTCCATACATTTCTAATAATCGCTTTTAATATGTGTGTGTTCATAATATTATCTGTGTTATTTTATTCTACATAACCTGTATCCAACCAAAAAGCATCTATAATGGCCATTATCTGTATTAACAAAGGTTTTTATTTGAATTAACACTGCTCATTACAATCTTTTGTTTTTATAATCTCTTCCATCAAAAATGTAACAGAATGTAATTCCATCTCATTAAGAGCAGGTAAATTGTTAACAATGAAAAGGCGTAGTTCTAACCCTACTTTTTCTTTCTCTATTTGTTCTTTTATCTCTTCCATGGTATTAACATTTTTAGACTATTAATAGTTATTCATCTCTTAAGGCATCCACAGGGTTTCCATTTGCAGCCATAAAACTTTGCCAGCTCACTGTAAGGAGTGTAATTCCTAATGCCATAATCCCTGCCAGTATAAATACCCACCAGCTTATGTTAGTTTTTACTGCAAAGTTTTCTAACCATGAATTCATAGCATACCATGCTATAGGAACAGCGATAATAAATGCAATCCCCACCCACTTGATAAAATCTATATTTAATAGTTTTAATATTTTAAAAATCGAGGCTCCGTTTACTTTTCGGATTCCGATTTCTTTTTTTCGTTGTATACAGGTATAAGAAGTAAGCCCGAACAGGCCTAATGCAGCAATAAAGATGGCCAACGCGGTAAATACCTTAAACGCTTCACTAAACTTAGTATCCTCTTCGTACTGCGCTTGAAACTTTTTATTAATAAAAGTATAATTGAACGTACTTTCGGGAAAAACTTCTTCCCAAACATTTTGCAACTGTGACAATGAGTTTTGATATCCTATTGTTGAAGCTACCTCTGGATCTAACTTTACCAACAGATTGTTTCTTGTTTTTCCATATCGAATCATTACAGGCTGCATAGGGGTTTTCAAACCAAAGTGATGATAATTTTTGATGACTCCTATGATATTCCATTCTACATCCCAAAATTTTACTTTTTGATTGATTGCTGCTTTAGGGTTTGCAATACCTACTTCTTTTGCGAATTTTTCATTAATAACCAGGTTTCTATCATTTCTTTTACTATTTGGAAGAAAAGTACTACCTGCTAAAAACTCAATATCCATCAGATCAAAATAGTTTGATTCTACTCTATAATTATAATATACTACGTTTCCTTCTTCTATGCCATCTGGATGCGTAATCCCCATAAAAGAAGATAGATTTTCATAACCATCTCCAGGATATGTTTGAGTTGTTGTCACATCTTTGACCATTGATAATTTTCTTATTTCACTACTAAGTGCAGTAAAATCTTGAATTAGCAAGGAATCAGATTTTTTATTTAAAATCTCTCCATGTATGGCTACAATATTATTAAGATCAGAACCAATAGGCTGTTTCTGTATATAATTGATCTGCTTTGTAACTACTATGGTTCCAATTAATAACACTATGGTAGCCAGAAATTGTGTAATAATTAGCCCTTTACGAATGTTTAATCCACTAGCCGAAGTTCTTATTTTCCCTTTTAATGCTTTTGAAGGAGAATAATTACTTAGTAACATTGCAGGGTATAGGCCTGCAAGCATCATTCCCAGAAGAATGAATCCTAAAATTGGGAGGATATTTATTAAACTCGCTAGTTCAAAAGTCAATGCTTTTCCTGTAAACGAGTTGTACAGTGGTAATATAATAATGGCAATTGTAATTGCCATTGTTATAGCAATCATATTAAGGATAATTGATTCTAACAAGGATTGAATAATAAGTTGTTGTTTTTGGGCACCAGCTACTTTTCTAATCCCTATTTCTTTTGCTCGTTCTAATGATTTGGTAGTAGATAAATTAATATAATTTAGCCAAGAGAGTATTAAAATAATAAAGGCGATTGCTGTTAAAAACTTAACTCTAACTACACTTCCATTTAATTCGGCTTCATAGGGTTTATTAGAATATAAATGAATATCCTCGATGGGTTCTATATTATGCCTTTCATCGGGATCATCTTCAAAATCACTTTCGATTATTTTTTTGCGTAAAGTTATTATATCTGCGTTTGGACTAAGTTTTAAATATGTATAAAACACATTATTATTCCAATTGGGTATTTTTTGATTCTCATCAATAGCTTCCCATCCCTTCATGGTAGTATAGGATAACAAATAACTAATCTTAAAATGTGTATTCTCAGGAATATCTTTCATTATTCCTGTAACCATTGCCAAGGTAGGATCTCCCCAAAAAACAGATATCGTCTTTCCCAATGGATCTTCATTACCAAAGAGTTTTGCTGCAACCGTTTCAGTCAATACAATACTATTAGGTTCTACCAATGCAGTAGCTAAATCTCCTTTGAGTAATGTTTGATTAAATATCTCAAAATAGGAAGGGTCAGCTACATTTCCGTTGGTTTCTTCTATTACTTTATCTTTTATTTTAAGTGTAGTTTTGTCTAATCTATAAAACCGTGTATAGTCTAATACTTCTGGAAATTCTTTTTCAAATGTTGGCCCCGCCATATTATAAGTCTGTGCATCGCCTTGTATAAAATGATCTCCTTTTTTATAATCCATGTATACCCTGTACACATTTTCAGATCCTGTAAACTTGTCATAATTATTTTCATAATTCACATAAACCATGATCAAAATAAAAGATGCTACTCCAATAGCTAAGCCCAGAATATTAATAAAAGAATAGCGTTTATTCTTTAAAAGATATCTGATTGCTATTTTGAAATATAAATTATACATATCTCTGGTCGTTTTATGATTTTATTCTGTTCTCAAACTTTTTATAGGATTCATATTTGCTGTTTTAAATGACCTAATACCTACTGTAAGCATCACCATAATGATTGCAGCAAAACCAACAATCATAAAAATCATCCAGGAAATATTAATTTTTAATTCATATTTTGATAACCAATTATCTATAAAAATATAGGCTATAGGAAATGCAAGAATGCAGCCCAAAATCATGAGTACCATAAAATCAGCTGTCATAAGCCGAATAATATTTTTGAGAGAAGCTCCTAATATTTTTCTAATTCCAATTTCTTTATTGCGTTGTTCTGCCATAAAAGAAGAGAGTCCAAAAATCCCCAAGAGACTTATGAAAATGGCCATTATGGATAAAGAAGAAGCTAACTTGGCTACTTGTTCTTCACGCCATAATTTAAGTCCGAATTCTTCATTAGCGAATTTGATATTAAATTCTCCGTTAGGACTAAAACCCTGGAGTACTTTGGTCACTCTCGATCTACTTTCTGAAACGGATAGATCGGGATTCATTCGCATAGTGACAAAGGGTAGATTAGCCTTTCTCATGGTAAAAACTGTTGGTTTTACTTTTTCAAAAGGTGATTCCATCACCAGGTTTTTACAAACTCCTACAACTTTATAGTTAACTCCTTCCCATCGAATCATCTGATCTATCGGATTTTCAAATCCCATATACTCAACCGCAGATTCATTAAGAATTATGGCTTCTGTATCTGTTGAAAAATCTCTAGAGAAATCTCTTCCTTTTAAAATTTCCCATGCAGTAGTTTTTCCAAATTCGGGAGTAACTCTTAACGTGATAAAATTATCTCTTGATTCAGGATTTTTACCTCCCCATTCAAAGCCAGAATTCATTGTCCACATTTCGGTTATAGGTCCAGACGATTCTGACATTTCTACAATTCCCCCAGAGTTTAAAAGATTTTCTCGCATAGCAAAAAAATGTCCTTTCAATTCGTTTGATCTTTTTTGAAAAAAGATCAGATTATTCTGATCATACCCCATAGGCCTATTTTTACCTAAATCAATCTGTTGATAAATAAAAACTGTACAAATTATTAAGCCTATAGAAATTGCGAATTGTGTAACAACCAATCCTTTTCTTAAAACAGATTCTTTTTTACTGTATGTTTTAGTTCCTTTTAGCGCTTTGACAGCTTTAAAAGAAGACAGATACAAAGCAGGGTAACTTCCTGACAAAAAACCTATTGCAAGAGTAAAAACAACAATTGCACTTATAAAAATTGGATGCAACCAAGGGATTTGTATTACATCATTTGTTAAAGTATTAAAGGTTGGAAGAAATAAACGTGCTAGGACCAGTGCGATTACTACGGATAAAATCACCATTATATAGGTTTCTATCAAAAACTGTTTTACCAATTGGCGATTTGATGAACCTATAGCTTTTCTAACTCCAATTTCTTTTGCTCTTTTTGCAGATCTTGCCGTACTCAGGTTCATAAAATTTATACTTGCCAGAAGCAATATCAATACTCCGATGATTGCAAAAAGACGAACGTTTTTAAGTCCGGTTCCTATTGCTTTTCCATTCTTAAATTCCTGATATAAGTGCCATTTTTCCATAGGATGAAGTAATAACTCTGGCGTTGATATATCTTTTGTAACATTATATAGGGTATTCTTTATTTTTTCTGACACTAGATCCATGTCAGTTCCCGAGGCAATTTTAATATATATTGGAAAAGAATTGTTCCCCCAATCTTCTCTTGAATTTTTCACCCATAACTCCAGGTTTTCAAACAATTGAAAAGAACCATAAAAGGAAATGCTTTTATATGTTGAGTTCTTGGGTAAATCTTCAAAAACACCAACAACTTCGACATCTACATTTTCATCCAAGCGAATTACTTGTCCAACTCCCGATTGATTTCCAAAAAGTGCCTTATTTGCAGATTCTGATAGATATATTGTATTTGGTTCTAACTGGTGTTTTAAAGTTCCTTGAATTATGTTTAACCCCAGTATATCAATACCTCCTTCTTGCATAAAAAGACCTCTTCGTATTACAGTTTTATCACCAATTCGTAAAGAACGTTCTCCTCCATATGAAGAAACCACCACCTCTTCTAAATCATCAGCAAAAAGATTTTTTAATTCCTGCCCTAATGGAACTGGATTAGAAACTTCTGTGAAAATACTTCCATTATATTGTCTGTTTTTATGAAGTAGTCCTATTCTGGTATAATCCTCATGATAATGATTGGCACTTAATTCATCTACCAACCAAAGCCCAACCAAAATTGCTGCTGCCATACCCGATCCTAAACCCATAATATTTAGAATTGTATATAGTTTATTTTTTGATAAACTTCTCCACGCTATTTTGATATAACTTTTAAACATTGTATCTATTTTTAATTAACCCTATTCGTCTCTTAATGCATCCACAGGATTTCTATTCGCTGCAATCATAGTTTGGGTACTCACTGTAAAAATGGTTACAATAAGCACTAACACTCCGGCTGTAAAAAAATACCAAAGATTTAGTCCTGTCTTATAAGCAAACCCCGAAAGCCAATTATTAATTAGCATGTAGCTTATGGGTAAGCCTATAACAATGGCTACCAGGACTAGTTTTACAAATTCTTTGGATAATAAAAAAGAAATATGTGCACTGCTGTCACCCAAGACTTTACGAATCCCAATCTCTTTCTTTCTTCGTTCTGCGGTAAAGGATACCAGTCCAAAGAGACCTAAACATGAGATAATAATAGCTAGTACAGCAAAATAACGAGACAACTTAGACACTCTTTGTTCTGCAACATAAAGTTCTTGATAATTCTCATCCAGAAACATATAATCAAACAAAAATCCAGGGTTATATTTTTCATAAAAATCCTGAAGTGACGCTAAGGTTTCCTGTTCTTTACCTACTTCAATTTTTACCATAAACTTAGTAAGTCTTTCAGGCCATAAATTGACAATCATCGGTTTTATATCTTCATGAAGAGATTCAAAATGAAAGTCTTTTATTACTCCGATAATTTCTCTTTTTTTATTTCTAAACCCGATAAACTTACCAACAGGATCTTTCAATTGCATTCGTTTGATAGCAGATTCATTAAGGATAACTTTAGTATTTTCTTCGCTAAAATCTTTTGAGAACGATCTGCCCGCTAATATTTCAATATCTAACATTTCAATCAAACCATAATATGCTATCATGTTTTGAAATTGAGTGTAATCATTAGGGTCTTTTCCTTCCCAATCAAAACCTCCTACACCCCAACCATCTCCAGTCATTGCATTACGAGTACTTGATGCATCTGCTACTCCCGGGATATTCTTAAGTTCTGCCAAAAAAGTATCTATATGATTATTATCCAATGTTTTTCCTTCTCGACTAAAATGGATAATTTGTTCTTTGGTGTACCCTAAGTTTTTATTTTGGATATATTCAATTTGTTTATGTACTATTAATACAGATACAATGAGCACTATCGAAACCGTATATTGAATAATAACCAGCCCTTTACGTGTCCATACTTCCCCAACAGAAGTGTTTAATTTTCCTTTTAATATGGTAGCAGGCCTGAAACCCGATAAATACAAAGCAGGATAACTACCGGATAATAATCCAGTGAATAATGTGATCCCTAATAATGCCAAAACAAAACCAGAACTTATCGTCATGGAAAGTTGTTTTCCGGTAATTTGATTAAACTCAGGAAGTAATAGAGTAACAAAAATCATTGCTAGGAATAGAGCTATAAATGCAATTCCTACAGCTTCTGTCAAATATTGAAAAATAAGTGTTTTCCTATTTGCTCCTATAGCTTTTTTAATCCCTATTTCCTTAAGTCTTCTCGAGGCTTTTGCCGTCGACATATTCATAAAATTAATACAAGCGATAACTAGAATAAATAAGGCTATAATAGAAAACAGTTTTACATATGTAATTCTGCCACCAGCCTCAACACCATTTTCATAACTCCCGTATAGATACTCATCTGTATATTTTTTTAAGAACGGAGTGCGATAAGATTGCCCTCTATTGGTTTTCTTGCGAATAAAATCATGAATCTTGTCATTAAAAGCAACAATATCGGTACCAGGCTTCATACTTAGGTATACATATGTTGATTGACTTCCCCAATGCAAAAGATTCGTTTGAGAAAGTGCTTTTTCTTCATAAGAAAGTACAAAATCAAATCGTTCTGAAGATCGCTGTGGAACATCTTCAAAAACACCAGCAACGGTATATTCTTTTTCTTTCTGAAATTCAATATTTTGTCCCATTGCGTCTTCTACAGAACCAAAAAGAGTTGTAGCTATAGTTTCTGATACGAATATGGTATTTGTATTTGACCATATATCATTTTTATCTCCCTTGATAATAGGAAAAGAGAATATTTTAAAAAAATCTTTGCTCACATAATGACCATCTCCTTTAATAGATTTGTCTTCTATAGAAAGTGTGGCATTTTGAGGATATTTTACTACCTGGGTTGCCATATTGATCTCTGGCATTTCTGCCAACATAAGCGGCGCTATATTTCCTGATGTAGTAGAACCTACTTTTGTCACTTGTGGAAATTCGGCAAGCTCCATCAAATGAAAAATATGATCACTATTCTCGTGAAACTTATCTGTATGCAATTCATCGTTTACCCATAGATATATCAAAATAGAGCATGTTAATGCAGTGGATAGTCCAATGATATTTATAAAAAAAGATGCTTTGTATCTTTTAATACTTCTTATATACAAAATGAAATGATGTCTCAACATAGCTGTAATTTTTTGATTGATAATGAGTTATTCTGTACGTAAACTTTTTATAGGGTTCTGTAATACCGCTGAAATTATTTTGCTGCTCACTGAAAAAAGCACTATAAATAAAGCCAGTAATCCTGCTATAATGAAATAGGTAAATTTGATTCCCTCATGATATGCAAAAACATGTATCACTTTGTTGGCGATGAAATAAACCGTAACAAGTCCTAATGTTGTAGCGATACTAAATAATATCATGTACTCTTTAAGCAGTATTAGAAAAATGTTTTCTACATTGGCTCCCAATACTTTTCGTATGGCGATCATTTTTTGCTGTGTCTTTAATGAAAAAGAGACCAGGCTATACGGCCCAAGTACTGCCAATAGGATGGCCAACACCGAGAAAAAAATAAAAATATTGATGGTACCTTTTAATGAATTCAAATAATTACTATCAAATTCATCATCCAAAAATCTAAACTCTATAGGGTTTTCCGGAAAATTGTTGTTAAAAAGTGTATTGACTAATGCTTGGGTTTCTGCCCTTTTATCTGAAGCTACTTTTATGGTTACATATGAGCTACCAGAACTTTTATCCATAGAAAGGATCATAGGTGGGATTTTCTTAAATGCCGTATAATCGTTAAAATCCTTTACCACACCGATTACTTTTAAACGACCATTATCAATTTCTTTACCTAAGGCATTTTTCCATCCGAACAATTCTAGAGCTGTTTGATTTATAATGCAAGCACTTTGGATATCTGTAGCATAATCTTCAGAAAAACCTCTTCCTTCTGTTAGTGTCATTTGATAGGTATTCAAAAAATCGTAATCTACTCTATGTAACCTAATCATAGCCTTTCCGTTAGTTGTATTTCCTTCCCAATCCATACTCTGATTACTTCCTCCGCCGAATGGAGCAGAATCTGATATAGAATAATTAAGAACATTAGGATTTTGTAGTAATTGCTCTCCTATAGTATTAAGTACTTCTCTGTTTTCATCATTTGTAATTTCTACATGTGACACCAATAAATCCTCTTTTACAAACCCAATATCTCTTTGTTCTATATATTTAAACTGTTCTATAATAAGTATTGAAGTAAATACCAATGGTATTACTAAAACTAACTGAAAAACAACTAAGGCTTTTCTTAAACCTGCACGACGTTTTATTGATGAATTACCTTGAAGAAAAGAGGAGATTTTTAAAGATGAAAGAAAGAAAACCGGGTATAAACCAGCCAAAATACCTATTAGAAGCGTTCCAAGGGCAGCATATACAAAAAACGGCCAATCTTGACTAAAAATAATCGATAAATTCTTTCCCACAATTTTATTAAAGAGTGGAAGAAATAATACTACCAAACCAATAGCAAGAATAAAAGAAATAGATACCATAACTAAGGACTCAGTAATAAACTGATATCTTAAATGACTTTTTGTACTCCCCATCACCTTCTTAATTCCTATTTCTAATTCCCTTTTCATGACCTGGGCGGTAGATGAATTTATGTAATTTAGCAGAGTGATTAAGACTGTGAAAATTACAACAGCAAGAAAAAGATACAAGACTGTAATCTCACTTCTATTGCCCCCACCTCCTCTTACCTTAGAAGTTTTCATATAAATATCGCTAACAGGTCTTAGACTAAGCAATTCCTCAATCCCATCTTCTAGTGTAAGATGATCTGCTAAAACTCCTTTTATTTTTTCTGATACATTATCAATTCTTGCATTACGATCCAACCGAACATAAACAGATGCATTATTTGCATTCCATCCTGCATCAAGCGTATTTTTTGTTATAGTTTCATACGAACTAAAAGAAAGTAGATAGTCAATCTTTAAGTGAGAATTATCCGGATAGTCAGTAAATATGCCCGTAACTATACAGTCATATTTTTTATCAATACGTACTGTTTTTCCAATAATATTATTCTCTGGAGAAAGCTTCTTGGCTAATGATTCTGACAATACTATACTCATCGGGTTTTCTAAAGCACTGTACTGATCACCTTTTACGAGTTTTAGTGTAAATAGTTTAAAAAAATTATGATCTGCAAACAATCCATTTTTCTCATGATACATTGCATCATTAATACTTAGATAATTTGCTGTAGTTCTTATACTGGTAGCATTAGTGATTTCTGGAATAGAACTTTTTAATTCACTTGATAATGCGTAAGGCGAACTATCCCAAATATCACTTTGGATACTACTTACATATGTTCTTTCTACTCTAAAAAGCTTATCATAATCATTATGAAATACATCATAACTATTCTCATGGCTGATATAAAAAAGCATCAAAATCACAGCCGATAAACCAATAGTAAGCCCACCGATATTTACAACAGAATACCCTTTGTTTCTTTTTATATTTCGCCAGGCGATTTTGATATAGTTTTTAAACATAATTATTCTTTTTTGATATTTTACTCCGTTCGTAAGCTTTTTACGGGATTGACTATAGCGGCCTTAATGCTTTGATAACTTACTGTCAATATCGAAATACAAACAGCAAGAAAAGCTGCTATAACAAATACCCACCAACTAATTTCTATTCGATATGAAAAATCTTCTAACCATTTACGCATAGCAAACCATCCTAAGGGAAGAGATATCAGTATTGCTATCCCAACAAGTTTCAGGAAATCAATAGTAAGTTTATATGTAATATGACTTACACTAGCTCCCAATACTTTTCTCACACCTATCTCTTTGGTTCGTTTTTCTGCATTAAATGCCGCCAGACCAAATAACCCAAGGCAAGCAATTAAGATAGATAGAATGGTAAATATGATAAAAATTCGACCTAACCGTTGTTCTGCCCGATAGGTCGTATTGAAAGATTCATCCATAAAATAATAATTAAAAGGCTGACCTGGAGATATTCTGTTCCAGATTGTTTCAATTTGTGCTATGGTATTAGAGAAATCTCCTGCATTTAGTTTTACTGCCATTGATCCAAAACTATTATTCAGAGAAAGTCCTAACGCATCAATATCCCTTCTTAAAGATTCATAATGAAAATCTTTAACAACCCCAATTACTGTTCTAAATACGACCTCATCTTCTCCATAATCAGATGATAATCTCATCCCCAATGCTTTTTCTGGGGTCACCCCCAAGATTGTCACTGCAGATTCGTTTAAAATCATGGCTGTTGAATCTGTACTAAATTGTCGATTAAAATCACGGCCTGCAATAATTTCTAAGTTTAGAGTTGACACATAGTCAAAATCAACATCCCAATCATTCATATTGATTGCTTTTTCATGATCATCTTTTAATCCTTCTCGATAAAATGTACTATTCCCTCGAAATGAAGGTGTTGGTAAAAATCCGCTAATCGAGGTACTTCTTACCTGACTTAATTGCTGTACCTCTTCTTTAAAAGATGCTATTTCATTTTCGGTAACATACACATCATCTATAATTAAAACCTGATCTTTTGTAAATCCTAAATCCTTGTTTTGAATAAATTTTAATTGCTGAAAAACAACTAGAGTACTTACAATCAAAAAGATAGAAATAGCAAACTGAAAAACAACAAGAGAATTTCTGATTTTTCCTCCTCCAATATTATTTTCTGCTATACCTTTCATTGCCTGAATAGGTTTAAATTTTGACATAAAAAATGCAGGATAACTCCCCGAAAAAAGACTTAATAACATTACTGAAGCCAGTAAAATCAACCAGAAAAAAGGATTGGTAAATGGTATAGAAATTTCTTTCCCTGCAAGTTCGTTAAAAAAAGGAAGTGCTACAGAAGCTACTATAATAGCTAATACTAATGATATAAAAGAAATTAAACCAGATTCTATTAGAAACTGCCTAATGAGCTCTGATTTGTTAGAACCTAAGGTTTTGCGAACTCCTACTTCTTTTGCTCGTTTTAGAGAATGAGCAGTAGACAGATTCATAAAATTAACACTTGCCAGAATGATTAGAAATAATGCAATAAAAGAAAGGATATAAACATTTTGAACATCGCTATTTACACTTAATTCTGGATATCTGTTAGAATATAGATGAATATCTGTTAGGGCTATAGTACTAAAATTAAGATAGTTTCCAGACGCCAAAAACTGTTCTTCTGTTATCCCTGGTGCATAATTTTGAACACCCGGAATTACGTAGGTGCCTAATGCAGATTTTAAAAAAGTATCAAAATCTTTAATATCTGATCCCGATCTCAGTTTAATAAAAGTTGGATAATTATGGTTTCCCCATTCGGTAGAAAAAGAATCTTCATTTCCCGCCATTGCAATAAAAATATTGTGGTTTCTAATAAAAGAGTTCTCTGGCATATCATCTATAACTCCTACCACTGTATAGATATCCCTATTATCTAATATCATATTTTGCCCTAAAGCTTCGCTTATCCCAAAGTGTTTTTCTGCTGCTGTTTTGGTTAGGATCAAAGTATTAGGTTCTTTTAGAGCTGTCTTGGGGTTTCCTACCAACAAATCAAGACCAAACATCTCGAAAAAAGTAGTATCCACATAAGTTATTCCAACTTCTTTAACATTTAACTCGGCATCACTTTTTCTTACAAACATACTCCCCAAATTCCTAAATCGCGTAGCTACTTCTATCTGTGGATAATCTCTTTTCATCGCTTGGGCCATTGGAGCTGACACCTCTGAATATTCTTCGGCATTTCCTCCAAACTTCACATCTACATTTATCCTATAAATGCGATCAGCATCTGCGAACATTTTATCAAAACTTAATTCATCGTAGATATATAAACAAATAAGTAATCCTCCAGCCATACCAATGGCAAGTCCAAATGTATTTAGGAAAGTAAAAAAAGGTTGTTTTTTAAGACTCCTCCATGCTATTTTTAAATGATTTTTAAACATAACCTTTGTTTTTTGATTGATACCGAAACAAGTTCAGTATAAGTTGATGAATTATTCTGTTCGTAAGCTTTTTATAGGGTTTACTATCGCTGCTTTTATAGCTTGATAACTTACCGTTATAAGTGCTATTACAAGAGCTAAAATTCCCGCTAAAACAAATGTCCACCACGAAATGTTTACTCTATAATCAAAATCTTCTAACCAATTATTCATGAAATACCAGGAAATAGGCACCGCCAAAATGATAGAAATTAAAACCAGTTTTATGAAATCTATCGAAAGAAGTGTAGTAATACTCCTAACCGATGCCCCTAAAACTTTTCTAATCCCGATCTCTTTAATTCGATTTTCTGCCATGTAACTGGCAAGACCAAATAGCCCTAAACAAGAGATAAAAATGGTAAGCAATGTAAACATGCTTACAAGTTGACCTGTTCTTTTTTCGCTATCAAATTTTCTAGCATATTCCTGATCGACAAATTGGTATTCAAAGGGGTACTCAGGATTATACTTCTTAAAAACAGTTTCTACCTCGGCAAGGCTTTCTGAAGTATTACTGGTTGTATTAAGTTTTATATGGATTACATTAAAACCTGCTTTAGCACCTTCTATAACCATTGGTTGAATTCTTTGGAAAGGAGAATCTAATACAAAATCCTTTGTTACTCCTACAACATGCCATTCTATTCCATTATCCTTAATAATCTGGCCAATGGGTTCATCAAAATTCATGAGTGCTACTGCAGATTCATTAATGAGCGCTGCGGTAGAATCTGTTGGATATTTGTTTAAATCAAAATCACGTCCTGCAACAAGTTCAATACCAAGTGTCTCTTTTATATTTTCATCCGCAGCAAATCTTTGAACAATGCGCTTATTTTCTTTATCTTTTCCCATCCACTCAAAATTCCAGGTATTACTCCAACCTTCTGTCACAGGCGAACTGGTTCTTGTTATAGAAGTAACAGCATTAGATGCCATAAGTTCCTCCTTAATAAGCGAATAGTTTTTTTCTGCATCCCCTTGAATTATTGAGTAAATCAAGTTGTTTTTTGCATAACCTGTTTGTCTATCTTGTACCTTTTTCAACTGTTGCATAACAATAATGCTCGAAGTGATTAATATAATGGCCGCAGAAAATTGAAGGACTACCAAAACTTTTCTTGGTGTAACCCCCATTTTTGACTTTGCAAAAGTTCCCTTTAATACCGAAGAAGGCTTAAATCTAGAAAGAAACAATGCAGGGTAACTACCCGCTAGAAGACCTGTAAAAACTATTACTACTATAGTTGATCCCCAAAACCAAATATTAGTCAAATCCAATGATAATGGCTTTTCTACTAATGTACTAAAATGAGGTAAGGCTATTAAAACCATAATAAAAGCAAATACTGCTGCAATGAATGATATCAGTACGGATTCTCCTAAAAACTGGCTTACAAGGGTTAATCTTCTCGCTCCTACAACTTTACGAACACCTACTTCTTTTGCTCGTTTTTCACTACGAGCTGTACTTAAATTCATAAAGTTGATACAAGCTATTATCAAAATAATAGCAGCTATAATCCCAAACATTCGAATGATATCGATTCTACCTCCTATTTCTTCACCATTTTCAAAATTTGAATACAACCAGGAACGCGTAAATGGATACAAATAAGTGACCATTTCTGGAGAATCTTTATCATATACTTTTCTTAAGTTTTTAATTTTTTTAGAGAATGAGTTGTAGTCTACTCCTTCTTTGAGCATCACATAGGTAGCAATAGAATTATTACCCCAATATTTATCGTCTGAGCCTCGTTGTTTTAAATAGGCCCAAGGCATTAAAAAATCAAATTCAAAATCTGTATTTGAAGGTAAATCCTTTAAAATACCCGTGATCATAAAACTATCGGCATTATCTACTTTAACAGTTTTACCCACTGCTTCTTCATCCCCAAATATCTTTTTAGCAAAAGATTCTGTAATAACCACCGAATTAACCCCCTCCAAAACGGTTTCTAAACTACCTTCTACTAGCGGAAAACTAAATATTTTTAAAAAATCGGGATCAACAATTTTACCTGTACTCTTTATTCTTTTATCATCTTTTGCAAATAAAAATTCAGAGTCCCAATTTACTCTTGCAATGTGTTCTACATCGGGATAATCTTTTTGTATGGCAGATGCCATAACTTTAGGTGTAGAATTCCAGGTCCATATTTCACCGCCCACAGGATATTGATTATATACTTGATAGGTACGATCTTTATGTTCATGAAATTGGTCAATACCTATTTCAAAATTGATCCAGATGACAATAAGCGCTGTAACAGCCAAACCAATGGATAGTCCAACAATATTTAATACCGAGAAACTCTTATTTCTGAGTAAATTTCGCCAAGCAATTTTTAGATAATTTTTTAACATGATTCTCGTTTTTTCTATACATTCATTATTCTGTACGTAAGCTTTTTACAGGGTTCGTTAAGGATGCTTTGATCGATTGAAAACTCACAGTTACCAAGGTAATTCCGACCACAGTAATTCCTACAAGTACAAAAATCCACCAACTAATACCTGTGCTATAAGCAAATCCCTGTAACCATTCGTTCATAGCCCACCAAGCTAATGGAAAAGCTAACAGAATAGCGATCAAAACCAGTTTTATAAAATCTTTTGAAACCATTCCAACAATATTAATCACACTTGCTCCCATTACTTTTCTGATACCAATTTCTGAAGTACGTCTTGCAACCGTCAAAGTTGCTAATCCAAACAGTCCCATACAGGCAATAAAAATAGCCAGTAGAGAAGCAATATTTACGATCGATTTTGAGCGCATCTCGTTTTTATATTGGGTAGATAGCGCTTCATCCAAAAAAGAATATTCGAATTCTTGGGATGGATTGATCTTTTCCCAGGTGTCTTTCAAAACTGCGATACCAGTAGTCATATTTTGGGTATTCAGTCGTACTGAAATTCTTGGTTGTGAATTATATTTCGAACTTGCATTCTCAATGGTCTCTAAAACAGGGCTTGGATTTATAGTGAGCATTAATGGCTCAATGCTATGATTGAGTGATTTAAAATTAAAATCCTTCATAACACCTAAAATTTTTATCTTGAATTTATCATAGGAGTTTCCCACAGGATTTTGGAGTCCGAATGCCTTAACAAAAGTTTCGTTGACCAATACACCATTTTGAGCGTCACTAGCATTCCCTTCTTGAAAATCCCTGCCTTCCTTAATTTGAATATTATATGTTTTCAAAAAGTCATGATCTACCGCATTAAAATTAAATTCACGGTATGAATTTTTACTATCGGTAAACCCTAATTCGGCCCATCCATTTTCGATGAAACTAAATATTGACCTTGAAGCTTCGGTAACTACGGGTTGCTTTCTAAGTTCAGCAATGTATAAGTCACCAAAGGTATCAGCCTGTTCTCCCGACATGTTGGTAGGCACTACTACTATTGTATCTTTTTGATATCCGAGATCTTTATTGACCAAATAGTCTATCTGTCTCCCTATTACCAAGGTACCAATAAGCATCACTATAGAGGTAACAAATTGAACTACTACTAAACTTTTTCCAAACAACCCCATAGAAGTTCCTTTTCCCATTTTTCGTCTTAAAACTTCCATTGGATTAAATTTTGAAAGTACTATAGATGGATAAATCCCAGCAATAAGAGCAATAAAAAGGACGAGACCAGATGCTATACCTAAGAAACTGATATTGAATGATAAATTCAATTGTTTATTTGTAAGGTCATTAAAGGTATTTAGAAGTATAAAAGAAAGAAGTATACCGACGAGTACGGCTATCAAAGTAACTAATAAGGCCTCTCCCCAAAACTGCCGTATAATTTGCTTGCGAAATGCACCTAGAACCTTACGTACTCCAACTTCAGTTGCTCTTGAAAAGGAACGTCCTATCGCTAAAGTCACAAAGTTAATAGAAGCTAAAAGCAGTACCAAAAAAGCAATACATCCCATTACATAAGAGTACTTTGGATTAGAAATAGGTTCAAACCCTGGTGGTAAAGAAGTATCCAAATGTATTTCGGTAAGTGGTTGTAAATTTAGAAAGAATGTATTCTCCTTATAATTATCACCTAGGTATTGTTTGATTACAGTCGGAAATTTGGCTTCCAATTGGGTAACAGATTGACCTTCTTGTAATAATAGGTAAGACTCTACAGATACATTGAACCAGCTTTCTCTTGCTCTTTCACTAAAAAACAAAGCTTCATTTTCTAAGGAAACAAGAATTTCGAATTGAATACTTGATTCTTCAGGAGGATTGGTTACTACAGCAGAAATTTCGAAAAACTTAATCTCTTCATTAAATTCTAAAGCCAGGGATTTTCCAATAGGATTCTCATCACCAAAGTATTTTTTTGCAGAAGATTCGCTTAATACCATCGTATTAGCCGTTGCAAAAGGATTCGCAGTGTTACCTTTTAAAATATTGAAATCAAACAGTTGAAAAAAGCTAGGGTCTACCGCTCGTATCGATTCGTTAAATTCATTATTGTTTCCTTTTACCAAACTATTGAATCGAAATACCCGACTTCCCTCTTCAATTTCGGGAAAATTAGTTTTAAGAACTTCTACCATTGACACTGGTGTTGTAGTATTTACAAAATCTTCTTTTGGTCCATAGTTCTCATATTGCCATACCCTATAAATTCTATCCGCTTTTGAATGAAAGTGATCATAACTAAATTCATTTTCTACAAAGAGTGCTATTAATATAAAACAGCATACTCCAACAGATAACCCAGCTATATTAATGATGGTATACCCTTTATTTTTTACTAGATTTCTCCAGGCTATTTTGACATAATTTTTAAACATAACTGTTTGTTTTTTGACTTTGATACTAAAACAAGTTCAGCACGAGTTGATGTATTATTCTGTACGCAAACTTTTTAAAGGCTTGATTAAAGCCGCTCCAATAGATTGATAGCTAATTGTGAATATTGCGATAAGCAAAGCTATGATAGCTCCTTCTACAAATAATTCCCATCCAATGCTCATCCGATAAGCAAAATCTTCTAACCACCTAGACATCATATACCAGGCAATAGGAATCGAAATAAGTACCGCGACAAAAATTAGTTTTAAAAAATTTATAGTGAGTAGTTTATAAATACTCCTGAAACTGGCGCCTAAAACCACACGAATACTTATTTCCTTTTTTCGTTGTTCTACCATAAATGCAGATAAAGCAAAAAGACCTAAACATGCTACTAATATGGCTAGAAAGGCAAAGGCATTAAAAATCTTACCTATACGTTGTACATCCTCATGCATAAGAGCAAAATCCTGATCTAAAAAAGTATATCTGAAAGATTGATTTGGAACTTTCGTTTGCCAGACAGCAGCAATTGACGATAAAGCACTATCAATCTGTGCCGAGCTTAATTTAACAGAAATAATACCTTGACTATTTCCAACAGCCATGACTAGCGGAGTGATATCTTCTTTTAAATTGTTTAAGTGAAAATCTTCTACCACACCTATAACAGTCTTGGGTCTTCCATTTGTAATTATTTTTCCAATGGGGTCTTTTAAACCTAATTTGGTAACCAATGTTTGATTTATAATGACATTCTCGATTGAATCCGATGCAAAATCAAGAGAGAAATCTCTTCCTTCCTTTAATTTAATTCCCAAAGTTTTGAGATAGTCATGGTCTACTCTCCAAATTTGTCCACCAATAGTTGTTTCTCTCTTACCATCTTCCCAAAACTGATTAGTATTTCTTTTCGTTCCTTCTATAGGTAGATATTCACTTATAGTTACATGCTTTACTTCTGGAAGTTGTAAAAGTTGATCTTTAAAATTTTCTACCTCATCACCCAAGGTACTTGTACCCTTTACGACAAGCACCTGATCTTTGCTATACCCTAATTCTTTATTTAGGATGAAATCCATTTGTTGATGGATAACCAAAGTCGAAATAATTAATACTATAGAGGTTGTGAATTGAAATATAACTAGTCCGCTTCGCAATTTTCCACTTTTACTTCCTATACTTAAAGACCCTTTTAAAACTTGAATTGGTTTAAATGAAGATAAATAGTATGCCGGGTATAATCCAGCTAAAAAACCAATAAACAATGAAGAAGCCACCATTATTAAGATAAACCACCATTGATCCCAGGGAATAAATAGACTTTTTGAAGCAACAGAATTAAACATAGGTAAAAGCAGCCACGCCAACCCGATACCGATCACAAAAGAACCTAAACTAAAAAGAATAGACTCTACCAAAAATTGTGAAACCAGATTGTGTCTAAATGCACCTATTGTTTTACGCAAGCCAACTTCTTTTGCTCGATTTGCAGATTTAGCGGTAGAAAGGTTAATGAAATTAATACATGCTAGTATTAGAATAAATCCGGCGATTGCAGCAAAAAGCCATGTAAAGCGAATATCACTATGCTTTAAACCATCTTGAATACCTCTTGACCTTAAGTGTATTTCATGAACAGGTTGTAATTTATATTGTAATGATTTTAAATATTTAATATCGTCAGCATTTCCATTTTCCTGCTCTATAGGTATAAGATACTTCTCTACTACTGAAAGAAGTTTTTGCTCCAATTGTTGAACATTAGTCTGATCATTTATCTTAATATAAGTGTAATAATTAGTTGCTCTCCAATTTTCGTTCTCACCGGGATAAAAATCTCTCCCTTCCATTGTTATGATAAAATCATAATCGAAATGTGATTTTGCTGAAGTATTTTTCATTACTCCAGTAATCTTATATGGTTTATTGGTATCGTTATCTAAAATTAAAGTATTACCTACTGCATTTCCATTTGGAAAATACTTATCTGCCTTATCTTGCGAAATAACAATAGTAGCTGGTTCTGAAAGTGCATTTTCTATCTTTCCTTCTACAAACGGAATTTCAAATAATTCTAACAGTTCCTGATCTGCAAATATGAAGTTACTTTCAAAATAATTTTGTATCTCTCCTTCTATACGAAGTTGCTTATTTCCGGCACCAAAAAGTTCACTGGTTAAATACCTACCTGATTTTTCTATTTCGGGGAAATCTGTTTTCAACGCCTTAGCAAAAGGAGCTTGAAACCAAGTTACTCTTTCTTTATCTCCATCATATACCCCCTCAGAATAAACTCTAAATACGTTATCTTTTTCAACAATATGCTGATCATAACTCAACTCATCCTGTATAAACAATGCAATCAACACACAAGCAGCAATACCTATAGCTAAACCTCCTATTTTTATAAAAGTGAAGAGTTTTTCATTTTTTATAGTCCTCCATGCTATTTTTAAATGATTTTTAAACATAACTGTTTGTTTTTTGATTGATTCTGAAACAAGTTCAGAACAAATTGATATATTATTCTGTACGTAAACTCTTTATTGGGTTTGTTCTAGCTGCTTTTATGGCATGAAAACTAACTGTCAATATTGCTATCGTTAAGGCTAAGCACCCTGCTAAGGCAAAAACCCACCAATTTACTTCAACTCTATAAGCATAAACATTAAGCCATTTATTCATCGCATACCATGAAAAAGGAGTAGCAATAAAAATTGCAATACCTACTAATTTGATAAAGTCTTTAGATAAAAGTGTTACTATACTTGTAACCTCAGCACCCAATACTTTTCGAACACCTATTTCTTTAGTTCTCTGCATAGCGCTATAAATTGCCAGGCCTAGTAGGCCTAAACAAGCTATTAGAATAGCTAGAAATGAAAATATGGTAAACAGTTTCTTAAACTTAAAATCGGCTTCATATTGTGTATTAAAAGAATCATCTAAAAAACTATATAAAAAAGGACGATGAGGAGCTAAGGCAGCCCATTTATTTTCTATATCCTTAATAGTTTTCTGAAGATTTTGAGATTTTATTTGTAATGAGAAATATCTACTGCTACCAGGATCTAATCGCAATGTTAAAGGAGCGACTTTTTGGTGTAAGGATAAATAATTAAAATCTTTTACCACACCTATGACTGTACCCTCTTTACCCCATTGTTCAAAACGTTTCCCGATAATTTCTGATGGATCTGCGTATCCAAAACTTTTAGCCGCCGCTTCATTAATAACCATTGAAGAAATAGTATCCGTAGCAAAGTCTCTAGAATAAGCTCTACCCGCAACTACTTCAATATCATAATGAGATATAAAATCAATATCTACTTCATATAAAAAAGGATCAAAGTTTTTCATTGGCCCTTCTTTTGTTTCTATATTGGTTCCTGCCGCTGGAAAATGACCCCCAGGAACTGTTCTTGAAGCTGAAACCGAACTAATATCGGGATGACTTAAAAATTCATTTTTAATGGTTTCTATATTATCACGTACTTGTCCATCCCAATTGAAATCGATGACCAACTGTTGCTCTCTATCAAAACCCAAATTCTTGTTTAGCATATACTCCAATTGAGAGTATACTATTACAGTACTTGCTATTAAAGCGATAGAAAGGCTAAATTGAAATACTACAAGCCCTTTTCTAAGGTTAATTCCACTTTTTGACGTGCTAAAAACCCCTTTCAGTACACTTGATGGTTTGAAATTAGATAATATAAAAGCAGGGTAACTTCCTGCTAATAATCCTGTGATCAATGCAGTTCCGAAATACAATGCAAGTGTAAAACCATTAAAAATTTCACTAATTAAAAATTGCTTTCCTGTTATGTTATTCATCCATGGAAGGCATACAATAACTAATGCAAAACCAATTATTGCAGATAAGAAAACCATAAGCAATGACTCTCCCAAAAACTGATAAATTAAGCCTTTTTTATCCGCTCCTATTACTTTTCTTACTCCAACCTCTTTTGCCCTTTCTAGCGAACGCGCAGTAGCTAGGTTCATAAAATTAATACAAGCAATGATAAGGATGAAAAAACCTATAATCACAAAAATGTAAATATTGGATAAATTACCTGTTACCCCTGGTTGTCGAGCAGCTTTAGAGCTTAAATAAGCATCTTTTAAAGGTTCAAATGAAAGGTCATAATAATATTCAGCATCTTCAGAAGGTCTGTTCTTTTTTAGAAAATCAGGCATCTTAGCTTGAAATGCTGCTTGGTCAAAGTTATCAGCCACTAAAAAATAAGTATAAAAATCAACGTATCCCCAAACATCAAAAATACCTGGTCTTGTTTGATAAAAGGAGCTCATTGACATAAGTACATCAAAAGAAAAATGTGAATTGGAAGGCACATCTTTCATTACACCAGTAACAGTGTATATACCATCATTAGCTCTACCTCCTACACCATCAATACTTTTCCCCATTGGATCCTCATTACCAAAGTATTTTTTTGCTATGCTTTCAGTTAGCACTATAGAGTATGGTGCTTTCAAGGCTGTTTTTGGGTTTCCTGAAACTAAGGGCCAACTAAATACATCAAATACAGTTGGATCTACATAAAAACAATTCCCTTCCTGGAAAGAACGCTCATTATAATTTAATAAAACATCGGATCTTCCTGAAAATTGAACTTTTTCAACGACTTCTGAAAAATCGTTTTTTAAAGCGGGTCCCACTGGTGCATTCCCCCATATCCATCTATCTTCTAAATTATCTTTACTACCATGGTGAACTATTCTGTATATATGATCCGCATTTTCATGATAACTATCATAAGAAAGTTCATTCCTTATAAACAACGTTATAAGCAAAAAACAAGTCATTCCTATAGCAAGACCACCAATATTTATAGCAGAATATCCCTTGTTTTTTAATAAATTTCTCCAGGCAATTTTCAAATAATTCTTAAACATAACTGTTTGTTTTTTGATTGATTCTGAAACAAGTTCAGAACAAATTGGTGTATTATTCTGTTCGTAAACTTTTTATTGGATTAACGGTAGCTGCTTTTATTGCCTGATAACTAATAGTAACCATGGTAATGGCAATAATTGCCCCTATGGCCAATACAAAGACCCACCAATCGATAGTGACTCTATATTTATAATTTTGAAGCCAGTTATTCATCGCATACCAAGCCAGTGGTGTAGCTACTATTCCTGCAATAAAGATTAGCTTTAAGAAATCTTGAGTGAACAACAATAAAATATCTCCAACTTTACCCCCAAGAACCTTTCTGATACCAATTTCTTTCCTACGTTGAGCAACGAAAAAAGAAATCAATCCGTACAGCCCTAAACAGCTAATAAATATGGCTAATCCAGAAAATAATTTTGACATAGATAAAAAGCGCTGTTCTTCTTCATATTGTCTTGCTACACGCTCATCCAGAAAATTAAATTCATATATATATTTAGAAAAGACTTCTTTCCAACGTTGTTCAATTCCAGTCAATGCCGCATCTGCATTTTGACTGTCTATTTTGATTGCTATTTCATTAAATGCATTTGATTGAGGAGCTATAAAAACAGGACTAATTCCTTCATGAAAGTTTTGATCATGAAAATTCGCTATCACCCCTACTATTGAGGCTTTAATATCACCACCATTAAGTTCTATGTGTTTGCCTATAAGCTCTTCTGATGATGCGAGGCCTAATTTTTGCGCAACCATCTCATTCACCACTACTTCGGTGATAGAGTCACGAACATAAAAATTACGACCTGCTATCAACTCAAGATTAAAAGTGTTTATATAATTTTCATCTGCTAATTTTGCAGAGATAGAAAATTCTTCATACTCAGCTTTGTTATTATATCGAATACCTGTAATCCAGTTACTGTCTGTTCCTCCCGGACTTGTTAGGCAAGCTGAAGTATTTTTAACTCCAGAGATTTTCCCGATACGTTCTAGTAAACCATTTAACTTAATACGTTCTATATTTTCGGGGATATCTACCATAACAATGGCATCTTTATCAAATCCTAAATCTGCATTAATCGCGTAGCTAATTTGTTTTCCTATAGTTACAGTAGCTACAATTAAAACAATAGAAATTGCAAATTGTACAGTTACCAAAACTTTACGGGTCATTTTACCTCCAGTATCCTTTTGAGTTAACTTTCCTTTAAGCGCTAATGTTGGAAGAATTCTGGCTAGTAAGATACCCGGATAACTTCCCGCAAAAAGAGAAACAAAAATCAATAACCCCAGTACAAAACCAATGACCTTAACATCGAGTAAGGATATTACAGAAAGGTTAAGTGTAAATAAGCCATTAAAAGATGGTAAAACAGCTATGACAATGATTAAACTAAAAATCAGTGCAAACAAACTGATAATAAATGTTTCTGAAATGAACTGCCAAAAAAGATGCTGTTTGAAACTGCCTAATACTTTTCTGATTCCGATTTCCTTAGAACGAGTAAAAGCCTGAGCCGCAGAAATATTGATAAAGTTGATACAAGCTATTGTAATGATAAAAAATCCTATTAATGTAAAAATCCATAATAGACTTACATTAACTCCTCCGTACTTATTATCAAAATGAATATCATCGAGTGATTGAAGTTTATATCGATGAACATTTTTACTGGTTGGACGATGCTTATCAACTAATTGAATCAAGTTTTTCTCAATCTCGGCAATATTTTGATTTGGATGAAGTAAAGCAAAACACATCAAACTACTATTAATCCCTCCCCAAGATTCACTATAAACAAAACGATCATAGTGTTTTAGAGTTTCGTAAGAGAGAAATATGTCTCCTTGAATCACGGTATTTTCTGGTAAATCTTTAAGTACTCCAATAATCTGAATCGTTTCTTTGTTTCGAACTACTACTGTTTTTCCTAAAGGATTTTCATCACCGAACATTTTTTTTGAGAATCTTTCTGTAATGTATGCTGTATTGGGTTGGTCTAAAGTTTGATCTCCTAGTTGTTCAAGCAATGGGAAATTTAATATTTCAAAAAAAACAGGTTCTGTAAAAGCAACATTCTCCTGAAAGCGTTGTGATGTTTTATTGCCTGTACCATTAATCTGCCAGCCTTCTCTAGTAAAAATTTTTGCTACTTTTTCTGCATAATCATAATCAGTCTTAAAACCTTTTGCAAACCCTGGTGGCACAGCTGCATCATAGCCAACCTCATCACGATGTTCTTCTGTTACTACCCTGTAAATTCGATCGGAATTGTTATGAAAATTATCGAACTGTAAATGATGATTTACAAATAGAAAAATCAAAATAGCACAGCTAAATCCAAGAGATAATCCTAAAATGTTAATGCTGGCAAATACTTTTCGTTTTTTAAGATTTCTCCATGCTATTTTTAAATGATTTTTAAACATAACTGTTCGTTTTTTGATTTTCAGAATTTGATTGATACTGAAACAAGTTCAGTAGGAGTTGATGAATTCTTAGTTCATTTTTTGAATGGTTGCTTCTCCTAAAACTATTCCTTTATTAACTGTAGGGTTTCCGTTGTAGGCTACGGTTGTTTCTCCAAAAGCAGTAACTTTTAATCTATCAGACACATTTACTCTAAAATGACTTTCGCCATAGGCGGTAATCTTTGTATTTTCATTACTCATACCCAAAGTATTTATTTCTCCTTCGCCATAAACTGTATATTTCTGGTTATTTGCTACTCCTTCTTTAATCTCTAAATAGCTTTCTCCATAAATAGATACTTGTAATGAATTTAATTTTACAGCATTCATTGTCATTTTACCTTCTCCGTACATTTTTAATCTAAAGTCATCTCTTTCTATTGGGCTTTCACATGTAATTATCTCTTCTCCACGAATCGAAAGCTCTTTAAGTTGAGTATATGTAACCGTAGCTGTTATCATGGTACCTTTATAAATAGGCACTTTTCTTTTCCATCCATTTTCTTTTATTGTAATGTGCTTAGTTGTCATTTTAGCATCATCCAAATAGATACGAAGTGTTCTTCCTATGACTTCTATATTGATTTTATCTTCTGGTAAACGAGCATTATCTATGGTAACTTTTTCACTATTACCTTCTTTAAAATGTACTTGAATATGTGGACTAACAATTACATTATCAAAGTGATCTACACTAATTGTTTTTGATTGACTATATCCAGTCATCATAGAAATAACTGAAATTAGCAGGGCTGCGAGATATAAAGATATTTTTGCCATGAGTTTAATTTTTAAGTGTGTTTTACTATATATTATGCGTTAACTTCGAACGGTTTATTTTGACTTTCTGTAACAATTTGCCCATCAAATAAATTAATCACTCGGTGAGCATAATGAGAATCTCTATCAGAGTGTGTTACCATAACAATTGTGGTACCTTCCTGGTTGAGTTCTGTAAGCAGATTCATTACTTCGATTCCGTTTTTAGAATCCAAATTCCCTGTAGGTTCATCGGCTAAGATTAGTTTGGCATTTGTTACTACGGCTCTTGCAATAGCCACACGCTGTTGTTGTCCTCCTGATAGTTGCTGCGGAAAATGCTTCTCTCGATGTGCAATTTTCATTCGCTCAAGCACTTTTTTTACTTTTTGTTCGCGCTCGCTTTTTTTCATGTTGAGATAAATCAATGGAAGTTCTACATTTTCAAAAACCGTGAGTTCATCGATCAGATTAAAGCTCTGAAATACGAATCCCAGGTTTCCTTTTCTGATTTTGGTACGTTGATTTTCTTTTAAACCCCCTACTTCCTGATCGTTGAAGTAATAATACCCTTCATTTGGGTTATCCAACATCCCGATAATATTAAGTAAAGTAGATTTTCCACAACCCGATGGCCCCATAATAGCGACAAATTCTCCTCCTTCAACTTTTAGGTTTACACTATTTAAGGCAAGAGTTTCTACTTCTTCTGTTCTAAAACTCTTTTTTAAGTTTTCTATCTTAATCATTTTTTGATTGATTTATTTTAATACTATTTTTTCAGCGTCACCAAAACTATCATAGTTAGATGTGATTACTTTTTCTCCTGCTTCTAATCCTTCGAGTAATTCATAATATCTCGAATTTTGTTTTCCGATTCTAATTGATCTTTTCCAGGCTACTTCTCCAGAAGCATCTACTACAAAAATCCATTGCCCCCCTGTACTCTGAAAAAAGCTTCCTTTGGGCAAAAGAAGGGCATCATTAGATGCTCCTAATTGTAGTTTGATATTATAGCTCTGTCCTGTTCGTATCGTCTCAGGTTTTTGATCTGCAAAAACAAGATCAACTTTAAATTTTCCATTACGTACCTCTGGGTATACTTTTCTAAGACGTAGTTGATATTCTTTACCATTTCGATCCAAAACAGCCGTCAGGTCTCTTTTTACTCTATCAATATAATGCTCATCAATATCAGCTTCTATTTTGTAGTCTGTTAATACATTTATTTGCCCAATTCGTTCTCCTTGTCTGATATTTTGTCCAATTTCTGCATCTAAAAATCCTAATTGTCCATCAGCGGGAGCTCTTACATTTAAATGATCGATTCGTTCATACACCATCGATAGTGTTTTTTTCATACGTGCCAAGTCACCATCTAATTCGCTAAGTGATGTATTGCGTAACACCTTATCTTGTTCTGTTTGGATTTTGATAATATCATATTGTTTCTGCGAAAGTTCATAATTCTCTTTTGATGTTAGATACTCTTCTCTAGAAATCAACTCATCCTCAAACAACGCTTTATTTTGTTCGTAGTTTCTTTTTAGTTTCTGTAATTCATATTGCGAATTCACCAGGTCTTTACGACCTTCTACTTGTCTCGAGTCAAATGTAAGTTTGGTAGATCGCAAATCATTTTGTTTTAGAGCAAGATTGTTTTCACTAGCTAATATTTGCTCATAAAGTCCTCTATTCTCTAAAGTTAATATGATATCTCCTTTTTTGACCATCGCACCTTCTTCGATCATTTTTTCTGTTACTCGTCCCCCTTCATAAGCATCCATATAAATTGTACTTATTGGTGCTACCGATCCATTAATTGTAATATAATCATCAAATTTTCCGAAAGAAACTTCGGTAATCGATAACTTTTCTTTTTCTGTTCTAAAAGTTGCTGCTGAGTTACCAAATACCATTTTCCATCCTACAAAAAATAGAATTACACCAATAACAATATATCCATAATGTTTAGGTCTTAATCCTTTTTTCTTTTCAATCTTTATATCCATTTTATTGTGTTCTATTTATGTTAAATACAGGTAATCCTTTATAAAAATCTAAGGTACTTTCATTTACTTTTAAGCGCAATTGTACCTGTAAGTTTTCATTCTGCGAATTTGCCAATACATTTTTGGATTGGTTAAGTTCTATAGCGCTAATTAATCCTTTTTCATATCGTTTTTGTGCAATGTCAAAGGCTAATATTTGTGCTTTCATTCTTTGTGAACTCTGCTGATATTCTGTTTCTAAGGCAGTACCCTCCTGAACAAGTTGCTGAATAAGTTGATATAGCTCCTGTTTCTGAATTTCAAAAGTATTTTCTGCACGCATTACAGCTACTTTTTGTTGTTTTACACGTGAACGATTAGACCAACCATTACTAATAGGTATCGTAATCGAGACACCAAAAAACTGCGCTGCATTATCTTTTATTTGAGTATTGAAAGGAATAACCTCTCCTGTATCGTCATTTATACCATTATCAACATATCTGGATCCATACCCCGCAAACAACGATAAAGAAGGATACAGATTTCCTCTTTCGACAGCCAACTGTCTTTTGGCTGCTTTTGCTCTTAGCTCCTGTGCTTTTATTATAGGAATAAAGCTCTCTGCTTTGGCAAAAATAGAATCCTTATCTTTTTGGAGATCAACCTCATTTTCATTGGTTTCTATAGTAGAGGACAAAATAGAAATGTCTGTAGTACCTTTTAGATTCATTTCCTGAATCAAGGACAGTTTTGCTGCTATAATATTATTCTCGTTTTGAGTTACTAATAATTGATCTGCTAATAGTGCTGATTCTGCTTCATAGACATCAGCTTTTGCTTTTTGTCCTATCTCAACTTGTTTTTTTACTAAGTCATAATTATTTTGTGAGACTTTTTCTTGTTCCTTAGAAATGGTTAACAAACCTTCCATAAACTGGATATCATAAAAAGCAGACATGACTCTAAATGCTAACAAGTATTTTTGTTGAAGAGTCTCTTCATTAGTCGCACTATATAAAAGCTTTGTAGCCTTTATCGTATTTACTTTTTGAAACCCTCGAAACAAATCAATTTGAGCATTTAATTGATATGCGTTTGAAACAAATTCGTTATTCTCAAAAATGTTAGTGTTAGGGTTTGGAGATCGACCAAAGTTTTTAATGTAATCTGCACTCGCATTAATACTCGGCAACAAATTTCTTATCGACTGTCTATACGTTTCTTTATTCGCATCCTGATTGTATTTAAAATCGTTAAGCTGTAAATTATGCTCTATTGCATACTTTACACAATCATCTAATGACCATAATTCTTGCGAATACATCGTATTTGATATTAAAATCAAGAGAAAATATAAGATTTTGTTTCTATAATTTATCATGTATAAACACTTAAATAACTTTTTGATGCCAATCCTATATTCTAATCTCATGCCAAAAACACAAAAAGCTATAAATCAAATGATTATGAATAAAAATACAATATTACTATTTTTAAAATGTAAAATTATTATACAAATAGTGTCTAATAATTTTACACCTTTGTCCAAGTCCTATTTCAAATTTGTAGTTTTACTTCGTTAAGTTAAATATGCTAACTATGCAGGATGCAAAAATTTTAATCATTGATGACAACAAGAGTCTTCTAAGTGCTTTAGAAATTCTTTTGCAATTTGAATACAAACACATCGAGACGATTTCTAACCCAAATCAAATTCCTTCTTTACCTAATTTAAGTGATTTTGATATCGCTTTGTTAGATATGAATTTTTCTGCAGGAGTTAACACTGGCAATGAAGGATTATTTTGGCTTAAAGAGATTAAAAAAAAAGCTCCTCTCACTTCGGTAATTATGATGACCGCATATGGAGCAATTGATTTGGCAGTAAGAGCATTAAAAGAAGGGGCTACCGATTTTATATTAAAACCCTGGAATAATGAGAAGTTACTTGCTACTATAAAATCAGCATATTTACTGCGTAAATCTCTTAAAGAAGTACAAGAATTAAAACAAAAAGAAAGCCATTTAAAACAGGTTATTAATCAAGATGGCAACTATATTATAGGAAATTCCAAAGCGCTAACATCTGTATTAAATCTCGTTCGTAAAGTGGCTAAAACAGATGTAAATGTCCTTATTACCGGAGAAAATGGAACTGGTAAAGAATTGATCGCACGCGAATTGCATAGGATGTCCTCTCGCAAAAATGAGGTTTTCATCGGTGTTGATATGGGGTCTATATCAGAGACATTATTTGAAAGCGAACTTTTTGGTCATACCAAAGGTGCCTTTACAGACGCCAAAGAAGATCGAGCCGGAAAGTTTGAGGCTGCAGATAATGGATCTTTATTTCTTGATGAAATAGGAAACTTATCTTTACAAACTCAGGCAAAACTACTATCTGCAATACAAAATAGAACTATTGTAAGAGTAGGATCAAATAAGTCTATTCCTGTAAATATACGTTTGGTTTGTGCTACCAATTGCAATCTTAATCAGATGGTCGAAGAAGGAATTTTTAGAGAAGATTTATTATACCGAATCAACACTATCCATATAGAAGTACCTCCATTAAGAGAGCGAGATAAAGATATTCTCGTATTAGCAGATTTTTATTTAAAAAAATACGCGACAAAATATGGCAAACCATCCCTTAGGATAAATACTTCTGCCGAAGAAAAATTATTAGGTTATCGTTGGCCGGGAAACGTACGTGAATTACAACATACTATTGAAAGAGCTGTCATCCTATGTGAAGGAAATGTCTTGAAACCTACTGATTTCTTATTGAGTACTACTATTGGAATTTCTTTGGACAAGGGTCCAGAAACACTTGATGAAATGGAGCAATTAATGATTGCAAAAGCACTTGATAAGCATAACGGAAATTATAGCGCTGCAGCCAGTGAGTTAGGCATCTCAAGACAGACACTATATAACAAAATTAAAAAATCAGAGAAGTAATGGTAAGTCGCAGGTTTTATCTACAACTAGTTTCAAGGATAGTGGCTATTTCTTTTACCGGATTAATATTAGCTTTTATTTTCTTACAGGAATTGTATGTACTATCTGCTCTTATTATTCTTTTTCTCGTTTTACAAACCATATTCTTAATCAAAAACCTAAATCATAACAATCGTAAAATTGCCTATTTTTTTAATTCTATTAAAAATGAAGATTTCACTCTACGATTCCCAGAAAATGGTGCTCCAAAATCATTTAATGAATTAAATAAAAGCTTAAATACTCTTAATGAAGTAATACAAAAAATATATCTAAAAAATCAAACACAAGAACAATACTATCAGGAAATATTAAAACACGCAGAAACTGGTATTTTAACATGTAATGATAATGGGCATATTCTTTTTAGTAACCCTAAGGTCGAAAAATTGCTTAATTATACTCCTTTAAATCATGTAAAACAACTAGAGCAGGTTGACAAAAAATTATATGAACTCTTTAGTACTATTGAACCATTTGAACGTAAACTTTTTCAGCTTACCAATGAACGTGAAACTATAGAACTTGCTATTAAATCTTCTAAAATCATTTTAAACGGAAAGGTTCTAAAATTAATTACCATTCAGGATATTCATAGCGAACTTGATAAAAAGGAAACAGATTCATGGATAAAACTTATTCGAGTATTGACTCACGAGATTATGAATTCTGTGACCCCTATTACTTCTATCTCAGAATCAATTTTACGGTATTATAAAGATGAAAATGGGATAATCCCTGCCATTCAGGTAGATGAAAATAAGATACAAAATACTGCCAAAGGACTTGAAGTAATTAAAAATCAAGGAAATGATTTAATGAGTTTTGTACAATCATATCGTAGCTTTTTAAATGTACCGATTCCTGATAAAAAGATAATCAAGGTTGATGAGTTATTAGAAAAAGTAAGCGTCTTAATTAGTCAGGAAATCGGTTTTGATACTATTTCTTTTAGTATATATAAAAACGCTGATGATCTTGAGATTTATGCTGATGAAAAACAAATCACTCAAATACTTGTAAATCTTTCTAAAAACGCTATTCAATCATTAGCTGGGACAAATGAAGCTACCCTACAATTCATTTTAGGCATCACTTCTGATAGAGAAAAATATATCACTGTTAAGGATAATGGCCCTGGGATTCCTCAAGATATTATGGATCAAATATTTGTTCCTTTCTTCACTACAAAACAAGATGGTACGGGTATCGGTCTTAGTCTTTCTAAACAAATTATGCATTTACATGGAGGAAATCTAATCGCTCGTTCTATTCCAAATAGCGAGACTTCATTTACCTTGTTTTTTAAATAAAAAATACGATCATTTTACCTTATCCAATCGTAGTGTTTTAATCAAAGCATCAAAATAAAGGTCTTCCTGCTCAGGGACAATAATAACTTTATACGCTGTATTTTTTATGACATAATGTGATGAAGTTTCTGGATCTAATGTATGAGAATGAAGGTTAACAATTTTCTGGATAAAATCATTGATCAAAAGTACTTCATCATAACTTACTTCTCGTCGAAATGTAGGCTTATCACTTTTATACACTAAATAATCATTTCTAAAACTTAATGACTCTTGTCTACCATCTAAACGATTAAATTGAAAAGTAAAATCTTTTGAGGCAAATATAGTATTGATATGTTCTACAGTAGGTTCTACGCTACGTGCACAGCCTATTGTGCATATCAAAAATAGAAGTGGTATAATTCTCGGCATTCCTAATCTTTTTTTAGTTAGTCGAAAGATTACTATTAAATACACATAAAAATACCGTAATTAGACATCATTTTGTCTAAATACGGTATATAATATTATGATTTATCGTTAAAAACGACCAGGCACTTGTATTATTTTGAAGCTAATCGTTTTACAGATCCTTCAAAATCGATATCTTCCAGATTACTAATTAGTAATCCAATCCCTCCAGATTTTGAAGAAATTATATATTCTGTTTGAAATTTTCTGTCTTTTTTATACGCTTTTAAATATTTTAATTTTACAACTTTAGAAGTTGGCGTAAAGAAAAATCGACCATGAATTCTTTTGTATTTCACTTCTTGAATATTGGCTTCATCTTGTAATTGATCACTAAGCGATTGCACGACTCTAGCGGCTCTATGCTCATCAAATTGATAGAAGTCACAAGTATAAATAAATACGTAATTCTCTACATTTGTATCGTCAATAAAAAGTTCAAAATCTACTTTTTTATCTTCTACTTTTTTTAATTCCTGTAAAGCAACCGTTTTAAATTTAGGTTTGTCTTTTAAAGAATCTAATCTTGTTCTAAATTCTTCTGGTGTAGCTTTTACATAATCGCTTGTAAGAACAATCGTATTATTCTTAAATTCGATCTTATTTTTTGAAAATTTAGAGAACCCCTCCTTTTTTTCAGGAATTAGTTCACACCCTACTAAAAGTAGTGCGGTAATCGTCAATAGTAGAAATTTTTTCATAAGGCATTTGTGTTAAATTGTCTAACATGTATCTTAAGGGCATAAGTAATTGTCTTGCAAGATAATAAAAAAAAATCAATTTATGACCATTCAACCGGATTTTTGAGCACTTTAACCAATTTTTCCTCTTCACTTTCCGGTTTCGGCACATGATCATATCGCCATTGTACATGTGATGGAAGACTCATCAAAATACTCTCTATCCTCCCATTAGTCCTAAGTCCGAACAATGTTCCTTTATCATGAACCAGGTTAAATTCTACATATCTACCACGTCTGATTTCTTGCCAGTCTCTTTGTTCTGGAGTGTAAGATATTTCTTTTCTTTTTTCGACAATTGGTATATATGCGTCTAAAAAACTGTTACCTACCTCAGTTACAAAATCATACCAGTTTTCTATTGACATTTCATCATTTGCTTTACAATAGTCAAAAAATAACCCACCTATACCTCTTCCTTCTTCTCGATGTGCATTATAAAAATACTCATCACATTTCTTTTTATAAGTAGCATAAAAATCTGGGTTATGCAGATCACAAGATCTTTTGCAAACTTGATGAAAATGCTTAGCATCTTCTTCAAATAGATAATATGGTGTTAGATCCTGGCCTCCTCCAAACCAACTATCCACTATAGCCCCTGTTTTATCATACATTTCAAAGTATCTCCAATTAGCATGTACTGTAGGCACCATAGGGTTCTTAGGATGTAAGACTAGTGAGAGGCCACAGGCAAAAAAGTCTACATCACCTACATTAAAATAACTTTGCATGGCCTTTGGCAAAGCACCGTGTACACCAGAGATATTAACTCCTCCTTTTTCGAATACATTTCCATTTTCTATGACACGTGTTCTACCTCCTCCTCCTTCTGGCCTTTCCCAAAGATCTTCCTTAAATTTAACTTTACCATCAATGTGTTCTAACTTAGAGGTAATGGTATCCTGAAGTTCTTGTATATATTGATAAAATTTTTCTTTCATTCGTAAAATTAGTTTTATACTATTCTCACTACTGTGAAAATCTATTCTTTAATTTCTTTAGGTTTTTCTGAGGTATTATCTTTTATTGCTATCAGTTTCTTTTCTTCTAAAATCTTAACAGTTTCTGTGGAGGCTGCTACTACAGAAATAGGTAAGGTGATGATAAATCCTAATATTGGTATAAAGAGCATCAATACAAATACGATTCCGTTACCGATAGCTACTCCTCTGTTTTTTCTTACAAACTGAATGCTTTCTTTGTAGTTAAAATGGCGCTCCATAGTATAATCCATATTACCAAACCCTACATAATAGGCTTGTATTAGAAAGATCAATATGGTAAATACAATTCCTATCACAGGTATAAAACTTAGAATAACCAGTGGAATCATAAACAATAATTCTTTGGATAAGTTTCGTAGGTTAATCCGAATACCCCTTAATAGTTGTTGTCTAAAAGAAGTCTCACGATGTACATGTTCTGTTTGGCCTAAAAGGTGGTTTTCTACCTTTTCTGAAACAGGACTCATAAATGGGGCAGATAATGCCATTACTATATGCTTGTATAATATCAACCCTAAAACTAATATCAAAAAGCCTCCTAAGTATGTGCTAATGGTTGCAAAAGTCTCTGCTCCCCATTCCCATACCCAAATTTGTGATATGAACGCACCAAGATTATCTGAAAAGAAGTATGCCAGTGCTACAAAAGATAATCCTGTAACAACACTAATTAAGATAGGAATTGCAAAATATTTCCATAACCCAAGTTGTGAAATGAGTTTAAATGTTCCAAAATAAGCTTTGATTCCGTTGAAAATGTTCTTGAACATAAATAACTATTTTTGATACTGAAATAAATTTAGTACAGGTTGATCATTTACTTTTATAAGTACACTTTTAGTAAATTTTGTTTCAATATTCACTAAATGCTTTATTAATCTTCCGAAAGATAAACCAAATCCTTTTTATGATCTAGTATACTATCTATCTCAATTATTTTTTTAGCATTTTTTGTGTTTTCTTTTAAAACGGCTATCATTTCTTCTTCAGAATTATCAATCATAGCATAGAAAATAGCTCTTCCAATTTCATTATTATGTAAATCCATTGCAGTTTCTAACGGATCATTAGGCGCCAGTTTTTCGTGTAGATCAGTTATTTTTTTGGCCCAGATTATAGATTTTTCTCTGCTTTTTGTAACCCTGAACGTTCTCTGACATATCAACAGGTTCCATAGCCCATGTCGAAAAGCGTTTGCTTTTCCGTTTTTATGATGCTTTTTTTGATATAGTAAATCACAAACCTTTATGGTTTGCCTAGTCGCTTTTAATGTTGGATAAATCAATAAAGGTTGTAAAATTAATATGCGTGCAAGTCTAAAAATTTGACGAATACTTAATCCTCTTATTACATTCCAGACATTCATACCTACATCCCATACTCCTTTACAGCATCTACAAATGCTTGTGCGTTTTCTACAGGTATATTAGGTAAAATTCCGTGCCCCAAATTAGCTATATATTTATCTTTACCAAAGGCATCAATCATCTGTTTCACCATCTTTTTGATATCGGCTGGTGGAGATAATAATCTAGAAGGATCAAAATTACCCTGTAATGTGATATTACCACCTGTAAGATATCGTGCATTACGGGCAGAACAGGTCCAGTCTACTCCCAATGCCGAGGCTCCAGAGTTTGCCATTTCCTGTAAAGCAAACCAGCATCCTTTTCCAAAAACAATAACTTCGGTTTCATCTTTTAATCCATCTACAATTTGTTGAATATATTTCCAGGAGAACTCCTGATAATCTACAGGAGATAACATCCCTCCCCAACTATCAAATATTTGCACTGCATTTACTCCAGCAGCCACTTTTGCTTTTAGATATGCTATTGTTGTATCTGTAATCTTTTGTAATAATTGATGCGCTGCCTTTGGTTGTGCAAAACAAAGTTCTTTGGCTTTATCAAAATTCTTAGACCCTTGACCTTGCACTGCATAACATAAGATTGTCCATGGTGAACCCGCAAAACCGATTAAAGGAACACGATTGTCAAGTTGCTCTTTAGTAAGTTTAATAGCGTCCATAACATATCCCAGTTCTTCATACACATCAGGGACAACAACTTGCTCTACATCTTTTAAAGATCGAATAGGATTTGGCAACCAAGGTCCAATACCGTCTTTCATCTCAACTTCAATATTCATAGCTTGAGGAATCACCAAAATATCACTAAACAAAATAGCTGCATCAGGACCAATAATATCAATAGGTTGTACTGTTATTTCAGAAGCCAGTTCTGGAGTTCTACAACGAGTAAAAAAATCATATTTTGCTTTTAAAGCTCTAAACTCTGGTAGGTATCTCCCTGCCTGACGCATCATCCATACTGGTGGTCGTTCTACCGTTTCTCCTTTTAATGCTCTTAGAAATAGATCGTTTTTTAGCTGTGTCATCTTATATATGTTATCCTAAATTAATAGGCTATTTTGTTTTTATATTTTTAAATAGATTCTGGCTGGAGTCTATACTGAGCGTAGACGAAGTGCCAGAAGAATAATTCATTTATTATTAAAATATTTTACAGCTTGAACTATCACATTCTCTACTGTAGGTTTATTTGCTATAATAATATCATTTGTATATTTTTTAGCTTCTGAAGCAGTTGTACTTCCTATACAAAAGGAAATACTCTCTCCAATACTGTTTTCTGAAACGTAACTTTGAATTCCAGAAGGGCTAAAAAATAGAATCCCATCAAATGAACGGTTAAATTTAATAGCTGTTTGATGTGTCTTATATACTATCTGTTCATCCAGATGTACATTATTTTGGTTCAAATATTCTGGTAACTCATCTCTTCTCAAATTTCCACAGAAAAACAAAAAAGATTCACTTTTATACTTTTTTACAATGATTTCGGCTAATTCTATTGCATTTTGAGCAGTTTCTACCACATTTTGTCCATTTCCTTCTAAAAGCTTTTTGGTCGTTGCACCGACACAAAAACAATTCTGAATATTGATTTTAGCATTTTGAATTGCTTTTACTGCATTTTTGCTCGTAAAAATTGCATTTTGAATTTGCTGTTTGATTTCAACATTCAAAAGTTCGATCTGTATAGGGTCATATTCTACAAAACGAACTCCTGCATTAAGTAATAACTCTTTTTGAGGTGTGGTTAGTTTTTTTGCAGATAATATGGTTGCTGAGATATTCAATCTATTTCATTTCTGCTTTTATCTCCTTCATTAATTCTCTTCCTCCATTATTCAATATTTCCTGCGCACACTTTTTACCAAAGTCTTGTTTATCACCAATATCAACCTGCTTGATCACTTCAATTTTGCGACTTCCATCAAGGCTAAACAAAGCTCCCGTAAAATCAATTGTTTCTTTCTTCATTACTGCCAATGCTCCAATGGGCGCTGTACATCCTCCTTCTAATTCTCTTAGAAACTCGCGCTCTATATGTACACAAATTTCAGAAGTACTATGATTCAATTTTGATAATGCTTCTCTACAATATGTATCTTCTTCTTTTGCAACTGCTAGCATCGCTCCTTGTGCTGGTGCCGGAATCATCCAATTTAAATCGATAAAATGTTCCGGTTTTAGATTAATGCGTTCTAACCCGGCAGCTGCAAATATAGCTCCGTTCCAATCACTATCGGTGAGCTTTTGCATCCTTGTATTTACATTTCCTCTTAAATCAACAACGGTATGTTTATTATATTTATGAAGCCATTGTGCTTTACGTCTAAGACTACCTGTGGCAATGACACCATCTTTTTGTAGAAAATCTAACCCTTTATGTACGAGAATATCATTTACATTTGCTCGTTCCAAAACAGCACCTTCGACAATTCCTTTGGGCAACGCTGTCGGAACATCCTTCATAGAATGTACTGCAATATCAACATCACCATTTAACATGGCTACATCCAACGTCTTTGTAAAAATTCCTGTAATTCCTAATTCGTAAAGTGGTTTATCCAAAACGATATCACCCATCGATTTTACTGCAACAATTTTGGTTTCATACCCTAAATCTTCAAGATATTTTTGTACTGTGTTAGCTTGCCAAAGTGCTAATTCACTATCCCTTGTACCTATACGAATTGTTTTAGCCAAGACTATTTATTTTGATGTAGTTGGAAAACTTTTTGAATCAGTTCTATGCTCTCATCTGCCGAAGTATGTTCGTTCTTGAGATGATTTGCAAAATGATTGGTGATTTTTTGAATAATTCGATTACTCACTATATCTGCATGTTCCTCATCAAAATCTGAATATTTCTTTCGCTGCAAATTAATCTCTGCTTCTTTTAATGTAATCAGTTTATTCTTTAGTGCTTTGATGGTAGGAGCAAATTTTCTAGTCTCTAACCAGCCATCAAATTCTGCTTTTATTTCCTCGATAATGCTTTCTGCTTGAGGGATGTGTTCTTTTCTTCTACGTAATGTCCTATCTGTCATTTTTGATAAATCATCCAGATGTACTAATGTTACATTTGGTAATTCTGTTACATCAAGAGCTACATTGCGAGGGATTGATAAGTCAAGAATTAATAATGGCTTATCAGAATGAATTAACTGTTTAGATATTGTAGGCTTTTGAGCTCCTGTTGCTACAATAAGAACGTCAGAATTCTTAATTTCTGACTGAATATTAGCATATTCTTTTACCAAAAGATTAAACTTACCTGCTATTTTCTCCGCTTTATCTTTGGTTCTGTTAATAAGAACGATATGCTCATTTTTGGTATGTTTAACCAAGTTTTCGCAAGTGTTTCTCCCTATTTTACCCGTGCCAAAAAGCAATAAATTCTTATCAGATACATGAGGAACTCTAGCAAGAATATATTGTACTGCTGCAAAACTCACTGAGGTTGCACCACTAGAAATTTCAGTTTCATTTTTAATACGTTTACTAGCCTGAATAACCGCATTGACCAAACGCTCCATGAAAGGATTCACCATATTCTCCTTTTTGGATTGTTTAAAACCATTTTTTATTTGACTAATAATTTCAAAGTCACCAAGAATCTGGCTATCCAAGCCAGTTCCTACTTTAAAAAGGTGTGAAACGGCGGCAGTATTTTTATGAACATATGCTACTTTCTCAAATTCTTCGACAGTACCATGTGTATGTTCACAAAGTAATTTAATTAACTGAAAAGGATGTTCTGCAAAACCATATAATTCTGTCCTATTGCAGGTAGAAATTACAACTAAAGAAGGAATTCCTTCATTTTTGGCTTGTCTAAGAATATTGTTTTTAGCCTCATCATTGATACTAAAGTTACCCCTAACTTCGGCATCAGCTTTTTTATAACTGAGGCCAATTGCATAAAAATATTTTCCTATAGCTCGCATTTGGGGCTCCATGTAAATCCTATTCCTTAATTTATTGAGAACAAAACTAATTTACAAATGCATTATAAAGTAACGCTAGAAGAACAATAAGTAACGGAAAATGGTATTTTTGACATTTTTTATATCAAAAACTCCCGAAAACCCTTATTTTTGTTATGATTAGGTAAAACTCATAGCGATAGTTTAGATTAATTCTAAATTAAAAAAATTAGTAATTATGGAAATTGAATTGAAAAATAACGCTCCAGGGATTTTGGAAGAAACTCAGATTGAAGATGGTTTTCATATTCTAAAATTTCAGAACGAAACCAATGATGATCAGTGTGTTATAAGAGAAATCAACAGTAGTTATATTCAATTTCATTTCTGTGTAAAAGGGGCTGTAAAATTTAATTTTAACAATGGTAGTTATGCCATCAGTTTAACTGAAGAGAATTCACTTTTACTTTACAATCCTCAACGCGATTTACCAATGAATCTCGAAATGGAAAATGATTCCTGGTTAATTACAGTTCTTATTTCTATAAAAAAGTTTCACTCTTTATTTTCCAGAGAAGCAGACTATATTCCGTTTCTTGGAGAAGGTAATCGCGATAAAAAATATTATACCGATGCAATAATTTCTCCTGCGATGGCTGTAGTTTTAAATCAAATCATGAATTATAGCCTACATAAATCTATTAAACTATTATATTTTAAAGGAAAAGCTTACGAATTACTAAGTCTTTACTTTAACAGGCCAGAAAATGCAGATATAGAACAGTGTCCTTTCTTAGTAGATGAAGAAAATGTATTAAAGATTCGAAAAGCCAAAGAGATCATTATCGCTCGTATGGCAGAACCCCCTACATTACAAGAATTATCCAACGAAATTGGACTTTCATTAAAAAAACTTAAAGATGGTTTCAAACAAATCTATGGCGAACCAGTATATACATTCTTATTTGACTACAAAATGGAAGTCGCCAGACAACTATTAGCTTCAGGAAGTCATAATGTAAATGAAGTTGGACTAAAAGTAGGCTACAGTACGGCAAGTCATTTCATTGCCGCGTTTAAGAAGAAATTCGGCACTACTCCAAAAAAATATGTAATGAGCCTAAACTAATATTTTCATTACTAATTAGATATTACTCTTTAGGAATCCCAACACCTTTTTGTAAGGATACTATAGAATCATACATCCCCTGATCATCATCAGAGGCATCAGCCAAAACCGATACAAAATCAAATTGTTCTAGAAGTTCCAAAACAAAAGATAATTTCTCTTTTTCGACATCCACAATTATTCGTTTCATGTGTTTTTTTTATTTTGTTTGTTAACCATCACATGGAAACTTTAACAATTAAAATAAACATTTAGTACACAACACTAGATATTATTTTAATTGAGTCGGTTTCATCTTTGCTTTTTAATCATTTAAAAATACTAAAAATAAAATTACTCGACTTTCAGTTTGTTACAATTTAACGTAATTATAAATTCTTCATACGTATCTTTACATTAATCTATTAAATTTCAAAGCTCTATATGCCTTCTTCTCCTAATTTAAAAGAAATCCTACAAGAGTTTTATACGGATAACAATTTTGGTGAAGATGGTAATGCCTACAATAAAATTGCATGGTTCGACTTCAAAGTGATAAAAATACCTCTTCCAAATCCAAAAGGAAGACAAGAAATACTCTATATACATGATCTTCATCATTTACTACATAATAAATCTACAAAATGGAGTGACGAAGTGTTTATAACTGGATGGGAAATCTCTACTGGATTAGGAACTCATTATATGGCTTGGGTATTTTCTTTTACAGCTTTTTTTATTGGAGTATTCACGTATCCAAAACAATTATTCCTTGGATTTAGTAAAGGTGCTAGTACAAAAGGAATTATTAGCCTCAACCTCAGCAAAAAAGATCTTCTTTCTTTATCTCTGGAAGAACTAAAATCTAAAACCCTAATTGACATTCATCATAATACAAAACCTTCTTTTTCATTAGTACTTAGGTTCTCTATATTTGTATTGATAAGTCTTATCATCTTTTTATTACCAATCCTCCTAATAGTTCGTATTTTTGTTTTCTGAAAAAGAAATACTATGAGTAAAGGAGTTCTCCTCGTTAATCTTGGGTCACCAGACAGTACTGACCCAAAAGATGTGAAAAAATACCTTGGTGAGTTTTTAATGGACCCCAGAGTAATTGATGTTCCTCTTTGGGCACGAACCTTACTGGTAAAAGGAATAATTCTAAATACCAGACCAAAAAAATCTGCCGCAGCATATAAAAAAATATGGTGGAAAGAAGGTTCTCCTCTTATCGTATTATCTGAAAGATTGCAAAAAAAAGTCGCCGATCGCACGTCTGTCCCGATAGGTTTGGCTATGCGTTATGGAGCAATGAGTATCAAAAAAGGATTGCAAGAATTGCATGATAAAGGTGTTAATGAAGTTATGATAGTACCTTTATACCCTCAGTTTGCAATGGCTACCACTGAGACTATTCTGGTACTGGCAGAAGAGTTACGGGCAGAGCATTTCCCCAATATGAAAATTACGGATGTTCCTGCTTTTTATAACAAACCTGAGTATATCGAAGTCCTTTCTGGCAGCATTAAAGAACATCTAGAAGGTATTGAATATGAACATCTTTTATTTAGCTATCACGGAGTACCCGAAAGGCATATAAGAAAGAGTGATATTAGTAATGGGAACTGTAAAATGGATGGAAAATGTTGCTTTAAAAAAGGATCAAAGCAACACGAGTTCTGTTATCGTCATCAATGTGAGATGACAACGGTGCAAGTAGCTAAAAAACTAGGACTTAAAAACGGAACTTATTCTACTTCATTTCAATCTCGTTTAGGTTTTGATCCATGGTTAAAACCTTATACCGATCGTACCATCGAACGAATGGGAAAAGAAGGTATTAAAAAAATGGCTATTGTAACTCCTGCTTTTGTTTCAGACTGCTTAGAAACATTAGAAGAAATTGCGATGGAAGGAGAAGAAATATTTCACGAAGTTGGAGGTAAAGAATTTACTACTATTCCTTGTCTTAATGATCGGGATGATTGGGCAGAAGTTGTAGCTAACTGGATTAATGAGTGGGTTTCAGTAAAAACCCAACTTGTATAATGGCAAAAGTCTCCTCTGAAGCCCTAGGAAATGAACCTATTGGAAAATTGCTTATCAAACAAGCTGTTCCTGCTTCTATTGGAATATTAGTAATGTCTCTTAATATTCTTATCGATTCTATTTTTGTAGGGAATTGGATAGGCTCTATTGCATTTGCTTCTATCAATGTTGTACTCCCTGTATCTTTTTTTATCGGAGCAATAGGTATGTCTATTGGCGTAGGAGGTTCTAGTATTATTTCACGTGCTTTAGGAGCAGACACTAAAGAAAAAGCTTTAAGAACCTTCGGAAATCAGATTTCTCTGGGATTTCTATTTATGGTTTCCCTAGTAGTTCTGGGACTCATCTTTGTTGACGACATTATTCCAAGATTTGGAGGGAAAGGTGATATTTTTGAACCTGCAAAGATTTATTATACCATTCTTTTATATGGAGTTCCTATTCTTGGATTTGCAATGATGGGTAATACTGTGATCAGAGCAGAAGGCAAACCAAAATTTGCGATGACTGCAATGATTATCCCCACGATCAGTAATTTACTTCTAGATTATATTCTTATTAAAGTATTAGATATGGGAATGCATGGAGCAGCTTGGGCAACCACAGGTTCGTACTTAGCATGTTTCTTATACATTTTTTGGTTTTTTTCTTCAAAAAACTCCGAGCTTAAGATTAGTTTTCGTCACCTTAGGTTACAAAAGGATATTGTTTCTGAAATTGCCAAACTAGGAGGAGTAACGCTCTCTAGACAAGCTGTAGTAAGTGTCACCTATTTATTGATGAATAATATCCTTTTTGATATAGGACAAGAAGGTTTAGTAGCCGTATATGCTATCATTGGGAGAATGCTTATGTTTGCTTTATTCCCTGTTTTTGGAGTTACCCAAGGGTTTTTACCTATCGCAGGGTATAATTATGGTGCTCAACAATACCAGCGTGTACGTGAAACTATAAATACTGCAATTACTTATGCAGCAATTGTAGCAACATTAGTTTTTATTGGGTTAATGATCTTTCCATCAGAAATTACTTCTTTATTTTTGAGTAACGATCCTAATTTAGCCCCTAAAGAACTTGCATTAAATCGGTTTGTTTTATCTCATACTTCAACGCCTATGCGGTGGGTTTTTGCAGCTACCCCAATTATAGCCCTTCAGCTTATCGGTGCTGCTTATTTTCAGGCAGCGGGAAAAGCAATTCCGGCTTTACTACTTACACTATCCAGGCAAGGATTCTTTTTTGTCCCTTTGATTCTTATACTTCCAAAATTTTATGGGGAGTTCGGAGTTTGGATCTCCTTCCCCATTGCAGATATACTATCCACAATTGTTACCGGGTATTTTTTAAACCGAGAAATACGAACAAAGCTTTCAGTTACAAAAACTACCTGATTTCTATCTGCATTTTATTCAACCCTTTGTCAATTAAATAGTCATAAAATTCATTTTGAGCTCCAACTTTGGCATGATGCAACAAAGTAAAACCATGAGGTCCTTTAGCAAAAATCAAATCTGGATACATTTCCAAAATCGGCTTTACCAATTCTATCTTGCCAAGCATTGTTAACACAAAAAGGTTAACCCTGGCTCCTTGAGAGATTAAATATTCTGCAACCTCTTTATTACCTACATGACCAGCTCCTTCAATAGCTTCTTCAAAATCTCCATTTCCCCAATCATAGCGACTATATATTAAATTGGGTTGTTCTGCCAACATTTCTTTTACCTTTTTAATATCCCCGTGACCTGCCGACACAAATTCTTTTACCAATTTAACATCGACTGGATCTGGATTTTGTATAGATTCTGAGTAGATTAAATGTGGAGTTGCAGTTGCCAAAGCAATCCCTCCCAATGAGTTTCTAATAAATGTTTTTCTGTCCATCTGGTTTTTGTTTTAGTTCGTTTTTGTTGCAGCTTTACTAATAATCTTCCACTCTCCTTCAATTTTTTTTAGCAAAAAAATATCCACATATCGTATGTCTTTTCCTTCAGCCTTAATTTCGGCTTTTGCCATCGCAATATCATTTTCTTGATCTATAGATAATATTTTTCCAATTCGTCCATTAAATTTGCCTTCTTCTTTCTTTTCAAACCAAGATGCATACTCTTGTATAGGTACGATCCATAGTTTTTTGTCTTTATGCGTGAGGAACAAATTTGCTTCTGCATAAAAAGCCTCTTTAATAGATTCTGTTTTATTATATGAAGTCCCTTCAAGATACGCATTGATTGTAGTTCTAATTTGATCTTCTTCATTGATTTCAAAAGAAGTTTTACCCAAAGGATATATTGGTTCTAAAACCTTACGATCTCTCACGACACCATTAGCGTCCTGATAAAGTAAGTATGAGCCTCCCCATAACATTTCTGGAAATTTAAATATTTGAGTAGTCATTTCAGAAAAAGATCTTACGGATACTCCTGTTTTAGGATTAGATATCTTTTCTATAGCCTCTGAAATAGAAAACCACTCTGCTTGCTTCATATCTGATGGTGTTTTCAATATACCTCCATTCATCTTTGCAGAATAATGACTACGATATGATACTTCATTCTTAAATTCATATTTATATGTAAAAAGTCCCTTTAGTTGATGTTCTGATATTTTTAATCCAAATTTGGAAGCTAAACTATCAAGTGATTCTTTAATAGATTGTCTTGTATTATTCCTTATCCCTGGTGTAGACCACCCATATTCATTATTTTGTAATAAGACTTCATTGTTTTCATTAAAAATCAATAGACGTTGAACAGTATAATTGTCAATTTTATTTTTTTCTTGTGCTAAGGAAACCTGCACAATTAATAGTAATATAAAAGCTATTTTTTTCATTTCTAAATTTTAGTTACACACAAATTTGATTGGAAATCATTCATGAATAGTGACACTATTCTTTATCCGTACTATCTTACCTTGATCTTCATCGGTCAACATATAGAGTTTTCCATTTGGGCTTTGCGCTATTTTTCTTGAGCGCACTCTATCATCAACAAATAATTCTTCTGCACTTTTTATACTTTTATTTTCTATTCTAAATCGCCAAAGGCTACCTCCAGATAGTCCTGGAACCAATAAATCATTTTTCCATTCTGGAAATTCATCTCCCGTATAAAACATAAGTCCGGTTGGAGCCACGGTATGTTTCCAGTACCAAACAGGATCTGTAAAGGACACTCCTTCAAGTCTGGGAGGAACATAATCCCGACTTCGATAACCACCAGTAGTAATGATTGGCCATCCATAATTTGCTCCCGGAGTTAACAAGTTGATTTCGTCGCCCTGACGAGTACCATGTTCGCTAAACCAAATATTTCCAGTTTCTGGTTGTACTGTTATTCCTTGTGCTGCTCTAATTCCCGCTGCATAAATACCCGGAATAGCTGTTGCACCAAAATCTGGATTATCTTTTGGGATACTTCCATCAGAATTTATTCTATAGATTTTACCTCGTTTGTCTGTTACATCCTGAGCAATTGGTATTTTGGGTTCATCAATTTCTTTAAACAATCGCTCTCCCATTGTAATGTATAGCTTATGATCAGAACCAAATGTCATTCCTCCTCCGTAGTGAAAATATTCTCTTGTAAAAGGTCCAGCTTCTAGTAAGGTTTTAATATTGATTAAAGAGTCATTCTCCAGTACAGCACGAACCACTTTGGTAGCACTTCCTTTGCCTTTTTGTTTGGCTGCATAAGAAAGGTAAATATGTTTGTTACTATTGAAATCTGGATCTAATACCACTTCAAAAATACCCGAATTATCTCCTCTGTACACTACTCTTAGACTATCAGTAAGGTCTTTGGGAAATCCTTTTATGATTTCTTTCTTCTTAGAAATTAAATTTACTTTTAAAAGACCTCCATCTTTTTCGGATACTAAAACTTCATCTTCTGATAAAAAAGCAATACTCCATGGATGATTAAGACTATCAATTATAGTTTCTTTTACAGGAGATGTTTTTGAAGAAATAGTCTGAATAGGTTTTTCGACTTTACTACAACTTAGTGTTCCTAAAAGCAATAAGAGGATTACTCTGTTCATGTTTTTTGATTTTGAATTCTGACCGCAAAATCCAAAAGATGCTATTAAAAACCTTTAAAAATCATGATCTTTAAAACGAAAAAGATCTTAAATCGTACTAAATTGATTTTTGTACTGTGAAGGAGTGCGTCCAGTTTCAGATTTAAAAGCCAAATTGAAAGAAGTTACATTACCAAAACCACAATCATATGCAATAGTAGCCATTTTCTCTAATGCATAATTGGGGTTAATCAGTAAAGTCTTGGCTTTTTCTATTCGATAATGATTTACAAATTCTGAAAAGTTTTTTTGCTCATTTTCATTAATCACCTGAGATAATTCTCTGGCAGTAACCGATAGTTTATCTGCTATGGTTTGTAGTGAAATCCTTGGATTCAGATACACTTCCCGATCTTCAAACATCTCCTTTACTTGCTGAAGTAATTTTTTTGAAGCGGTACGATCAATCGTTGATTTGCTATATTTTTCTAATGCAAAAACATGTCTTTTTAATAATAAATAGGAAAAACCATAAACCAATATAGAATAAAGAATAGCTCCTCCAATATAAAAGGGGATGAATCCTATAAAATTACTTAGATAAAAACACCAGATAAGACAAGCTCCGATTACAATCGTACGATACCATTTTAAAAGTTGAGGATTAGCGACTTTCCTTCTTTTATAAATGTAAGTCCAAGATAAAATAAGATAAATGGCCAGATGAAAGACTACCAATCCATAACTTAAGTAGGATTCGAAATTTTTGACATTGGGAATCAATTTACTGCATAGAACAAAAAGTACAAACGGAATCAGGTGTAGATAATGTAGCTTTGAAAAAACGGCATTTTTGTTTAGAAGTGCTTTTCCATAAAACCATAAAAACGGACCAGACAATAAAATTCCTGAAATACCAAGATTGCGATACCAGGGATCAAGAACCATATAATTATTAAAAACCGATTTGGTAATTCTTATGGTTAATCCCAATAATACAAATGCCAGAAATGTATTGGCTTTTCTGTTTCCTTTTTTAAGGGTAAACAAATAAAAACACAAGAATAGAGCTTGGGCTAAACCCAAACAGCTTAAAACAAGTATAAAACCATCTTTGACCATATTTCAAAATTAGGAATGATCTTATAAGGTAAGGTTAAAATTACGTGAAAATCTTTTGGAATAATTTTTAATTCCAGACTTTAGTGCCCCATCAAATCTACTTATTACAATTTTTCTAAAAAGTGCTAAGAGTATGTTTAAAAAGAATATGAATTGAAAATGAATAGTTTGAGGTTTTGATGAAGTTTCAAATGCTGAGCATATCGAGATATTTGAAGTTTTTGAAACAAAGTCATAGTTTTCAAAATAGTAGTTTTCAAGAAATAAGGTTTTTAAACATACTCTAAGGTATTTTTCAACTAAAACACAACTCACATGTACTCACATTTTACTAAGGCAATTTGTATTCTGTTTTTTGCTTTTGGAAGTATTTTCACAATCAATTCTCAATCTTATAATCAAGAGCTATATGATGCTCTGGAATATAGACTAATTGGACCTTTTCGAGGCGGACGTAGTTCTGCTGTAACCGGAGTTTCGGGAAAACCCAATTTATTCTATTTTGGCGCTACTGGTGGTGGAGTATGGAAAACTACCGATGGTGGTCGTACATGGTCAAATATTTCTGATGGTTTCTTTGGAGGGTCTATTGGATCGATCGCTGTATCCAAAAGTGACCCAAATGTAATTTATGTGGGTGGTGGAGAAAAAACGTTGCGTGGTAATGTATCCTCTGGATACGGGGTTTGGAAAAGTGTTGACGCAGGAAAAACATGGGTACAAGCTGGCTTGCCTAATAGTAGACATATTCCTAGAATAAGTATACATCCTACTAATCCAGATATCGTATATGCCGCGGCTTTAGGAAATATATATAAACCTACAGAGGATCGAGGAGTATATAAAAGTAATGACGGTGGTAAAACATGGAATAAAATACTATTCGCAAATCAAGATGCGGGTGCTGTAGATTTAACGTTAGATCCTAATAATCCAAGGATTCTATATGCTTCTACCTGGAACGCCAGAAGAACACCATATAGTTTAAGCTCTGGAGGAAATGGTTCTGCGTTGTGGAAAAGTACGGATAGTGGAAAAACATGGAACGAGATTTCGAAAAATAAAGGATTCGCCAAGGATACCCTAGGTATCATGGGAATAACGGTTTCGCCGGTAAATAGCGAACGTGTTTGGGCCATAGTAGAAAATAAAGAAAAAGGTGGTGTGTATCGCAGTGATGATGGTGGTGATACATGGAAACAATTGAATAGTAGTAGAAGCTTACGTCAACGTGCCTGGTACTATAGCCGTATCTATGCCGACCCACAGGATATAGATGTGGTGTATGTGGTAAACGTTTCTTATCACAAGAGTAAAGATGGTGGTAAAAATTTTAGTAGTTATCGCGCGCCACATGGAGATCATCATGATCTTTGGATTGCTCCAGAAAATCCAAAACGTATGGTTATAGGTGATGATGGTGGTGCACAAATTACTTACGACGGAGGAGAAACCTGGAGTACTTATCATAACCAACCAACTTCTCAATTTTATAGAGTTACCACAGATAATAGCTTTCCGTATAGAATTTACGCAGCACAACAAGATAATTCTACAATAAGAATCAAGCATAGAAGCACAGGTCGATCTATATCAGAAAATGACTGGGAAAGAACAGCTGGCGGAGAATCAGCTCATATCGCAGTTGACCCCAAAGATAATGACGTTGTATATGGCGGAAGCTATGATGGATTTCTGACACGCATAAACCACAGAACAGAAACCGTTCGATCTGTTAGCGTATGGCCAGACAATCCTATGGGACATGGAGCAGAAGATATGAAGTATCGTTTCCAATGGAACTTCCCGATACTATTCTCAAAGCATAATCCAAACAAATTATATACGTTTTCTAATCGTGTGCATGTCACTGAAAACGAAGGACAAAGCTGGAAAGTAATCAGTCCAGATCTTACCAGAAATGATCCTGACAAGCAAAAATCATCTGGAGGACCCATTACACAAGACAATACTTCTGTAGAATATTATTGTACAATATTTGCTGCTGCAGAAAGTCCAATCAAAGAAGGATTGCTTTGGGTTGGAAGTGATGACGGATTGATTCATATAAGCCAAGATGGAGGTGCTACATGGAATAATGTTACACCAAAGGGAATGCCCGAATGGATGATGATCAATAGTATTGAGCCTAGTGCTTTTGCTGAAGGAACCTGTTATATTGCAGGAACCAAATATAAATCTGGTGACTTTGCCCCATATCTCTATAAAACTACAGATTATGGGAAATCATGGACCAAAATTACTAATGGAATCAAAAGCGAGCATTTTACCCGCGTACTTCGTGAAGACCCTAAACAAAAAGGATTACTGTATGCTGGTACCGAAACCGGTATGTATATCTCTTTTAATGACGGAGCAGCATGGCAATCTTTACAGCTTAATTTACCAATTGTTCCCATCACTGATTTAACGATCAAAGATAACAACCTGATTGTGGCTACTCAAGGAAGAAGCCTTTGGATTATAGATGATCTTACTGTATTACATCAATTAAATAATACGATAAAGACTCAAAATCACATTTTATACAAGCCAAAAGATTCGTATCGAATGAGTGGCGGAAGTATTAAAGACTCTAAAACAGAAGGTACCAATCATCCTGCAGGAGTGATGACCTATTTCTATCTTAAAAATTATGATAAAGAAAAAGATACCATCTCGTTGACTTATTTTAATACTAAAAATGACACCATAAAATCCTTTAGTACAAAAGCAAAAGAGAAAAAAAATCAATTAAAAATAGAGGAAAAAGGAGCTCAAATGTTTGCTTGGAATATGAGAGGGGATGGAGCAGAAAAATTAGATGGTATGATCTTATGGTGGGCTAATCTTAATGGGCCAAAAGCCGTTCCTGGCAATTATAAAGTTAGCCTTACTATAAATGGCAAAGAAGCATCAAGAAAATCTTTTACCATTTTAGCTGATCCCAGAGCAGAGTCTACCGTGCAACAAATGCAGTCTCAATTTGATTTCATCACCAGTGTAAACAAAACTGTAGACAGAGCTCATAAATCTATAAAGAAAATCAAAAAAATAAATAAGCAACTAAAAGCATTTGCAACGCAGTATAAGGATAATGAATCAACAAAAGATTTGGTAAAAAAGGCTTCAGAATTACAAAAACAATTTGGTGAGATCGAAAAAGCTTTATATCAAACAAAGAATAAAAGTAATCAAGATCCATTAAATTTTCCTATTAAGCTGACCAATAAGCTTGGTCATCTTAATTCGTTAGTTGGTATGGGAGATTTTGGACCTACAGAACAGGATATCGCTGTAAAAAATGAACTTACCAAAAAGATTGATGAGCAATTGAGCGCTTTTGACAAATTAATTTCTGAAGAAATTAAAAGTTTTAATACAGAGTTCAATACCTTGCAACTTAATTATCTTTTTGTAGAAAAATAAATGCTCGAATATTATAATTACATAAAATCCCTGCACCTCATCTTTGTGATTACATGGTTTGCAGGGTTATTTTATATACCCAGACTATTTGTATATCAGATCGAGGCTTCGCAAAAACCATCTCCTGATAAAGAAATTCTGGGAAATCAACTTAAGCTAATGGCCAAACGTCTTTGGTTTATCATCACATGGCCTTCTTCTATCTTAGCCACTTTATTTGCAATTTGGTTACTGGTTTTAATGCCTGGCTGGCTAGAGCAACCATGGATGCATGTTAAGTTAGGTTTTGTGGTATTACTCATCCTTTATCATCTTAAATGTCATCATATCTACAAACAGCTTCAAAATGATATCATAAAATGGTCTTCTAATCAAATGCGAATGTGGAATGAGGGCTCTACAATTATACTTTTTTCAGTAATTTTTCTCGTCGTTGTCAGAGATGCTGTTAACTGGATTTATGGCGTCATCTCAATCATATCTCTATCTATATTACTTATGATGGGAATCAAACTTTACAAAAGAATCAGGGATAAAAACCCTGAGGCTTAGTACAAATTAAAACTGCGTTAGGGATAGAAGTGGCATCCTTTTTTTCTTGTCATACTGAGCTTGTCGAAGTATACAAGCAAAAAAAGATAAAACGAATAGCCTGGCCCGAACACCCAAGAAAATAATCAAAGTAAAATCGCAAGTATCTTGAATTTTATTCCACAAACATATCAGACCAAATCAGGAAAATCTGTAGTCATTCGAGAAGCTACTCCAGAAGATGCCCAAAAGTTATTAGATCTTAAACGTCAATATCTTAAAGAAACAGATACTATACCCTTATTCGATTATGAATACACTAATACCATAGAAGAAGAAGGAGCATTAATTCAACGCCTAAAAAAGAATCCTAATTGCTTACTACTTATTGCAGAGAATAATGGAAATATAATCGGAAACATTGATCTTACAGGCAGTTGGAGAAAAAAAATGGAGCATACTGCCATGATTGGTATGGGTATACATACAGCATGGCAAAATCAAGGAATCGGTACTTTATTGCTCCAAAATGTATTGACATGGTCAACACAAAATACCCTATTAAAACTACTCTGGTTAGAAGTTTATGCTACGAATCTTCCTGGTATTAGATTATATAAGAAAATGGGATTCAAGGAATCTGGATTTATTGAGAATTTCTTTCTTGAAGAGGAAAAATATATAGATAAGGTTACAATGATTATTAATCTTTGAGGTTACTTTTTTCTCAAGATGTGATAACAAAAAGACTGCCTAATTATTTTTAGACAGCCTCTTAATTTATAAGTGCATTACTTATTTTATCTACATAACCTGTTACTTCTATTGCTATACATTCTTCTTACAGCCCTACGATCGTTTACAGAAACATTGTTTGCATTAAAAACCACACTAGGATTTGATCCAGAAGTCATAATCGAACTAGTATCATTATTAGGTGTTCCAGGCACCTGTGTTCCAAAAAACCCTTGTTCTGCATGAAGAAACCCGATATTATGTCCAATTTCATGAGTTAATATATTACCCCATTCTCTAGCCGTTACTGGATCTCCATCAATACTAGGTTCATTAAGATTCAAAATAATCAGACCTCCTTCTACTCCATTGGTAGGAAACTCTCCTAGACCCCAACCACCTATTTCACCAGGTCTTGCCAAACGGACGAGAATATCAGGATTAGAGGTAACTTCTACTAATCGAAGCGTTGTATTATTCACCCTATTCCACAAGTTAATACCTCTTTGAAATCCTCTTCCTGCGGCATTATTACCCAAAGCATTCTGAATACGAATATTACCTGCTCTGTTACAATTAACAATACCAAAAAAAGCTTGTTTTTGGTAGTTATCTTCTTTTAGTGTTTCTTCGGTGAAGAAAATATCTCCATCTACAATATATCCTCCTTTAGTGGATGTAACGGATGTTTTATCCATATCAAATCCCATACTCTGTAATTTTGATAAAATTTCGGAAGATATATCCTGTTGAGTAATTGTACTGTCTTGTTGAACATCATTGTCAACATCACTAGAACATCTTGTCATACCAATAGCAATAACTATCAGCATAGCTAATTTAAAAGTTTTCATAATTTGTATATATTTAAGTTGAATGTTGAAATTATTAAAACACTGATACTAAAACAACTAAATTGTTACATATTTAACATTTTAGGCTAATTTGTATTTAATTCTTGATTCTTAGTTAAGAGAAAAAATAATGATGGTCAGGTGTATAAAATTTGGTTTTATGTGTTAGGGTGTCGTTGTTAAGACTTTTCATTATCTTCGTGCAACTTTTTAGCATAATTCTATGATCAAATCCATGACAGGCTTTGGGAAGTCGGTTCTACAACTTCCTACAAAAAAAATCACTATAGAGGTTAAATCACTCAACAGCAAAAACCTAGACCTTAATGCTCGAATTCCTTCACAATACCGTGAAAAGGAACTCCAGATGAGAAATACCATAGCAAAAACTTTGGTTAGAGGTAAAGTTGATTTTGGATTATATGTAGAAGCTACTGGTGAAGAAACATCAAATAAAGTTAACGAGGCTATTGTAAAAGAGTACATCAGGCAACTATCCAATGTACATCAAGGTGATACTACAGAATTGTTAAAAATGGCTGTTCGAATGCCAGATGCCTTAAAAACTGAACGTGAACAAATTAATGAAGAGGAATTTAAAGCCATAACCGATGCTCTTAATACAGCACTTGTAGAAATAGAATCCTATAGAAATGATGAGGGAAAAGCATTAGAAAAAGATTTTAACCTTCGTATCAAAAACATAGGTGAATTACTAGAAAAGGTAATACAAATTGATCCGGAACGTATGACTGCCGTAAGAGAAAAATTACAAAAAGCTGTTTCTGATCTAAAAGAAGAGGTAGATCAAAATCGTTTTGAGCAAGAATTGATTTATTATCTTGAAAAATTCGATATTACTGAAGAAAAAGTGAGATTAGCAAATCATTTAGAATACTTTGCTATCACATTAAATTCTGCCGATTCTAATGGTAAAAAACTAGGGTTTATAACTCAGGAAATAGGTCGTGAGATCAATACTATTGGTAGTAAATCTAACTACGCACCTATGCAACAATTGGTGGTTCAGATGAAAGATGAACTCGAAAAAATTAAAGAACAATTGCTAAATGTATTGTAAATGAGCCAAGGTAAACTTATTGTACTTTCGGCACCCTCTGGAAGTGGAAAAACTACTTTAGTTAAATATTTACTTAATCAAGAGGAATTAAATCTTGGATTTTCAATTTCTGCTGCTTCCCGAGAACCTCGTGGAGCTGAAATTCATGGGAAAGATTATTATTTTTTATCCTTAAGAGAATTCAAAAACAAAATCAAAGCTGATGAATTTCTAGAATGGGAAGAAGTCTATCGGGATAACTTTTACGGAACTTTAAAAACCGAAGTGCAGCGACTTTGGGATAGTGGTAAACATGTAATTTTTGATATTGATGTCGTTGGTGGTTTAGATATCAAAAGAATCTATCCAGATCGTACTTTAGCAATTTTTGTAAAGCCTCCAAGTATTGAAGAACTCAAAATTCGTCTTAAAAAACGTAAAACAGAATCTGAAGATAAGATCAATATGAGGGTCGCTAAAGCCTCTACAGAAATGGCAACTGCTCCACAATTTGATGCTATAGTTACCAATGATGATCTTGAAAAAGCAAAAGAAGAAGTCTCTCAATTAGTGAGAAAGTTTCTTTTGAAGTAATTTACAATAAACTAAACTGATGCTCTTCAAAAAGTGAATAAAAGAAGAGCTTTTTCAATGAAGAATATAGGATTATATTTCGGGACATTTAACCCTATTCATATAGGTCATTTAGCCATTGCTAATCACATGGCTGAATTCTCTGATCTCGATGAAATCTGGATGGTAGTGACTCCTCATAATCCACATAAAAAGAAAAGTTCCTTACTGGATAATCATCATCGTTATGAGATGGTATATCGTGCTACTGAGTTATATCCAAAACTAAAACCCAGCGATATCGAATTTGGTTTACCTCAACCTAATTATACGGTATATACTCTAGCTCATTTGCAGGAAAAATACCCAGAAGATCAATTTCATCTCATTATGGGTGAAGATAATTTAAAGAGTTTTCATAAATGGAAAAATTATGATGTCATCCTAGAAAATCATAACATCTATATATATCCTCGTATTGCAGAAGGGAATGTAGAATCTCAATTTAAGGATCATCCAAAAATTCAACGTATTAAAGCTCCTATTATGGAGATTTCTTCTACATTTATACGTAACTCTATTGCAAATAATAAAAATGTAAAACCGTTACTTCCCATTTCTGTATGGGAATATATCGATGAAATGAATTTTTATAAATAAATCGTTATAAGCTATTTATAGACGAACCTCCTCCCATAGTCTCTTTTATTCTTTTCATAAGTCGATGTACTCTACCACTACCTCCCGCTATAATCCCAGCTGTAAGAACAATATCAATAGATTGAATAATCGTAATTTGAATACTAGACAATTCTGTCTCTGGGCCATTAAATACTATTCCAGCCATAAGTCGTAACCCAGAAAAAGAAAGAATTAACCCTATCGCAAATGCAATAATCGTTGTTCTTCTTTGTCTTTTTAATCCTCTTGTCATTAGAAACTCCTCTAATTCTTTTTTTTCTTTCATCATTTTTGCCACTTCTGCAGACTCAGGTTTTTCTTCGGTAGATTCTGGATCTGTCAATGCGGCAACATCAATTGGATTATTTAAACGCTCCAGAAACTTGTTAATATCAGTAATACGATCTTTACATTGTATTTTTACTTTCTGATTAGGGTCATCAACAAAGATCTCAATAAACTGTTCTACAACCAGCATAATTACCGATATATAACCAAGCATGGCCATTACATTTCCTGGAGTCAAATGAGAAAGATCAATAGCCGGCAACTGTTCTTCAAAATAGATAAAACTTCCAATAGCAAGTATGATGAGAATTATTGCTATTGGGTTCCTATATAATGCTTTCATCGTCTTAAAAGTATATAGATAAAAATACAAAATCTATAGTTGACCGTTTACATTTATGAAGAAAAACAAATAATATTACTTGAAGCAAAAAAAGCACAACTCTTAAAAGTTGTGCTTTTTATTCATTATCTGTATATACTTTTAGATCTTATACTATGCTTTTTTCCATACCCGATCTTTAAAAACATCATCAACAACCGTATTAAAAATATGATTAAAATAGTTACTCATTGTCTTAATACCCACCGCCGTGATAACACCAAGAATATGTTTTTCGGTATAACCAGCACTTAGAAAACTATCAATATCTGTTTGTAAGGGTAATCCTCTTGTTGAAGTAACGATTTTTGTAAACAAACTTAATGCCTTCAATTTATCATCTGGTATTTCAGCATTATCACGAATTGCATTGGTTACTTCTGCAGGCACATTGGTCATATGATCTCCTACAAAACTATGTGCTGCCATACAGTATTCACAGCCGTTTTCAAAGGCAACAGACAGCAATACAACCTCTTGTTCTTGCGGAGTAAAACCAGAATTTGCCCTAAATGAATTATACCCTGCAACATAACTATCTAATAACGCAGGGTTATTTGCCATACCTAAGTACATATTGGGAATAAAACCTAGTTTTTTTTCTGTATTCTCCAGTATTTTACTCGAAACTCCATCTGCATTTTCGATTGTTTTTGGTTCTAAAGTCATTGTTTTTAATGTGTTCATGGTACTAAAAAATTTAAATTAATATTTCTAAGCAATTGCTTAGTTTTGGTATAAAAAAAACTTACACGTTTTTGAATGTAACTTCAATAAAGTCATCCAACTGTTTTGCATTAAACATTTTTGATGCTACAGATAACCCTTGTAATGCTACCATAAGATAATTTGCCTGTTTATCTATTGTAACCTTATCCTTTTGAGAATTAAAGCTTAATTTATTTATAAAAGACTCCTTAACATTTGTAGCAAATTTTACAATTTCTGACATAATTAATGTATCTGCATTCTCCCCGAGTTCATTTACTGTATTAGTAAGCAAGCATCCTTTATTGCTATTCTTATCTTTTGAAAATTCAATAAAATTATAGAAATATTGTTTTATTCCTTCTACTCCATCAGAGTTATCTAATCTATCAATGAGTTCAAATTGTGCTTTTTTCTTATAACATTTTATACTTTCTAAAAACACTCCTTGTTTATTGCCAAAACTAGCATAGACAGAAAATTGGTTAATCCCCATTTCTTTCTCCAACATTCGCACAGAAGTAGTCTCATAGCCATTTCTCCAAAAAAGCTGCATCGCTTTTTCTATTACTTCTTCTTCCTTATATTCTTTTCTTCTTGCCAAAAACCTATTTTATGATTCAAAACTAATCAATTGCTTAGAAATAAAAAAATAATTCCACAAATAAAAACCAATAGTGTCTTTTCTTGTATCCTAAAAGTACAAACCCCTACAGATAAAATCTATAGGGGTCATATGTTTATTATCTTAATAAACTAACTACTTCCCAGGAAAGTCTGCTTTACGTTTTTCAAGAAAAGCTGTAGTTCCTTCTTTAAAGTCTTCGGTACCAAAACAGTTACCAAACTGTTCGATTTCCATTTTAAATCCATTCACTCCATCTTCGTATGCGGCATTTACCGATTTGATCGCTGCACCAATAGCCACAGAAGAGTTTCTCATAATTTTTCCTGCCAGTTTTTCGGCTAATGGTATTAATTCTTCCTGACTGGTAACATGATTAACCAAACCATACTGTGATGCTTGATTAGCATCAATCATTCCTGCTGTCATGATCATTTCCATAGCTCTACCTTTACCAACCAATTGTGGTAATCGCTGCGTACCGCCATATCCCGGGATCACTCCTAAAGAAACCTCTGGTAGTCCCATTTTTGCATTGTCGCTGGCTATTCTAAAATGCGCAGCCATTGCTAATTCTAATCCACCTCCTAATGCAAAACCATTGACAGCTGCAATTACAGGTGTAGAAAGATTCGCAACAAAGTCAAACAATACTTCCTGACCTTTTTCTGCCAGTTTTCCTCCTTCGGCAACAGAAAAATCAGCAAATTCACTGATATCTGCTCCGGCTACAAAAGCTTTTTCTCCACTTCCGGTAACAATAATAACTTTGGTATCAGCATCAAGATCAGCTACTCTAAAAGCAGCATGTAATTCTTGTATTGTTTCTTTATTAAGTGCATTTAATTTTGATGGACGATTTATTGTAATCCTTGTAATTCCTTTGTTTTGAGATGTGAGAATATTAGTGTACATAAAAAGTTATTTTCTTTCTCGCATTTACGAGACTATAATTGTTGTATAAATTAAATTATTTCAAAATTTACCGTTGTGAGAGGCTTTTTGATTTACTCCTTGGGAAACCTGACTTTAAAAACAGTTCCTTTTTCTTCCCGAGAGGTAAAGGTAATACTTCCATTATAGGTTTCCACAATATTTTTTACCATTCCTAAACCTAATCCCATTCCGCTTGTCTTTGTTGTAAACTTGGGTTCAAAAACCTTCTTTTTATTTTCTTCATTAATTCCGATTCCATTATCTGCAACAGTAATTACCACATCATTTCCGTCGGTAAAAACATCCACAATAATTTTTGGAGTACGATCTTCTGGAATTGCCTGTATTCCATTTTTTACCAAATTGGTAACTACTCTTATAAGTTGGGTTCTATCGAATTCTGCTATAATTTTTTCTTTTTCTGAAGGGAAAACAATATATCCTTCGTTAAATATATCTAATGCCAATCCTACAATCTTTACTACATCCAGAGTTTCACTTTTTTGAGCAGGCATCTGCGCAAAATTAGAAAATGCAGAAGCTATAGAACTCATTGTATCTATCTGTTGAATTAAGGTATCGCTATATTCCTGTATTTTCTGATCAATATTAAGATCATTAGCATCAAATTTTCGTTGAAAACTCTGAACAGTTAACCGCATCGGTGTTAATGGATTTTTGATTTCATGCGCTACTTGTTTTGCCATTTCCCTCCATGCTGCTTCTCTTTCGCTTTTAGCCAACATGACAGCACTTTCTTCTAACTCATCAATCATGCTATTATACGCATTCACCAAAGAGTAGATTTCATCACTTGCATCTCCAATTTCGATTCTCTTATTTCGTTTATCAAGCCGGGTTTGATCAATCGTTTCAGAAATTGTTTTCAATGATCTTGTAATATATTTAGACAGAAAATAGGCTAATGCAATTGCAATCAAAAGCATTAATAAATATACTTGCCCTAAACGCTTTAAAAATTCAAATAACTCTCTAGTAATCAAATCATTATCTTCTAAATAAGGAAGATTAAGTATTGCTAATGGTTTTGCTTTACGATCAGTAATATAAGTATAGGAAGTCAAAAATTTCCCCTCATTCCTCTCAGACTCCACCAGGTATCTCTTATCAAATTGAGAAGAAAGTGTATCTATAATCAATGAGTTCAATTGCACTGTGTCTTTTATAAAAGCTGCTTCTGACTTGATCAATAACTTACCAGAAAGACTATAGATATTAATTGGCAATGAATGTTCTTCTGAAATCTGATAAATACGATTCTTTTCTCTAAAAATAAGGGTTATATTATCTTCTTCTACAGGATATGTTGTACTCTTTAAAACATTATCAATAGCAATTTGTATTCGTTCTTCTTTTCTTTCTAAACGTTCCCTGTGATATTCTTCTGCTTCTTCTTTATATTGATAAACAGTAACAGCTGCAATCAATATTGAAGCTAGAAAAATCAATAAAGTCATCGAGATAAAAATTCGTGTACGAAGAGAAAGTCTTAGTAGCCTCATATTATTTTTTGAACCATAAAGATAGCAAATATCGCACCAAAATAGTTGTAAAAAGAAATCTCAAAAAGCTTCGAATTTCCTAAATTTACCTAGCTTTTACTTTATGGACAATTCTACATTACTTTCTGTGCAAAATCTTTGCGTCTCTTTTTTGTCAGAAGACAAAGAAAATCAAGTTCTATTTGATCTATCTTTTAGTATTCAAAAAAACGAGATCTTAGGAGTTGTAGGAGAATCTGGTAGTGGTAAATCGGTAGCATCTCTTGCCATCCTTGGTTTGCTCCCCAATAAAATCTCGAATATCACCAAAGGAGACATTAATTATGATGGCAAATCTCTAACTGGTCTTAATCAAAAAGAATATAGATCAATTCGTGGTAATGAGATAGCTATGATTTTTCAGGAACCTATGAGCTCTTTGAATCCATCTATGAAATGTGGAAAACAGGTTGCCGAAATCCTGCATCAACATACTGACTTATCCAAAACCGAGATAAAAGCCGAGGTCCTTTCTTTGTTTCATAAGGTAAAACTTCCTGACCCTGTTCGTGCTTATACTTCATACCCTCATCAATTAAGTGGTGGTCAAAAGCAACGAATTATGATTGCTATGGCGATTGCGTGTAAACCAAAACTACTAATTGCTGATGAGCCAACCACAGCACTTGATGTTACTGTACAAAAAGAAATTATTGAGTTGCTTAAAAGCTTACAGGCAGAATACAAAATGAGTGTTCTATTTATTTCACATGATCTATCTCTGGTTTCAGAAATAGCAGATCACGTTCTTGTCATGTATCAAGGGAAAATGGTAGAATACAATACGACACACAATATATTTCATAATCCCGAAAAAGAATATACCAAAGCGCTAATTAATGCAAGACCTCCTATGGATATCAGGTTTAGAAAACTACCAACTATAGCCGATTTTCTTGATGATGGTGATAAAGACCGGGAAGTGATTACTAAAGAAAAGCGAGCTCAAAATCATCAAAACTTATATAGCAATCCACCTTTATTAGAAGTTCTTAATGTTGAAAAAAGTTACTTTTCTAAAGTAGGGTTATTTGGCAAAGCAGAGTTTAAAGCCGTGGATGATGTAAGTTTTAAACTATATGAAGGCGAAACCCTGGGGCTTGTAGGAGAATCAGGCTGTGGAAAATCAACTTTGGGAAATACCATTTTACAATTAGACAGAGCAAATAAAGGTCAAATTATTTATAAAGGTGAAGATATTACACGATTATCAGGCTCTGCAATAAGGTCTCTTCGAAAAGAAATCCAACTTATATTTCAGGATCCTTTTGCATCTCTTAATCCAAGAATTACCGTAGGAAAAGCCATCATGGAGCCTATGCAAGCTCATAAGTTATATCAGAATGATGCAGAAAGAAAAGAAAAAGTATTAGAATTGCTAAACCGAGTAAGCCTTAGCGAGGAACATTTTAACCGTTACCCACATGAATTTAGCGGAGGACAAAGACAACGCATCGGTATTGCCCGAACCATAGCTTTACAGCCCAAGCTCATTATATGTGATGAATCTGTAAGTGCACTGGATATATCTGTACAAGCCCAGGTACTTAACCTATTAAATGAATTAAAAGATAATTTTGGGTTTACGTATATTTTTATTTCTCATGATCTTGCTGTGGTAAAATACATGTCTGACCAATTATTGGTAATGAATAGTGGTAAAATAGAAGAGCAAGGAGATGCAGATACAATATATGAAAACCCACAAAAAGAATATACTAAAAAGTTAATACAGGCAATTCCTAAAAGCAGGTAGATACATTTTCATATAACATCATAACCAAAGTAAAAATAGCGACTCCTTCTGCTCTATAAAATTTCTTCTAAATTAAGACTCAACGATACACGTAACTTTTCTCGTATTGGGTTCTCTTCTTCTGATAGCCCTAATAAACTAGCAACGTCTAAATCAACATATTTTCCTTTGAAACCAGTGCCAATTGAGACAAAAGAATCTGTTAGTCGATTTATACCATGAGAATAACCACTTCTTGCTATTAATTTTTCTTTATATGCAAACTCTAAGCCCAATGCTATTACCGAGCCTTCTAAACCAAAACCAAGGTTTTCTCCATTAGTATTCTCAACATATGAATCAAGTAATGTTTTATACTCTGTAGTAATCCCAAGTATTTTTTCCTGGTTGAAAATAAAGTCAAAACCTGTTCCTATACTTAGAGTAGAAGGAGCATAAATTTCAATAGGTTTATTGTCATTTAAAGACCTCCCTCTTAAATTGGAAAAATGAAACCCTGCTCTCCATCTACCATTAAATTTCTTGTATGCTATTTCATTTCCATAATAGAATCCTGAAACATCGATACCATATAGACTTGATACATCACTAAACTCATCTAAAAGAAGAACTTTATCCTCTAATAAAATGAAACGCCCCCCAACCGACATTGCAAACGTATCACTCAATCTTAGCGAATAAGAACCATCTATAGATAATTCTAGAGCGGCTTGAATAGTTCTATTTCTGAATGCTACAAATTTACTGATTTCATAAGCATAACCTCGAAAACCTAAGCCATAGGCACTGCGGGTATCGAGTTTATTATAAAAACTTAGATTTAATTGATTAAGCTCATTAAACTCTTGGTTATTTCCAAGAACTTGAGTAATTCCTATTTCACATGCTTTATCAGAAAACACATGTTTTGCAGGATTCCAAAATTGAGAAAAAGCATCGGTAGATGTTCCTACCCCAACATCACCTTGACCAGCCGCCCTACCATCTGTTACAATACCAATAAAACCATCTCTTACTGTGGTCACATTATTCTGTTGAGCAGACAGACAGCCGAAACATATTAAAGTGAATATGAAAACATTTCTCATAATTTTAGTTACGTTACGTCGTATAGCAGTTTACCGCTCTAGGTAAACAACGCCATAGATACCGTCTAATTGTTTAGCAATTCAAAAGCACGTTCTATTCCGCTATCTTTTTCTTCTTGAAAATCTATAGTTGACAAAAATGGCACTCGATTTTCTTGATTTTCAGGTCCAATTCCAATAGCTTCAAATACTTCTCCTTGTGCATCACTATATATTTCGTTTGATAATCCTATTTCTGCTCCATTAGGCAATACATGCGTAAGAATAGTAGAAAAAGCGCCATTTGTATTTTCTCCTACTAGGGTTACATTCGGTAAATCTTTCATGCATAATGTAAAAAGTTCTGCTGCACTTATGGTAAAAGGGCTTGTAAGCAATACAATATCTCCAGTGAATTGAAAATCCCCGCGTGGCCCAACAGAAAAGGGTTTATTTTCTGTAAAACCATCACCTAATCTAGCTTTTTTATAATATGAAACTCGCTCCTGATCCATAAAACGGGATACCATATTTAAAGCTACAGTATCATATCCTCCATCGTTAAAACGCATATCGAGAATTAGTTTAGAAACCCCAGATTCTTTAAGATCATTCATTATCGTATCTAAAACAGTATTTAATGTAGATAATTCATTATTAAAATTTGTTCCATATCCTTCCATGGCCGAAACAAGAATATACCCAACATCATCATTAATCAACCCCCATATAATCTTCTCTCTCTCATCTATTTCAAAATCTCCTCCTAAATATTTTGATACTATTGTTATCGCTTTTTGATTGAAAAGAGCATCATAATCGTCCCCATTCTCTATGATAAGATCTCCACTTAGGTTAGCATTTAATCTTTCATATAATTTAGGATTTCCTGATTCAATTTGAATAGCATTATTTTCATCTGTAATACTTACATGACCATCTTCTAATAAAAAGACTAACTCTTCTAAAGTATCATAAAAATTTTCTGCTGTTATTTGATCTCGTAAACCTTCATATTGAGACCAATCAATATTTCTTGTTTCAAAAAAAGCATAATAATCATTAAAGATGTTCCAGAAATGATCAAAATTTACTTGAGGGTCTTCTGTGTCAGAAATTTGATCAGGTAGGCAGTTTGGATTCTGATTTGGTAATCGAACAAATTTTATTTCAGAATCTGATAATTCTGAAGAGGCAACAAGTTCATTTTCGCTGATAAGATCAAAGTCAAATCCAAAGAAATCCTGAAGAACAAAATCATCGTTTTGAATTGAGCAACCAGCAGCATTTGTGTTGTAAAACACATCATTTCCATCGGTAAATTCAAAAATCCAACCTTTATCTGCTATTGACCAAAATCCATTGGTTGAATCTTGTGGTGTAGCAGGCATGTCATCATCAGATTGACAAGCGGTAAAAATTAATAAAATGAGTATTAGCAAACACGCATTAACATACTTTATTGTTTCTGTTTTTATGTTGATATATGAATTCATCATAGTTTTATTTTTGAAATTATTATAGTTGAAAATTGTAACGTTTGATCGTCTATTCAAAAAACACTTGATCCAAAGAAAACGGTATTCTGTGCTATTTAAAGATTATGAAAATTGCTAAAAACGATATCCAATATTGCCATCTATTCTTTTATTTTTATCAGCCGTTTTTTTAGATTGTAATACCAACGAAGTTCTAATGCTATCACAGGTTTAATATTTGATGTATTAAGACCTCCAAAACATATTTCACTTCGTAATGCAATTTGATTTGATAATTTTAATTCATTGTGCGCCCATATACCTAATAATCCTGTTTGAATACCAAAACTGATTTTCCTACCGATATGTTTTTTTCATTTTGAAAAAACCCTAAATAAGAACTCATTGCTAAAAAGGAAGCAAAAACTATTTTAGTCATTATTATGTTTTTTTGATTAACCGAAGTAAAAGTATCTGAATCAAAAAAATAAAAATGCAATTTTAGAATTGTAGAAGTCCTAATACGGGATAATTATATAAATTAGGACTGTTTTTAAAGCTTCCTGTAAGCACCAGGCGATACTCCTTCACTGGTTTTGAAAGTACTATAAAAAACACTTTTAGATTTAAAACCGGCCTCCATACCAATCGCCTCAACAGAATATTTATTAAATACTGGATTTTGCAATAGGTTTTTAGCCGCTTCAATTCGATATTCATTCACAAATTGAATCACACTTTTGTTAAGCTCTTGATTTATAATTTGCGATAAATATCTTTCGCTAGTTTCTAATCGATTTGACAGGTCTGATCTACTCAAAAGAGGGTTTTTATACAGTTCCTCTTCATCCATCATCTCATATAATTGACTAATAATTTATGAGGGGCAAAACCAAAAGTACAAACAATAAAAGGGCTTAACAAATGTTGAAATGTTCATTTATGTTAATTTGATATTCATTTTTAAAGCTCTAATAATATTATTTTCCTCAAAATGTTAATTTAGGTCTAAACATAGTGTCAATAAGGGCTTATAAAGCTTCATTTAGACCTAAAACAATCCTAATTGTACTTAAATCTACACCAAAAATTAAGTTTAATACTGCTATAAAACAAGGTTTCTCTTTTTTTGTATTGTTTTCTTAGTGTTTATAAGGCTTAGACCTTAACTACATTAGCTATATTTTTTGCACTTTTGGTTTTATCCGAATTTATTAACCTTTTTATTAACCTTTTCAATAGTGTTTTTGTGAGTTTTTTGACCATCTATTTTCTAGTCTATTTAAACTTCTTTTTACAATTTAGTTTAATTCAATTTCTGCAACTTTTGACGAATTGAATAGTCCTTTTTTTGGTATTATATTTGATGTTATTTTTTGAAAAACATTGTTATAAATACGCGGTAAAACCGTAATTATTATTGTACTCGTTTTATTATTTTTGCTTCAAAATTATATATGATCTAAAACTACTATAATCCATATTTTATTAATTACTGATTTTCAAGAGTTCTTTCGATATTTGATTTGATAAGTTCTAATTTTGCATCTAGTTATAAATTTTAAATTAGATCATCATGAAAAAGGTAATTTTATTATTTCTAGTAGTTTTTTTTGTAAGCTGTAATGTTCAACCAATAAGTGAAGAAGTTCCTGAGGAGAATATTGATCATAAAATTGAAATAAAATCATTAGATAAAGATGAATATGAGATTCCAGATAACGGATAAAAAAACAAAATTGATTAGTGGTGTTATTGTTATTATAGTCTTAGCAATGACACCACTTCTTTTTTATCTTTATAAAATTGTTCCCAAAGGAACTACTTCTTGGCAGTTCTTAACTTTTACTATGGAAACCAAAGGTTTTCGAAGTGTACAAATATTTATACATGCTTTCTTCACTAAATTCACTTTCGTATTATCATTTTCCGTTTGGTTTTTAACGTGTAAACATTGGTGGAAATGGGTATTATTAATACCATTAACAATGTTTTTGTTTCAATTAACGGGTGTTGTTAATCAAAATATTGAATATATAGATGAGTATGATTTTTGGTATTCTCTCCCTGTAACTATACCTGTACTTGTTTTTTTAATAATCTTAAGAAATAGATTGAAATTTTATAATGACGCACTTGACTTAAAGGAACAATTAGATAAAGAAATACTAGAATTAAAAAAGGAAAACTTAATAGAACAAAATAATATATCATAGTAATATGAATAAATGTAAAATAATACGAGAACTAAAAAGAGAAGTGGAGTACGTATTAAATAACCAAGACACTATGTCAAAATTTGAAAAAAAATCAAACCTTTTAAGAATAAGAAAAAAGTTAGTTGATATAATAATAAACCCTGAAAGTTGCTATAAATGTATTAATAAGTCCAAAGACTTAATGAAAGTGATTTCTGTAATATCTTTAAATTGATTAATTTAGTAAATAGAAAGAAAGTTTTATTTCCTACCCTATAAACTTTCTTGAAATTGATATAAAGTATTAAGACTACTTATTTTTTAGTTCCTCATCAATTTTCAGTAAAGTCTTAAACCCCTCTATTTGACATTTTAGCTCTTCTATAACTTCCTCATTTTTTTCAGCTTTTTCAAAAGCAATTTTAGCAAGTTTGCTATTTTCGTTAGTGTTTTTAATAGTCTTTAAATCCTTACTACTGTTTAAAAAAACATAATTAAGATCAAAACTCTCATGTTCGCATTTTGCGATAATAAGTGAATAGTCTAAGGAATTTCTTTTTTTCCAGCTCGAAATAGTATTCGCCTTAACCCCAAGATATTCAGAAAGGCTAAAATCGCTATCAATTTCTAACAGTTCCTTAAGTCTGTCTAAAATTAAAATCGCATTTTGTGATTTTATTTTTGTCATATTCGCAAATTGTGATTATATTTGTACCACTTAACTGGTGCAAAACTATGAAAAAAAAAATAAACTCTTTCACGGAAAGTGAGATTAAAACACTGAAAGCCTGTATAAAAATTAGTTATGTAGGTCAAAAGTACGGGATAAGTAAAAAATCAAATTATATATATCGCATTATGCGAAATGGAGTAAAAAATGAAAAATCAAAGGCTTATCAGTTTTTAACTGAATTAAGAAATACTCTAAATGAAATTGAATTAGTAAAGTCTGAAGGGGAAAACGCATGAGATTTCAACAAGGTGACATATTAGTTAAGAACAATACTGTTTGGCTGAGCCAAAATCTTGTTGCTTCTATATGCGACCTTACTGAAAATTTTCATCGTGTAGTAAAAAACAAATACAAACAATCTGTCCAACCTTGTCACCGTCATCATAACATTTTACCAGACACCAAAAAAAGCTGGAGATGGGCAAAGATTAACCATGATTACTATTACGATTTAAAAAGAATACCTAACAGAAAACCAACAAATTACCGTGATCTGTTTGGTGATCCAGATACACTTATACAATCTTACAAATTAGCTATGAGCAGTCAGGAAAGTAATTTACTTACTGCGGAGTTAACAAGCTTTGTAAATGAGCGATACAGCCACCA
>NZ_VLNR01000200.1 GCF_007489275.1 Aquimarina algiphila
TAACTGTAAGTGCTGATTTAACCAAGCCTGAGCTTACCGCTACTGCTGATGGAATCATTACCTGTAGTAATACATCAGTAGCATTAACCGCCACATCAACTACTCCTAATGTAACCTTCAATTGGGAAGGATTTACCGATGGTGAGAATCCGGTCAATGTAACCTCTGAGGGTGATTATATAGTAACCGCTACCAATACCATCAATGGATGTAGTATTCAACAAACTGTAACTGTAAGTGCTGATCTTGATCAACCTGAGCTTACTGCTACTGCTGACGGAATCATTACGTGTAGTAATACATCAGTAGCATTAACCGCTACATCAACTACTCCTAATGTAACCTTCAACTGGGAAGGATTTACCGATGGTGAGAATCCGGTTAATGTAACCTCTGAAGGGGATTATATAGTAACCGCTACTAATACCATTAACGGATGTAGTATTCAACAAACTGTAACTGTAAGTGCTGATTTAACTAAGCCTGAGCTTACTGCTACTGCTGATGGAATCATTACCTGTAGTAATACATCAGTAGCGTTAACCGCCACATCAACTACTCCTAATGTAACCTTCAACTGGGAAGGATTTACTGCTGGTGAGAATCCAGTCAATGTAACCTCTGAGGGTGATTATA
>NZ_VLNR01000201.1 GCF_007489275.1 Aquimarina algiphila
TTAAATATGCGGAGAATAATTTGTATATTTGCCGCATAACCATACATTAAAATGGCAAAGTATATTTATCAGTACGAAAATTGGCCCCATTTTACCTGGAATGAAAAAAAAATTCAGGTGATTTTTGGTAAAGTACGTCATCTACAAGGTAAGATTTTTGGACAAATGAGTGCTTTAGGGTTTTCTGTGAAGGAAGAAGCAATGCTGTCTACTTTGACTGCTGATGTTATAAAATCATCTGAAATAGAGGGTGAGATACTTAATTATGAGCAAGTTCGTTCGTCTATTGCAAGAAAATTAGGAATTGAGTATGCCGGGATGGTATACCCAGGTAGAGATGTTGAAGGTGTTGTAGAAATGATGCTTGATGCAACTCAAAATTATAATAAACCTCTTGATGAAGAGCGGCTATTTGGTTGGCATGCGGCATTATTNCCTACAGGAAGAAGTGGAATGCACAGAATCGATGTTGGTTGTTACAGAAATGGGGAGATGCAAGTGGTTTCAGGAGCGATGGGAAAAGAAAAGGTTCATTATCAAGCTCCATCTCCAGGTAAAATGAAAGAGGAAATGGATGTTTTTTTGAATTGGTTCAATACTGACACAAAAATTGATCATGTGCTTAAAGCTGCAATTGCTCATTTTTGGTTTATTATTATTCATCCTTTTGATGATGGAAATGGACGTATAGCCCGAGCCCTTTCTGATTTATTACTTTCGCTTTCTGATGATAGTTCGCAAAGGTTCTATAGCCTATCCAGCCAAATGCTTACAGAACGTAAGGTGTATTACGAGATATTGAAAAAAGTTCAATATAGTAATGGTGATATAACAGAATGGTTAGACTGGTTTTTAAATTGTTTATATCGTGCTTTAGAAACATC
>NZ_VLNR01000202.1 GCF_007489275.1 Aquimarina algiphila
TTGTGGGGGAATCATTAAGAAAAGGAAAAATTAAAAAGGACTAATAACAAAATTTAACTATTATTGCAAGATCTCTCTTAGTGGCACCATTTGACCGAAATAGGTGGCACAGTCACTCCGAAATAGCCAAAAGGTTTCGAACACTTATGATTTGTAATCCGTGCTAATATTACCTATAAGCAAATGTAAAATTAACTAGTTTCCTTTTTAGGAACTGACAAATTTTTATTAAACCCAAATTAATCAAAAAAGACAGTCACTAGAATGCGACTACCTTTTTATTATCTATTTAACCGTTACAGCTTATTCATACTTGACACGGATTGCAAATCATAAGTGTTCGAAACCTTTATGTTGAGTTTATTATTTCATTAATTTTATTAGGATCTCCGCCACATTTTAGGATGATATCTTTGATTATTAATACTTCCAGTTCATTTGCAAATT
>NZ_VLNR01000203.1 GCF_007489275.1 Aquimarina algiphila
GGACTACTCAAAATCCAAGCTCTGGAGGCTTTCATGTAAAAGATAATCGATTTAAAGTTAATAATACAGGGAAAGATAAAAAAGGAATATGGACCTCTGAATCAATCGATATTAAAGGAAAAAATGATGTAAACATCTCTGTTCTCTTATATAGTACAGGGGATATGGAAGACACTGGAGAAGGTCTTGACTTTATTGATCTTTATTATAAAATAAATGAAGAGCAAGAGGTTCGTTTTAGTAAAAATTCAGGAACCATAAATAACAATAGCAGTTCAGGAACTACTGTATCAATAGGTTCTCTAAGTGGAAATAGTCTACAAATTATAGTCAAATCAAGAACTACTGCTTCAGATGAATTTTACTATTTTGACAATGTAAAGGTTACAGAAAAAAATCCAGGAACTATTGATGCTACTGCTTCTGTAGAAGGTATACTTACATGCATTAATGATGTTGTAACCATAACAGGAGGATCTTCTGATAATAGTGTTCATTATAATTGGACAGGACCTAATAACTTTACAGCAAATACAAAAAATATAAATGTAAGCGAACCTGGAGATTATACACTAGAAGTAACCAATAACAATGGATGTACAGGATCTAAAACGGTAACTGTAACCCAGGATATTATAGTACCTAATGTATCCGCTTCTGTTGATGGTACACTAAGTTGTTCGTCTAATGCTGTTATATTAAAAGGTAATTCTACAACTCCAAATGTTAC
>NZ_VLNR01000204.1 GCF_007489275.1 Aquimarina algiphila
GGAGAAGAAACAACACAAACTAACAGTAGGAGAATTGCACAAAATTTTAAATGAAAATTATGAAAGACCAATTTAACGAAGATATAGATCCTTTGATTAAAGTTTATAAGCCTATCGAAAGACAGGAGATGATGCTTAGTAAAGCAGGATATAAAGTTGAGAAAGGCACTTTAATATACGATTCTAAACAATTCATTGAGGTGTATGATCCCAATGAGGATATTATAGATGGGCTTTTAAGAAAAGTGGTTTTTATATTTGATGGTACTGGGACTATTTTTGAAAAACTTACCGTAACTGAAACCCCACTTAAGCCTGATTACACAAAAGAAAAAAAGATATTTTAAGATGGAAACAGTAGGTATAAAAATAGCATTTCAATTGATTGATCTTTTATGTTACTGCATTTTCTTTAAAGTAATTCTGGAT
>NZ_VLNR01000205.1 GCF_007489275.1 Aquimarina algiphila
CGGCACGGAAAACATTTCCGCGCATCTGGGGTTAAAGTTTTTCCAGCTTATCTCGCGTCCTAAAAAAAGTTTAGATATGTACTAATACCCTGCCAAGCTTTGACGGCACCAGAAACATTCTGGCGCCAGCAGGGGATAGCTATTACTGATACTACAACGTGAAAACTATACCCTTATATTCTTTAATCTTATTCATAGACTTTGATTTTAAAAAATTAAATAATCCAAATTCAATCCTTCTTGTAACATTTGAAAGAGATACTTCATAACTTATAGTTTTGTTTTTATGTATTATGGCTATTTCGGAGTGACTGTGCCACCTATTTCGGTCAAATGGTGCCACTAAGAGAGATCTTGCAATAATAGTTAAATTTTGTTATTAGTCCTTTTTAATTTTTCCTTTTCTTAATGATTCCCCCACAA
>NZ_VLNR01000206.1 GCF_007489275.1 Aquimarina algiphila
AGCCAAAATCCGCAGATAAATCCTATAGGTTTAGATATGCAGGAGGTCGTCCTGAAAACTTTCTGTTTGGATTATCAGATGCTAAAGCAGGTCATACATCACTTTTAAATGAGGAAGCGAAGAAAGATATTGATGATACTACAAGGAAATCTAATATTAAATTAGATCAGGTGGTTTTATGTAGTGGAGAGCGTGATGCATTAAATATGGCTTCATTTGGTTATTATGTTGTTTGGAAGAATTCTGAGACTGCAATCCTCACCAAGCAACAATATAAGACATTAAAGGGATTAACTGGAAATTCTTGCCAAACTGACCCACCTATTCCTATTATATTGACCCAGTAAATCCTATTTAAACTGACCCACCTATTCTTGTTTAAATTGACCCACCCCCAAAAGTGTGTGTATTAAATAACTTG
>NZ_VLNR01000207.1 GCF_007489275.1 Aquimarina algiphila
GTAGAATAATCAAAAGTTACCGTTTCAGATGGAGTAATGATCTTATGTAATAAAAGCCCAAAGGTTTCATTATCTGAGGAAGAATGAGAAACATTATTTAGGTTTCGCTCATTGATACAACGCTGATATTCTGGAGAACCAAGATCAACAATGGTCCATGAATCGGAATGAGTTCTTTGCCGTATAGTATAATTTTCATATTCAAAGCTAATCGTTTTATTGTTAGTGAGCTCGATTCGGGTGATCACCCAAGCTGAAGGGTATATAGTAATAGTAGCTTGTGTAGCACCTAGGGTTTCTATTTGGGTGGTCTCCTGGAGTTCAAAGTAGTATTTGGTTCCTCCATCATCAATAAGTTCAAACCCTCCATTGTTGGGTAACCTAGTGAGTTTATAATTTTTATAAGGGGCAAAAACGGC
>NZ_VLNR01000208.1 GCF_007489275.1 Aquimarina algiphila
ACCCCAATCGCTGGGTGGCCCCTGCGCATTTGTATTTCAGCCCGGATAATAAGCGTAATGGCTTTAATAAAACCTACGATTGGTATCTCAAACAGGAAATCCTTAAAAAAGAGATCCGAAACCAAATCCTGATTCAAAAAGCTGAAAAAGAATGGCAGGATTATGATAAGGGAAAAGGAAAAAACAAACATAAAACCCGATTGCAACTCTTTAGGATTCAACAACAACGCTTATCTACCTACAAGGACGATACCCTGATGAGGGAATACGAAAAAAGTCTGCAACGAACCCTTCTAAAACCTATTGCTATATGATTTCGCCAAACTTACCGAGTATATCACTCTGCAAATGTATTGTATATTTTCATGATGGAAATTCCAGGACATTTTATTCCCTGGATAAAACCCACAAACGTG
>NZ_VLNR01000209.1 GCF_007489275.1 Aquimarina algiphila
CAAATTACCGTGATCTGTTTGGTGATCCAGATACACTTATACAATCTTACAAATTAGCTATGAGCAGTCAGGAAAGTAATTTACTTACTGCGGAGTTAACAAGCTTTGTAAATGAGCGATACAGCCACCATTTAGAACACTATTCCAATTGTACTACTGTACAACGTACAGCACTGGCGAAAGCTTGCGCTGTTTTAGAGTTTACTATCGATTACAAAGAAAACCTTGACTTAAAAGGGAATAAAATATATAGGGATATATGCGCTATTGTTGAGCAAAAGGACATGTGTTATCTCCCGAAGAACTACAGAAAGTTTAAAGAAAAGATTGACGCTTTAACCGAAGGTGCTGACATAAGCGAAGTTATCAAATTACCAAGATCAGGTAATAACAATGCATTAATCTTTGATGACC
>NZ_VLNR01000021.1 GCF_007489275.1 Aquimarina algiphila
CCTTTTAAAACCTTGAGTATTTTATCGTAATTTGCTTGAAAGTTGTGCATATGAATTATAGTGTCGTAACTACAATTTACTGCCTTTTAGCAGTTTGCGCAACTTTTTCTAAATGCACAACGGGTTAATTAAGATTAATTATGGGATTAGCAGAAAGAAGAATTGTAAAAGCATATCAAGAAGGTGAATATGTTTCTTTAGTGAATGAAATAAATTCATTGATGGGAAGTGAGATTGAATTTGATATAAATTGGGATAGTTTATCCTCTAACGGTCAATATTCTCATATATGGGAGGAGTCATTCACAAAAGTTTATTTTACACCAATTATAAATGCATTTAATGAAATTACCGCAGATGATATGGGTAAAGAGGCACTTCAGGAAACATTAGTGAAAATAGTAATAAAAGATGATAATGACATTTATAGTGCTAATAGATGTTATGCTTTTGTAGATGGTGTACTTACAGTAGATCACTCAAGCTATTCGAATGTGGGTAATGTTGATGAGCGTACCTCTGCTCTTGTTGAGATTTTAGAATCTCAATTATAATATAGAAATGTTGATATGTTAAAAAACAAAATTAAAAAAGTTCCTGTTTATTATAAACAGGAACTTTTATCATATTTGGCAGAGAAAGAAGAATCTACATTAGTAATTATAGTAACTTCTTCAGGGAAGACTTATAAGGGAATTGTAGTGAAAGTGGAAGGAAAAGATAAAGACGTAATACTTCTGTTACAAATTGTTAGTCCTGAGGATATAATAACCGAAAATATATTACATATTACAATTGATAAGATTGAATCTCTTGAGTTTATAGAAAGCCAGAATGTTCTCAATATTTTGTCTAAAGGTACTGTCTTTGACAAAATTTATGATACCTCAGGAAAATTACAAGTTAAAAAAGCATTACGAAGATTTTCAGACGTTCTTCAGGATACTTATGGTTTGAAAATAGGTGCTCCAAAAATAATACTTCCAACCAATGGATATGAGTTAAATAGAGTTTTGCAACTTACAGAACAACTTCAGCATATAATGGTGAATATATTAGAAGAAGAAGATGCTCTTATAAGCTGGAAAGCCTCATATGACTCAATCACTTTTATAGATGATGATTCTTTAAAAGTTATTCAAAATTATAAAACTATTGAAATCCATTTTCCATTCACAAACATTAATCTCCCAGAAATGCCTGCTAAAGAAGTAACCGCTATGATCTTAAATGTTTTGTAAGGTAGGTTTTGAGTTCTAAGGTTATTTTTTGAAATATTTAAATGGAACTACCAGCATTCCAAAGCATTCTCCTTTTTCTTTGCCAATATTTTTATGATGCATTTTATGAGCTCTTCTAACACCTTTTGCGTACCAATTATTTGCATTTCTCAATAGCTTAAAACGTTGATGAATAAAAATATCATGAACCACAAAATATGCAATACCATATGCCAAAATCCCTAGACCTATCGGTCTTCCTACCCAAAATGTGAGGGAATCATGAAATAAAATACAAGACATACTGACTACTGCATAAAACACAAAGAATAAATCATTGCGTTCCCACCAGCTACCATGATCTTTATGATGATGATCTCTATGCAAAGACCATAAAAAACCATGCATTACATATTTATGAGTAAACCAAGCCATAAACTCCATAATAGAAAATGCGGCTAGAAAAACTAATATTTGAATAAAGATTTTCACAAGCATAAGATTTGTACAAAAATACGGTTAAATTAGATTTAATCTATAGTCAAAATATGATTTGGCTAATAAACCAAATTTTTGGTAATTTGGGACTCGTATGCGAGCATTTTTTATTTCCAGAGAAGGAGTTTTTTTAAGTTTTTTTAACAATTTACGATAATAAATAAATGCAGTATATACCCCAAACTTTGCTTCGACAGGAAGTTTTAAAATTCCTTTAAGACCTTTTTCAAAATCGTCTTCTATCTCTTTTATAATCCTAAGTTTTGAATCTTCATCTAACCTGTTAAGATCAGTATTAGGGAAATAAGTTCTTTCCAAATTTTCGTAGTCGGCTTTAAGGTCCCGTAAAAAGTTAACTTTTTGAAATGCAGATCCTAAATGCATTGCACTTTCTTTGAGTCCGTCATACTTATTCTGGTCTCCATTAACAAAAACCTTCAAACACATCAATCCAACCACATCTGCAGATCCGTAAATATATTCTTTATATTCTAAATCCGTTAGGTATTTGGTCTTATGAAGATCTAGTCTCATGCTTTTCATAAAGGCTTCATAAAGTTCGGGATTAATATTGTATTGATGTACAGTTTTTTGAAAAGCATTAAGAATAGGGTTTAAGCTAATTCTATTTTCAATTGCTTTATACATTTCTTCTTCAAAATCATTAAATAATTTTTCTTTGTCATAATCATGAAATGTGTCTACAATTTCATCTGCAAACCTTACAAAACCATAAATATTGTATATGTCTTGTCGTATAGAATCTGATAACATTTTTGATGCTAGCGAAAATGAAGTACTGTATGAATTGGTGACAATTTTACTACAACTATAGGATACTGTATCAAAAATTGCTTTCATATGGATTGAGTTTAGTTAAGAGTTGTTGAGATGGTTTATGTTGTGATTAGTTCTAGTTCTTTATGTTGTTGATATTCGGCTTCAATTAATCCTGCTACTAGCTTACCAGAAATTAGTGATGGTGGCACCCCAGGGCCAGGAACGGTAAGCTGTCCTGTGAAGAATAAATCTTTTACTTTTTTACTTTTCAATTTGGGTCTAAGGAAAGCAGTTTGTAAAAGTGTATTCGCCATTCCATATGCATTTCCTTTATACGAATTATATTCTTTAATAAAGTCTTTTACACAAAAGGACTCTTTAAAGATAATATTATTTTTAACATTTTGTTCTGTTAAAGCTTCGAAACGGGTAATAATTTTATCAAAATACTGTTCTCTTAATTCATCTGTATCTTCTATACCTGGAGCTAATGGAATAAGAAAAAAACCATTTTCATTACCTTCTGGAGCAGATTTAGCATCTGTTAATGAGGTGAAATTAGCATAAAATAGAGGTTGATCAGGCCATTTAGGAGAATCATATATATCTTTTGCGTGTTTATCAAAATCAGTATCAAAAAATAAGTTATGATGATTTATGTTTTTTAATTTCTTATCAAAGCCTACATAAAATAATAAGGAAGAAGGAGCAAAGGTTTTTTTGTCCCAATATTTTTCAGAATACTGTCGATGTTCTATATTTAATAATGTTTCTCCATGGTGATAATCTGCGCCACATAATACAATATCGGCATCGATCTTTTTATCATTTACTACAATACCATTAGCTTTCCCGTTTTCAACGACAATTTTTTTGACATTAGAATCCGTATGAATTTTAACACCCAGAGATTGCGCTAATTTTCCCATTCCAAGTATTACTTCATACATACCTCCTCTTGGGTGCCATGTTCCTAATCCAAAATCTGCATAATTCATGAAACTATAAAATGCAGGAGTATCGCTTGGTTTGGCTCCCAGAAACAGGACTGGAAATTCGAGTATTTGAATTAGTTTTGGGTTTTTGAAATCTTTACGAACCTCTTTAGAAATTGTGCTGAAAAACTGACCTATCCTTTGGATGGTTTCTTTAGTTACTAATTCTAATGGAGAGACCCCAGGTCTATAAACCAGATTTTTTATGGCTATCTCATAATTGTTTTGAGCAGTAGCGATAAATTTTTTCAATTTAGTAGAACTCCCTTTTTCTTCATTCTCAAAGGCTGTATATATTTTGTCTAACGTGTCTTCTATCGCAATACTTTCTTTGTTTTCAAAAAATACTTTGTATGCTGGGTTTAGTTTATCAAGAGTGTAAAAGTTAGAAGCAGTTGTATTAAAATCATTGAAAAAACTCTCAAATACGTCGGGCATCCAATACCAAGAAGGGCCAATATCAAATGTGAATCCCTCCTTTTTTAATTGTCTTGCTCTCCCTCCAATAGTAGAGTTTTTTTCATAAATAGTAACCTCATATCCTAGTTGCGCGAGGTAACACGAAGCAGAAAGAGAAGAGAAGCCAGAACCAATGATCGTTATTTTTTTTGACATAACTAGAGAAATGGATGTTTACTTTTTAAAGTTCGGAAATTAATGCACTAATTGTATTGAAATAACGATGATTTTGCACATTACTTTTATCAATATGCATAATCTGCTTACCTAGCATCCAAAGTTCATTTGCTTTTTCTGTACAGACAATTTTGTTAAAATCATCTACATAACTAGAAATATTATCTTTTTCAGGTTTTATAGTAAAATAGGATACAAATATAGTTTCTTCATGAAAAGAAAGCATATTAGGTAAACTATCTAAAGGAATACTTGGCCCGAGATATATCGCTTTGTACCCATGTAATAAAATCTCATAATTTACATATAATAACCCCAATTCATGTATTTCATTCTCGGGAAGAAATAATACAAATGCTTTATCTTGTTTTGTTGGTTTAGAATATTGAAGTTTTTCTATGTTTAATAACAATTTTTGTTTAATCAAATTAGTGATAAAATGTTCATGCGAAGGACTAATAGTATTCGTTTGCCATAATAATCCTATCTCTTTGAGAAGCGGTATGAAAACATCTACAAATATTTGCCTGAAATTTCTCTTACTTTCAAGTTGTTCGTAGGTTCCTAAAAATAATTCAAGATCATAATTAAGCATTGCAATCTTAAAGGAATTTATCGCTTGATTTTTAGTACTGTTATCGGATACAATACTTCTAACATATTCATTAATTTGTTGTTCATCCAGTTTAGAGATTCTGGATATTTTGTATCCACTATTAACCAAATAGGTAACATTAAGTAGCTTTTGAAGACTCTTTAGGTTGTAAGTCCTTATATTAGTTTCAGTACGATTAGGAGAAAGTAGGTTATAGCGTTTTTCCCATATTCTTATGGTGTGAGCTTTTACACCACAAAGATTTTCTAAGTCCTTAATACTAAAAATTTGTTTAACGTTGTTCACCTTTTTTCAAAAATAGTTAAACAAACTTAAGCAAAAGAAAACACTTATTTTTCCATTATTTGTTAAAATAATTAAGATAATTGTTAAAAAAAGATTCTATTATGGTAATAACTGCGTTTTCTTGATGGTATCTAATACTAAAGTTTAATAAAACTTAATTTTTTTAAAAATGAAATTAAAATTTTGATTTTGAATTGTTTATAAGAAAAAAATAGAAACATTAGTTTTTAGAAAGCGCAACGCTTTACTAATATGAACTTCGACAGTTTTGGTAGAAATTCCCAAAATAACAGCAATTTCTTTATGTTTTTTTTGTTCTAATCGACTTAACTTAAATACTTCTCTACATTTTTTTGGGAGCTTTTCAATAGCTTTTTCAAGTTTGGACCAATCTGTGTCTAATTGACTTTCTTCTATCTCATTGTATGTATCAAATATTACTTCCCACTTTAACGTATCCAAAGCATCATATTCTTTCTTCTTTTTTCTTAAATGCATCAAGAATTCATTATGACAAGCTCTAAAAAGATAGTTTTTTAAAGAAGTAGTAATGTTTAATGAAGACTTTTTTTCCCAAAGTCTGAGTAGAACATTTTGCACAAGGTCTTCTGATAATGAAGAATCGTGAGATAGTTTATATACATAGTTATAAAGCCACGAATAATATCTATCAAATAATATTCTATAGCTATGCTGATCCCCTTTTGTAAGCCCTTGAATCAGTAACTTTTCTATGTCACGTGTATTAGTATTCATTATGAAAATCGTAGACTAAATTAAAAAAAATAAAATAAAGTAAGGGATTTGTGGTTTTTCTGCATCTTTTAATTAGAAAATGCAAAGAATGGATAATTATTTAACAATAATTGAAAGATATCTTGAAGGTAGTATCTCAGCTTCAGAGAAAAAAACTTTACAAAAATGGCTTGCTGAAGAAGAAAATCATAAGATACTTTTCAGACAAAAAATAAAAGAATGGTATGCTAAACAAAAAGATATCCCGGTAGATTCAAATGATGCTTATATGCGTTTTAAGCAAACTATAGATGAAAAGGCTAAAGAAGAAATTGTATTTAGACCATGGATTAAGATTATAAAATATGCTGCAATTTTAGGAGGAGTAATTTTAGCAGGATACTATTATACTACACTAGACAGGTTTACTCATAAGACAAATATTGATATTGTAGAGTCAAGTACATCATCAATGGATAAGATCAAAATAACGGATGAAGAAGGTACTATAACCTTAATGAGTTTTGATGATAAAACAGATATAACAAACGCAAGTGGAAATTTAATAGGGAAAAAAGATCAACATCAATTTATAGTGCAGCCAAATGAGGCTACAACTGAGACTAAGTATATGGAAATCTCCATTCCGAAAGGAAAGCTTTTTCAACTAACACTGTCTGATGGGACAAAAGTCTGGTTGAATGCGGCTAGTACTCTAAAATTTCCACAACATTTTATTGCATCTGAAAAACATAGAACCGTTTACCTCGAAGGAGAAGCATTTTTTGATGTCACTACGAATAAAAAACAACCTTTTGTTGTAAAAACATCTACTGTGGATGTAGAAGTGTTAGGTACACAATTCAATGTGTCTTCTTATGCAGAGGATACAACAGTAAAGACCACTTTGGTAGAAGGTGCAGTAGTTGTAAATGATCAGAGTGAAAATACAGGTTCATTAAAACTCTCTCCAAGTTATCAGGCTATTTATAGTAAAGAAAAGAATGTTTTAGATAAAAAGAAAGTAAACACCATGTTATATACTTCATGGATGGATAGGAAGATTATTCTACAAAATGAATCTTTTGCAGAAGCATATAAAAGAATCGAACGAGCGTATAATGTTACTATAATTAGTCAGAATAGAAAATTAAATAACACAAATTTTACAGGAGAATTTGACATAGAAAATATTGAAGAAATCCTAAAAACATTTTCAGGAACTTTAAAATTTACTTATGAAATAGATCAAAATAAAATTTTAATACATCCAGAAAACTAATGGCAAGATTCATTAGTAATATTAAAAACAATAAAAACCTCATTGCTTATGTAAACACAAAATGATTACAATTTATCAGTAAAAAAAAGGAAGTGCTGCTACACTTCCCTTACTGATTCGATTATTATATAACTGAGTACTTAACAATCAAACTTTTCAAAAATATGAAAAAAAAGGGTAATCGTGCGCTATTTTCACACATAGCACACCAATCAATTGCATTAAAAATGAAACTCACACTAGTCTTATTTTGTTTTTCTATCTTTCAGATGATGGCTACATCTGGCTTTTCGCAAGGTAAAATAGAACTAGACTTTAAAGAAACTCCAATATCAGAAGTTCTTGAAGCTATTAAAAATCAGACATCTTACAAATTTTTCTATATTAATGATGAAATAAACCTTAAAAAAAAGACGACCATACGAGTTGATCGAGAAACCTTAGATAATGTTTTGCAACTCTTGTTTGACCATACAGATATTTCTTATACCATTATTGGTAAACAAGTTGTATTGAAAAAAACTCCATTACTTGAAAATAAAACGGAGGTTCAACGAGAGATTAAAGGAAATGTAAAAGATTCTAATGGAAGTCCCCTACCAGGAGCAAACGTACTGGTAAAAGGAACGTCAACTGGGGCGCAAACAGATTTTGAAGGTAACTTTGTTATCAATTTACCAGAAGAGAACAATATTTTGGTGATTTCTTATATTGGTTTTGAGACTACAGAAGTAGATGCAGAAGGTAAAGACTTTATATCGGTAACTTTAAAAGATGCATCAGCACAATTAGATGATGTTGTAATAGTTGGTTCTAGAAACCCTAGTCGTACAGCTACAGAGACTGCAGTAGCTATTGATGTTATCGATATTACAGAAATTGCATCACAAGGCCCGCAGACTTCTGTAAACGAAATCTTAAATTATGTTGCTCCTTCTTTTACTTCTCAGACTCAAACTGTTTCTGACGGAACAGATCATATAGATCCTGCATCTCTACGAGGTCTGGGACCAGATCAGGTTTTGGTATTAATCAATGGAAAAAGAAGACATAATACTTCTTTGGTTAATGTAAATGGTACTGTTGGAGCTGGTAGTGTGGGAACAGATATGAATGCAATTCCTACTGCTGCTATTAGACGAATAGAAGTGCTACGTGATGGAGCTGCAGCACAATATGGTTCGGATGCTATAGCAGGTGTGATTAATATCGTATTGAAAAAAGCAACCGGGAAATTAGATCTTACCGTTACTACAGGAGCTAATTTTAGTGAAAATTCTAATCAGTTTGAAGGAGGGAGTGATGGTGAAAAAGTAAAATTAGAAGCTAATTATGGTTTAGCCATAGGAGAAAATGGAGGCTTTATAAATTTTACGGGATCTTTGTCCACAAGAGAACCTTCATTACGTAATCGCGATTATGATGGGAATATTTTTAGAGGATATCATGGAGCAGAACGAGTTTTTGCAGCAGGTGGAGGAAATGTGGCAGAAATGACATTAGCAGATTACCAAACAGCAGCACAAGGGATAACCTATCTTGATCAAGCTACTAGAGACCAAATAGCAGCGTTAGATGTCAACAATACAACAGACGTAGGAACCTTAAGGGGTTTATTGGATGTTAGTTTTGATGAAGATGAAGTCGCTGCAAGAGCTCTTGATAATAATGAATTAACAGCCCGTGGGTTAACTCGTGAAGATTTTAGATTTAAAGTAGGAACGGCCAAATTAAGAGAAGGTAAATTCTTTGCAAATATGTCAATTCCGCTTAGTGAAGATACAGAGTTATATAGCTTTGGGGGAATTAGTTATCGACAAGGATTAGCTTCTGGATTTTATCGAAGACCAGCACAAGGAGATGGTAGAGCAAATACTCCTGCTTTTCCTAATGGTTTTTTACCTAGTATAGGAACCGATATTGTTGATAAATCAATCGCATTAGGAATCAAAGGTAAAATTAAGGATTGGAATATAGATTTTTCAAATACTTATGGTATTAATATTTTTGATATCACCGTTGGTAATTCGAGTAATGGAACCTTGGGAGTGGCAACACCCAGAACTTTTGATGCCGGTGCATTAAGCTTTATGCAAAATACCACGAATTTGGATATTACAAAATTTCATGAGGATATTTTTAGTGGACTTAACGTGGCAATGGGTGCAGAATATAAAGTTGAAAATTATACCATCACAGCGGGAGAAGAAGCTTCTTATACTAGTTATGATGTTAATGGGAACCCCGTAACTAGTATTACTACTGATGCAGAATTAGTTCGTAATAATTTTACTGGAGCTCCACTTGGTGGAGGGTCACAAGTATTTAGAGGGTATGATCCAAATAACGAAACCGATAAATATAGAAATAGTATTGCAGGGTATATAGATCTCGAAGCTGATTTTACAGAGAAATGGTTAGTAAGTTTAGCAGCCAGATATGAAAACTTTTCTGACTTTGGAGATACGTTTAATTATAAATTAGCTACTCGCTATAAAATAACAGAGAATTTTTCTGTTCGGGGAGCAAATAGTACAGGATTTAGGGCGCCATCATTACATCAACAATTCTTTAGTAGAACAAGTACTGTTTTTGTGGATAACCAACCTTTTGAACAAGGTACTTTTACTAATGATAGTAGAGCGGCAGCTCTTATCGGAATTGCAGAATTAAAAGAAGAAACTTCTGATAGTTATAGTGTTGGTGTCACTGCAAAAATTCAAAATTTTACAATTACCGCAGATGCATATTTGATCAATATTGATGATAGAATTGTGTATAGTGGTAGTTTTGGAAATGGAGGAGATCCTGAACTTACAAGAATATTTCAAGATGCAGGAGCGACGAGTGCTCGTTTCTTTGTAAATGCAATTGATACAAAATCACAGGGGATTGATGTTGTAATCTCACATAAGCTCGATATTGGATCAAATGCAACATTGAGGAATGACCTCTCTGGTACTTTTGCAGAAACAGAAGTTGAAGAGATTCGAGTGCCTGAAAGAATAGCCAATGCTGGCGAAAGTGGTAACTTTTTTGATGCTCAGGAAGAGGCTTTTTTAACATTAGCACAACCAAGAACCAAGGTGAGTCTTACCAATGCTTTATCTATAGGTAAGTATAATATACTGTTGAGAAATGTATTCTTTGGAGAAGTTACCGATCCTGATGATTTTAACGGAGATCCACGAGTAGAAGGAACTACAGTAAGCGATGATGCCGTTTATGGAGGAAAAGTAGTTACAGACCTTTCTTTTTCTACCACGATCTTTGAAAATTTGAATATTACAATAGGAGCCAATAATTTATTAGACGTATATCCAGATGAAAACCGAGCTGGAGGGACAGCAGGTGATCAATTTGTGTACTCTAGAAGGACATCACAATTTGGATATACTGGAAGATTTTTATTCGCAAGAGTTAATTTTAGTTTATAGCTAGAATTGATATTGTTAATTTAGTTTTGTTTGCAAAAACAGGCAAGGATCGTCATTTGTCCCTGCCTGTTTTTTTATAACATCATTACAATAGCCAAAAGTGATGCTGCGCTGAATAAAAGACAAAGTTTAGCAACAAAATAGCTGTCAATTTTTAGAACAGTTTTCATAGTTGATGGTTTTAATAGTTAAGAAGATAAATACCGATTTTTTTTAATGAATTATCTGTGAATGGCATGACTGCAAGCTCCTGGGAGACTTGATAAAAATTCTAGTACAGCTTTGAAATTGAATCTGATTTTGGTTTTAAATGGATTCATAATGTATTTTTTTTAATATCTGATATTGAATTAAAATTCTTAAGTTTTAAATAACTTGGTGATGCAAAGGTAATTAGAGGCTTTATTGTTGTAAATACGTGGGGATACGTAATTTTATGTAATGACACGTAGAGTTTTTTTTATGATGAATATGATTGTTTTGATGCTATAATGAGTATAACCAGATTAGTAGCGAATAGAATTAAGTTCAATAAATAAAGGTTTCTGTTTTTTTGAAAATACTAAAGAAAGTGTTCTAATTAAATTTTATTTTTTTAAACCAAATATCCTTAAGGCTTAAGTTGATATTAATGAGGTTGAATTTTTCCTCTATCAGAATACCTTCTACACTACCTCTTTGCCCAGAGGTAAAAGATATATTGAGCATAGAATTACCACTTCTACTTATTGGAAATCCTATTCCTGCACTAAAACTGTAATTATCGATAACTTCGGTATTTACTTTTAGATATCCAGAATCATAATTGATTCCCGCTCTAAATTCTACGTTTTGCCAATATTTAAGACCTCTCTCTCTTGCACGATATTGTGCTCCAAGACTAATAATGGATTGATCCACAAATTTTCCTATTTCATCTCTTTGATCGGTAGTACTCCATAAATTTCTTTTATAGTCAATATTTAAAGTTAAACCATTCATAGGTTTTGCACGTACGCCAAAACCAATTTCTAAAGGTAATTTGAAATTAGAAATATCTAGTCCTTTTTCACTTTCCTCATCAGTGGCAACAAAATCTAAAGTTTTAGTTACAAATCGATCTTGCGAACCATTTAATGATGTTGGTAGATCAGTTGTAAAGCCAATTGTATAGGTGTCATTGATATCATACTGAAACCCGAAACCAAATCTAAATCCGTTATAAAAATTCTCTTCAGTAATATTCAGGAAAGCTTCTCCGATTACAACATTTTCTGTTTCCTTAATAGATCCAAATAAATATGAAGTGGTAAGGCCAATTCTGAAGTTGTCAAAGAGCTGGTAGCCATAGTTCAGTTTTAAATCACTAAGCCCTCCAGATCCTGTTATGTTACTAACAAATTCGTTTTGAGATCCCTCGATATTACTCCTTATGCCAACTAATGAATATCCCACATCTGTAAACGGAATGATAGATATGCCCAGCCCAGAACGATCACTTACACTAAAAGCAAAAGCCAGATTAGAGAAATTAGCAGCTAATCTTAATTCATCTTTACTACTGTTCGAAACTTCATTTAGTTCTCCTAAAAAACCAATATCGAGTAAAAAACTTTGTTTAGGAATTGAAGCGAAAGAAGCTGGATTATAAATATTAATTAGATGATTGCTTTCGAGAGCTATACCACCTCTTCCTAATGCGTTATTTTTTCCAATGTTGGAGTTCGATTGAACACCTAAACCAAAGAGAGAATAAGGAGACCCTGTAAGGTTATTGGTTTGAGCAAACATACAATGTGTTGACCAGAAAATTAAGAGGATGCTTAAATGTTTATTCATCTTTACCATATATCGCATAGGTGATAATTAATTGAGCTTCAAAATCGGTACTGTTTTCTCCTTCTAGTACAATTCGGTTTACCGTATCATTAAAATTTTGAGGAAAAATAGCAATGCCATTATCAATTTCTGGAGCTTCTGATATTTCACTTTCTAAATAAACACCAATAGGAATTTCATACACGATTTCATTAAATTCTTTATCACTTTCATCGATTGTAGCAAACACATTGTTTGTTCCATTGGCTAATTGATTTCCTATGTTGTTATTTTGGTCAATGTTGTTGACAAAAAGAGAATCACGTATCGGAAGAATATTGCTATAAACCTGTAGAGGTGATTTTATTCGTAGTGTTGCATCCACTATTGTACCGGTACCTGGAATTTCTTGAATTTTTTTTATCGTAGGAAATTGAATTTTTGTGATAATTCCAACTCCAGCTTGGATATAGCTTCGGTTATTAGATTCTGTAGATGAGAGGTTTATTTCTTGATCGGTAAGTGTAGTAAAAAAGGTTCCATCTGTGTTGCTTTGAATATTATTAAAATAGGTAGGGAATGATTCGCTTACATTTATACCCAAGTCAAAAGTTTGTTCATCATCTTCGAACTCAGAGTCTTCGAGTGTATAGAAAAATCTAAGATAGGTTACAGTATTATCTGTTGAAAAGCCAATTATTGAGGAGTTGTCTAATTCGCCAGGTAGTAATGCAAAACCTTTTAGCTCATTACGCAACTCCTCTTTATCATTTATATCCCCTTCTTGTATTTTGTCAAATAACGTCTGGCCAATATCTATCGGAATCGAAATATGAAGAGAATCCTCACGTATCGGTTCGGGTTTATAATTTTTTGTTGCAATTGGAGCCTCTTCATGCGGTATTGTGCTTGTATTATAAAATACATCATCTTCGGGTCTTACTTCATCTTTTAATAAGTGTACATTAATAGATGATGTTTTTAAGGTGTCATTGTAAAAATAGTTGTCATAATTAAGGATTAATGCAATACTATCTAATTTGGCGTCATTGGGAATAGAATAACTTTCGGGTGTGAGTTCCATATAGCTTTTTGCTATAGTGATGCCAAATATCTCATCGATATACCGACCTACCAAAATTCGACTTGGTGATGATGTAGTTATACTATCTATTTTGTATGTAGATAATTCTACTGTAAATGTATCTATAGATATTACTCTAACATTTGAGCTAGTAAAATCTTGACCTACTTCTAATGTAGGTATATCTTCTTCTTCAGAACAGGCTATTGTTAAAATGCCACAACACAATAAAAATGGTAAAAATTTCATTTAGACTATTAATTTCTCTAACAAATGAAATAGAGAAGCTTCTAATCTGAAACTATATTATACCTATTCATAATATGTATAGACAGATATGTGTTTTTTAGAGACGAAACATATATCTATAGATTGGTAGATAAAAAATACAATTCTGTCTATAGAGTTCTAATCTCGGTATATTTTTTTTTCTTCCGTAAGACTGCCTAAATACTTTTATCAAAAATTAATAATGCAACGTTGTTTAAAATACATTGTTTTGGTATTTGGAGTAGGGAATGTCTTGTGGGCGCAAAATCCTGATATGGAGGTTGCGGGATTTGAATATACTGTTATTCCCGGTTTAGGAGAGGTTGGTATAGAAAAATATACTGCGAATCTAAATTTTGGAAAGAAATTCAATAAAAGTGTTTTGGGCTTTGGGGCATCATATGACTCCTACAATTTTATGTTTAATAATGCTGCCATAGATTTTGATACCCAATCGTATGAAACTATACATACCATAAAGACACGGTTGTTTTATAGGTATTCTATAAATAATTCATGGTTTGCTACTGTACTGTTTTCTCCGTCATTATCATCCAATTTAGAGGGGAGTTTGAGCAGTGAAGACTTAATAATGAGTTCTGCGGCTACGGTCTCAAAAAGTTGGGATAATGAAACCAAGTCATCCGTATTGACTTTTGGAATCAGCTTCGGTACTGCATTTGGTAAACCTCAATTTATTCCTGTGATCTCATATCAGAAAATGATAAATACACAGTGGAGTTATAACTTGGGTATACCTCAAACAAAGCTTAATTACAGTTTTGATTTACGGCATAAAGTTTCTATATCCGCAAGTTTTAAAGGGCTCTTTGGAAATATATCTTCCACAATGAACTTTAAAGATTTAGGGAATTTAACAGATACTAAATTGCAATACAATGCGCTGGATACTAGTGTAGAATATAACTATAGAATACAACCTAATTGGACTACTGTAATCAGAATAGGGTATTCTCCATGGAATCAATTAAAAATCCTGGATAAAGAAAATAAAGAAATATATGATTTTGAGATAGATAACACTGTGTTTATATCTATGGGGTTAAAATTTAATTTAAACAAATAAAAAATGAAAACAAATGACAAACTAATGCAATTCGTAAGTAAAGAAGCTAAAACTGTATTATACTTCTTCATTACTCTTTGTATGCTAAGCTGCTCTAGTGATGATGATGATAGTAGATTAGGAAATTGGGTAGATAGCTCAGTTTTTGACGGAACACCAAGAAGTAGCGCAGTAGCATTTACAATTGGAGATAAAGGGTATATGGGTACTGGTTATGATGGAGATGACTATTTAAATGATTTTTGGTCCTATGACATGACAGGTAATTTTTGGAGTCAATTAGCAGATTTCTCAGGAAGCGCTCGTAGTTCTGCTGTAGCTTTTTCTGTTGGTAATCAGGGGTTTGTAGGATCTGGTTTTGATGGAGATAACGAATTAGGAGATTTTTATAGATATAATCCCTCAACAAATAGTTGGAATCCAATTGCTGAATTTAAAGGACTTCCAAGACGTGCAGCCATAGCATTTAATTCTGAAACCACAGGATATGTTGGGACAGGTTTTGATGGAGATAATGATAGAAAAGATTTTTGGAAATACTCTCCAGAAACAGATACATGGGAAGAATTAGTAGGCTTTGGAGGTGATAAAAGAAGAGAAGCCACCACATTTAGTATAGGCGATAAAGTATATATGGGAACCGGAATTTCTAATGGATTAGATCAGGATGATTTTTGGGTTTTTGACACTACTACAGAAGTATGGAGTCCTTTAGGAGATCTTGATACAGATGATTATGATGTTAAACGTAGTAGCGCAGTTGGATTTAGTATTGGGGATAAAGGATATTTGGCAGGTGGAAGTGTTAGTGGTGGAGTTACAACATCTATTTGGGAATACAACCCGGTAACAGATTTTTGGGATGAAAAAACATTATTTGAAGGAGCTTCAAGACAAGATGCAATAACATTTTATAATGGGACAAAAGCATTTGTAGCTCTGGGAAGAAGTTCTAATTTATATCTAGATGATAATTGGGAGTTCTTTCCTCTACAAGAAGAAAACGATGATGATTAATTGATTGATTGTGTATTCATTTGTTTGTTTGTCAGTCAGCTCCTAAACCTTTTTTTCAAGAGAAATGAAAAGAACATTAACTTATTTATTGATTTTTGAAATTATAGTATTCGGCGTATTAGCGGGAAATTATTTTCTCGAAAGAAAAACAAATCCCGATTTATATTCTAAATATTATAGGGTTAAGGTAAAGGAGCTCTCTGATGACAACGGGTGGTATTATGAGATATACAAGGATAGTCGTTTGTTTATACAACAAAAAAATATACCCGGAGCTTTGGGAAATCAATATTTTAAATCTAAAAAAGATGCTCAAAAAATAGCTCTTCTAGTGGTTGATAAGCTAGAATGTAGAATTTTACCATATATAACCAAAGCAGAATTGGATAGTTGTAACATAGATTTTAAAAATTAGTTATGTATAAAAACAAAGATTTTGAAAAAGACTTTTAGAATTAAAGAGATTTGGGTTCATGTTATCTCTTGGGTTTGTCTATTATCATTCCCTTTGGGAATTTCTCTTATTCAAGTTGGGACAATACGACCGGGTTTCTTTACACAGGTTTTCTTTAATCCAATTGTGTTTTATGCTAATTACTCTATACTAGCGCCAAAACTTCTTTTAAAAAAGAAAATTGTATTCTATATTATTAGTTCAATAGGATTTTTGCTCATATTTAATTTTATAGTTAGTAACTATATTCCTAAACATTTTCCTCTAGGTAGATTTGACAGTATTATTCAATATGGTAATGAATTTCCAAGAGCAGGACATTTAAAACACACCATACGAGGTGTTTTTTTCTTTGCTTTTTTTCTTTTGGGAGGAATCTTCTGTCTAATGAGGGACTTTTATAAAAGAGATAAAATGACCAAAGAAACCGAAGCGCATCGTGCAGAAACTGAGCTTCAGTTCTTAAAAGCACAATTAAATCCGCATTTTCTTTTTAATTCTTTAAACAGTGTATATTCTTTAGTTCGTAATAAATCTAATGATGCCCCAGAAGCAGTATTAACGTTGTCAGAACTAATGCGATATATGCTCTATGAAGCCAATCAGGAGATTGTGCCTTTAATTAAAGAAATTGAGTATATTAAAAATTATGTTTCCCTGCAAAGATTACGTCTTTCGAATAGTGAAGATGTAAAATTGTCAATACGAGGAGAATATGAAAAGAAAAATATATATCCACTGTTATTGATATCCTTTATAGAAAATGCATTTAAATATGGTACTGATTTTAAAGGAGTAACTGATATACTTATAAAAATAGAAGTGATAGAAAATAGACTCACGTTTAACGTAAGTAATATCATAGGAGTGTATAGAAAGAATATAGATAATTCTGGAGTTGGTTTAACTAATATTAAAAATCGATTAGAACTTCTATATCCAGATTTACATACTCTTGATATTAGAGAAGAGAATAATCGTTACATAGTAGATTTAACCCTAATTCTTGAATGATATGAGATGTATAATAATAGATGATGAACCATTGGCTTTGGGAATTATTAGATCGTATTGTGAGGATATTGGAACTTTGGAAATTGTAGGAGCATTTACCAATGCATTAGAGGCTATTCCGTTTTTGAATGATACTCACGTGGATCTTGTCTTTCTGGACATAGAGATGCCTCAAATCAATGGAATTGATTTTATCAAAACGTTAGACCATAAACCTCTCTTTATTTTTACTACAGCGTATTCTCAATATGCATTAGAAGGGTTTGAGATTAATGCAGTCGATTATCTGGTAAAGCCAATTTCTTTCCCAAGATTTGTAAAAGCAGTAAATAGGGCAAAAGAAATTTATGAACTCAAAAAAAGAAATAAAAAATCATTAAAGATTTCTATGTCTGATGCTAGTTCGACTGCCATGTCTCATATAGATCAGTTTGTTTTTGTAAAATGTGATTACGGTACAGTAAAGATCAAACTAAAAGGCATTAAATATATTCAAGGATTGAAGGATTATTTAAAGATTCATGTTTTAGAGGAAAAACCAATACTTACCCTAATGACGTTTAAAGATTTACAAACAAAATTACCAGATGATCAGTTTTTAAGAGTACATAGATCCTATGTTGTTAATATCAGAAGTATTGATGCAATTCAGCGAAGCAAAGTTATTATTGATAATGTAAGAATTCCTATTGGCGATAGTTATAAAACAGATTTTCTAAAAAGGATAGGAGTGTAGTTATAGGTAAATAGAGTGTGACTACTTTTGGTGTCTAAAGAACACGTTTTATTCCTTCAAAATCTTTTTTGTATTCAGTAGGAGTACATCCTTTATGTGCTTTAAAAACACGATTAAAATTAGAAACGTTATTAAAACCACAACCATAAGCAATTTCAGAAATAGAAACTTTTTTTTCAAGTAACCATTGTGAGGCAAATCCCACTCTAACATCATTTAGGTATTCAATAAATGTTTTACCTGTTCTTTTTTTGATAAACCGGCTAAAGGATACTTCAGTCATATTTAACATAGAAGCCATATCCTGAACCTTTATTTTGGTATGAAAATTTTCTTGCAAATAATTATATACGATTTTGATCTTATCACTATTATGAAATTCTTCTGTCGTAGGAGAGTAAATTGAAAGCTTTTGTTGCCCATTCGATATTGCCAGGAAATGTAAAATAGAAATAAAAGAGAGGAAATACTCTAACCCTTGAAGCGTGGAAAGATTTTTAATTTTAGGATATATCTCTTCAGCTGTAGATTTTGAAAAAAGGATACCATGCGATGAGCGTTCGAACATATCCTTAATGGGTTTCATTATTGATCTGCTTAAAAGTTGATCTTGAAGTAAATCATTGTGAAACTGAATGGTGATTTCATGAATATTCTTTTGAGTACAATTATGTAATGTCCAGCCATGAAAAAGGTTTGGCCCTACCAGAACCAATTCGATATTGTCGATCTCCATCATATGATCCCCTATAATACGACGTACTCCTTTGCCATTATGTATAAAATTAAGCTCGAATTCTGGATGAAAATGTATAGGGAAATCAAAATCATCTTTTACCCTGTCAAAAACAAGAAAACAGTCTTTAGAAGTTAAAGGAGTAATTTCTCTATGTATATTTTGCTCTAAAAGCTTCATTTTTTAGAATTAGCTTACAAATTGACAAAATAGTGCTAAATCTTCAATTAATACAACACTACTTTTGTAAAAATATAAAATTGATCGAACTATGTACCCTTAGCGCAAAATGTAACATTTGCCTGAAAATGATGTTCGATCAGAGGTAAAGTTAAGCAAATGGATATATTAGGAAATCTAAAAAAACATCTTACAACAGAATTAGAAAGTATACTTAACTATTGGAAAAATAATACAATAGATAATAAGTATGGAGGTTTTATTGGTCATATAGATTATCCTGATATTAAGAAAACTAAAATGAATAAAGGGATTATTCTTAATTCTAGAATATTATGGACATTCTCGGCAGCTTCTAATTTCTATAAAGACAATAGATATGCTGATCTGTGTGAAAGAAGCTTTTCTTATCTCAAAGATTTTTTTAGAGATAATGAAGAAGGAGGAGTATTTTGGGAAGTTGATTATAAAGGCGTACCAATAAATAAACGAAAACAAATCTATGCACAGGCATTTACAATTTATGCACTTTCTGAATACTATCTTTTTTCAAAAAATGAAGAAGCAAAATCTTGGGCTATAGAAATTTTTGAAACCATAGAAAATATAGCTTTAGATACTAAGTATGGTGGTTATATCGAAGCGTTTAATCAAAATTGGAATACCATAGAAGATATGCGTTTAAGCAAAAAAGATGATAATGCGGCCAAAACAATGAATACCCATCTTCATATTTTAGAAGCTTATACTACATTATATAAGATTTACCCCATCAAAAAAGTGCAAATGGCTTTGCAGAACTTATTGCAAATATTTACTGATAAATTACTTAGTCATGATGGACATTTTAATTTATTTTTTGATGAACACTGGAATTTAAAAAGTTCAATTTACTCTTATGGGCATGATATAGAAACCTCTTGGTTATTGGTTGAAGCAGCGAAAACATTGAATAATGAAGAATTACTTGAAAAAATAGAAAATATTGCTATTCTAGTTGTAAATACCTTTGTTAATGAAGCTATTGATGATAAAGATGGAGTGATGAACGAAATAGATATTACCACAGGAAATATAGATACAGACAGACATTGGTGGCCACAGGCAGAAGCTATTGTTGGATTATACAACGCATATAGAATTACTAAAAAAGACAAGTATCTCGATATTGCATTTAAAATATGGAAATTTACCAATACATACATTATTGACCATAAGTATGGTGAATGGCATTGGTTGGTAGATAAAAATGGAAAATATAACCCCCAACATGAAAAAGTCGGAATGTGGAAATGCCCATATCATAATAGTAGAGCATGTATCCAAATTATAAAATAAATAAACCCGTGTTTTCTTTTCTAACTCAAAAATCAACCTAAATGGAGTTTATTTCGTTGAATCTGTATAGTAAATGATAAAATAGTATTACATCTGTATTTGTTCTGAAATTACTTTTGTGACATCGATTTTGATAAGAATATTTTATAGATTTTTAAATATTGTTGTCAATTATTCAAAATAATGAATTTAATGATGTTAAAAAAAATTCTGACTTTGTGTTTAAGTAGTAATGGGTTTTTAGTAAATGTAGATTTTTCATTACTAAGAAATAATTTAGTTTTCATTTTTATCTATTCATTATTTCTCATGTCTTGTAAGCCTACTTCTGATTTGATGAAAAAAGAAGCTTTTTTAGTAGATATTAAAGCCAAACAACAAACAAAATATTTATATCATAGAATTAAAGAAATTTCTAAACTAGGATATGCTTTTGGTCATCAGGATGCAACTGCTTATGGTATAGGATGGAAAAATGACGGAACGATGTATAAAAGTGATGTTCAGGAGGTTTCTGGTCAGTATCCTGCAGTTTATGGTTTTGACATTGGTCATATAGAGTTAGATCATGAACATAATTTGGATACGGTTAATTTTAAATTAATGAAAAAATTAATCAAAAAAGCACATAAGAGTGGAGGTATAGTCACCATAAGCTGGCATCCAGATAATCCTTTATCTAATAAGAGTAGTTGGGATACTACATCTACAGTAAAGCAAATTCTTAGAGGAGGAATATTGCATGATAAATATAAAAATTGGTTAAAAAGAGTAGCTAATTTTATGAATGGACTTAAAAAATTTATTGGGCCGCAAGTTCCTATTGTTTTTCGACCTTTTCATGAAATGAACGGAGATTGGTTTTGGTGGGGTGCAGCAAGCTGTACAGAAGAAGAGTATAAACGCCTATGGCGAGAGACTGTTTACATTCTTAAGGATGAATATAAAGTTCATAATTTATTGTATTTATACTCTCCAAACACATTGAACACCGAAAGTGAATTCCTAAAATATTACCCAGGTGATGAATATGTAGATATGTTAGGAGTGGATATATATCAATATGGTACAGAAGCAGAGTATATGAATACGTTAAAAAGAGATATTGCTGTATTGAAAAAGGTAGGTGCAGAAAAAGATAAACCATTTGCTCTTTCAGAAACAGGATTTAGTATGCTAAAAGGAGTACCGCAGTGGTGGACAAAGGTTTTGGATAAAAGTGTTTCGGATTCAGGAATTGCTTGGGCATTATTCTGGAGAAACGCATGGATGAATCATTTTTATGTACCTTATAAAGGACAGGAGACTAGTAAAGATTTTTTAAATTTTAAAAACTTACCGCACGTTCTTTTTTTGGATGAAATACAGAAAATAAAATAGATTAAATATCGAAAATAATATTCAATAAAAACTTAATAATGCAGCAATTAAAACTCAAAGAAAAAGTGGGGTATGGGTTTGGCGATTTCGCCTCATCTATGTTTTGGAAACTCTTTTCAATGTATTTGTTATTCTTCTACACCGATGTCTTTGGGATTTCTGCTGCAATGGTAGGGACTATGTTCTTGGTTACAAGAATATTTGATGGTGTAAATGATCCTATAATGGGAATTATAGCAGATAGAACAAATACCAAATGGGGTAAATTTAGACCTTATCTCCTCTGGATGGCTATTCCGTTTGCAATAATAGGTATACTTACTTTTACAACTCCAGATCTTGAGACTCCTCAAAAATTGATATATGCTTATATCACATATACACTTATGATGATTGTGTATACAACTGTAAATGTACCTTATGCATCATTATTAGGAGTAATGACTTCTAATATTAAAGAAAGAACTTCATTAGCAACGTATAGATTTGTTTTTGCCTTTGCAGGAAGTATTTTGGTTCTTGCTTTTGCAGAGCCATTAGTAAGTATATTTAGTAAAACTGATTCAGGGATAGAAGATGCTGCAAAAGGATGGCAATATGCTGTAATTATATTCGGAATTATTGCTGCATTACTTTTTTATTTTACATTTTCCTTTACCAGGGAAAGAATTAGTCCTCCTAAAGGACAAAAAATATCCCTTACCTCAGACTTGAAGGATCTAGCCAAAAATAAACCTTGGTTTATTCTTTTGGGAGCGGGAGTATGTTCTTTGATTTTCAATTCACTTAGAGATGGTTCTACGATATATTATTTTAAATATTATTTTGAAAATCAAGATGCTTTCCATCTTCCTGTTATAAATGTTGACATAACATATAGCACTTTGTATCTGGTACTTGGGCAAATAGCAAATATTATCGGTGTTGTATTGGCTAAGCCGGTTTCAAGCAGAATTGGTAAAAAAGATACATTTTTATTCGCTATGATTTTGGCTACAATACTAAGTTGTATTTTCTTTTGGTTTAAAGAAAGCAACATAGAACTCATATTTATTTTTCAGTTTTTGATTAGTATATGTGCAGGAATTATTTTTCCATTGTTGTGGTCTATGTATGCAGATATAGCTGATTTTTCAGAATGGAAAACAGGAAGAAGGGCGACGGGATTAATTTTTTCATCTTCTTCGATGTCTCAAAAAATGGGATGGACTCTGGGAGGTGCTCTCACAGGTTGGATGTTGGCGTACTATGGATTCGAAGCTAATGCCGTTCAAACCGAAGATGCAAAAGTTGGAATTCGAATGATGCTTAGTTTTATTCCCGCAATTGGAGCAATTGGCTCTGCGATCTTCATCTATTTTTACAAGCTTGATGATCAATTTGTGCTACAGATTAATAAGGAATTAACAGAAAGAAGAGAAAAAGAACTTTAATATTAATATGATATGTCGAACGAAATACAGCTACCTCCAGTAAAAGGGTTTGAGGAATTATTTAAAGAACACGAAAATTTACTAAATACAAGGAATAATCCAATAACAGAAAATAACGGAATTTATCAGAGATATGAATACCCTATAATAACCGCTGATCATGTTCCGTTACATTGGAGATATGACTTAAATATAAAAACTAACCCATGGAGACAAGAGCGTATTGGGGTTAATGCGACTTTTAATGCAGGTGCAATTAAATGGAATGATGGGTATGTTTTATGTGTAAGAGTAGAGGGGTATGATCGAAAATCCTTTTTTGCTATTGCAGAAAGCCCAAATGGAATCGATAATTTTCGATTTTGGGAAAAGCCCATTCATATGCCCGAAACAGGAGATCCGGATACTAATGTGTATGATATGCGTTTAATACCTCATGAAGATGGATGGGTTTATGGGGTTTTTTGTACAGAACGAAAAGATCCTAAAGCTCCTTTGGGAGATGTTTCTAGTGCTATTGCAAATGCAGGAATTGCAAGAACTAAAGATTTATTGCATTGGGAACGACTCCCGGATTTAGTAACACCATCAAATCAACAACGAAATGTGGTGTTGCATCCCGAATTTGTAAACGGAAAATATTGCTTATATACAAGGCCACAGGATGGTTTTATTGAAACAGGATCTGGAGGAGGAATAGGAATAGGATATGCTGAATCAATGAGCAAAGCTATTATCAAAGAAGAGAAAGTCATTTTTAATAAAAAGTTTCATACCATATATGAGCTAAAAAATGGTTTAGGTCCAGCACCTTTAAAAACAAAAGAAGGTTGGTTGCATATGGCTCATGGAGTACGTAATACTGCTGCAGGTCTAAGATATGTGCTGTATGTGTTTATGACCGAATTAGAAGATATTACAAAAATAAAATATCAGCCTGGAGGATATTTTATGGCACCTAATGATAAGGAGATTATTGGTGATGTAGGTAATGTATTATTTTCAAATGGTTGGATCAAAGATGAGGATGGAACAGTCTTTATTTACTATGCCTCTTCTGATGTTCGTATGCATGTAGCAGTCTCTTCTATAGATAAATTGATTGATTATTGTAAAAATACTCCAGAAGATTCTTATAGTAGTATAGGATCAGTAAATTCTATTTTTAAACTTATAGAACAAAATCAACATTATCGATAAAGAGATGATTTATACGTGAGTTTTGATTCCAGAGTTTAGCATAAAGGATACAATTACTATCTATTTGAAAAAACCGAATTGTGATTGTAAAAAGTAATAAATTTTGATAAGTTTAAAATTGATTATAGTAGTCTGAATTTAACCGAATTGATAGATTTGTAGATATTTGCAATTAAAAATTGAAGATTTTATATATATTAGTCTCTATTTTTTAAAATTCAATAAAGTTTTTGAAATTTTATTTAAACTCAACGGCTAATGAAGATTGATGAAAATTTAATAGTAGAGTACGTGCGAGAAGCAATGAAAAAAGGCTATTTGAAAATTGTTGACCATCGTAAAAATATATTAGTCATTGATGATGGGGTCTTTAAATTAAATGGTTGGCAACAGCCAAAAGAAAAAAATGCTCTCGAATATATTTTTTTAGAAGCTTTTAGATTAACCCGATATATTAAATTTAATACTTTAGAATTTGAAAGAAGAGGTTCTAAGTGGTCAAAGAAGAGCTAGCTACTTATTCCTATTTCAAGATTTCTTACTACTCCGTTTTAGCTATTAATTATAGTTCATTTTTGAAATAGTGCCCAGAGCGGGAGTCGAACCCGCACGCCCTAATGGACACATGGCCCTCAACCATGCCTGTCTACCAATTCCAGCACCTGGGCAATAAATTAACACTACAATATAACATAAAACTAAAAAAGTATCGTAGAAACTACGATACTTTTTAGTGACCGGGCTGGGGCTCGAACCCAGGACCCTCTCCTTAAAAGGGAGATGCTCTACCAACTGAGCTACCAGGTCATAGATAATTTATTTATCAAAATATTTTAAGAACTAAATAGATAATACTATATATAAAATAATTAGTATCTATTTCTTAGTGACCGGGCTGGGGCTCGAACCCAGGACCCTCTCCTTAAAAGGGAGATGCTCTACCAACTGAGCTACCAGGTCATACATTCTTTTTCCTTGAATGCGGGTGCAAATATACTATCATTAATTTATTTTTCAAGAAGAAATTGATATAAATTTGCATTTTATTTTAAATGATATTTCTTTTGAGCAATATCAACTTAATTTTTATGATATGAGTATAGTTTTAATTGGGTATATGGGGAGCGGAAAATCCTTGGTAGGCAGAGACTTGGCAAAAAAAATGAAATTAGAATACCTTGATTTGGATGAATATATAGAAAATCAAGAAAAAAAAACAATTTCAAAAATTTTTGAAGATCACGGCGAGATATATTTCAGAAAAAAGGAATCATTATACCTAAAAGAGGTCTTAGATAAGCATACTGATAGTGTAATTTCACTTGGCGGAGGTACACCTTGTTTTGCGGGAAATCTTGAAATTGTGAAAGAAAATGAAAATACAAAAAGTATTTACTTACAAACATCATTGGATGAACTGACAAAAAGATTATTTGCAGAACGGAATAAAAGACCACTAATTGCTCATATCACAACGATCGATGAACTTAAAGATTTTGTTCGTAAACATCTTTTCGAAAGATCCTTCTACTATAATCAAGCCGATTATAAGGTGGTTACAGATCAAAAAGATGCAAATCAAATAAGTGAAGAAAGTATTTCTGCGTTATTTTAGATATGCACGATCTTCTCCTCCAAATTGTACTATGACATGCTCATGTAATGAAGTGGATAAAGAAATACCTTTAAAATCTGCCTTGATAGGATATTTCTTGTGATTTCTGTTTACTAAAACCGCGGTTTTAAACCTAACTAAAGGAACATCTAAAAAGTGTTTTACACCATAGATAAGAGCTGTTCCCGAATTAAGAACATCATCAGCAAGAATTAAAGACTTGTTTTTATATTCAGAAGAGTTTAACGATGTCTTTACAGTATTTTGAGGAGATTTTTTATCCATTGTGACTGTGCATAATGTGACCTGGATGTTTGAAATATCTTCTAATGTCTCTTTTAATCTCTGTGCAAAAACGTATCCGTTTTCTGCAATTCCTGCAATTATGATTTCTTTTTCGTCTACATTAGTTTCGTAGATTTGATATGCAATTCGTTTTATTTTATGTTGTATTTGCTCGTGCGTAAGGATTATATTGTGGTCTGTTTGCATACTTAGATTCATTAGTCACTATTATAGAATAACAGGTAGACGATTAAAGATTTTCAAATATAAAAAAGAGTTTGTTAACCTTGATGCAATCTATCAAATTCTAACGGTTTTGCGAATTTTAGAAACTTTTACCTTAACTATTCTTCTTCTTCACTCGCAGTATTCGTACCATCAATATACCAATCATCGATATCTCGTCTATCTTTTTTTGTAGGCCTTCCAGTTCCTTTTTTTCGATAATAATCTTTAGAATACTTTAAAAGGTCTAATTTTTGCAACGCTTCCTTAGGAGTGGTGTCTTTACGGTATATATCGACGAGCTTTGCTCCAATTCGATTATCAGGTGTATCTAATACAACAAGTTCATAGTTGATTTGATTTTTGCGAACGGTAATTTTATCCATTGGATAAATTTCTCTGGAAGGTTTAATAAGGGTGTCATTTACCCTAACTTTACCTTCTTTACATGCTTTTGTTGCGATACTTCTTGTTTTAAAGTATCTGATACACCATAAATATTTGTCAACTCGCATAAAAAAATATTAAAATGCGTTTTTATATTAAATAATTGTAAAGCAAAAGTACAAGAAAATCGTATCTTGCGCCTTCAAAAAAGTAATTAGATGAATGTAAGAAAATATATTTTTGCCATTGTGTTGGTTGTGGTATCTTTATATGCTTGTAAAAGTGATGATGACGATGAAGCAGCAGCAGCTGTTCCTGCTAGAGATAGAGCAGAGCAACAAGTTACTGATGATGCAATGCTTCAGGAGTATTTAAAAACTCATTTTTATAAAGTTGAAGATGTGTTTATAAATGGAGATACTACTCCAGAATATCAAATTGTCAAATTAGATACTATCGAAGGAGCTAATAGTGGAGAGCCGGCAATTTTTGATTCTGACCTTTTGACTACCAAGAAAATCACTAGTAATGATGTAGAATATAATCTTTATATTCTAAATTTAAATAGAGGAGAAGGACCGCAACAACCCAGTTTTGCAGATTCTACTTTGGTAACCTATAAGGGTGAATTGTTATTTGATGATGATAATGGATTCGATAGTGCGGTTACACCAGTATGGTTTAATCAGGTTAATTTAATAGAGGGTTGGAAGGAAGCTGTAGTAGATTTTAAGGGAACTCTTAGTGAAAATTTTGTTGAGAATTCTGATGGTACAGTATCAGCAACCGGTTTTGGACATATGGTGATATTTATTCCTTCTGGACTTGGGTATTTTAATACTTCTCAGCCTGGAATCCCATCATACTCACCTTTGATCTTTAATATACAACTATATAAAGTAAATCAAGCCGATCATGATAGAGACGGAATTCCTTCTGATCTTGAAGATCTTGATGGTGATCGTATAGTTGCAGATGATAATACCGACGGAGATGTATCTCCAAATTATCTTGATACCGATGATGATGGGGATGGTACACTAACCAGAGATGAAATTACAGTTACGGATAGTAATGCTGATGGTATTATAACAATAGATGAAATTACATTTTATGATGATGATGGGGATGGAGTGAGTAATCATCTCGACCCTGATGATAGAGATGTGAAAAATAATTAACAAAAAAACTCCGGTATATGTACCGGAGTTTTTTTGTTGGCTATTATAAATCCAGAGAGACGCCTATTATAAATTGATTAGGTCTAGAATCTACTCTAATTCCATCATCTATAGATTCTGCTCGGTTTTTACTTAACCCTCTCTCATATCTAATGTCTGCATTAAAACTCCCTAATTGTAAACCGGCTCCAAATTGTAGGCCAACGGTAAACTCGTTTTTGACATCACCAAGCCTTACGTCTTCCAGGTCGTTTTCTACTATATATTGCAAAGAAGGTCCTCCAAAGACATGTATGGGTCCTAAAACAGAAATTCCCAGAAGAATAGGCAAGTCTAGTTTTTTGATATTATAATCAAGATCGGTTCCTCCAACATTAGTATATGTACTATTGTTTACAGTGTATTGTAATTCTGGTTTAAGATAAATATTGTCAGTTAATTTTCCTCTCAAAAATACACCTAGATGGTAGCCGACTCGATCGTCTGCCCGAACACTGGTTACATCTGCAACTTCGATTTTACCATTGTCTCCATAATTAAGACCAGCCTTTACTCCAAAAGTTATTTTTTTCTCCTGAGCAAAAAGAGAGCAAGAGATAAATAACAAAAAAAATACAAATACATTTTTCATTGTAAAATAATTTTACTTTAAAGATTAATAAATAATTTGAGTGATTTTGGTGTAATGGCTAGTGTTTATAAAACGATTAGAATACCTTTTTATTCTTTCTAAAAACAAAAAACCTTCTGAAATAAATCAGAAGGTTTTCTTAAATATGCTTTATTTTATAAGTATTATTTTCTTTGTATTGCTTTTTGAGAAGCTTTAACGATGGCTTCAGCGTTTAAACCATATTTTTCCATAAGTTGTGCAGGTGTTCCACTTTCTCCAAAAGTATCATTAGTAGCAATGAATTCTTGTGGAGTAGGATGATTTTTAGTTAGAACTCTAGAAACACTTTCTCCTAAACCTCCCAAGAAATTATGTTCTTCTGCAGTAACAACACAACCTGTTTTCTTTACAGAATTTAAGATTGCTTCGTCATCTAATGGCTTTATCGTGTGTATATTAATAACTTCTGCACTTATTCCTTGCTCTGATAATGATTCAGCGGCTTGTAATGCTTCCCAAACCAAGTGACCAGTCGCCACAATAGTAACATCAGTACCTTCTTGTAATAGAACGGCTTTTCCGATTTCGAATTTTTGATCTTCCGCAGTAAAATTAGCTACTTTTGGTCTACCAAAACGCAAGTAAACAGGACCTTGATGATCTGCTATGGCAATTGTAGCTGCTTTTGTTTGGTTATAATCACATGTGTTGATTACAGTCATCCCAGGAAGCATTTTCATAAGACCTATATCTTCAAGGATTTGGTGTGTAGCACCATCTTCTCCTAAAGTTAATCCAGCATGAGAAGCACAAATCTTTACATTTTTACCACTATATGCGATAGATTGACGTATTTGATCATAAACACGACCAGTCGAAAAATTTGCAAATGTTCCTGTAAAAGGAATTTTACCTCCTATGGTTAATCCGGCTGCAATTCCCATCATATTTGCTTCAGCAATACCTATCTGGAAAAAACGCTCAGGATGATTTGCAATAAAAGCATCCATTTTTAAAGAACCAATCAAATCAGCACATAAGGCTACTACATTTTCATTAGTTTTTCCCAATTCTTCCAAACCGGCTCCAAAACCAGAACGTGTATCCTTTTTTCCTGTATCTATATATTTTTTCATTTTGTTTTTAATTTGGGTAATTTAATAGTCACCTAATGTTTCAGGGTTTTGCTCTAATCCAATTGCTAATTGCTCGTCATTAGGAGCTTTACCATGCCATGCATGAGTATGCATCATAAAATCAACTCCATTACCCATTATAGTGTGTAATAATACACAAACTGGTTTCCCTTTTCCTGTTCTGCTCTTAGCTTCCTGAAGTCCTTCAATTACAGCGTTGATATTATTACCATCTTTTACTTCCAAAACGTCCCATCCAAAAGCTTCAAATTTACCTTTTAGACTTCCCATAGCAAGTACATCATCGGTAGATCCATCAATTTGCTGACCATTAAGATCAATAGTAGCAATAATATTATCTACTTTTTTTCCAGCGGCATACATAATAGCTTCCCAATTTTGACCTTCTTGAAGCTCTCCATCACCATGAAGGCTATATACAAGATGAGGATCATTGTTTAGTTTCTTGGCTTGTGCTGCTCCCAGAGCGACAGACATTCCCTGTCCTAATGATCCAGAAGCAATTCTGATACCAGGAAGTCCCTCATGTGTAGTAGGGTGTCCTTGTAATCTGCTGTTGATTAGCCTGAAAGTGTTAAGTTCTTCTACAGGAAAGTATCCGCTTCTTGCCAATACGCTGTAGTACACAGGTGAAATATGACCATTAGATAGGAAGAAAATATCTTCACCTATACCATCCATGTCAAAATCGTCTTTTCGTTCTAAAACCTCTTGAAAAAGGGCGACAAAAAATTCTGTACAACCTAAAGAACCACCTGGATGACCAGAATTGACTTTGTGTACTTGTCTTAAAATGTCTCTGCGAACCTGTGTTGCAAAATCCTCTAATTGTTTTGTTTTTGGCATTATAATGCTGATTTCTTGATAATAAAAGCCCAAAAATACAGGTTTTGTATACGGTGACAAAATGTATACAGCGCTTTTAATTAAGAAACTATTGTTAATAACGAAAAGTTTTCGAAAACCTAAGTTTATCAAAGTGATTTTAGTTAGTTATCTTTGCGCTCTACCAAATAGGAATTATGCAATTTGACCTTTTGTCCAAAGACTCTCAAAGTAAAGCGAGAGCAGGAAAAATAACCACAGATCACGGTATTATCGAAACTCCAATTTTTATGCCGGTTGGTACTGTAGCTACTGTAAAAGGAGTACACCAAAGAGAGTTGAAAAATGATATTAACCCTGATATTATATTAGGAAATACATATCATTTATATTTAAGACCTCAAACACCAATTTTGGAAAAAGCAGGAGGACTGCATAAGTTCATGAATTGGGATAGAAATATTCTTACAGATAGTGGTGGATATCAGGTGTATTCTTTGTCAGCTAATCGTAAGATAAAAGAAGAAGGCGTAAAGTTTAAATCGCATATAGATGGCTCTTATCATGTTTTTACTCCAGAAAATGTAATGGAGATTCAACGTACAATTGGAGCAGATATTATTATGGCTTTCGATGAGTGTACTCCGTACCCTTGTGACTATAGATATGCAAAAAGAAGTATGCATATGACTCATAGGTGGTTGGATCGTTGTATGCAACATTTAGAAAAAATTCCGGTTAAGTATGGGTATGATCAAGCTTTTTTTCCGATTGTGCAAGGAAGTACATATAAAGATCTAAGAGAACAATCTGCAGAGTATATTGCAAATGCAGGAGCTGTGGGTAATGCAATAGGAGGATTATCTGTAGGAGAACCAGCTGAAGAAATGTATGCAATGACAGAGGTTGTCACTAATATTTTACCAGAAGATAAACCAAGGTATCTTATGGGAGTGGGTACGCCTATTAACATATTAGAAAATATTGCTTTGGGGGTAGATATGTTTGATTGCGTTATGCCTACGCGTAATGCGCGAAATGGAATGTTATTTGCGGCACATGGTACTATTAACATAAAAAATAAAAAATGGGAAGATGATTTTTCTGCAATTGATGAGATGGGAATCACCTTTGTAGACACAGAGTATTCAAAAGCTTATCTAAGACATCTATTCTCTGTAAATGAATTGTTAGGGAAACAGATTGCAACCATACATAATTTAGGCTTTTATTTATGGTTGGTTAGAGAGGCAAGAAAACATATATTAGCTGGGGATTTTAATTCCTGGAAAAATATGATGGTTAAACAAATGGATAAAAGATTATAGATTGAAGATATTAGATTGGTACATACTTAAAAGGTATTTAGGTACATTTTTTACAATGATTCTGTTGTTTATTCCGATAGGAATTATAGTAGATCTTTCTGAAAAAATAGATAACATGCTAGAACATAGTGTTCCTTTTAATGCTATAGTTGGGTATTATCTTGATTTTACAGTCTATTTTGCCAATTTATTATTTCCACTTTTTGTATTTCTATCTGTAATTTGGTTTACATCTAAGCTGGCAAATAAAACCGAAATTATTGCTTTTTTGAGTTCAGGGGTTTCTTTCTGGAGGTTTCTTCGCCCTTATATGATTGGAGCTGTTCTCATTTGTCTAGGTGCATTGGTTATGGGATTATTTCTAGCACCAAGAGCTAGTAAAGGGTTTAATGAATTTAAATATTCTTATCTTAAGAAAGGACGAAAAGTACAGGATACTAAGAACATATATCGTCAACTTAATGATAGTGTCTTTCTATATGCCAATAATTTTAAACCTTTAGATAAATCTGCGACTAACTTTACTATAGAATATTTTAGCGGTAATACATTAACAACAAAGATATCTGCCAAAAAAATTACATTTAAAGACAGTATTTATGAATTACAAAATTATGTAAAACGAAGAGTTTTAAAAGATAGAGATATTATCGAGAAAGGTAAAACAAAAGATACAGTCTTACCTTTTAATATTGATGAATTTACATCCGTCTCTTACGTAGCTGAAACTCTTAATTATGCAGAACTTAGTAAGTTTATAGAGAAAGAAAGTAAAAGAGGATCTTCTGACATTAATAGATATAAGGTAGTTGCATATAAAAGATGGAGTTTGCCGATATCAGCATTTATCCTAACCATTATTGGAGTAGCAGTTTCATCTATGAAAAGAAGAGGAGGTATGGGGGTGAACCTTGCTGTAGGTATTTCTTTGGCTTTTGTTTTTATATTTTTTGATAAAGTTTTGGGGACCCTTGCTAATCAGTCTGATTTTCCACCTATTGTAGCGGTCTGGTTTCCCAATATATCCTTCGGAATTTTAGCTATATATTTATTATACAATGCCAAACGCTAAATTTAAAAATTATCTGCATTTACATTTTATAGTATTTGTTTGGGGATTTACCGCAATACTTGGCGAGTTAATATCAATTGAAGCATTGCCACTAGTTTGGTATAGAATGTTATTAGCATCTGGATTTATTCTTGGGTACATCTACTTTAAGAAAATATCGTTAACCATCTCAAGGAAATTGTTTTTTATCCTTTTTTTTGCTGGTATTGTTATTGCGTTACACTGGATTACCTTTTTTGCAGCAATCAAGGTTTCTAATGTTTCTATTACTTTAGCAATGCTATCTACAGGTGCGTTCTTTACATCAATCCTAGAGCCAATCTTTTATAAGAGAAAAGTGATTTGGTATGAAGTACTTTTTGGAGTACTTGTAATTACAGGTTTGTATATTATTTTTCAAGTAGAAGGGGATTATCTTTTAGGAATCATATACGCATTGTGTTCTGCATTTTTATCTTCTGTTTTCTCCTTAATGAATGGAAAAATAGCCCAACAATATAATCCTTCAATGATTTCTTTTTATGAGTTATTAAGTGGTGTAGGGGTAATTACACTTTATTTATTGGGATTAACAATTTTTGGAACACCTACAGAAGGTTTTACAGTTTCTTTTTTTCAACTATCTACTTCTGATTGGGTGTATATGTTGATACTGGCATCTGTTTGTACAGCATATGCTTTTATAGGTTCTGTGCAGGTAATGAAGTATTTAAGTCCTTATACGGTAATGTTAACAATCAACTTAGAACCTGTTTATGGTATACTATTAGCATTTTTAATTTTTGGTGAAACAGAAAAGATGAACCCCCAGTTTTACTACGGAGCAATCATTATTTTGTCTACAGTTGTTTTGAATGGAATATTCAAAAATGCTAAAAAAAGAAAAAGACAGACAACTTTAGGTAACATTACGAAGTAAAGTTTTTATATTTGTCCGCTAACCCTAGTTAATATAAATTATATTCTTAGTTATGGAATATTTAGAATTTGAACTCCCCATTAAAGAGCTTGAAGAACAATTCGAGAAGGCTTGCGCCATAGGTGAAGAGAGTGAAGTTGATGTAACAGACACCTGTAAGCAGATTGAAAAAAAACTGAAAGAAACCAAAAAAGAAATATATAAGAACCTTACTCCATGGCAAAGGGTTCAATTATCTAGACATCCTTCTAGACCTTATACCTTGGATTATATTGATGCAATTTGTGGAGAATCTTTCTTAGAATTGCATGGAGATCGAACTGTTCGTGATGATAAAGCGATGATTGGAGGTTTAGGAAAAATAGGAAACCAAAGTTTTATGTTTATTGGTCAGCAAAAAGGCTATAATACAAAAACAAGACAGTATCGTAATTTTGGAATGGCAAATCCAGAAGGATATCGCAAGGCACTCCGTTTAATGAAAAGTGCAGAGAAATTTAATATCCCTGTAGTTAGTTTTATTGACACACCAGGAGCTTATCCTGGATTAGAAGCAGAAGAACGTGGACAAGGAGAAGCTATTGCTCGCAATATATTAGAAATGACTAGGCTTAAAGTTCCTGTAATTGTAATTATTATTGGTGAAGGAGCAAGTGGAGGAGCATTAGGAATAGGAGTAGGTGATAAAGTACTAATGCTTGAGAATGCATGGTATTCTGTTATTTCACCAGAAAATTGTTCTTCTATTTTATGGAGAAGCTGGGACCAAAAAGAACAAGCTGCAGAAGCACTAAAACTTACTGCAAAAGATAGTGTTAAACTGAAAGTGGTGGATGAAATCGTTAAAGAACCATTAGGAGGAGCTCATAGCGATCGGGAAACTACCTTCAAAACAGTACGAGATAAAATTCTATCATCTTTTGAAGAATTAAAAAACTTATCACCAGAAGTATTGGTCGAAAATCGTATGGAAAAATATGCGAATATGGGAGTCTTTAAAGATTAACCCTTAAAGAATCACTTACTACATAAATCTGAAGTTGTAAGCTTCAGATTTTTTTATGCTTATTAACAATAATATAAACTTATTAACAGTTCTTTTGTTGAAGACCGGTGAACATTCGTATCTTTATATGTAGGTACATCTCTTTACAATTTTTTTACATTCGTAGTCATGGAAAAAGTACAGCAAGCTCAGCAAATAAATTACGGTCGGGGGAACGTAATATCGCTGGAGAAAGGAAAAATACCTCCTCAAGCAGTTGATTTAGAGGAAGTTGTGCTTGGAGCAATGATGATTGATAAAAAAGGGGTTGATGAAATTATTGATATTCTTAATCCAGATGTTTTTTATCGAGAAGCGCATCAATACATATTCGAGGCTATATTTAAACTCTTCGAAAACTCTGAGCCAATCGACTTATTAACGGTTTCTACCCAATTAAAAAAAGACTCAAAGCTAGAACTGGCAGGAGGAGACTATTATTTAATACAATTAACTCAAAAAGTAGCATCTTCTGCCCATATAGAGTTTCATGCTCGTATTATTCTCCAGAAATATATTCAACGTAGTTTGATTAAAATTTCAAATGAGATTATAGAAGAATCATATGATGAAACTACAGACGTTTTTGATCTTTTGGATATGGCAGAATCCAGATTATATGAAGTCACACAAGGAAACATAAAACGATCTACAGAAAGTGCTCAAAATCTTGTAATACAAGCAAAGAAAAAAATACAAGAGATATCAAACAAAGAAGGAATGAGTGGAGTTCCTTCTGGATTCGATAAGCTTGATAAATTAACTTCGGGTTGGCAACCAAGTGATTTAATTATTGTAGCTGCTCGTCCAGGTATGGGTAAAACCGCTTTAACCTTATCGATGGCTAGAAATATGGCCGTAGGAAGTAATATTCCTGTAGCTTTTTTCTCTTTAGAGATGTCTTCAGTACAATTGATTACACGTTTGATCTCTTCAGAAACAGGACTTTCTTCAGAAAAACTACGTACGGGTAAATTAGAAAAACATGAGTGGGAGCAACTTAACGTAAAAGTCAAAGATTTAGAAAAGGCTCCTTTGTTTATTGATGATACGCCTTCTTTATCAATTTTTGATCTTAGAGCTAAGGCGCGACGTCTGGCATCGCAACATGGTATTAGAATGATTGTAATTGACTACCTTCAACTAATGACAGCTGGAGGAAGCGGTAAGAATGGAAACAGGGAACAAGAGATTTCTACAATTTCTCGTAACTTGAAAGCTTTGGCAAAAGAATTAAATATTCCCGTAATAGCCTTATCTCAGCTATCACGTGCAGTAGAAACTCGTGGAGGGAGCAAACGACCACTACTTAGTGACCTGCGTGAATCTGGAGCAATAGAACAGGATGCAGATATTGTTGCTTTTATTTTTAGACCAGAATATTACAAAATTGATGAGTGGGATGATGAAGAAAGATCACCTACTCAAGGGCAAGGAGAGTTCATTGTTGCAAAACACCGTAATGGTGGTTTAGAAAATATTAGGTTAAAATTTATTGGTCACTTAGGTAAATTTGATAACTTAGATGACTTTAGTACTCCTTTCGAATTTCATTCTAAGATGAATGATGGTGGGGAAGAAGAACCTTTTAAAACAGGTAATCTTCCTAGTGCAGATGAAGCTTTTGGGAGTAGCATAAATGATTCTAATGATGATGATGAAGTACCTTTTTAAAATATTTGCGACTCAGAGATCTACTTTTATGATTAAAAGAAGGATGCAATCTTTTGTTGTTTTATTATTTTTATTTCTATTTACATTTCAATCCTATGCTTCTTATGTATTGATACCAATGGATGCAGAAAGCCAGCAAAATCATCTAAAAGCTTATGGGATTACCTATTGGACTTTAAGTAAAGATCTGAAAGTAAAATGGTTGTTAAATTATAGAGGTGGTTCTTTTCTCTTGCCTGATACCGAAAATATAAGAAAAGAATGTACTATCCGAGGAATCTCTTATGAGGTACTTAGCGATGGAGAAACAGAAGAGATTCTTGAAGAAATTAGTAGTCCTTCTCAGAATATGGAAGCTGTAGTATTAGAAAAAGCACCTAAGATAGCTGTGTATTCTCCAAAGGGAAATCAGCCATGGGATGATGCTGTAACTATGGTGTTAACGTTTGCTGAAATTCCTTATGAAACGATATACGATAAAGAAGTTCTAGAAGATAATCTAATATTATATGACTGGTTGCATCTGCATCATGAGGACTTTACAGGGCAATATGGTAAATTTTATGCTTCTTATAGAGCTGCACCCTGGTATATTAGAGAAAAAGCTGCAGCAGAGAAACTAGCTTTGGATTTGGGATATCCAAAGGTATCACAAGAAAAACTAGCGGTAGCTTTAAAAATTAGAGACTACGTTGTTGGAGGAGGATTTATGTTTGCAATGTGTAGTGCTACTGATAGTTTTGAGATTGCTTTGGCAGCAGAAGGAGTAGATATTTGTGAGCCTATGTTTGATGGAGATCCTAGTGAACCCGGATATCAGTCTAAAATTGACTATAATAAAACGTTTGCATTTAAAAACTTTACATTAGAACGCAGCCCGAATGTATATGAGTTTTCTTCTATTGATATGACCAGAAATCGTCGTATCTCTAAAACCACAGATTATTTCACTCTCATGGATTTTTCTGCAAAATGGGACCCAATCCCAACAATGCTTTGCCAAAATCATACAGCCCTAGTAAAAGGTTTTATGGGGCAAACTACGGCTTATAATCCAAATGAGATTAAATCCAATGTTCTGGTATTGGGTGAAAATAAGACAAATTCAGAAGCTCGTTATATACACGGAATCAAAGGAAAAGGTTTTTTTACATTTTATGGAGGACATGATCCCGAGGATTATACACATAGGGTGGGAGATCCGAAAACAGAACTGGAGTTGCACCCTAATTCTCCAGGGTATCGATTGATTTTAAATAATGTACTCTTTCCTGCTGCAAAAAAGAAAAAGCAAAAAACCTAAGCCTCAAAGTACTTCACTTATATATAATTTCACTGTTTATTGGGATAAACTTATGTATTGCTTTTTATAGCTTTGTTTTTGGTTCATAATATTGATGAAAAAAGTTATGATAAAAAAAGTATTAATGACATTAGCAGTAATATTTGTAATTATTATTTCATTGGTTGGATATGGAATTTATAGATTTTTTAACCCATTTGGTGAATTGGTTAATGAAGAAGTATCAGACTCCTATTTTTATTCTAGGGATAAAGAGCATATAATATATAGTCCAATGGGAAATTGGTTTTCTCTTGGAAAACATGAAATGGATGTTGATCTTTCTACTTTTAAGGTTCTGGGAAGGGATTATGCAAAAGATCAGCAATATGCTTATTTTAAGTCTAGAGCAATTAATTTTCAAATAGATGTGCCTTCATTTAATGTAAAAGAAGGGTATGTTCCTCTGGATAAAAATCATGTTTATGTTCTTGTAGATGATCTCTATTATTTAGACGATTCTAGGGAAGGTTTTAAGATCCTAGAAGATGCAGATCCAAATACATATGTACAATTAAATTATAATTTTGCAAAGGATAAAAATTTTGTATTCAGAAATAATGAAAAAATTAAAGAAGTAAATCACGAATCTTTTGAAGTGATTAACGACGAGTTTTGTAAAGATAATAATGGGGTCTATTTTTATTGGTATCAAAAACCGCTACGTATAATAAAGGAAGTAAACCTCTCCGAAGTCGTAGCGTTGACCAATTCTTGTATTCGAGATGATAAGTATATTTATATACATATAGGTAGAAGAAATTATGAAGAAGTTGATGAGGTTATTAATATTCCTTTTAAAGATGTCGAAACGATTAAGTTTTTTGAAGATCATGCTTTTATTAAAGTAGATGACAAAATTTATTATGAAGGAGTTATTTTAGAAGCAGCAGATGCTTTTTCTTTTGAAGAAATTGGTTATGGATATGCTAAAGATGTGAAATATGTTTTTTTTAATGGGAAGGTGATACCGGGTGCAGATTCAAAAACATTTAAATATAATGATATAAAGTATACTTTTTCTGATAAAAATAATACTTACAAAGCAGGAGAAGTTGTAAAGAAATAAAAACTGATGATATTTATTGTAAGGTTAAGTTGTTAATACGACTACACCTCCTAAAATTAACTCATATCATACAGTTTAATTATGAAAAAACTAATCCCACTATTACTTTTAATTGTTGCTTTTGTATCCTGTAAGCAGGAAGTAAAAACAGAACAAGAAACTGTTGTTTCAGAACCAGTAAAAGAAGAAACTATTCCAGATCGATCAGGTAATTTTCCTGAAGATATAGCTGCTGTCTTTACAGCCCATGGAGGTATTCAAGCTTTTGACCAAATGAATACTCTAATTTTTGAAATGGTAAAGCCAGAAGGAAACGAAAAACATACTACTGACCTTAAAACACGTCATGCCCGTATCGAAACTGATAAATTTGCTTTAGGGTTTGATGGAAATGAAGCTTGGTTAGAACAAGAAGATTCTACATCCTTCAAAGGAAACCCTCGTTTTTATCATAACCTAATGTTCTATTTTTATGCCATGCCCTTTGTGTTAGGAGATGATGGTATTTCTTATGAAAAAATAGAAGATCTTAAAGTAGAGGATGTTTCATATCCCGGGTACAAAATATCATATGGTGATGGTATTGGAGATTCTCCTAAAGATAATTATTTTGTGTATTATGATGAAGCATCTAAAAAAATGAAGTTTTTGGGATACACAGTTACTTTTTTTAGTAAAGAAAAAAGTGAGAAAATCAATTTAATTGAATACTCTGATTGGAATGATGTAAACGGGCTATTGTTGCCTAAAACTCTTAAGTGGAGAGTATTTGAGAACGGTGTAGCAGGAGAGGTAAGGAGTGAAAGAAATTTTGCAAATGCTAACGCAAGCAAAGAAAAGCCTTCTCCCTCATTATTTAAAAAACCTATTGTAGAAGAAAGTAAAACATTATAAAATAAAAAATTATTTTAAAAAAGATGAACCCGTTACTATAGTAACGGGTTCATCTTTTTTAAACAAAGAAGCTGACTTTTTTTGATAAAAATTCCATGCCTTTTTTAAGAATTATACAAAATACATCTAACTTTTTATTGCCAAAATATAAGATTAGTATTCTTCAATATGATTTTCACTAAAATCAAGTGCATTTCAAAATTTTGGGTTTATAGAATTAGCTAACTTTATATCCTTTATTCAATTTTGATTACGAAAACGATATAGTTGATAACAAGTAAAAATCTAAATCATGTATAGCGAACTTAACACAAGTAATAGAATTTTGATGGGTCCAGGACCTTCTGATGCGCATCCAAGAGTACTTAAAGCAATGTCAACTCCTTTAATAGGACATTTAGATCCACAGTTCGTGACTATTATGGATGAGGTAAAAACAATGGTGCAGGATACGTTTATAACAAAGAATCATTTATCTTTTGTGGTCTCAGCTCCCGGAAGCGCAGGGATGGAAACTTGTTTGGTGAATTTATTAGAACCAGGTGATGATGTTATCATATGCATTAATGGGGTTTTTGGTGGTAGGATGGCTGATATTGCAGAACGATGTGGAGCAATTGTACATAAAGTCGAAGTAGCTTGGGGAACCGTAATATCACCAGAAGACATTAGGAAAGTATTAGACAAGTGTCCAAAACCAAAATTGTTAGCTCTTGTGCATGCAGAAACATCAACAGGTGCCTTACAGCCGATTAAAGAAATTAGTGACCTGATTCATAATGCAGGAGGTTTATTAATGGTTGATGCAGTGACTTCGTATTGTGGTGTAGAACTAAGAGTTGATGATTGGGGTATTGACGCAATATATACAGGAACACAAAAATGTCTTAGTGCTCCTCCAGGGTTATCCCCGGTTAGTTTTTCTGATAGAGCGGTTAAGGTACTGGAAAATAGGAAAACTAAGGTGCAAAGCTGGTTTTTAGATCTTAGTTTAGTTAAGAACTACTGGGGTGGTGAAAAACGGGCTTATCATCATACAGCGCCGGTTTCATCTATATATGCTCTGAGAGAATCTTTACGTATCGTTTTAGAAGAAGGTTTGGAAAACAGATGGAAAAGGCATCAGCGGGTTCATGAAGTGCTAAAAACTAAATTAGAAAAATTAGGCTTTAGATATTTGGTAGAAGAACAATATAGGCTGCCAAACCTTAATTCTGTATTCTTACCTGATGGAAATGATGAAAACGTAATACGTTCTATATTATTGAATGATTATAATATTGAAGTAGGAGGTGGGTTAGGTGCTTTTTCCGGAAAAATATGGAGAATTGGTATTATGGGAGAGAGTTGTACCTTTAATCACGTCAATATGTTGATCAGCGCTCTTGAAGATATGAAAGAATTTAATGCTTAAAATTTAAAATACACCCCGTAGTTTAAAAAACTACGGGTGTATTGTTTTGATCTTCTTAGATTTACTTAAAAAAGTTGTTACTTAGAATTGTATTTCTTACTATATCGTTTCCAAAGTTTGGTATGATGACTTTCTAAACTAATATCACGTCCTTGAATAAATGCTTTTTCTAATTGATTAGTGCGCATATCTAACGCGTCGCCTTTGCTAATAAATAGGGTAGCGTCTTTACCCACTTCTAGGGTTCCTGCAATGTCATCAATGCCAAGGATTTTTGCACTATTACCAGTAATGAGTTGTAGCGCTTTTTCTTTGTCTAATCCATGTGCGGCAACAGTTCCAGCTTGAAAAGGTAAATTTCGAGCATTGGCACGTTCCATCTGGCCACTATTTTGTATTGCAACTAATACACCAGCATCCATAAGTAATTTTGCATTTTTATATGGTTGATCATAATCATCATCTTCCATAGCAGGAACACTATGAGCTCTGGTGCTAAGTACAGAAATATTATTCTGTTTTAATTGTGAAGCTACTTTATGCCCTTCATATGCTCCTACTAAAACTAGTTTTTTGATTTTGTTATTCTTTGCAAAGGAAATGACATCTAGAATACCTTTTTCTGTTTCTACATGCATAAATAACGTTTTAGTGCCATCAAAAAGACCTTTCATTGCATGATGAGGGAGGTTTATTGTTTCCTTATTAGATTGTATCGAGGCTTTAGCTTGCTGAACAAAATCTACTAACTGGGTTACTTGTTTTTCGTATTTTTTGTTTGCTTTAAACCCAGGGTCTTCACCAAGCCACCAACGTCCTCTTGTAAATGTATTTGGCCAATTGATATGAATCCCATCATCAATTTTGATAGCAGCATCTTCCCAATTCCATGCATCTAGTTGTACAATCGATGATGTTCCTGTAATTCTACCTCCTCTTGGGGTTACCTGAGCTATTAAAACACCATTTGGTCTCATGCTTTCTACAATTTTGCTTTCAGCATTATAAGCAATGATACTGCGAATGTGAGGGTTGTAATTTCCAATTTCACTATCATCATCTGTTGCGCGAACAGCACTTATTTCTACTAGCCCTAAAGTAGAGTTAGGGGCTATAAAACCGGGATAAACATGTTTTCCAGAAGCATCAATCACGGTCCCTTTTGAAGCAGAACTTCCTGATGAGCCAACTGCGGTAATCTTTCCATTTTCAAAAATAATTATACTGTTTTGGATCACTTCTCCATTACCGATATGAGCAGTGGCTCCAGTAATAGTAATGGCGGTTTTTTGATTTTTTGCAGGTATTTGCTGAGCACTTATCTTTCCGTATGAGATGAGACAGAGTACTATTATGGCAATTATATTTTTCATGTTTTTTATGATTATAGACTTTGGCAAGCTCGGTCTGATAAATGTTTTATTTAGTTAATAGTCTCCAAGGTTTCACATTCAAAATTTTGTTTTTCCTTTTTCTTGGCAGGCTGTGTTTTAAGCCCACTGTTTTTTGCTTTTATCATCATCGTAGAAAGCTTGTTCTTTTCTTTTGTAATAGATTGTCTCATAGCTTTATCTTTTTCAAGATCAAAATAAATTGCTCCTTCAATTATAGTTTTTTCCGCTTTAGCATATATAGAAAGAGGATGATCGGTCCATAATACTAAATCAGCGTCTTTACCTACTTTAATACTACCTACTCTATCGTCTATGTGTAATAGCTTTGCTGGATTTAAAGTCACAAATTTTAAGGCATCTTCTTCGCTAACTCCACCATATTTTACAGATTTTGCAGCTTCTTGATTAAGACGACGAGACATTTCACCATCATCACTGTTAATGGCAGTTACCACACCTTGTTTGTGCATAATAGCAGCGTTATATGGTATTGCATCATTAACTTCATATTTGTATGCCCACCAATCAGAAAAAGTAGATCCACCTACACCATGAGCAGCCATTTTATCTGCAACTTTATATCCTTCAAGAATATGAGTGAATGTGTTAATTTTAAAGTTAAACTTTTCAGCAACTTTCATTAGCATGTTGATCTCACTTTGTACATAAGAATGACAACTAATAAAACGTTCGCTATTAAGAATTTCTACCATAGTCTCCATTTCTGTATCCTTACGATAGGGAACCCCACTTTTCTTTAGTTTTTCATATTCTTTTGCTCTAGAAAAGTAATCAACATATAACTGCTCAACTCCCATTCTTGACTGGGGAAAACGGCTAAAACTTTGCCAGTTACTTTGTTTAACATTTTCACCTAAAGCAAATTTGATAAACTTAGGAGCATTAGTGTAAATTAGATGATTTGCATCTTCACCCCATTTTAACTTTATAATGGCAGAACGTCCACCAATAGGGTTTGCAGAACCATGAAGTATCTGAATAGAAGTTACCCCACCGGCAAGATTTCTGTAAATGTTGATATCATCAGGGTCAACAACATCTTCTATGGTAACCTCAGCAGAAGAGTTATGCCCTGCTTCATTAATTGCAGCAGCAGCAATATGAGAATGTTCATCGATAATACCAGCAGTAAGATGCTTTCCTGTAGCATCAATTACTCTAGCATTTCCAGAATTTAGATTTTTACCTATCGCTGAGATTTTACCATTCTTGATGAGAACATCTGTAGTTTGCATGATCCCTTCTATCTCATTAGTCCATACCGTAGCATTTTTAAATAGTATAGTTTCAGGTTTTGGTAATTGAGTGTTACCATAAGCTATATTAGGATATACCACCGGTAGAACTTCGGGAGCATCTTTTTTCTTAGCATCTTTTTTAACATCTTTTGTACCTGCAGTATCTTCTGTTTTCTTTTTAACCGAAAAAGAAGTTTGTGCTCCATTAGGAAGTATAGTTTTTCCACTCCAGAAATTTGAGTTGTCTCCGATTTTTGAAATGATTCTGGTATATTGGGTTTTTGTGGTGTCTGGATCAGTAAATGTTATAGTTACCCAATCATTTTTATAATTGATTTTAGTCCCTAATTTAGTTTCTCCAAGCTTTAATTCAGCTTTAGGAGAAGAGGTTTTTCCCGAAATCGATAAATCATATGTTTTTCCAGAAACTGATAATTCATATTTTCCGTTAATATCAGTAATATTCATGTCATTAATAATATTTTTATGACCCTGTATCCAGTTTTCATATATAATATTATCCTTTGAAAACAACTCATCTTTTGAAATTAAAAAGTTGGCATACGCTCCTTTTTTAATACTTCCCAAAAGATTACTTTTTCCTAAGATTTCAGCGGGAATGGTGGTTAAAGCGGCAATGGCAGTTTTTTTATCCAAACCATGTTCAATTGCCTTTACTATTCTGGTTTCTAGATCAGCTATCTTCTTTAACTTATGTGTTGTCAAAGAAAATGTAATTCCGTTTTTAGATAAAACATATGGATTAGTTGGAGCTTGATTCCAATGACGCATATCACCCAAACTAACCAAATTAGCCATGAAAGGGTCAGATACATCATATGCTTCTGGAAAATCAAGTGGAATGATATATTTTGCATTAGTAGCTTTTACTTTATCTATACGAGCATATTCATCTCCACCACCCACTAATATATATTGTATATTAAACTGATCACCAACTTTATCTGCTCTAAAACCATTAATTCTGCTTCCGACGTCAAAAATTTGAGGAAGGTTTTTATTTCTGTTTAATGCCTCTAATGATAAATCTTTGTTATTAGCATTACCACCTGCATACCAATCAGCATCATAATACATTTGTCTAAGTAAAGCCATACTACCCATTAGAGAAGTGGGATACATTTGCTTGCTTTTATTGCTTTTAGAAAATGATAAAAATTGAGCTGATCGATCACTTAATAGACGTTCTCCTTCTGTTCCTTGATTGTTTAATGCTACTAATAATCCAGTTCCTCTCACTATACCATCTGGCATATGTGTATTTACAACACCAAATCCTTCTTTTATGAATTCGGTAGCTTTTTTTGTGTCATACTTAAAAAGAGTTAGAGCATTAGTTTCGGGACGTATATGGTCATTCCAATAATATCCTTCTCTAGAAGCTTCATATTGTGGATTTCCTCTAAATGGACTACCCCCTTTGCGTTTTGGTTTTTCGATACCAAAGTTGGTAAAAGGATCAATGAAAGAAGCGTAAATATGTTTTCCTTTTAGGTCAATAACAACACTGTTAGTGGGAATGGATAAGGAATTACCTACCTGTACAATCTTTCCTTTTTGGATAATCAGAATTCCATTTTTGATTTCTGTATCAGGTGTAGTGTGAATAATCGCATTTTTAAATACGGTGTAATTAGAATCTGTGGTATTAACTCCATCATTTTTAGGAAAATAATCTTGAGAATGAGAATTTAATATTCCACATGCTATTGCAAGTGATAATAGAAGTTTTTTCATGAGAGTTGCGTAAAGTGTATTGAATCGGTTTTAAAGATAATAGTTGAATCAAAAGGAGTTTGTTAATTAAGGTTTATTTAACAGTTGTAGGTATACTCTTTGATATCTATTTATTTTTTTATTGACTAAATTACCACATAAACATATCCATCATGAAAAATTATCTTTTTATTCTAGCGGCTTTTTTTTGTATTTTAATGAATGCACAACAAACACCTGCAAGCTCACCTGTTGAATTTAATCAAACAACTAATAAAATACTATTGAATCAATTTGTAAGAACAGCATTAAAAAATACTGTCTCTGAAGAATCCATTAATGGTAATAAGTATTATGAAGAAGATTACAGAGTAGCAAATATATTTGTTGATGATGTAGTAATCGGAGAATATCCAGTAAGGTATAATGGTTTTCATGATGAAATAGAAGTTATGGAAGGTAATAAAGTATCAGCTCTTTTACCTAAAAAAAATGTAAAAGTAGTTTTTGATGAGTACATTTATAAAACTTTAAATGATGATGTTGATGCCCGAAAAAAAAGCTATTTTATTGATTTTCAGAACGGTAAAAATGTGTCGTTGATTTTAAAGGCGAGGAAAAAGATTAAAAGGGCAGCTCAACCACATTCTGGTTTAGGAGGAAGTATTCCGGCAAATTTTTATGAAGACTACAAATATTATATAAAAGATAAAAGCGGAGATTTAACAAAGATAAAACTTAAAAAGAAGGAGGTTTTAGCTGTCTTAAAAGATAAAAAAACTGAAATAGAAAAATTTGCTTCTTCAAAAAAATTAAGTTTTAAAAAAAAGGAAGATTTGATTAAAATTATAGACTACTATAATACGTTGTAGTTTTATAATTTGGTCTTGTAATAATTAACTAATAAGGCTACTACATAGCTGTACGTGTCTAATCCATCAGGTTGATCGTTAGCTTTTAGATAACTGTCATAAGTACTTTTAAAGATAGGTTCAAGAGGATTTTCGTAGGATTCCCAAAATTGATTTACCTCTAGATAATTTTTTCGAATTCCCGGACGTAATTTTTCAATAAGACAAATGGCTTTTTCTTCGTTACGAAGATAGAGGTCATTTAAGCAAAACTTTAAAGCAAATGTAACTCCGCTATAATTAAAATAAGAATCATCATAGTTTATTGTGGTTAAGGCGGCTATAAAGTTAGCTTCATTTTCTTTTGCAAACCCCAATTGGTGAGCTTGCTCATGACAACTTGTTGTTGGAGCTTTATAGTTAAGAATTAATCCATTTATTTGTGCTTCATTAGTAATCGGATTTAGGTATCCACTAAAGCCCATGTAGGTAAGAGGAAGACTTAAAAGTGATGTTTTAATACTCTTAGGGTGATACTTTAATGTAGGGAATATGGTATTAAGTTGATCATAGGCAGGGACTGTTTTTTGAAAAACTTCGTCTTTGGTATATGGGATTCGTATTGGCAAAGAGTCGTTGGGTTCTAATTCTAAATGTAGAGAATTAGCTTGTGAAATCAATTTCTCAGAAACCTTAATAAGTTCCACTTCGGTATATTGATCATCAATTTTTAGTATTTCATGTAATGGCAGTCGATAATAATTCATACCCCATAGGATATGAAAACTAGCATAAACGATAGATAAGGTAGCTCCAATATCGAATAGGACTTCTTTCCAAATTATTTTTTTTCTAAATACCTTTTTGAATAAAAATCGAATTAACAATACAATCAAAATACAATAGACTATATCTCCAAAAGAAAACGGAATCCAGCCAAATACATACCGTAGAATTTTAGAAGTATAAATAAAAATTCCATTACTGTAAAATTGTTCGATAACATCAGGGAAAAAAGAGAGTACTTTAACCAGAATGACCTGAATTGGCAGTAATATCGTGAGATATAGCTTTGTTTTAGATTGCATTGGGTAAATATATTTACAATTCTGAATTTAGGATAACGAATTAAGAGTTTTTTAGTATCAATTAGTTTAACTCATGAAACTTTGATTCTTAATTTTAAATTAAGAATTTCGCAATTCTAAATATAATACACATATGAATTCAGAAATAAGAGCCTTAGAACCCAAAAGACTTTGGAATAAATTTGCAGATCTTAATGAAGTACCAAGACCTTCAAAAAAAGAAGAGCGTGTAATCGCGTTTATGAAAGATTTTGGAGCATCTTTAGGATTGATAACCGAAGTTGATAAAGTTGGCAATGTCCTTATAAAGAAACCAGCTACAGCAGGGCTTGAGAATCGTAAGACTGTGGTAATGCAATCACATTTGGATATGGTGCATCAAAAGAATGCAGATACTGATTTCGATTTTGATACTCAAGGAATAGAAATGTATGTTGACGGAGATTGGGTACGTGCCAACGGAACAACACTTGGTGCTGATAATGGATTAGGAGTAGCAACAATTATGGCAATTCTTGAAGCAACAGATATTGCTCATCCTGCTCTTGAAGCACTTTTTACTATTGATGAAGAAACTGGTATGACAGGGGCTATGGGGTTAGAAGGCGGATGGTTACAAGGGGATATACTTTTAAATCTGGATACAGAAGAAGATGATGAAATCGGAGTAGGCTGTGCTGGTGGAATAGATGTAACTGCCAAAAGAACCTATAGAGAAGAACCTATAGAACAAGGTAAAAAAGCATATGTCATTTCGGTTACAGGGCTTAATGGTGGTCATTCTGGAATGGATATTCATAAAGGATTGGGAAATGCCAATAGAATAATGAATAGACTATTGTTTGATGGTTTTGAAAATTTCGGACTACAAATCAGTGAAATCAAAGGAGGAAGTTTGCGTAACGCTATACCTAGAGAGAGTTTTGCCAATATAGTTGTTGATACTGTTCAAGCTGAAGCTTTTGAGTTTGAGCTCAATGAATTGATAAAAACAATTAAGAATGAACTTAGTACAGTGGATCCAAATCTTAGTATAGAGATTAAGGAAACTAATCTGCCAGAAAAAGTAATGGAATTAGGAGTACAAGAAGGAATGTTAAAAGCGTTATATGCAGCGCATAATGGAGTGTATAAGATGAGTGCGTCGATTTCGGATTTAGTAGAAACCTCTAACAATATATCAAAAGTTACTATAGGAAATGGAGAAGTGACTATTGAATGCCTAACCCGAAGTAGCGTAGAATCCTCTAAACAAGATTTGGTTAATAAATTAAGAGCAACTTTTGAATTGATAGGGTGTGAAGTAATTACTGGTGGTGATTATCCTGGTTGGGCACCTAATATGAATTCATCAATTCTAAAAGTATTAGATGAATTATATCAAAAATTAAACGGAGAAAAAGCGCATGTAGCTGCTTGTCACGCTGGTTTAGAATGTGGTATTTTGGGGCAAAATTACCCAAATATGGATATGATATCTTTTGGTCCGACAATTTTAGGAGCACATTCTCCAGACGAAAGAGCAAGCATTTCTTCTGTTCAGAAATATTGGAAGTTTGTTAAAGAAATTTTAGCAAATATTCCGTTGCAATAGATAATAAAAGTAATCGTTCTTTTAGTTACTAAAAAAGCGTCCTGATCAGGACGCTTTTTTTTATATTTCTTCTGTAACTATTTTTTATTTAGCTTCTTCTTTACCTTGGATATTCATAATTTCTAGTTCGAATATCAAATCAGTGTTTGGTGGAATTGTTCTTGCTCCTCTTTCTCCATATGCAAGGTGAGAGGGGATAAAAAGTACAGCTTTGTCTCCTACTTTCATTTTTTGAACTCCTTCTTTAAAACCAGGGATCATTTGAGCATCTGGTGAGTATGGTACTGGAATAGGAGCATATCCTCTAGGATCTGCTGCTCTCTGTTCGTTATATACACCTAATTCTTTAGCTGTCTCTGCAATATTAGTATCAAAAATTCTTCCATCTGTAAAAAAACCAGCGTAGTTTACACCAACGGTATCATCTGATTTTGGTTGTTCACCATCTCCTTGGTTTATAAAATGAATTTCTAAACCGCTTTCTAATTTTGTAGCTTTAGCTTTTAGCTCAACAAATTTTGCAGCAATAGCTTCGCCACGTTCTTTTGCTAATCTTTCTTTTTCAGCTTTTTCTTCTTCAAGAGCTTTTAATTTATCAGTAAATGCAGAATCTGTATCAAATGCCTTTGCGTCTGAACCTTTACGGATAATATTAACTTCTATCATTTTTAGTTCTTCTACTGGTTTGTCTCCTGCTGCGGTCTTAGTAATACCTATACTATCAACAATTTCTTGACCTAGTACAATTTCACCAAAAACAGTATGTTTTCCGTTTAACCATGGAGTTTCTTTTAATGTGATAAAAAACTGACTTCCGTTTGTTCCCGGACCAGAGTTTGCCATAGATAGAATTCCTTTTGATTTGTGAGAAAGTGAATCTACGATTTCATCAGGGAATTTGTATCCAGGACCACCAGTACCAGTACCTAAAGGATCTCCAGTTTGGATCATAAAATCCTTGATTACTCTATGAAATATAATTCCATTGTAATATTTTTTTCCTTTATAAGTGCTATCGACCATAGTGTTAGTACCTTCTGCCAAAGACACAAAGTTTGCAACCGTCATAGGAGTAACATCATGATATAATTTTGCTACCGTAGTTCCTTGATTGGTTATAATTTCTGCATAAATTCCATCTTGTAGATCTGGGTATTTTTCATTACAGCTATTAAGTGTTATTGCAATAATGGCTAGGAATAATAAATTTAATCTTTTCATTTTTGTTGGTAATTAATTTTCTGTTGTTGATTCTTTTGTAATTGTGTTAAGTGTTACTTCTGTTATTAACGGAATATTTGTGCCAATCTTATTATCATCACCATAATATCCATAAGCTTGATAAGAAGGGAAAAGAAAAGTAACCATTTCTCCTTGTTTCATGAGTTTTAAACCTTCTCTTAAACCAAGAAAAAGTTCTTCTTTATCAATACGATATGTTATAGTATCTAATTCTTGTTGTGTGTAAATTACATTGCCGTTTAAATCTGTTACATTATAATTAAATGTAACTATATCCCCAAATTTTGGAGTTGTACCTGATATAGTGTCTTTTTTAGTGTAAAAATACCAGAAACCGGTTTGTGATGCCAGATAATTATGGGCAGAGTCGTTATTAATTATTTTTTGAATTCGAGCTTCTTCCTTAGCTGCAAGTTCTTTATTACGACTTATAGATTCATCTATGAAAGACCCTGATTTAATATTTATAGGTCTCCTGGCTTCAGGTGTTTTACAAGATGATAAGAAGAAGACAAGACAAAGTATGTGAAGTACTAACCTCATTGATTTAGGACGTTTTTATAAGCAGGTAAGATACTAATAAATTTCTCAACAGTATCAGATAATGAAAGATTACTTCTTCCACCGGCAGCATTATGATGACCCCCTCCTTCAAAATGACTTCTTGAGAATTCATTTACAGAAAAATCTCCTTTAGAACGTAAAGAAATTTTAATGATTCCTTCTCCTTTGTTTTCAATAAAAATTAAGGCAAACTTAATATCTTTTATAGAGAGTCCTAAATTGACAAAACCTTCGGTATCTCCTTTTTTGAAATGATGATCATCTAATTCTTTTTGAGATAAAGTGATATAAGCAGTTTTGTATTCTGGAATAACTTTTAAATTGTTTAAAGCAACACCTTGTAATTGAATCCTGGATAAAGTATTCATATCGTAGATACTTTCATGAATACCAGTGTTATCAGCACCATGATCAATCAAATTTGCAATTACCTTGTGCGTGATACTCGTTGTTGATCTAAATCTAAAAGATCCCGTATCTGTCATTATTCCAACATAAATGCAAGTTGCAATTTCTGGAGTAATACGATCTAAATCATCAAGTTTTTCTATAAAGTGATAAATCATTTGACAGGTAGAACTCATCCCTGTATCACTATAGGTATATGCCGCGTAAGTATCGGGTTGTTGATGATGATCGATCATGATAAAAGTGGTTTTAGTTTTAGCCAAAACATTTTCCATGTCACCACTCCTGGATAAGTGATTAAAATCTAAAGTGAAAATAAGATCAGCTTCCTCAATTTTTGATATAGCTTTTTTAGTTTCACTATCGTATTTAAGAATTGTATCTTGTCCTGGAATCCATTTTAAAAAATCCGGATAATCATTAGGAGTAATAACAGTAACGTTATGATTACTTTCTAATGCAGTAAGATAATGATATAAGCCTAAACTAGAACCAACAGCATCACCATCTGGATTTTTATGAGTTACAATAACAATTTTTTTTGAAGAGGATAATAATCCTTTTATTTCGATTATTTCATTAGTATTCATAGGTCAGCGAAGATACAATAAATAATATTTTGGTAATATTAGAACTACTACTTTTATATGTACTTTATATGCTCTAATAATGAAAAGAAAATATACATACCTCGTATTGTATGTCGCTGTCGTACAGTTTTGTTTTGGTCAGAAAAAAATCGAAGTTAATAATACCGATTTTACTATTGCTTTTGGAAGTTGTAATAAACAAAACAATCCGCAACCTTTTTGGAATGAAATATTAAAAAACACCCCTAATGTGTTCATTTGGGGAGGAGATAATATCTATGCGGATTCTGAAGATGTATTAAAAATAAAAAATGATTATGCTCTTCAGAATAGTAATTCTGGGTATATGAAGCTAAAACAATCTGTACCAGTAATGGGAACATGGGATGATCATGATTATGGTAAAAATGATGCAGGAATAGAGTGGAGTAAGAAAAAAGAAAGTCAGCAGTTGTTTTTAGATTTTTTGGAAGTATCAAAAGATAGCCCCAGAAGAACACAGCATGGAGTATACACGTCCCGAATATTTGAAATAGACAAAGGAAATATAAAGGTAATTGTTTTGGATACTCGATATTTTAGATCTCAGTTAAAGAAAAGTGCTAATAGTAATGGTCGCTATGAACCTTATGATAATAATGAGGGTACAATTTTGGGAGAAGAACAATGGAAATGGCTTGAAAAAGAATTAGAGAATAATTATTCTGATTTTGTTGTTATTGTCACCAGTATTCAGTTTTTGTCTTCTGAACATGGTTTTGAAACCTGGGGTAATTTTCCTCATGAAGTAGCACGTCTTAAAGAGATACTATTAAATAAGAAGGTTAGAAATGCAATTTTACTAAGTGGAGACAGACATATTTCTGAATTTTCGATAACTAAGATACCAAGTCTAAAATATCCATTAATAGATTTTACATCAAGTGGATTAACACATTCGTATTCTGCATATAGAGGAGAATCTAATAAATATAGAATAGGTAATGTTGTTTCTATTCCGAGTTTTGGAGTTCTAAAATTTGATTTTGATTCTTATGAAGTAACTATGCAAATTCGAGGAAAGAATAATGTTGTACTTCAAGAATTTAAGCAGCAATATCCCAAAGATTAATCTTTTTTTATATAATCTTCAAGAAGGTTACATATTCCTAATAATAATTCTTGTTTTTGAAGCTTTTATATATATTTTTGCACAAAAATTAAAAAATCGGGTTGTAATATACCTAAATAATAATCTGAAATACTTTTAGATAAAGAAGTATATAGAAAGTAAAAAAAATACCATGGCAACAAACAGAACTTTTACGATGCTTAAACCGGATGCGGTAAGAAAAGGATACATCGGAGCAATTCTTGAGCAGATTAACGCTTCAGGATTTAGAATTGTAGCAATGAAATTAACACAACTTACTACTGACGATGCAAAAGCGTTTTATGCAGTACATAGCGAACGTCCTTTTTATGGTGAGCTTGTAGAATATATGACCAGCGGTCCTATTGTTGCTGCTATTTTAGAAAAAGAAAATGCAGTGGAAGATTTTAGAACTCTTATTGGAGCAACTAATCCAGAGGAAGCAGCAGAAGGTACTATACGTAAGAAATATGCAACTTCTATTAGTGAAAATGCAGTACACGGAAGTGATAGTGATGAAAATGCCGCTATCGAAGGAGCTTTTCATTTTTCTGGAAGAGAGCAATTCTAAAGATAAAATATTCAGAATTTTTTTAAAACCATTTCGTTTTCGGAATGGTTTTTTTGTTTATCATCTTCAAAAAATACGAAGTAATGTGATAAAAAATAATTTTTATTTACCAAAAGACTCTGAAGCTAATATTGGGTGTAATTCCTAGAGAAAGGATGTCAGAGTTTATGAATTGATTATTTAGAGAATTTGTTGTTCTAAATTCTCGGTTTAGCAAATTCTTCCTATTATACAAATTAAGAATTGAAAGCCCAACACGATATTTGAAATTAGAATGTGATCTTAACTTAAAATCATAAATAGCAGAAAAATCTAACCTATGATATTCGGGTAATGTATTACTATTAATTTCTCCAAATTCTAAGATTACAATTTCACCACTATCGTCAACTCCAGATACATTAGTGAAAGACTTACCAGTATGCCATATCCAACCTAGAGAAAACTGAAAATTATTGATTTTGTAGAATTGAGACCATTTTACTGTATGTTCAATATTCCAATTACCAGGAAAAGATTCGTTATTGTTGATGTCCTCAAATGTATTGCGTGTATTAATATAGGAATAACTCACCCATGTTTTATAGTTTTTGAATCTCTTTTTAAGAAAAAGATCAATTCCAAAGACTCGACTTTCTCCTACATGATATGTGTTATCAATAGGATTAATAAACCCTGCGGTTAATGTTGTAATGTCCTCGATTTGTTTATAGTAACTATCAATGTCAATAAACCATTTATTTTTTCTAAAACTACTCCCGAATGTGTATTGATAACTTGTGACTATAGGAAATTGATCATCATTAGCTAATGTCCAAACCTGATTTTCTAAAGATAGATCACTGACCACAGATTCTTGTATCTGACTTGTTGCCTGACTACGGTATTCTGCACTGGTATTGATTTCCCAATTTTTGGTAATGTATTTTTGTAGAAAAACTCTGGGTTCAATAAAGGTTTTATCTAGTTCTGCGTAAAAATTAAAACGTAATCCGGTAGAAATAAAAAAGTTTTTTGGGTTTTCGAGTTTATATTCGGCGTATGCGGCATGGGTATTTAAAAAACGATCATCCTGATCCAAGACTAATTCATAACTGGGAGTAGCAGTTACAAACGCGTATTTGATTGTATTGTTTGAAAACTGATATCCTCCCGAAACACTCTGGTAATCTGATATTTTGTAGTCCAATTCAAATTCTGCTCCAAAATCTGCGACATTATTTTTTTTACTTTCAATTTCTGTTATTGCACCTAGATCTCTGGTAATGAATTGATAATTTAATAGATATTTGGTATAATATCCACTTACATTTTGAGAAAGATTTTTCGAATATGATTGATTCCAGCTAAAGTTATATCCCTCATTTTCGGTAACGAGGTTATCATTAAATGACTCTACATCATCACTTCTTCTAAAATCCAAATCATTTTTACTGTAAATAGTATTGAATTCTATTTTGTGATCATCAGATGGTTTTATGATTAGATTTGCATTATAATCTGCATAGAAAAAATCATTAACTTCATCATTAAGCTCTACCGTTTCTGCAATTTTTGTATTCTGAAAAACGCGATCTGATAACTGTTTGTATGTAAAAGTTTCTAATACATCGGTATATGATCTTCTCCCAGATAACTGAAGAGATACTTTGTCTTTTATGATTGGTATATGCGCAACAGCATCTACGTTAATCATATTAAAACCAGCTCCGCCCGTAAAACGATTAGAAACTTCATTTTCAGACTTAATATCCACTACACCGGCGATTCGATCTCCATATTTTGCGCTAACACCACTTTTTGAAAAATTTACCTCTTTAGCAACATAGGGATTGAAAGCTGATAGCATACCAAAAAGATGTCCTTGATGATATGTTTTTATACCGTTCCATAACACTAGGTTTTGATTTGGAGTACTACCTCTTACAAAAAGACCAGAAGCTGTTTCAAAAGGGTTGTTAACTCCCGGGGTTAGTTGTATGCTCTGTAAAATATCAGGTTCAGTTCGACCAGGTAATACTTCAACATTGTCTAAGTCAATATTGATTATCTTTTTGTTTTGTGTAATTCCTTTAGCCAAATATTCCTGAATAAAAACTTCATCAAGAATTTCTTCCTGAGCTGCATGTATAAGGCGTATTTTGATACATTCTCCTGTTATAAATTGTTTGGTGTTTAAGACTCGTTGGCGAAATCCGGGAGCACTAATCAAAATAACAGAATTAAACGATACTTCGTTCTTTTTAAAATATCCATTTTGGTCTGTTGTGATATTGGTGCGATCAGATTTAAAGAATATCCTAATATCTTTCAGAGGCTTGTTTTCTTCATCTAAAATATATCCACAAATTGAAAGCTTATCTTTTTGGTTGAAAGAACTAATAGTAACAAAGTTATTTCCTGTAATAGTAAATTGTAATTGTGTCTGTTTTTGTAGTTCTCGGGTAAGGGTTTCTATAGATATCTCTGGGTTAATGGTAATTGAAACTTTTTTGTTATCAATTAAGTTATCGATATAGGAAAATTTAAGATTGTAGAGATTTTCTATAATCGTAATGGTCTCTAATAGCGATTTGTTTTCTACAGTTATCCCTTTTGTTTCTTCCTGAGAAAAAACAGATATATACCATAAAAAAAAACATACACATAAAAGTCTTGTCATGCTATTACTTTTCTAATACCACGGTCTTGCCATCTTGCGATACGCTATACTCCATGCCTAAGGTACTAAAAACTGTTTTAAGAGCCACTTCCTTATTGTTATTAGGAAAAGTTCCTGTGTATATAGTTTTGAGATTTATGTTTTTTGTATTAATATCTAAATTATATTGTTCTTCTAACTCATCGAATACATACTTTATAGGTGTACTTCTAAATGAGCTTGTATTTGTAAGCCATGAAGGTTCATTAGACTCAAAAGTCCATTGTTCAGGATTACTATTATTTAAATTTCTATATCCTTTTCCTGCCGTAAGAATTTCTTCGTTTTTAAGATTGCTTACACTAACCTTACCTTCATAACAAGCAACTTCGAAGAAATTGTTTTGTGATTGTACATTAAATTGTGTTCCTAATACAGATACTTCTCCATTTTTGGTTGAAACAGTAAATTTACTTCCTTTTTTAACTTTGAAATATGCTTCTCCTTTTAATGTTACGGTTCTGTTTTCATTCCAGCTATCACTGTCAAAATTTGCAGTAGATTTAGCATTAAGAATCATTTCGGATCCATCAGGTAAAGTAACCGCTAATTGTTCTCCGTAATCAGATGAGAAAGAATCATTAGAATTAAATAAAAATAACCCTAAAATAATTGCGATTGAAGCTGCTACCGCTGTGTATGGCCATAATTTTATAACTAAACCAGAGTTCTTATTCGTCGTGCTATTTCGTTTAGATTTTAAAGTGTGAAGTTCTTCTTCAACATCATAATCTTTTAGATCCAAAGCATCTGCACCCGCCATTATCTTTACATAATATTCATATTCAGGATGAGACTTAAATTCACGAAGTTCCTCTTCAGAAAGCTCTCCGCTAATCCATCTGGATAAGAAAATATCGTCTTTTTTATCGTCTAACATAACTTCGGTTATATATATGTGAACGTTTCATTTGCTAATTACCCTACCTTTTATTTGTAAAAAGATTGAATTTTTAATTTTTACTACCATAAAAAACTATTTTTAAGTATTTTATGTTGCGACATCTTTGTATTTAATATTAAATATTTCCTATTTTTTTTCGTAAGGCTAATAATGCCTTATGCATTAATTTCTCTATAGCTTTTACAGATACATCTGATAATTCTGCAATTTCTTTATAAGTCTTTTTGTCTATCCTACTCAAAAGAAATACTTCTCTTTGTCGTTCTGGTAAATCAGCGATCGCACTTTTTAGTTTCTCCATATATTCTTTTTCTAAGATGACAAATTCTGGAGATTCATGGTTAATATCGGTTTTACGCTGTACTATATAATCTTTGTACTTGAATTTTACTTTTTGATGACGTGTATTGCTAATGCCTAAGTTAGTAGCAATAGTATAGACATAACTTTTTGCTTTGTCAATAGGTACTTTAGAGCAATTATTCCACAGTTTGATAAATGCATCCTGAACGATATCTTCTGCTTGCTCCATATCTCCAAATTTATAATAGATATAGTTTCTCAAAGATTTAGAGTGGTTTTTAAAAAACCTGTCAAAAGCATTTTCGTTACATGTAGAATTTTTATTATCAGACATTGGGGAGGTAAAATATATTTTTCAAATCTAGATTTTTTTTTCAAGCTATCAAAAATAAAAAAATTAAAGTATGCTAGGGTAGGGTGTTCTTTTTTTGAGTCGTTTCATTTTAGAGAAGTAGAAAAGGACTTCTAAAATTAATAACTCAAAAAATTACACACAATGAAAAAAATTGGTATTTGGTATTTTTTAATACTTTCACTTTTATTAGGGTTTACATCTTGTGATGATGAAACAGAAGATTTTGATAATGATCCAAAAGTAGAGATTGTTATCGATAATAAAGAAGGAAGCGCGGTCTATAGTTTTGAAGCTAAAACAATCGGTATTGATGATAATGCACAAGTGATTTGGTCTGTGGATGGAAAAGACATAGAAGGAGAAGATCAACAAAATATCATTAACCAAATCTTAGATTATTTATTTAAACCAGGAAAACATACAATCTGTGTTAGGGTAATAACAGAACAACGAACAATAGAAGCTTGTGCAGAGATTAATGTAGATGTGGATCAAAACAACCCATGTCCAGATTTATTTTTTAAAGCTAAGCGTTATCAAGGGCCGTTTACATATAAGTTTATAGCAAATTTTGAAGGAGTTGAAAATGCATCCTATGAATGGTCTGTTAATGGAGAATTGGTTCAGGAAGCTTCACAAAATGATAATCAATATCTTATTTATAATTTTGAGCAGGCTGGAGAATACGAGGTGTGTATCATGACCGAAACACCAGATTGTCCTCAAGGAGTGTCCTACTGTAAAGTCATTGAGGTAAAAGACGATAATAATGGATTATGCCCAGAGTTATCTTTTATTACTGAAGGGAATTTGTTGTTTGCTAATTTTCCTGAAATGGAAGAATTGGAAGCTTATGAATGGTTTGTAGATGGTCAATTAGTAGAAACTGAATCTCTTCAGAATCAAGATCGTGATGATTTACTTAATTTAGAATCTTACAATCCAGGAACATATACGGTTTGTATTAAAGCAGAAACACCAGATTGCCCTAATGGGACAGAATTTTGTAAAGAAGTTGTTATACCAGAACCTAAGCCAATAGATTGTTCTGTATTTGATTTGGTAAACTTTAAAGATAAAGCAGCTGTAGCAGGTGCTATATCTATTACAGATATTGATCCTAATTCTGTGGTTTGGACCATCGATGGCACAGTAATTACTCCAATAACACCTAGAGTTGCCCGACTTACGGATCATGTTACTCAACCGGGAAAATACGAGATTTGCTATAAAGCTGTTTCTCCAACATGTGGGACTCTCGAGAAATGTATCGAAATTGATTATAAAGGGTAATGTGTAGAAAATCATAGTGATTTTTCTATATAATATATTATTTATATAAAATCAAAAGAAGGTTATGTATATATATGTAACCTTCTTTTTTATTGATTATCAATTAATTATATAGGTTTTGTCTGTTTTTTTTAATAAGGTGGTAGGGGAATTCCCCCTTGATGCGTTTCATAAATGTACGGCAAATAGAAAGCCAATTTTAAATTAATAATTGAATAACCCCTAAAATCAAATACAATGAAAAAACTTAGAATTTGGTATACATTGATGCTTTCGCTTTTATTGGGATTTATTTCTTGTGAACAAACAGAAGATTTTGATAACGAACCCAAAGTAGAGATTGTTATAGATAATCAGGAAGGGAGTGGAGTGTATAGCTTCGAAGCTAAAACCATAGGTATGAGTGATAATGCGCAAGTCATTTGGTCTGTGGATGGGAAAGAAATTGAAGGAGAAGATCAAGAAAATATTATCAATCAGATTTTGGATTATTTATTTAAGCCAGGTAGTCATACCATTTGTGTTAAAGTAATAACCGATCAACGTACAATAGAAGCTTGTACAGAAATAGAGGTTGAGGTTGATGAAAATGACCCTTGTCCAGACCTGTTTTTTAAGACTAGACAATATGAAAGGCCATCTACATATAAGTTTATTGCAGATTTTGATGGTGTAGAAGAAGCTTCTTATGAATGGTTTATTAATGGTGATTTAGTAAAAGATACTTCAGAGAATGGAAATAACTATTTGATTTGGAACTTCAAAGAAGCAGGAAGATATGAAGTATGTATGAAGACTGAGACTCCAGATTGTCCTCTAGGAACATCATATTGTAAAGTGATTGAAATTGAGGAATCTGATTTAGTGTGTCCAGAAGTTTCTTTTACAAAAGAAATGGAGCCAGGGACTTTTGGCACCTATACTTTTGAAGCGCAAATAGAAAGTAATGATGATGTGGCAGAAATTAAGTGGTATGTAAATGGTGATCTTGTAGAATCTCCTACAGACCCGCAAGTAGGAAATAGAACGCTATATTACCAGTTTGGTTCTGGAGCTCATGAAGTATGTCTTAAGGTAACTACTCAAAATTGTCCAGAAGGGATTAAATATTGCAAAGAAATTAGAGTAGGAGATTGTCCGGATCTTTTCTTTGAGCCAGAAAGAGATGGAGATAAGAATGCATATTATTTTTACCCTAGAGCTTTTGATGGTATAGATGATGTTGTTCTAGAATGGTTTGTCGATGAGCAATACGTAGGAAGATCTCCAGAGTTTCCACACAACAATCCGTATTATTATGAGTTTGATGGACCTGGTAGATACGAAGTGTGTTTAATGATCGAAACTCCAGAATGTCCAAATGGAACTTCATTCTGTAAAGTAATAGAATTTGAATAATAAAAATATATAATTAATTAAGTTGTTTAGGTTAGATTAATTAGGTTGATTTCCCTGAAAGTATGGCCATTACTTTCGGGGAATTTCATTATTGAATTCTACTTTTGAAGGTATAATCTTATATGTTTTTTTGATTGTGATTATATTTTTATACTTTCATGACCTATTGATTATCTTAAAAATAAGAGGTAGGGTAAATATGTTTTTAAACGTTATATATATAAGAACCAGTCATATTGAATAAAATTTACACATATTATACTGTTTTTATACTAATGATAGCCTTATTGGTATCTTCATGTGTGAACGATGATGGTTCCTTTCCTGAAGATCCTGGTAATGAAATTACATCAACCTCAGCAATCGTTACTATTCTTAATGATTTAAATGCTAAAGGAGATACTTTTTCAGAAGATCAACTATGCTTTAGATTTCAATATCCATTGACTTTGGGATATAATACAGATTCTAATATAAGAATTGATAGTTATCAAGGTTTATTGGATGTGATTTCAGGTCAAAGTTCTAATTTTAATATTACAGGAATTCAGTTTCCGGTCGAAATTATATACAGCGGAAATACAACGACAAACGTTATAGGGAATGAGGCCGCCTTATTTGAGGTAATTCGAGAATGTCAATTAACTACATTTAGAGATATCTTCAATAAACTTTTTAAGCAATGCTTCAAGTTTGATTATCCAGTGATACTTAAGAACGGAAATAAGGAAGAAACTACTATTGATGGCGATGAAGGTTTTATTCGTTTTTTAAGTGCTCAAGGAGAAAATTATCAACCAGATTTTACATTCCCCGTAAATATTTTAGTCGCTCCAAATTTTGAAGCCAATAGGATATCAACCTATTATGAGTTCTATCAAATTTTGAATACATGCGTAGGATGTCCGGATATTAGATTCGATATCGTACCATTACAGGATAATATATATCAGTTTACTCCAAATTTTGAAATAGGAAATGGATATGAATTATCTTTTAAAGTAAATGAAGAGGTTATTCCTGATGTTATTATAGATGGAAACGTGTTTACAAGACAGTTTAGCCCGGGGACATATGAAGTTTGTATAAAAGCAATAACACCAGATTGTCTCGAAGGTAAGAGTGTTTGTAAAGAAATAATTGTAGAGCCAATTTGTCCGGATTTATTATTTGATTTTGTACAGCAACCCGGTAGTCTATCGTATAATTTTACGGCAGATTTTGTTGGGATAGATGACATATCTTATGATTGGATAATTGATAATGAAGTTATAGAAAGTGATGGAGGGGCTAATGGAGATAATATGTTTACTTTTGATTTTACTCCAGGAACTCATAAAGCATGTATAAAAGCTGAGACGCCATCATGCCCAAATGGGATCGAGCTTTGTAGAGACATTATAGTTTGTCCAGAATTATCTTTTACTTCAATGCAGCAGGGAGTAACAAGTACATATGACTTTGTCGCAAATTTTCCGGGAAAAGAAGATATATCATATCAATGGCTCATTAATGATAATATCCAGGAAGAAGATGGAGGAGCAGTAAATGGAGACAATGAATTTACATTCAATTTTACTCCGGGTGATTATGAAGTTTGTATTGTTACCGAAATTGAAGGATGTACAGATGGAGTGAGATTTTGTATGAGCATAAGTATCCCATAATTTTTCTAACTATCTTTTATTGGTTTGCAGTATTATCTTATTATGATTATAGCAAAATATAAGGATTATAATTTTTAATTTGCTAACGTACAGCTTTTTCAATTTTTAAACTCATAATTCGTTTTAGAAGAGCTATAAAATGTGTCCTCTCAGGGATGTTTTTCATAATTTTGTTGAAAACAAAGAAGGCTATGAGGTACCATACAAGAAAAATTGTAAAACCAGGAGATTTAAATCCTAATGAGACGTTGTTTGGAGGTAGGTTATTAGAGTGGATAGATGAAGAAGCGGCATTATATGCTGTTATACAATTAGAAAGTAAGAGAGTAGTAACAAAGTTTATATCTGAAATCAATTTTGTTAGTTCTGCTGTACAAGGTGATATTGTCGAGATAGGAATGGATGTGGTAAAATTTGGAAACTCTTCTTTAATACTTAAATGTGAGGTAAGGAATAAGCTAACACGTAAAACGATAATTCAAGTCGAGAATATCACTATGGTCAATCTTGATGAAAACGGAAAGCCTAAGGCGCATGGTAAAACTAAAATAGAGTATGTAAAAGATAGATTATCTCATAACTAATTTTTTAATCAATATTTTACCTAATTCGGTATTAATATTATCGATTATTTTCTGTTTACCATAGCTCAATTCTTCTCTTAATACAGATGAAGTAAGTTCAACAAATAATGTTTCTCTTTCGAGTTTAATATTCCTGGTGTATTTGGTAATGGCAGGCCCCATGATTTTTTCCCAAACATCACGAACTTCAACTTTATCCAGACCTTTTTGTAGATTATTGTCAGAAACAAAGTTTTTTAAAACCTCTTCCAGGCTTTGATGTTCTTGATTGCGTTTTGCCATTATAATTTAATCTTCTGATATCGGTTGTAAAAGTAAACATTTCCCGTCTCATTTTGGATCACCATTTGGTTTTCTTTTACAGAAATAATCGTTTCTGTCCAAGTGGCTAATGAAGTTTTATAATGTATTCTTAGACTATCATTTTTGATTGCTAATGAGAATGTTTCACTATCCTTGGTGATGATGAATCCCCCATCAAGTTTAGGTTGTACTTTTTTGCGAATCCCTACAGAATCGTTCACTTCAAAAAAATCAATGCTTTGATTGAAATTATATTCTTTTTCACTACCATCTTTTAATTGCACTTTCTTGATTTCCCAATACCCATTAATGTGTTGGATGTTTTCTTTTGGATTTGTTGTTGTGCATGAAGCAACGATCCATAGAATGGTTAGCATTAATGTATATGTTAGACCTTTTTTCATATGATAAATTTAAAGGTTTTCAGGCTCATGATCTCCTAATTTAATGATCTTATAGGATTGTGATATTTTTCTTACTACTTCTTCAGTTCTATCGGCGTGTGTATCGCTTATAAATAATTGTCCAAAATTTTGATCATCTACTAATTTTATGATGTGCTCTACTCTTTTTTCATCGAGTTTGTCAAAAATATCGTCGAGAAGGAGCAAAGGATTTACTTTACTTTGCCTTTTAATAAAATCAAATTGAGCAAGTTTTAAAGCAATTAGAAATGATTTTTGTTGCCCCTGACTCCCAAATTTCTTGATCGGATATCCTTCAATTTCAAATAGTAAATCATCTTTGTGGATTCCTACACTAGTATATTGTAACATTCTATCTTTGTCAAGATTCTGCTGTAGAAGTGTTAGTAAACTTGTTTCAGAAAGTTTACTCTGGTAGGTTAAAGAAACTTTTTCATGTCCAGAGCTAATGGTATGGTATCTACTGATGAATATAGGAATAAAGATTTCAAGAAAAGCTGCTCTTTTTTCGTGTATAATAGAGCCGTATTCATTAAGTTGCTGATTGTACACTTCTAATGTAGTGGCATCAAATGTATTATTAACAGCAAAGTATTTTAATAAAGAATTACGTTGTGCGACTATTTTTGAATATTTTAATAATGTGGTAAGATATTTTTGATCACTTTGAGAAATTACGCCATCAATAAACTTACGTCTGGTATCACTTCCTTCTGTAATTAAATCTCGATCTGCAGGAGATATGATTACAAGAGGCAAAAAACCAATATGCTGACTAAAAGTGTCATATGTCTTTCCATTGCGCTTGATTACTTTTTTTTGTCCTCTTTTTGCGCTAATAACAACTTTCTCATCCCGTTCTTCTTTTGTATAAAGCCCGTCGATGACAAAAAAATCAGTATTGTGTTTAATATTTTGACTTGTAATTGGATTAAAATAACTTTTACCAAAAGATAAATGATAAATAGCGTCGAGAACATTCGTTTTTCCGACTCCATTGTTTCCAACAAAACAGTTTATCTTGTCATCAAATTCAAAATTGATCGATTCAAAATTTTTATAATTGAGTAAAGAAAGCGATTTTAAAATCATAAAACACTGATCGTCAAGGAGTCTTAACTTTAATGAAATTCTTAGTTATCCGCTGCAAAATATTGAAAAATAATAAATAGTTGTGCTTTTAATTATGAATAAAAATTTTATTTTTGCCGTTCATTAAAGCAAACTTATGGCAACTTATAAGAAACGAGGACACAAACCAAAAAATAAAGCTGAAGAAGTTGAGCATGTTGAAGAGAATTCAACAACAGCAGAAGTATTTAATACTCTAGATGAAGGAGCTTCGAGAACCGAAGAATGGGTTGCGGCGAATCAAAAATATATACTTGGTACAGTTGGAGTAGTAGCACTTGTTATATTAGGGTATCTTGGATTTCAGAAATTTATTCAGGAGCCAAAAGAACAAGAAGCAGCAAATGAGATGTTTAAAGCTCAACAATATTTTGATAATGCTGTTAATGGTAACTCAACAGTGAGTGATTCATTATATACTTTAGCTCTTAATGGAGGAGAAGGAAAATACGGTTTTCTAGAGATTATTGAGAATTATGGGAGTACAAACGCAGCTAATCTTGCGACGTACTATGCTGGATTTTCTTACTTAAATATGAATAAGTATCAAGAAGCAATTGATTATCTTGATAAGTTTAAAAGCGATGATGAGATGCTTGGACCTCTTGCTCTTGGAGGTATTGGTGATGCATTTTCTCAACTGGATCAAACAGAAGAAGCTTTAGGATATTATGAAAAAGCGGCGAAAGCAAAAACTAACGATTTTACAACTCCGAAGTTTTTGTTAAAAGCTGCAATTACAGCAATATCTCTTAATAAACCACAAGTAGCGATACCATACTTAGAACGAATTAAGGAAGAATTTCCTAAAAGTGTAGAAGCTAATCAAGTTGATGTACATCTTGGTCAGGCTCAAGCAATGAAGTAATTTGTAGTTCAGGTTTTAAGGCATTTCCTTGGTCTGAATAACAAAAACTTTAAATCAACACCATGGCTACAGAAAATAAAAATTTATCACAATACGATAAAAACACAATCCCAAATGCGAAAGATTTTCGATTTGGGATTGTTGTTTCAGAGTGGAATGAAAATATTACTGAAGGACTATTTCAAGGAGCATTTGATGCTTTTATTGATTGTGGAGCGATAAAGGAAAATATTGTACGTTGGAATGTACCCGGTAGTTTCGAATTGATCTATGGTTGCAAGAAAATGCAAGAGTCTTTTGATATGCTTGACGCTGTTATAGCTATAGGATCTGTTATTCAGGGAGAAACCAAACATTTTGATTTTGTATGTGAAGGAGTTACTCAAGGTATCAAAGATTTAAATATTAATTCTGATATTCCAGTAATCTTCTGCGTTCTTACAGATAATACACTACAACAATCTATTGATAGATCAGGAGGGAAGCATGGTAACAAAGGAACAGAGGCGGCAATTGCAGCTATCAAAATGGCACAATTACGCAAAGATGCTACCTTTTATAAATAGATTTTTAGACTTTTATTACTAAGCGGCATAATCCTTGCTGTTTATATTTTGATGTTATTGTAATGCTAAAAGCTTTAGATTGCAATGCATTTTGAGTATATTTGGATAATCTAAAGATAGAACAGATTTTGAAGTTAAGTATTCCAAAGAGAAGGAAAAACCGAAGATTCAACTACACGCCTAGATACTATGAAGGTAAAAGTGAAGGTAATATCTATGATTTTGAAAATAGAATTACGAAATATCGGGATACCACAAATGATATAGATTTTGGTGCTCATTGGGCAGAAGCCCGTACTTCGAGTCGCAATCGAGGTAATCGTGAAATCAATAGAAGGGTAATTTACGTAGCAATAATCTTGATTTTTATCTTTTTGTATATAATAGATTTTGATTTATCCATATTTACTGCACGACGTTAAATGTCTGACATTATTCAACTTTTACCAGATCACGTAGCTAATCAAATTGCTGCTGGAGAGGTGGTTCAGAGACCAGCTTCAGTAGTAAAAGAATTGTTAGAAAATGCTATTGATGCCAAAGCGACATATATAAAACTGATCATTAAAGAGGCAGGAAAAACTTTAATTCAGGTTATTGATGATGGTTCAGGGATGAGTGTTACCGATGCCAGATTAAGTTTTGAGCGACATGCTACTTCAAAAATAAAAACTGCAGAAGATCTTTTTCAATTAGATACAAAAGGGTTTAGAGGAGAAGCTCTTGCTTCTATAGCCGCTATTGCACATGTAGAGTTAAAGACGAAACAAGAAGAAGATGAAGTAGGTACAGAAATAAAAATTGAAGGTAGTGAAGTTACATCTCAAGAGGTTTGTGTAACTCCAAAGGGAACTTCAATAAGCGTTAAAAACTTATTTTATAATATTCCTGCACGTAGAAATTTCCTAAAATCAAATGCGGTAGAACTAAGACATATCATTGATGAGTTTCATAGAGTGGCAATGGCGCATTCTACTATAAAATTTGATATGTATCATAATGGAGCAGAGGTTTTTAATTTACCAAGCTCTAATGATCGCCAGCGTATTGTAAATATCTTTGGTGGAAAGACAAATGAAAAATTGGTTCCGGTTACTGAAGAAACAGATTTGGTTACTATAAATGGTTTTGTTGGAAAACCACAATATGCTAAAAGAACAAGAGGAGAACAGTTTTTCTTTGTGAATAATAGATTTATAAAAAGTCCATATTTAAATCATGCTGTTAATGCAGCATTTGAAGGGTTACTGAAAGATAAAGCACATCCAAGTTATTTTTTATACCTTACTGTTGATCCTATTTCGATAGATATCAATATTCATCCTACAAAAACTGAAATCAAATTTGAAGATGAACATGCTTTATATGCTATGTTACGCTCTTCTATAAAACATAGTTTAGGGCAATTTAATGTAGCTCCGGTGTTAGATTTTGATAGAGATTCTTCGATGGATACTCCTTATGAGTATAAAAGTAAAGCGGCCCAAACACCAACGATAGAAGTAGATAGAAGTTTTAATCCATTTAAAGATGAGAAAATATCAGGAGGAAGTGCTTCTGGAGGTTCTTCATCTTTAGATAAAAGTTATACTCCTTTTAAGAAGGAACCGGCAGGAAGTTGGGAAAACCTTTATGTTGGGCTTGATTCAGAAGTAGCTCCTGTAAAAACGGTAGAGAATAACTTTTCTTCGGTAGAATTCGAAAGTACAGAGGTTACAGGTTCTTTATTTGAATCAGATGAGAAGAAAATAGGACATCATACTACATATCAGCTTCGAAAAAAATATATAGTGACCACTATTAAAAGTGGAATGGTGATTGTTAATCAACACCGCGCTCATGAAAGAATAGTATACGAGGAATTATTGCGCAATATCACAATGGCTAGCGCAGTAAGTCAACAATTATTATTTCCGCTTACTCTTTCTTTTTCTAAAAAAGAGATAGCACTTCTTGAAACAGTAAAAGAACAGTTAGAAAATATGGGATTTGTTTTTGCAGAGCAATCACTAAGCGAAATTGAAATTACCGCAATACCATCGGTAACTTCAGAAAAAGAAGTTTCCTTATTGTTAGAGCAATTGATTCATGACCTTGAAAACGAAGTGCCAGATAGTGGTTTTTCACAAACAGATCTGTTAGCTCGATCTATAGCAAAAAGTATAGCGGTACGAACAGGAGTAGAATTAGCACAAGAACAACAACAATATATGGTAAATAGTTTGTTTGCATGTACAGAACCTACGATTACACCAGATAATAAGCCGACTTTCATCACGTTAACTGTAGATGAAATCGATAAGAAATTTTAAATAATACATGGGAAGAATTACAGATACAGTAAAAGGCTTATTGATTGTAAATGTCATTTTTTTTGTAGGGTCTCTGACTCTGGGAGATAAAGCATTCGAGTTATTTGCACTTTGGTTTCCAAAAAATGATTATTTCCAGGTATGGCAAATTATTACTCATATGTTTATGCATGGAGGTGCGGGACATATCTTTTTTAATATGTTTGCTTTATACATGTTTGGAAGCCATTTAGAAAGTTCTATTGGACAAAAAAAGTTTCTTTTTATTTATTTCTTTTCAGGCCTTGGAGCAGCTGGTTTTCAAATTCTTTTTACTTATTTCGAATTTAGTCCTGGATATCAAGCGTATTTGAGTGCAGGTTTTTCTCCTTCAGAAGTCAATGATTTTATACAGAGCACTATAGCTTCTGGTCAATATCGTGTTGACCCTAACATACCTCAGGAAGTAACAGAAAAGATGATTGGAGCTTACGTTACTCCTATGGTAGGAGCTTCGGGAGCTATTTTTGGTGTATTGGCTGCATTTGCAGTGCTATACCCTAATTTACCTTTGTATATTATGTTTATTCCCGTTCCTATTAAAGCAAAGTATTTGATAGGTGGTTATTTCTTATTTGATTTATATTCGGGTATAACAGGTCAAGCAATTTTGGGACCTTCTAACGTAGCGCATTGGGCGCATATTGGAGGAGCGGTGATTGGTTTTATCACCATGTGGTATTGGAAAAAGAATTCGTTTAACGATAGACGTTGGTATTAGTATGGCTAGTAATAATCTAACATATCAATTTAAAACAGCTAATATTATTATTAAGCTGATTGTGATTAATGTGGTATTGTTTTTATTTGCAACATTGGGTTCCTGGATGTTTAAAACAAGTTCTGGGGCTTTAATGGAGTGGTTTGTATTGCCTGTTGCTCCTGAGAGCTTATTAGTACAACCATGGAGTATACTTACATATAGTTTTTTGCATTTTGATTTCTGGCATATCTTCTGGAATATGTTAGTATTATATTGGTTTGGACAATATGTACTTAACTTATTTACAGAAAAAAGGTTTCTTACCATTTACCTCTTAGGGGCTATTTGTGGAGGATTGTTATTTGTATTAGCATATAACGTCTTTCCTGTGTTAAATGGAACATTAGCCTATCTTATTGGGGCTTCAGCGGCAGTTCGTGCTATTATGATTTTTATTGCGGCATATACTCCAAATTCTGAAATGCGAATATTCTTTTTTAACATTAAGTTATGGCAAATAGGAGTATTTGTGGTGTTATCTGACCTTATTCAAATACCAACCTCTGGTAATGCTGGTGGTTTAATTGCACATTTAGGCGGAGCAGTTTTTGGTTATCTATATGCGGTTCAGCTTAAAAAAGGAAATGATATAGGAGCGTGGTTTGAAAGACTAATGGACGGATTAACCAATATGTTTAAACCTAAAAAGAAAAGCCCTTTAAAAACGGTACATAAATCAAAGACTCGTAAAACAACCCCAAATAGAACTACAGTTTCTTCAACCAAAAGCCCAAACCAGAAGCAAATAGATGCTATTCTGGACAAGATCAGTAAAAGTGGGTATGATAGCCTAACCAAAGAAGAAAAAGACTTTTTGTTTAAAGCAGGTAAGGAGTAATTATGAGGAAAATAATTAACAAGATTGTCTTTGTGATGAATTCTATCGCAGCCTTTGCATTGTTGTTATCTTATCTATTGCCCTATGTTTCCCCAAAAACATTTCCTCTATTGTCGGTATTAAGTTTAACAGTACCTGTTTTTATTGTGATTAATCTATTTTTTTTATTGTATTGGGTGATATTGCTTAATAAGAAAATGATACTTCCGCTTACGGTATTGCTTTTGGGGGTTTCTCACGTTTCTTCTTTGTATAAATTAAGAGGTAAATCTTCAGAGGATACGGCTGGTAGTATTTCGCTGTTAAGCTATAACGTACATAGTTTTAATCGATTTAAGTGGATTGATTCAGATTCAATCCCCCAGGATATTTCTTCGTTGATACGAGAACAGGATGTGGATATTTTCTGTGCTCAGGAGTTTTACAATAATCCTGATATTAACTTTAGTCAATATAAATATAAATACGAATATTTTAATCATAATAGTAGGGAGCTAGCATTAGTTATTTTCTCTAAGTTTCCTTTTATCAGTAAAGGATCTTTAAATTTTGAGAAAACTGCTAATAATGTGATTTTTGCTGATGTTGTAATACGTAAAGACACTGTTAGGGTCTATAATATTCATTTACAGTCTCATAGGATAAGCTCCAAAACAGATGAATTGGCCAAGGCTGATTCTCAAAAATTATTAAAACGTATTGGAGTTTCTTTTAAAAAACAACAGAGTCAGGCTGAGCAACTTATAACGCATATGAAGTCTTCACCTTATAAGAACATTATAATGGGAGATTTTAATAATACAGCGTATTCATATGTGTATAATAAAATTAAGTCTGAAAACCTTCAGGATAGTTTTAAAAAGGCAGGGAAGGGGTTTGGGAAAACTTTTAAATTTGAATTATTTCCTGCAAGAATTGATTTTATATTGGTACCTGAAGAATTTGAAGTATTAAATTTTAAAAGTTATGATCTTGAGTTGTCTGATCATTATCCTATATTCTCTAGAGTAAAGCTATAAAATAGAGTATACTACAGTGGATTTTTGATATCAATATGCTTAAGAGTAATACTTTTCATTTTTAGATATCTAGTCATATTCAACAAATATATATTACTGTTCTATAGAAACATTGCATAATACTATATTTACTTAATCAATAAAATTGAAAGATTCAAAAAAAACCTATTTGCTAATGAGTTTAGTAAATTAACTTGTTTTTTAAAAATACCTAATAATATGAGTATTATACTTTTTTTTATAATAGTAGCTGTAATAGGAATATTTCCTGTAAAATGGGTACTTAAAAAACTAGGAGTTCATAATAATACAACAAAATGGATTTTAGGAATTCCTTTAGCATTAATATTAAGTGTATTACTTTATATGCTGTTATTAATTATACTATATAGCTATGAAGAAGGAACTGGTAACATGGATTTGTTTTAAAGGTAAAGTTGAGTCATTAGAGCTTAGCTTTAAAATTAATACAGAGTTTGAGTCTACCTCAAAATGATGAAGGTTTTAAATGGAAAAAAACAAACTCAATTGTTTATTAACTAATCCTGCAGATCAGTGGCTTCTTTTGCCATTCTTTGTTCCCAACCTTTAGAAAAAATAGCATGTTTGTTGGCTGTCATTAGTTTCATTTTTTCTTTAACGGCTTTTTGTATCTCTAGGGGTAACCCATAAAATTGTCCATTGATTTTGGTTAGTCTTCCACCATATTCACTGTTTTGATGTCTAATTGTTATCCTTCTTTTATTGTGATATATCATGATTTTCATCCTACCGTCTGCATACATATCTTGACCAGTAGTTCCGTAAACTAGTATAAGATCAACTAACCCATCTTTGTCTAAGTCTGAAAATTCTGAGTACTTATTCCAAAACGAAATCGAGCTTTCCCAATCTTTATCTATTTCGTCACTGATACTGGATTTCTTTTTGAGTCGATTGTCTTTATTGGTCAGATAAAGAGATTGTAACTTGTCGTTTAGCGTGTCATTTTTTCCATCTGTTTCTAGAATATATTCTGATAAGGATAATACCAAATAATATTTACCTGATTCATCGGTATATGAATATGCCTGATGAATAGGGTGTTCAATATCAAATCGCATTTTTACTCTCTTGTTGAAAATTGATTTGATCTCTTTTTCAGAAAGTTTATTTCCCCATTTTGGATCAATAGATATAGAATCAAGTTTTTTTAATTCTATTTTAGGGATAGTATCTTGTTCTATTGTTTTTTGATCAGAATTATTTTTGGATTCTTTTGATTTTTCCTGGCAAGAAAATAGGACTAAAAGTATAACGAAAAATAGAAATCTATTCATAGATAAGAGGTTAGATTAAACAAGAAACATTAACATAGTTTCATAATAAATGTAATAAATATTTTATAAATGCATAGATATATCCATATTTACATCATCCAACAATCCAATTGATCTGTTATTATATGCCATATCAATGCTAATCCAATAATTCTTGTTCTTGTAAAAAACAGAGATATACAATATACTGCAATTGCATAATAGCTATGTAGAGGATGAAAACCGACGCTACATCGATTTGGATCAAAAATAGGATTGGCAAGAAGATGATCAAGATCAATTAGCATACTTCCTAAAAAAATAAGGTATACCTTTTTCCATTGTTTAGGAAAGAAGAGTAGTGCGATAATTAGGGGAATTATAAAATGAAAGCTATAGTGAAGTATGGATTGAATCATATTTGTTCTAATGTTGAAACCTAAAGGGCATAATAAAAAAACAAAAAAGAAATTAGCTGTATGGCACAGAAGTTTTTTTCTTAATTTGTATAATAACCTTTCTTTTTAATTAGTGAAATAACTCTCTATTAGAGGATAAAGTAATTCAGTATATTTTTCTGCACCAATATTATTAAAATGATTACTGTCTGATAGGTATTTTGCCTTAGTAATTTCTGCTATAAATTTCTCAGAATATTTTATTTTTAATGAATCAGATAACATGTTAAAGATTGGTACTGTAATACTTTTTTCCTTTTCTCTTTGATATGTGATAGGTAAAAAAAAGACAATTTTAGTGTTTTTTTTAATACCTAATTCTAATAAGTGGTTAATATAATTTTCATGAGAATTCGACTTATTACTTTTTCTCTGAAAAGAATTAATTTCTCTATAAGTAATAAATTTAGAAGTGGAGTTGAAACTATTTCCTTTTAAAGAGACAAAGCCCATAGCTCTCTTGTTACTTTGTTGATCTTTTAATCCTAATATTTTTTTTAAATCGTCCTTTAACGAAATTTTTGAGAAGGTATAATTATTTAGTTGATTTAAATTAATTAGTATTTTTTGATGTATGCTTTCATGTTTGTTTAGAGAATTGATGCTTCTGAATACATCAAAATCAACCTCGTCAGAAAATTTAAGTAAACCCTCAGGTAATTCTGGAAGTATTGGGGATAATTCAATAAATAAAACTTTAGGTTTTTTATTTATTATTAAGAATTCAGCAAGAGCACAGTTGCTTAGGAAAGTAGAGGCACTAATCCCCATATTGTATATATTCTCATTATCAAAATGAACTTTTAATAATTCTGGATTAATACTTTTTTGCACTCTGCTTGAACCAATGAAATAATATGATCCCTCTTTGGAATTAGATATTTCATCCGCTATACTGACAAAATAATTATCAGTATCCGGAGGAGATGTCTTTTTGATTAACAGTATTGTAAAAAATAAAATAGCTCCAAAAATGATTAGTTTTATAAAGGTTTTTTTTGTTTTCATAATACTTAATTATCAAAATAACGTATAATAGTTATCAACTCCTGGACTTAAACCAAATATCAAAATTATCATTACCAATTTTATATAAATAAACCATCGATTTAGCATAGTTTTTTTATGTAAATAATTATCAAATCTCTCATTTTTTGCTTTACTATAATGATAATCCATTATTATAAATGAAAATAATATGATGGCAATATTGGTCAAATATTTATGTGTTATTTCTATTGGGATGAAAGGAGGTGTTATGAAAATTTTTTCGATTAAGTAAATTAGATTCGGAGAAATAAAAATTAATGCTAAGATACAGGAAAACAAAAGATGATAAATAAGGCCTAATGAATTTCTTAATTTGGGATAAGGGAGTTTTGTAAGATCTATTTTCTTCTCAAATATAATCCATAATCCATTCAGAATTCCCCAAATTAATAAAGTTGTCGTTAATTCATGCCATAAAGCGATTAATACAAAAGTAATTAGTAGAAGGAAATTTGTATATTTTCTTTTTTTATCATGTTTGGCTATAACGAAGAAAAAGTAGTCTCTGAACCATTCATTTAGTGTAATGTGCCATCCTTTCCAAAATTCTTGTCTCGAAGAAGAAAAATATACTCTATTTCGAAAATTACTTTTAAGTTGTATACCAAAAATTTGAGAAATTCCCTGAAAAAAATCTATGAATGAGCTGAAATTTGTATATAAATAGAAAAAGAAAAGTAATCCTAAAACAAAGTAATAATAACCGCTAATTTCAGAGTTTAATAATTTATTAAGTAAAAAGAATATTCTTTGCGCTATGACTACATTTTTAAATAACCCCCATAATATCAAACGCATTCCTTTTGAAATAGAAAGATCAGAAATTGTAATATTTTTGAATTGAGGTATAAGGTATTTTGCTCTATGTAATGGGCCTGAAAATATAGCTGGAAAATAAATTAAATATAATAATACCAAAAAGAAATTTTTCTCTGGCTCCATATATTTCCTTTTAATGTCCATTAAATAACTTATTCCATTAAATGTAAAATATGAAAGACCAATTACTTTGAATGTAAAAGACCATTTTAGCCATTCTAAAGATTGTATATCTTTAGAACTATAATTTTCAAAATGGAAACCAGTGTTTGTTATTTTGGAAATTATTAAAGGTATTAGAATGGCCAGTATTATTATTTTTATTTTAAAATGATTTTGATATATAATGAAGCTTAATCTATATATAATAAAAGAGAGTAGTATTAAAAATAATATTTTATATCCAACCAATAGAAAATAAAAAACTAAGCTTGTTATCAATAGAGCTTTCCATTTGTGTTCTTTTGGAAAGAAAGCAACTAAAGCTATAGAACAAATAATATATATAATGATGAGTAATAAGTTAAATTCTACCATTCAACAGAATTTTGAATTTTTTGTCATTAAATCTAGCATAGGTGTTAATATTTATTTTTCAATATTTTAACTTCTGCTATTTCAATTTTATTGATAAAGAATCTACTGTGCGCATGAAAATTTGCTTAGCCCATTTTGTAGGTTTGGAATTATCTATTTCAAAGTTACTAAGAAAGCTAACCATAGGTTTTAAGCAATACCTCATTTCTTGCCTAGATATTTGAGCTCCTAAGCAGAAATGATTTCCTCCTCCAAAAGCCAGATGTTCATTTGAGTATCTATCTGGAATAATTTCGTCGGGATTTATAAAAAAATCCGGATCACGATTAGCACTAGCTAAACAAAGATAAATTTTTGATTTGGAAGGTATAATTGTGTCATTATATTCGATTGGTTGTTTATTAACTCTTACAGTATATTGTAAAGGAGAAGAAAACCTAAATAATTCTTCAATCAAAAGATTTATTTTTTTTATTTCATTATGTAATACATAGTCTGTTAATTTTGGATCTCTCAGTATTTGGTATAAAGCCATAGTTAGATTGTCCTTTGAGGTTTCAAAAGCAGCCATTACAGAAATAGACATTATTGAATAAATATCTTCTTCAGTGTAGTTTAAGTTCAATTGATTCGCAAAAAACCTAATATTTTCTTTATATTCTGAATCATGAAATATGTCTTTACCCCATAAAAACCATGAGTTTATTTCTTTGTATATTTGTTTAGGAATGAATATGTCTTGACTTCTGGCAAGCATATTCGAATATTTCTTAACTTTTTCAAAACTTTCAAAATCTTTAATCCCAAAAAGTTTTTCAGTAACCAAAAAAATAAAATATGCACAATACTCTACTAAATCAAAACTGATTGAATTTTTGTATCGATTATTTAAAGTATTGATAGATTCTTTGATAATAATGTTTAAATCAAATTCCTTAAATGATTTACCCATTACTGCTCTTAAACTTTTGTGCTCATCACCATTTAAATACATAGTCCACTTTTGTGTTCCTTTTGATAAATATGGGCACATATCTGAGTTTTTAAAAATATAAGGCTCTTTAGTTTGTAGATATGTACTTAATTCAGATACTTCAAAATCATTCGAGCGAATGATTTCATTTATATCCTTATATCGAAAAAAAATTAATTCGTTGTGCGCACCTTTATGAATTGGATTTTCCTCTCTACATCTTTTTAAATGCGGGTATGGATTGTCAAAATATCCTTTAGTATATGGGTTCCAAATTATTTTTGATTCTCGATCCATGTAACAAGTTTATTAATTGTATTGTATTCAGAAAAGAGAGTTGGATCAATTTCTCCGATATTTAATTTTGACTCTAAATCAAAGGCTAAGGTTAAAACAGATAAGGAATCCATATTAAATTTGGTGAATTCTATATCACATGATATTTCTTCAATAGGTAATTCTGTTTCTTCAGCAATTTTTTCTTGAAGCCATAATTTTGTATTCATATTGCAGTTTAATGTTTTTGATTTGTTACTATAAGTATTAAAATAACCAATTATAATTTGTCTTATAACAAAGATCGAATAATCTTATTAAATATAAGGGCTGACATATAATTTTGATGAACATTTTTTTTGGAACCGTATATTCAATACTTTTAAAAGTAACATATATCTGTAGACGAGTTCACAAGGTGTGTTTTAGGATCTAACTATATAGAGAAAGATTGATTCTCGAGGTAGGTCAAAGTATTAGTTCCTTCGTTAAAGAGTAAATCCAGAATAGAAAGATTAGGAATAAACCCTTGTTTTTCTGCAAAAACCTGGATGTAAGATTCTAAAGGATAAGGTTTTTGCTTTTTAGCATTTATAAGCGTTCTTAAATCTATATGTTCTTCAGGGCTTTTGATATATTCACTAGTTTTTGTATATGAAATGTCTAGTTGTAAGCAATCATATACTGCCTGCATGCATTCATAATTGAAATCTAAAAGAAACTTTTTTGGTTTTTCGAAAAGATGTACAAATTCATCTTCATAATACTCAAAAAAAGGTGATGTTCTATATGCTGTTTCAAGTGATTTCCAATGTAATGACTGCCAGGGGAAATCATTTTCTATACGAACATCTTTATATAGTTGTCTGCCTTTATTTCCAATATGTTTTATAGGAATACTAAGAAGTAATTTTCCATTAGCACCATAAATATAAGTACGATTACGATAGGTCTGTTTTTGGTAATTGTCTTCGTTTTCAAAAACAACAGATGTTGCTTTCGCCATTACTACATATTGTGCAATAGTTCCAAAATACATTGGATGTAATAAGGGGGTATTCAATTTAATCGACTATGTATTAAGCGCTTTTTTTCTTTTTACGATATTGACCATAAATAATCCATCCAGCTAAAACAATTAAAAAGTACTTAAAATAAGAAACTGGATTTCCGCTTCCACCAACGGTGGTAAACATACGTTCCCATCTTATTTTATTAAACAGCCCTTTGGCATTAGTATCCCAACTAAACCATACAAATACAGGTTTTCCAACAATATGATTGGCAGGGACATAACCCCATACACGACTGTCTTCACTATTGTGACGATTATCACCCATCATCCAATAATAATCTTGTTTGAATGTATACGTATCAATAGGTTTTCCATTAAGTAAAACTTGCGTACCATTTACGGTAAGTTTATTATCTATACCCAATTCAGAGCCTTCATAAACTTCAATAATTCTTCTATATAATGAAAAACTTTTAAGATCCATTTTAACAGTTTTTCCGGCTTCAGGAATATAAATTGCTCCAAAATTGTCAGAGTTCCAGTTTACTTTGCCGTTATTAGGAAAAATACTAGGGTCTTTAAGTCCCTTTGGCATTATATTTCTTTCAATACCAGCAACGTTGGGGTGGTTTTTAAATCGAGTCGCAGCATCAGTAGTCATTCCCTGAGCATTAAATTGAGTATTGTTGTATCCAAACTCATTTGGTTTAATGCGATAACGATCATATAAGTTTGGTAGATTGAAATTACTGCCTTTTGTAGTTCCACTATATGAAAACTGCACTTGCGCACGTTCTGGTAGCTTATTCTGCTTTCCATTAATGTATACATATCCATCAACTACTGATAAAGAATCTCCAGGAATACCTACACATCTTTTTACATAATTAGATTTCTTATCAATAGGTTTGTAGTAACTTAATTTTGATCGATCTCTAAAATATCTAACAGTATCTATTGGCCAACTAAAAACAACAATGTCATTACGTTTGATATTCTGAAATCCGGGTAATCTAAAATATGGATATTGCGGTTTGCTAGAGTATGATTTTGTTCTTACTAACGGTATTGTGTCATGTACCATAGGAAAAGATACCGCGGTCATAGGTGTTCGTGCACCATAATGAAATTTACTTACAAATAAGAAATCCCCAACAAGTAATGTTCTTTCTAAAGAACCTGTAGGGATAGTGTACGGTTGCATAAAATAAGTGTGTACAATAGTTGCAGCAACTACGGCAAAAAGAATAGAACTTATCCACTCTCCAGCAGCTGTTTTTGGCTTTAAATCACGATTTTCTATATAAGTAACATCAAGCATATAGTTAATGTAATATATATAGAACCCTAAAGTAACTACTACAAGAACAGTATCAGTAGTAGAGTTTTTACCAAAACTCCTAATGGTCTCCACCCAGATAACGGGGAGCATGATTACATTAATTACAGGAATAAATAATAATATTACCCACCACCAAGGGCGATTTATAATTTTCATTAAAACAACGGCATTATACACCGGGATAATTGCTTCCCATGCTTTTCGTCCTGCTTTAGTGTATAGTTTCCAGGTTCCTAAGAAATGAATTGCCTGTAATATCAGGAAAAAAATAAACCATTCTGTAAGTATCATCTTTAAATATATTTTTTAGTATAAGTACATCTTATTAACCAAGCGTTACACTTTTTATAGCCCTAATACATCTTTCATATTGAAAACTCCTGTTTTATCAATTAACCACTCAGCAGCTACAACTGCTCCTAGTGCAAAACCATTTCGATTGTGTGCCGTATGTTTAATCTCGATGTCATCTACTTCTGAAGTGTAGTTGACGGTATGTGTTCCAGGTACTTTATCAATTCTTTTCGCTATTATAGGGATAATGTTTTTGCCTCCATTATCTAATTGCCATTCAGTTTTATCTGTGTTTTCGATAATACCTTCTGCAAGAGTAATAGCAGTACCACTTGGAGCATCTAATTTTTCTGTATGATGGATTTCTTCCATTGCAATATTATAGCCCTCTAGCGGTGCCATCATTTTTGCTAACTTTCTATTAAGTTCAAAAAACAAATTAACACCAAGACTATAGTTTGAGGCATAGATAAACCCTCCTTTTTTTTCTTTGCATAGGGCGACCATGTCTTCATAATGATCTAACCATCCCGTAGTGCCAGAAACAACAGGTACTCCTGCATTAAAGCAATTCGTTATATTATTCACAGCCGCAGTCGGAATACTAAAATCGATGGCTACATCTGCTTCTGAAAGATCATATGTGGTATCTTCTTTGTCTACTTTAAGTATAATAGTATGACCTCTTTCTGTGGCAATTTTTTCTATTGTTTTCCCCATTTTGCCATATCCCAGCAGCGCAATTTTCATATCTTGGTTGGTGTTATTTTTATGTTTTATAAAAAGGAATCAATCTTTTTTTAAAAACTATAATTGAGTGATACTCCATAATTTGGTCTGGTATCAAACTCATTAAAATTTATTTTTGGTTTGAAAGAAAGATCATCTGTTATATTATATTGTTGTAAATGTGCAGTTACATTGGCATCTACAATATTTAGGAGATAAATCCCTACAGTAACTAATAATGATAACTCCTTATCACGTCGAAAACGTTCTTGCAACGATATTAATTGATCATTGGTTATGTTTGGAAACTCATCATCGGTAAAACCAGCGAGTCTACGTTTAAAAATATCACGAAAGCGATTATAGTTATTATTATTGTCAATATAAAAGTATACTCCTGTTCCTAATGCTGCGTATACGATAGGGACTTTCCAGTACTTTCCTGTATATGCTTGGCCTAACCCAGGGAGTACCGCAGAATAAAAAGCGGCTCTTGCGGGAGCTAAAGGTTCATATGGTCGAATCTTTCTCTCTCTCTTTTTCTTCTTCTTTTTTACAGGCACTTCTTCTGTAGTAACTTTTAATTCTTCATTTTCTTGAGCAAGAATATGTTGAACAGAAAGTAGTGCAAAAAAGATAATATAAAAGAATTTAATCTTCACTATTAATAAGTTTCTTTATGCGTTTAAAATCTTCTTCGGAAGAAAAAGGTATAATTAACTTTCCACTTCCTTTATTGGAAACTTTTACATCAATTTTTGCGCCAAAGTAATCAGAAAAATCTTTTACTCCTTTTGCAATATGTTTTGGTAATAAATTTGTTGCAGAACTACTATTTGCAGAAGAATTAGTACTATCTGTTTTTTCATTTAGAGATCGTACCATTTTTTCCGTATCACGTACAGATAGTGACTTTCCGATGATAGTTTCATAAATATCAAGTTGTTGTTGTTGATCATCAATATTTATGAGTGCTCGACCATGACCCATAGATATAAATCCGTCTCTCATTCCTGTTTGAACAATAGGATCTAATTTTAGAAGTCTAAGATAATTTGCAATAGTTGACCGTTTTTTACCCACTCTATCACTCAATTGTTCTTGAGTGAGGCTAATCTCATCTATAAGTCGCTGGTATGAAAGTGCAATTTCGATCGGATCTAAATCCTGGCGTTGAATATTTTCGACCAATGCCATTGTTAATGATTCCTGATCATTAGCAATACGAATATATGCAGGAATAGACTTTAATCCGGCTAATTTTGAAGCACGAAAACGACGCTCTCCACTAACTAGTTGATAATTGTTAAAATCTAATTTACGAACAGTAATAGGTTGAATTACACCGACCTCTTTTATAGAAGTAGCAAGCTCACGTAATGTTTCATCATTAAAACTAGTACGAGGTTGAAAAGGGTTAACATCGATACTTTCCAATTCTAACTCGATAATATTACCAACTACTTTATCAGCACCTTTATCTTCTACTGATTTTATATCATTATCAGGATCTTTTAACAGAGCTGATAATCCTCTTCCTAATGCTTGTTTTTTGGTTGCCTTCGCCATGAATCCTTAGCTGTTTTTCTTAATAATTTCCTGTGCCAAACTTAAATAATTACTAGCACCTTTACTAGAAGCATCATAATTAATTATACTTTCACCATAACTGGGTGCTTCACTCAAACGAATATTTCTCTGAATGATTGTTTTAAATACCATTTCATTAAAATGCTTTTGTACTTCTTCTACTACTTGATTGGATAGCCTTAACCTAGAATCATACATAGTAAGTAATAGTCCTTCTATATCTAAATTTTGATTATGAACTTTTTGCACACTTTTAATTGTATTCAAAAGCTTGCCCAATCCCTCTAAAGCAAAATATTCACATTGGATTGGTATCATTACAGAGTCTGCAGCAGTCAATGCATTTAGTGTCAATAAACCTAGAGATGGTGCACAATCAATAAGAATATAATCATATTGAGATTTTAATCCTTCAATGGCTTTTTTAAGCATATATTCTCTTGAATCTTTATCTACAAGTTCAATTTCTATGGCTACCAGATCAATATGTGCAGGTATGATATGCACATTTGGAGAACTGGTTTCCAAAATTGCTTCTTCTGGTTTGATAGTATGTTCCAGGATTTGATATGTTCCTTTTTCTATGGTATCCACATCCAATCCAAGTCCAGAAGTAGCATTCGCTTGGGGATCAGCATCGATTAATAATACTTTTTTCTCTAATACGCCTAGAGAGGCTGCTAAATTTACTGAGGTAGTAGTTTTACCTACACCACCTTTTTGATTGGCAATCGCTATAATTTTACCCATGAGGGGAGGTTTGGATTTAAGAGGTAAAAATACAATTTATTATATATTATAAAAATGAAAAATGTTAACAGTAGGATATAAAAAAGACCATCCCCCTTTGGAGATGGTCTAGTGTACTATTTTATTGTTAATAAAAACTTATTTATTCTTTTTTGAACGTATCATTGCCTCAAGTTGATCCCACATTTCTTCAGGGACCTGTTCAAGAAGATTAAATTGTCCAGCTCCTTTAATCCATTCTCCGCCATCAATGGTAATTACTTCCCCATTTACATAAGCAGAAAAATCTGACACCAAATATGCAGCAAGGTTAGCAAGTTCTTGATGCTCACCGGTACGACTTAATGGTACACGTTTTGAAAAATCTAATTTTTCTGCTAAATCTCCAGGAACTAATCTATCCCAAGCTCCTTTTGTAGGGAATGGCCCTGGAGCAATTGCATTAAAACGCATTCCGTATTTTGCCCACTCCACTGCTAATGATCGTGTCATAGCCAAGACTCCTGCTTTTGCGCTCGCACTTGGCACTACATAAGCAGAGCCAGTCCATGCATAAGTGGTTACAATATTAAGAACAGTAGTGTTTTTGTATTTGGTATCGATCCAATGTTTTCCAAAAGCTAATGTGCAGTTTTTGGTTCCCTTAAGCACAATATCAATTATAGTATCAAAAGCATTTGCCGATAGACGTTCTGTGGGAGATATAAAATTACCAGCGGCATTGTTAAGTAAGATGTCAATAGAACCAAAAGCTTCAATAGCTTGATCTCGCATTGCTTCAACCTCACTGTAATGACGAACATCACACTGTAAAGGTAAACAAGTACCTCCGGTTTCAGCTTCGAGTTCTTTAGCTGTATTTTGTAACTTCTCTATGTTACGAGAGGTTATAGCTACTTTTGCTCCAAGTTCAAGAAAATATTTGGTCATTGATTTCCCTAATCCACTACCACCACCAGTGACTACAATATTTTTACCTTCTAGCGCTCCATCGCGAAGCATTTTGTTTGTATAATTCATAATTTTTGTATCGATATTTTGCTAATATAACAAGTTATAGTTAAAAAACTATGCATGCATAGTTTTTTATTGCCTGTTTGAGTATTTAACAAAAATACTATTATTTATAAAGCTTGCAGTGATGTGTAGGTAAAAACATTTATTATTTGCAATTGTGCAACTTTCTATAAGGAGTGAAAATATATATGTTGATTAACAGAAGTAAATAACTTTTACCTATTTTTATAATGTGCTATCAACCAGTTTATTTGGAGAAAGAAATTATATTTTAAGTATCATAAGGAAAACAAAATGCTTTTGAAAAAACAAATACTGTTTAAGTTCTTACTATTAACCATTGTTGTTGGGAATTCTACTCACTCTTTTGGTCAATCAAAACCGAGATTAAATAAAATTTCAGGTTATGTAACATACAACGAATTTCCACTAGAATTGGTAAAGGTCGAAATAAAAGATAGTAAGGTGAAAACAACTACCAATAGGAAAGGATATTATCGTATTGAAGCGCCCGAAAAGGCTGTAATTCAATTTTCTTTTAAAGGTATGAAACCTGTTGAAGTTATTGTAGAAGACATTACGAAATACCTAAATATAGGAATGGTTGATGAAGTGAATGATCTGGAAACAGTAGTTATAAAGACAAATAATAAAAAGAATAAGTTTAGAGATGAGGATGAAGAAGACGATCAAAATATTGAAACTGCTTATGGAACCATTAATAAGAAAAGTGTTTCTTATGGTAAGATGAAAACTATCAAAAGTAATAGCCTTAATATTCAGGGGAGTGATTTAATTGAAACCTTAAGTGGTTTAATAAACTACCAAGGTGTAGAGTACGATAGTCGAAGGATTAAAAGAGTGAGGTTAGTTCCTAATTTATCTATTTCTAATCCAGAAGAAAGTCTGGCTATATGGGATATCGACGGAAGCATTTATGATGACCCACCTAATTTAAGAGTAGGGGAGATTGATAAAGTTACTGTAATTAGATCTGTATCAGGAACAACAAAATATGGAATGAGAGGATCTGGTGGAGTGATTGTGGTTAGAACAAAAGGAGCTAAGTTAAAAAAGAAAAAAGGAGGTAAAAATAAGGCTAATAAAAATATTTATGCAACGGGAAGTGTTCCTTATTCAACAATAAAATTGACTCCTTCTTATTTTTCGATATTAGATACAGTTACTAATGATAAGGAAGCTTATAAATCTTATAGTGCCTTAGCCGAAAAAAACAAAAACTCACCTAGTTTTTTTATGGATATGGCAAGGTATTTCAAAACAGAAAAACAACTGGATACACTTTCATTAAAAGTCCTTTCTGAAGCAGAGGTATTGTTTAAAGATGATCCAGAAGCATTAAAAGCTATCGCATATATTTATCAAGAACGTGGACTACATCAAAAAGCTATAGGTTTATATACAATGCTTATAGAATTAAGACCCTCTTATTCACAATCATTTAGAGATTTGGCTAATGCGTATGCGGCTAATAAAGAATACAAAAAGGCTTGGAATACATATTTACAATATTTACAGGCAGGTAATTATGTACTAGAAGACGGTATTGAAAAAATGGTACATAGTGAAATGTCATTCTTGTATTTGAAAAAAAAGAATGCTTCAGGAATTCGTGAAAATGCTGAGATTAAAAACTTAAACCTAGAGAATGCAGAAAGTGATATTCGAGTTGTTTTTGAATGGAATACTACAGAAGCTGAGTTTGCAATAGAATTTGTAGATCCAGAATCCCGTTCTTTTGCATTCGAACATTCTCAAGAAAAAAATAACGATCGTATTGTAGATGAAAAATTAAGAGGATACTCTTCAAATGAGTTTTATTTATATGATCTGGCAAAAGGAAATTGGTTTATTTATGAGGGGCAAAACCAAAAGTACAAACAATAAAAGGGCTTAACAAATGTTGAAATGTTCATTTATGTTAATTTGATATTCATTTTTAAAGCTCTAATAATATTATTTTCTTCAAAATGTTAATTTAGGTCTAAACATAGTGTNAATTTATGATTCGAAGAAATTATGCGAAATCTTTTGAGGGATTTAAAAATAGAATCTTATCAAAGATCACAGCAATGACCATTATTCAATATATCAATAGGTTTGAATTCAACAGAAATATAAACAACCTAAAAATTAATATATGAGGGGCAAAACCAAAAGTACAAACAATAAAAGGGCTTAACAAATGTTGAAATGTTCATTTATGTTAATTTGATATTCATTTTTAAAGCTCTAATAATATTATTTTCTTCAAAATGTTAATTTAGGTCTAAACATAGTGTCAATAAGGGCTTGTAAAGCTTCATTTAGACCTAAAACAATCCTAATTACACTTGAATCTACACCAAAAATTAGGTTTAATATTGCTATAAAACAAGGTTTCTCTTTTTTTGCTTTGTTTTCTTAGTGTTTATAAGGCTTAGACCTTAACTACATTAGCTATATTTTTTGCACTTTTGGTTTTATACGAATTTACTAACCTTTTTACTAACCTTTTTTTAGAGGTTTTTTCAATGATTTTTTTGTTACCCTTTTTCTTAATAGTTTTCCTAATACCTATAAGGGTTTAAAGTTTTTTTATTTACATGTAATTTTGCACTTTTCGTTATAGTGTTAAAATGTTACCCTTTTTTTGGGGAATTTTTAGTCATTTAAAAACATAAATAGATAGGTGTATTTTCCCATTATAGTAGGCTTCAGCTAGATAATTACAGCAGTTAAAATATTACGGTTTTAACGTAATAAAATATTGCAATATTTAACTATTTTAGCGCGGTTTCTAGTCTGAATATTTTTTAAAGTATTTTTGCGATAATAACTTTAAAAACTTTCAGAATGAGAACTAGATTTTATTTATTTATCGTATTAACAGTATTTACATTATCAATGCTAACAAGTTGTACTGATGATGATTTAGAGATATACCAAACTGATGGGGAAATACAAGGAATTGAGGACGGGGAAATCAGCGATGATGACATATAAAGTTATAGCATTTATCTTTGCTTTAACTATATTACTTTATTTACATGATATCATACCTAAAGGGATGGGGAAAATTGGAAAATCATCCCTTAGGGTATATCTATACGCCGTTAATTCAGAATTACGATTTTTATTGGTATGGTTCTTGGTCTATTGGTTAGCTAAAGGCAAATCATGGAGATTTGTTATTTGGCTTCCTATATTTATGACAACTTACCAACTACTAATCAGAGTCTTTTTACTACAAAAAACAGGATTCAATAACTTTAATATAAAATTTATTATTTCTGTATTATTATTTTTAGCTCTAGTCGTGTTTTTTTTCAAAAGGAAAGGAGTCGATAATAATGAAGGATAATAGCAAAGAGATACTAAAAGAGATTGATTTTTATATTGAAAACAAAGAGGCTTTTAGTAAAGAGGAAAGAAAGCTAATCAAAATAAGATTAAGAAATTCTTTAAAAAATTTAGGTGATTCTGTAGTTAAGCTTATAGATTTGGAAAATAATAGGTAGATAATAAGTTTTTAACAGCGTACTAATCAATATATTTAATAATCTTCTTCTTTCCCTTCTTCTTTTTTAACCATGTCATAATCTTCTTTTATATCATCCAAATCCAACCTAAGTTCGCCTAAACCCTTTATTACCATATTCATTTCCTTTTTTATATCCGTAAAAAAAGGAGAAATTGATTTCAATATTTTATTCGTTACTATGGCTTCTATTGTATTTTCTTCGCTTATAACAGATTGATTTGTAGATTCTTTAGTTTTCTTTATCATATTACCCTCTCCTAGCAACAACCACGAAGGGTCTAAATTTTTAAAAATAGTCAAAATACTAACTATTTTTTCTCCTCCAATCTCGCTAATTCCACCTTTTCCTTTGAAATTTGAAGGTGATATACCTGTTTTTTCAAAAAACATTTTCTTTGGAATACCTTGAAAATCAAGATATTGAAGCACTCTACTTTTTATGGGTGATAAAATTTTGTCCATTTTTTTAAAAAAGGTCTAAATTTAGACTATATTTGTTGAATAACATTGTAAAAGTATGAAAAAAACTGAAAAGGACGAATTAATTAAGTATTTCCAACGTGGAGATAAGCAATTAGTCTGCAAACTAGCTAATGTTGACAAGAGTATGTTTTTTAAATGGTACCATGGAGACGTAAAAACTACTTCTTTAGAATCATTTATTATAGCTCTATCTAAGAAACGTAAGGCTCATTTTGAAGAAGTTATTAACCAATTATAATTTCTAAATGAATTTCCAAAGGGGAGACATATTAGTAAAAAACAACTGTATTTGGATAAGCGAAAGGCTTCTAAATGATACATGTGTCGTTTCCGAGCTTTATTTACGTAAAGTTAAAACCAAATACAAACAATCTGTCCAACCTTGTCACCGTCATCATAACATTTTACCAGACACCGGAAAAAGCTGGAGATGGGCAAAGATTAACCATGATTACTATTACGATTTAAAAAGAATACCTAACAGGAAACCAGCAAATTACCGTGATCTGTTTGGTGATCCAGATACACTTATACAATCTTATAAATTGGCTATGAACAGTCAGGAAAGTAATTTACTTACTGCGGAATTCACAAGTTTTGTAGATGAGCGATACAAAAATCATCTGGAATATTACACTGATTGTACTACTGTACAGCGTACAGCACTAGCCAAAGCCTGTGCTGTTTTAGAGTTTACTATCAATTATAAAGAAAGCCTTGACTTAAAAGGGAATAAAATATATAGGGATATATGCGCTATTGTTGAGCAAAAGGACATGTGTTATCTCCCTAAGAACTATCGCAAGTTTAAAGAAAAGATTGATGCTTTAATTGAAGGTGCCAAGATAAGCGAAGTTATCAAATTACCAAGATCAGGTAATAACAATGCATTAATCTTTGATGACCCAGAACTGGAGGCAGCAGCTTTAAAGTTGCGTTCTTATAATGAGAACTTTACTAATGAATATATCATTCGTAAGATTCAGGATTNGGAATAAAATATATAGGGATATATGCGCTATTGTTGAGCAAAAGGACATGTGTTATCTCCCGAAGAACTACAGAAAGTTTAAAGAAAAGATTGACGCTTTAACCGAAGGTGCTGACATAAGCGAAGTTATCAAATTACCAAGATCAGGTAATAACAATGCATTAATCTTTGATGACCTAGAACTGGAGGCAGCAGCTTTAAAGTTGCGTTCTTATAATGAGAACTTTACTAATGAATATATCATTCGTAAGATTCAGGATTTATGCGCAATCAAAGGTCGCCGTGTTCCTGGTCGTCGTTGGTTTGGTCAAAAGGTATTTGAACAGCAAAAAACAAAATTCCTTACCGATTCCTTGCGTTTTGGTTTTAACAGTCGTAAAGCTTTTGAGAATACGGGATATATCCCTTTAGCCAATGCGTTATATGCTGGGGATTGCTGGCAAATTGATGCTACGCGTATGAACCTTATCGAGCATACCAAAGATGATAAATCCAAAGGGTTCTTATTTGTAATCGCGGTAAAGGATGTGCATAGCGGTGATATTCTAGGGTACTCTTTTGATTATTCAGAGAATCGATGGTCTGTTACCAATGCCTTAAAAATGGCAGTTGAAAACACTGNCGTATGAACCTTATCGAGCATACCAAAGATGATAAATCCAAAGGGTTCTTATTTGTAATCGCGGTAAAGGATGTGCATAGCGGTGATATTCTAGGGTACTCTTTTGATTATTCAGAGAATCGATGGTCTGTTACCAATGCCTTAAAAATGGCAGTTGAAAACACTGGTTATTTACCATATGAGATTGTTGCCGACCGTTTCCCTGGTCACAATACCAAGGAGGTAAAAGCACTTACTCATAACCTTAGTTTAATGGGGGTTAAAATGACAGTAACCCATAAAGCAACTGGTAAGCCACATGTAGAGCGAGGATTTGGTACTATTCAATCCGTATTCATGCAAGAAAGTAAGTACTATTATGGAGAGGGTATCCAATCTCGCCGAGCTTCAGCACACCGCAGTCCAGAATATTTAAAGGAAATACGTAAAGAATCCAGAAAAGAAGGTTTTGGACTTACAGAGGCCTATAACGAATCACAACATATCATAGAGGCGTTTAGA
>NZ_VLNR01000210.1 GCF_007489275.1 Aquimarina algiphila
CTAATACGGCTACGATAGATTTTCCATTAAGTGGTCCTGGCACATATTCAGTTGTTGCTTTTGATGAGAATGGCTGTCCATCTTTACCACGAACTATTGAGGTATTTCCAGAGTTACAAGTTACAGCTGTATTTACAGATCCTACATGTAGGGCAAACGATGCGACTATTGTAGCTACGGTTACAGGAGGTTCTGACATTACGGCTAATCCGGGTAATTTTACTTTTGATTTAGTTAATGCTGGTACGAGTGTTACTATACCGGGCGTTACTCAGACACCAGGTCCGGGAGCTAATCAGATAACGTTTAGTAGTACTACCCCTGGTACGGATGGTATTTTCCCTGGAGATTATCGAGTAGAGGTTACCGATAGTGCTATTAATGTGGCACCTGGTTGTACCGATACTTT
>NZ_VLNR01000211.1 GCF_007489275.1 Aquimarina algiphila
GAGAATCCAGTAAAACAGTAGATATTACCATTACAGGTGATCAAACCGTTGAAATAGATGAAACACTTACACTAACCTTATCGAATCCAACAGGTACAAATGTCATTATAGGAGACAGTACTGGTACTGGAACGATTACCAATAATGATCAAGCTACGGTAACGATAGCAGATGTTGCATTGAATGAGAACAGTGGTACAGCAACCATTACGGTTATTGTAGACAATGCAGTAGATGGTGGGTTTGATGTAGATGTTAGCACAGCAGATGGAACAGCAACAACAGCTGATAGTGATTATACTGCAGTAACAGCTCAGACACTTACTTTTGCAGGAACGGCTGGCGAGTCAGAAACTTTTAATATTACCCTTGGTGGAGATACCAAAGTAGAAGCTGATGAAACCGCATCCGTAAGCATGAGTGGCTTAAGCCCTGTAACGGTTGCCTCTGGCGATATAGATGTTACAGATGGAGCTACGCTGACCATAAACAATGATGATCAGGCGACAGTAACTATCGCTAATGTAAGCGGCAATGAAGATGATGGTGCCATTACCGTGACTGTTATAGTGGATAACGCTATAGATGGTGGGTTTGNCAGCAACAACGGCTAATAGTGATTATACTGCAGTAACAGCACAGACTCTTACTTTTGCAGGAACGGCTGGAGAAACAGAAACCTTCACAATTACCCCTACGGCTGATGCAACTTCTGAACCAGACGAGACCGTAATTATAGGAATGAGTGGGCTTTCCCCTGCAACGGTTGCTTCAGGAGATATTAATATCACCGATGGTGCTACATTAACAATCTTTAATGATGACGATATATCAATATCGGTTAATGATCCATCAATAGATGAAGGAAATACTGGGACGACTACTTTACAATTTACAGTAAATTTGAATGCCCCTGCTCCTGCTGGAGGAGCTACAGTAGATTATGCAACTTCAAACGGATCTGCGACAGCTGGTTCTGATTATACAGCCATTAGCACGACAACGCTCTCCTTTCTCGCTGGAGAATCCAGTAAAAC
>NZ_VLNR01000212.1 GCF_007489275.1 Aquimarina algiphila
ACCCCAATCGCTGGGTGGCCCCTGCGCATTTGTATTTCAGCCCGGATAATAAGCGTAATGGCTTTAATAAAACCTACGATTGGTATCTCAAACAGGAAATCCTTAAAAAAGAGATCCGAAACCAAATCCTAATCCAAAAAACCGAAAAAGAGTGGCAGGATCATGATAAGGGAAAAGGAAAAAACAAACATAAAACCCGATTGCAACTCTTTAGGATTCAACAGCAACGCTTATCTGTCTATAGGGACGATACCCTGATGAGGGAATATGAAAAAAGCCTGCAACGAACCCTTCTAAAACCTATTGCTATATGATTTCGCCAAACTTACCGAGTATATCACTCTGCAAATGTATTGTATATTTTCATGATGGAAATTCCAGGACATTTTATTCCCTGGATAAAACCCA
>NZ_VLNR01000213.1 GCF_007489275.1 Aquimarina algiphila
ATAAAGATTTTTGAAAATTAAATAACATTTCTTTATTTTTTATTAATCTTTTAATTCTATTAAGTGTAGATGAATTAGGATTATCATTAACCGTAACTTCTACACCATTACTTTGAAGAGAAGATATAAATTCGCTTGTTTTAAAAAGTGTTTTATTATTCATGACTTACGATTAATTAATAATATATGACAAAAATATAATAAGTATATCAATTAATATATATGATGTACATATTATGTATTTATAGTGTACATGTTTTCAATAGGTTAAATCTATGCGATATTAGTCGGTAAATACATTCTTAAATTACTAATTTATTGATTGGATTTACAAGATTCATTAGAATATTAGTAGAATGTAGCTTTGTAGTCAGCTTTAAATATTTTACTGTCCTTTTTTAAAAATCAACATCAATTGATATTGCATCAAAATGCAATAGATGTCGATAGTTAAGTTTAACCAGGACTCTCCTATACAAAAGATAAAAGCATCCTTTCTGGATGATGAAATAATACTTACCGCTAAACAAGAAGAGGTAAAACAGCAAATTCGTTTTGCTTATACTCTTCGTCTTGAGGGTGGATATTCCCCATCACAAACCATCGAACATNGAACATCTCCAGAAAGAATATGGAGTTAGTCAAGCTACCTGTTACCGAATTTATCATAAAGCCATGTATGTGTTTGGTGAGCTTGATATGACTGATCTAAAAGCAGAAAAACGTATTATCCTAGAGCATAAGTGGAACCTGTACCAACAGGCACGAGATGAGAAAAACATAGAACTCGCCAACAAAATACTGGATGAGTATTATAAAATGTTTGATTTCTCGGAGAAAATGGCTCTTGAGGAGGGTGAACTAAAAGCGCATCAGTATAATGTTATAGTTGATCGTGGTGTGCGTAAGTTTATGCATCAACAATTCAATAA
>NZ_VLNR01000214.1 GCF_007489275.1 Aquimarina algiphila
AAGTAGCTAAATGCTTACTTGACGCGGGCGCAGAAATTAATACTGTAAGTAATGAAGGAGATACTCCACTACGTTTAGTATTTGAAATTAAACCTTATGACATCGAAATAGTGAATTTACTCTTATTGAGAGGAGCTGACATGGATCATTCAAATATTGGGGGAGCATCTATACATGAATTGGTTAAAATAATTTGTTGGGAAAAAGACGACCTTCCAATTATTGAAATTTTCGATAGATATAGAAAAGGGTGGAGATTCCTATGAAATTGACCCGGGTATTCCTGTTTAAATAGAGCATAGCAAAACAGTTCCCAAAAGCGTGTTTATTTCAGTGTTAAAATTACGATTTTTTTCTTTTTCTTCTCATCGACTCTCCT
>NZ_VLNR01000215.1 GCF_007489275.1 Aquimarina algiphila
TCACATATTCATTTGCGTGTACTGTACCTGCCACCTCATGTCCGGTTTCATCCAAATATCCTATCCCCGATGTATAACCTCCTTCTGCATAATTGTTTTTATCAGGTAAGGGTTTAGCCAATACCAATCCTGCCTGTACTACACCCATAGCACCTATTAACGCAGTCCAGGGCATACCTAAAGTATGAGGAGATGATGCGTAAGCTTTTGCAATCCCTAACGCAGTATTTGCGGCGATTCCAAATAGCGTAGAAATTTGTTCCCTTTTGGCTTGTTTGTATTCAACTTCAGCTTTCTTTTTCGCTAATTCCTGATCAAGTTTTTCAACTTCTTTATTATACGTCTCCTGATCAATAACCCCAGAATCCAATTGCCTCTTTAAAGCCTTTTTCTTTTTATCATTGTTCTTCTCAAAACTCTTTAATTGTTTGGTTTCATTAGCTGCTAAGAAGTCACTATACATTCCCCAAACATTCTGCAAGGCACCAACGACCATTTCGACTGCCTTAATTTTATCTTTGGCAGTATCTAAATTCTCAAAAGTGTTTTCCCAATCATCAATGGAGAAACCGAAAATATCTACTTCTCCTTTTAACCCTTCTACCTCAGGATCCTCTTCTTCCTCATTTTTAATGACACCAATTTCTGAAAGCTTAAGCTTTACCTCGTCTAATCGTTGGTTCAGAAGTTCTTTCTGCTCATCAGTAAGTAATTTATCGCCAAGGTTTATTCCTGTCTCTTCTCCGGATAGTAGAGAAGTCATTAAGTCTATTTGTTTTTGATAAAACGCTGCCTGGTGATCTAGTTCTGATAGTTCGAAATTCCTATGCAATGCATTTTTTGCATCATTTAAAGTTTTAATTTCAGATAGTTCCTTATCCGACAATGTACCTTTAAGTAATGCTTTAGCC
>NZ_VLNR01000216.1 GCF_007489275.1 Aquimarina algiphila
GGAAATTTCCGTATTAATCGTAGTAACAATTTCTTGTTTTTGTATATTTGTCATGCTTACGAATTTTTAAATGTTATAACTGGCCAGTCAGCAAACTGTCCAGGTCAATATCAGAACCGTCATTAGTGTGCAAGTCACTATTGGCGGTTCTTTTTTGTTCTATTGGTTCATCTAAACCGTTCAAAAAACGTAAGGTTTCTGCATTTTCTGAAGCAGATTTATTAGTAAACCTTCCCATTAACAGGTCAATCTCATTAGAAATACCTATGGTTTGCGCCAGTTCTGCGGCCTTGCGTTCTTCGATCGTTTTTAAACGTTGTTTTTCTTTGCTAATCTTAGCGTGTNGGTTTCTGCATTTTCTGAAGCAGATTTATTAGTAAACCTTCCCATTAACAGGTCAATCTCATTAGAAATACCTATGGTTTGCGCCAGTTCTGCGGCCTTGCGTTCTTCGATCGTTTTTAAACGTTGTTTTTCTTTGCTAATCTTAGCGTGTTCTGCTTGTGGCCCATAAGGTTGTGGCTTCTCAAAGAGTTCGGCATCCCCTAGATACACTAGCATATCGCCTTTTTGCTTGAATAAGTGAACGTTGGTTAAATCCTCCAGATCGTAACTCATAACTACTTGTTTCTCGTGGCTCATCACCTCGAAATCATCCACATGGTAGATATATTCCCCTTTTTGAATGTCCGTTTTGATCATGCCATTATGCTTGATAGAAATTTCTTTCTTTAATCCAAATAGCATTGAGATTTGGTGTGCTTCAAGCTTCTTTATATTTGGCTTTTCACAATTATCATGGATTACTTTAGGGGATTTATCTACCTTGGCGTGTTTACGTGAATAGTAAGAAAGTGGGGTTGTTCTAAACGCCTCTATGATATGTTGTGATTCGTTATAGGCCTCTGTAAGTCCAAAACCTTCTTTTCTGGATTCTTTACGTATTTCCTTTAAATATTCTGGACTGCGGTGTGCTGAAGCTCGGCGAGATTGGATACCCTCT
>NZ_VLNR01000217.1 GCF_007489275.1 Aquimarina algiphila
GGAGGTAACGGAGAAAACGTTTGTTCTAAAAACATCCCTGTATCCCAAATCAGTTTACTATTAATAGGATCACTAAAAAAATCACCTGCATAAGACAATCCAGCATGTTCAAATCCTACTTTTAATATTTCCTGAATATATGGATAAGGAGTAATTACGTTCCTGTTATAGATAATCTCTTCGCCATCCTCAATGGTTTTGTTATTTCGCACATAATTGGTTCCGTCAAAACTATTAAAGATCCCCTCGAATTTTTCATAATTGGTATTCTGATCGAATTCGGTATCAATAATCATAGGGAAATTATACCCAACCTCGGGAAACCCTTTATTAATTATACTTTTTGCATGGTTTT
>NZ_VLNR01000218.1 GCF_007489275.1 Aquimarina algiphila
CAGACCATCGATTCTCTGAATAATCAAAAGAGTACCCTAGAATATCACCGCTATGCACATCCTTTACCGCGATTACAAATAAGAACCCTTTGGATTTATCATCTTTGGTATGCTCGATAAGGTTCATACGTGTAGCATCAATTTGCCAGCAATCCCCTGCATATAAGGCATTGGCTAAAGGGATATATCCCGTATTCTCAAAAGCTTTACGACTGTTAAATCCAAAACGCAAGGAATCGGTAAGGAATTTTGTTTTTTGCTGTTCAAATACCTTTTGACCAAACCAACGACGACCAGGAACACGGCGACCTTTGATTGCGCATAAATCCTGAATCTTACGAATGATATATT
>NZ_VLNR01000219.1 GCF_007489275.1 Aquimarina algiphila
CCAATCTCGCCGAGCTTCAGCACACCGCAGTCCAGAATATTTAAAGGAAATACGTAAAGAATCCAGAAAAGAAGGTTTTGGACTTACAGAGGCCTATAACGAATCACAACATATCATAGAGGCGTTTAGAGCAACTCCACTTTCTTACTATTCACGTAAACACGCCAAGGTAGATAAATCCCCTAAAGTAATCCATGATGATTGTGAAAAGCCAAATATAAAGAAGCTTGAAGCACACCAAATCTCAATGCTATTTGGATTAAAGAAAGAAATTTCTATCAAGCATAATGGCATGATCAAAACGGACATTCAAAAAGGGGAATATATCTACCATGTGGATGATTTCGAGGTGATGAGCCAGGAGAAACAAGTGGTTATGAGTTACGATCTGGAGGATTTAACCAACGTTCACTTATTCAAGCAAAAAGGCGATATGCTAGTGTATCTAGGGGATGCCGAACTCTTTGAGAAGCCACAACCTTATGGGCCACAAGCAGAACACG
>NZ_VLNR01000022.1 GCF_007489275.1 Aquimarina algiphila
TACAAGTTATTTAATACACACACTTTTGGGGGTGGGTCAATTTAAACAAGAATAGGTGGGTCAGTTTAAATAGGATTTACTGGGTCAATATAATAGGAATAGGTGGGTCAGTTTGGCAAGAATTTCCAGATACAAAAGGCATTTTAAAAAATACGTTGAAGAAAACTATAAAAACCGTATTGATACGTCTGTAGAAATTATCCTTGATGAAAATTTTGTAAAGGCAAAAGACTTCACTTCTGAAACTAAAATAAACGGAACTGAACTTAAAGAATTAATTGAAACAAAAAACCATTTCTTTATAAAATTGACAACCGATTTATCACTTATAGTTCCAAAACATTCGATTAAGGATAAAGCTGAATTTAAAAGACGTCTGGCAGAATTGGGAACCGAATATATTGACGAACTAAATTGGGAATGGAAATAAAAAAGTACTAAGGATAATATACCGTTAGAATGAATCAAAGAACAAGCAACATACTTTTCAATATTGGAATTGCATTTCTAATATTAGGTGGAATTGGATTGACCTTTATGGCTTTTTTTACTTTTATCGGATTACCCATTTTTATTATTGGGATAATTCTCATTTCACTGAGTAAAAAAAAATTAAAAACAAAAATCATATGGATTTTTTCTATGATTACTCTTGTAATTTTATTTTGGCCCATTTGGATTAAAATTAATACTGAAAAACCAGAAACCTACCTCATACCAGAGAATTATTCTGGAAAAATAATAATAGTTTACGGAGAAGATTGTGGAATAGAACCTTTAATAGAAAATGGACGTCGAGTTTTAGAAATACCTAATAACGGAATTTTAATTATTAAGCCTGAATTTGAAGGCGGAATTATTGACCACAAATACTACTTTGTCAACAAAAATAAAGAAAGAACAAAAATTGAACGATATGAGAATGATTCAGATAGAACTCAACATGTTCCGGGAATTCGATTGATCGGTTCTGGAGGAATTGGCGGAATCATGATTGATGGAAGTTCTTCAACAGAATCACCTTTAGCAATACGTTATACAGAATTTGAAGTCTATCAAGACACTCTAACTGATTATAATTCTAAGGAAGAACAAAAGTTTGATTCTTTAATGAAAGATATTGTAAATGAGTGTCGAAACTAAAAATTTGGATATTCATGAATCATAAAAAGATTTACCGATATACTAATATTGAATTGTTTGACCTCATCAAAAATGGAGTCAATAAAAATGACGTTAAAAAAGCTGAATTAGAATTAGAAACTCGGAATCTGACTCAAAAACAGTTATCAGAAGTTGAGATTGGGTACATCAAGTATAAAAAATTCCAAAATGATCGCAAAACTGCTCCTTTGACAACGAGAGAATGGATTCCCCTTTTCTTTTTACCATTTTTTATTCTTATGCAAAGATGGAGAAAGTATGATCATTTTTCAACGTCAGAATTTGAACGATATGAAAAGTATGGATATGAAGAAAAGGCACGAGAAGCTAGAAAAGTTCGATGGTATGGAACTTTATTCTGGATTTTAATTATAATAAATATCGTGTTTATTCATAATTACCTCACAAGATAAAAAGAGGTAAAAAACACATAATATTGTCGCCAATTAAGTAACAATTTACACGACTACGACACATATATTAAACATTACCTGTACGCCATAAACCATTAATAAAGTTAAATGAAACAAGCAATTTTACTATTTACATACCTAATTATTTCAATCTCATTTTTATCATGTAAATCAGAATCAGAGAAAAAAGATAATCAAATAAGGCAATATACTCCAGCGAACAAGAATTTATTCAATGAAATATTAGCTATGGATAAAGAGTTTTTTGACGCCTACAATACTTGTGATTTAAAAAAGCAAGCAGACATTTATAGTGATGATATAGAATTCTTTCATGACAAAGGTGGATTAATGACCTCAAAACAAGATATTATTGATGGAACCAAACGTAATATTTGTGGAAAAGTAACAAGAACACTATTAAAAGAAAGTGTTGAGGTATATCCGATTCACGATTATGGAGCAGTACAAATAGGTTTTCATAAATATTACAACAATCAAGAGCCGGATGCTGAATCAATACCTATGAAGTTTATATTAATCTGGAATAATCAAAATGGAAAATGGAAAATTAAGAAAGTAGTAAGTCTTCATTAAGAAAACTAATTTTAAAAAAAACAGTGGGTAACAATGTATCAAAACACATAAGGTTTTTATACTTAATCTAAAATATATGAATAGAATTATAATCCTATTATCGTTTTTGACAATTGCATTTATATCCTGTAAAACTTCTAAAGAAGAAATTGATCAACTTGAAATTGCAAAGCAATACTTTAAGGTTCTTGACAATTCTGATTATACTGGAATAAAGATTTGGTTTGCAGATAGTTTAATTACCAAAGAAGGAGAATATAAACAGGTTTATTCTCAAAACGAATACCTGGAGTTTCTAAAATGGGATTCTGTTTTTGATCCTAACTATGAAATACTGGAAATAGAGCAACAAGACGGAATTATTAAAGCAAAGATTTCAAAAATGGATAAAAGAATCTTTTTCCTTCATGAAGAACCGTTTATAACTAATCAAAGTATAAGGTTTCAAAAAAATAAAATAGTTACTGTAGAAATAGATTACGTGAATTTTAATGAAAAAACTTGGGAGAAAAACAAAACTAAACTCTTAACCTGGATTGACGAAAATCATCCTGAATTAAATGGATTTATATACGACCAAACAGAAACTGGAGGAATAAAGTTCTTAAAAGCAATTGAACTGTACAAAAACAGAAAATAACGTCCTAAATTACTAGGTATTATGTCATAGTGATTAAGGGATAGCTAGATGTTTTTTGTATATTTAATATGATACTATGCTTGCAAAATAAAAGCTAGTGAGTAGAAAAATCTACTAATCTTACAAGAGATCGTTGATTAACAACAAAAAATAGATTCTAAATAAAAACGATTAAGAAAACATGACAAATTATATCGACGGATTCGCCCTTCCCATTCCGCAAAATCATCTGGACGAATACAAACATGTTGCCGAAACTGTTGCAAAGATTTGGAAAGAACATGGTGCACTAGCATATTTTGAGTATGTTGGTGAGGATTTAAAGTTTGAAGGGACACGTACTTTCCCAGAACTCTTAGATGCAAAAGAAGATGAAGTCATTGTATTTGGATGGGTTGTATTTGATTCAAAAGCAACACGTGACTTAGCAAATCAAAAGGTCGCTAAAGACCCGAGAATGAATAACTTAATTTCCCCATTAACAGATCCTTCAAAAATGATCTTTGATGCCAAACGAATGGTATATGGTGGATTTCAACCTCTCGTCCAATAGATTAACAAGGGGTCTTGATCAGTTATTGACAAAAAATTACAACCGATTTTCTATAACTCACCATGAACAAACTGTTATGTACATCGTCTTAAATTAACTGGTACTAAATGAATGATTTCACAAAAATTGATTATTTAAAATCTGGAAATAAACGTCAACGACAAGCTTATAAAGTGTTGAAAAAAATTAAGATTTTAGATCACCTTAGAAGTTATAACCCAATTTTAACAGGAACAATTCCAATTGATATTGATTTAACCAACAGCGACCTGGATATCATTTGTGAATGTAAAAATTATGAAGAGTTCTATATACTTTTAACTGAATTATTTGCAAACGAAAAGGATTTTCAAATCAGAACCATAAATTGTAATAATGTGAAATCAATACTAGCAAAATTTAGAATCGAAAGTTTTGAAATCGAAATTTTTGGGCAGAATATTCCTACTCAAGAACAAAACGCATATAAACATATGATGATTGAGTATAAAATTTTGAAAAAAATGGGAGCAAAATTTAAGACTGACATTAGGAAACTAAAAAAAGAAGGATTAAAAACTGAACCTGCTTTTGCTAAATTACTAGGGTTAACTGGTAATCCCTATGAAGAATTGTTAAAGGTTCAAATATAAAAACAAAGTATACAATAAGGAAAGTTTATAACCCTTAAAATAGTTCAGGATATTATTTCAAATTTTGTCACTCTTTGTCCTTTTTTGCTAACTTAGTTCACTAGCGTCATATGTCAAACACGAATATCTCATAACAACTTAATGAATACCTTAATCAACCACATCGTTGAACAACTAATTGAAGTCCAGAATGGAAAATTATGGATTGGGAATAATTTTAATACTAAATTGAATCAAATTGATGAAAATTTGTTTTTCACAAGACCAATAAAAGGTTTGCATAGTATAGCAGAAATAATTTCTCATTTAACCTTATGGAGACAAGAAACCATATTAAAGATTCGAACCGGAAAAGGAAGTAAAACAGACGATTGTGAAGAAAATTGGCTGAATAATCAAAGATTAGAACCAATGGGTTGGCAAAATATCATATTAAAATATAACAAAACCCTAACCGAATTAATAAACCTGCTAGAATCAAAAAGTGATACGTTTCTTGAGGAAGAGTACTATGATACAGATTTTAAAGATTATTATAAATATAGCTTTGTAATCAACGGAATGTTACACCACGATTTATATCATTTAGGCCAAATAGGAATAATCATCAAATATTTGAAAGAAAGTTACAACCAATGACTCATTGCATGTTGTTTACTTGTATGGGACTAAACCTTTATAAATTGAATTAAAAACAATAGAGTAAAAAAATAAACGTCATATTAATTAGAAAAAAAATGACAAAAAACATCTATTATGTTAGTGGATTAGGTGCAGATGAAAGAGTTTTTACTTTTTTAAAAATTGAAAATGCTAATGAAACTTTTATTAAATGGTTAGAACCAAATAAAAAAGAGTCACTTGACTCCTATTCAAAAAGGCTGATTGATCAAATTGATAGATCAAAACCAATTATACTTATTGGAGTTTCTTTTGGAGGAATTGTTGTACAAGAAATAGCTAAACATATACAGGTAGAAAAACTTATAATAATTTCAAGTGTCAAAAGTTTTAAAGACTATGGGCTTAATCTAAAGCTAGCAAGTTTTACGAAAATATATAAGATTGTACCTTCATTTATCCTCAAATGGTCTAATAAATTAACTGCCGATTATTATTTTGGTACAGAGTCAAAAGAAGAATCTAAACTATTAAATGCAATTATCAATGATACTGATGAAAGATTCATGGTCTGGGCTATTGATAAGATTATGCAATGGAAAAACTTCTCCCAGGCAAAGTATAATATTATACATATTCAAGGTAGTAAAGATAGAATTTTTACAAATAGAAATATAGATAATACAATTTGGATTAAAGGAGGTGGTCATTTTATGATCGTAAATAAAGCAAATGAAATATCTGATATTATTAATCAATCTCTAGCCAAGATGTAAAAACATGGTAAATATTAAGAAGTAAATGACTGAAGATTGAAAATAACTAAAGAACAATTTTATCTAAAAAAAGGAGATGAATCTAATAGAGATACCTCATTCTATTTCACTTTGATGAATGTGAATGAACAAGAATTATCATATTTAGTAATTTAAGTCAATAGGAACAATAAAATGGATTACAAAAACATTGCAAAAAGAATAATTGAATTAAAAAATGCGGACCTTGAACTTAGGGACAAGCTGATACAAACTGGACAACTCGATGAAGGATATAACAAAGAAATGGAGAAATTGCACAACAAAAATGCTGAAGCTTTAGATGAAATAATAGATGCAATCGGTTACCCTACAATTGATAAAGTTGGTAAAGAAGCCAATGAAGCAACTTGGTTAATTATACAACATTCGATCGGGCAACCTTCTTTTATGAAAAAGTGTGAGAAACTATTAGAAAAGGCTGTAAATGATAATAAAGCAAATCCAAAAAATCTAGCGTATCTAACTGACCGAATAGCTGTATTTGAAGGTAATCCACAACGTTATGGAACTCAATTTGATTGGGATAAAAACAAAGAGTTAAGTCCATATAATTTTGACGATTTGACCAAAGTAAATCAAAGAAGAAAATCAATTGGACTTAATACACTTGAAGAACAAACAGAAATTATAAGAACACAAGCTAAAAATGAAAATCAATCACCACCAATTGATTTTGAAAAAAGGAAACAAGAAATTAAAAAATGGCAAAAAAAGGTTGGATGGACAAAATAAAAACCATCAATAACCAACCTGTTTGAATTGAAAAAAGAAATAAGAGAAAATTACTGTTATGGTTTTAGTAGTAAAAGATTAAAAAGAGTACAGAAAAATCACTAAATGAGTAACGTTTTGCTTTGTTATTATACCTATTTATTATGAAATCTAAATTATATATGAAAAGATATTTTTTATTGGTCATACTCTCGTTGGGGTTCTTTCTTAATGTATCATGTCAAGAAACCACATATAAACCCGTTAAGTATCCAAATAATTATAAAGCCCAAATTGACGTAGTCTATACCAAAATAGAGCATTGGGAAGGTCGTATGGATATATATACTAATCCGATTTCAGAAAAACCAACTCCCATTGTTATTAATATTCATGGCGGAGGATGGAATCATGGTGTTAAAGAGTCACAAACTGGTTTTGGATATTTTTTTAAGAAAGGATTTGCTGTTGCCAATGTAGAATATCGTTTGGTAGACGTTTCTCCAGCCCCTGGAGCGATTGAAGACCTTCGATGTGCGCTAATATATTTGTATAAACATGCTAAAGCATTAAACATTGATACTAACAAGATCGTTGTAATGGGAGGTTCTACAGGAGGTCATTTGGCTCTTATGACCGGTTTATTGGGTAATAATAGAAAATTTGATACGAACTGTGAATATGATACTAAAATTAAAATAGCTGCAATTATTGATAAATACGCACCATCAGATTTAACATTAATGATAAAGGGATCTGTTAAAAGATGGCTGGGTGATGCTTATAAAAACAAAGAATTTATAGAATCTGTTTCACCATTTTATTATGTAGATAAAAATAGTCCCCCAATACTAATTATACATGGTACCAAAGATCCATATGTTCCATATCAACAGTCTGTGCTTCTTTATGAAAAATTAAAAGCAAATAACATTAAAACAGAATTAGTAACTATTGAAGGAGGAGGTCATGGAAAATTTTCAAAAGAACAAAGATTAATGTTAAATGAAAAAATATGGAGATTCTTAAACGAATTAGAATTGACAAAGGGCTAAGTGTAAATTAAATTTTAGTTGATCTCATAAATACAATTAAAAGTTTACTGCTTTAATCCTGTGCTAATATCATCGTCGAAATGTTGTAGATAATTTTAAATCTAAATAAAATTGAATATACGCAAAGCAACAGAGCTTGATTATAATCAAGTTTGGGATATCTTTTCAAAGGTTATTGCAACAGGAGACACATATGTTTTCGATCCAAAAACACCTAAATCTGATTTAAAAAAATATTGGTTTGCAGATTATATGCAAACTTTTATCATTGAAGAAAATAAAACTATTCTCGGAACATACGTTATCAAACCTAATCAAATAGGTTTGGGAAATCATATTGCAAATTGTAGTTATATGGTAAGTCCTAATGCTCAAGGAAAAGGAATTGGAAAAAAACTTTGTGAACACTCTATAAAAACAGCTAAAGAAAGTGGATATAAAAGTATTCAATTTAATATTGTTGTTAGCACAAACAAAGGTGCTGTAGAATTATGGAAACGATATGGATTTAAAATAATTGGAACTACTCCAAATGGATTTAGGCACTCAAAATTAGGATTTGTTAATACTTATATTATGTATAAAGATCTTAGCTAAGAACGAAAAGAAGCACATAAATATCAATATTAAGTGAAATTTAAAAAATTTTATAAAGTGTAGTTACTATACGTCCTTTATTGTCATCTAAAATAACAGACAATAATTGTTTTTCTTCTATTACTTTAAGATTAAATGGTGGAGCCAATAAGTCTAAGCCACTTTGCTTCTTCAGTCTAATTCCTTGTCCAGAAATAATTTCTTTATTAGGCACAAAATCTCCTTTAGGTAAATGTTCTGTTACAATAACATATTTATAATCGATTAATTTATTTACTATACTTTGTACTTCAGTATTGGATAAATGTTGTAGTACTTGTCTTAATAAAGCACAATCTCCAGAGGGTAAATCATCTTCTGCAAGATCCAAACAATAGAATTCTAAATTCGCATCTTTAAATCTTTCTTTATTATATTCTATCAGGTCTTCTACTATATCTACCGCAATATATTTTTTGGTATGCTTTACCAATTCTTTTCCTACATTAAAATCTCCACAACCTAAATCACATACCACAAGGTTTTTTTTGAAGGATGATAAGAATGATGTCAAAACATCAATATATGGATGTACCAATTCGGGGTGATGTGACCCCATACCCGAGTAAAAATTAGTTTTGTTATCACCCCAAAGTTTCATTTCATATACCTGTTCCATAGCATCTTTGGTTGGCCAGGGTTTCTTTATTCTTTTAGTCTCATTTTCTTTCTTCTTCATAAACACTCTATACAAGTTATAAAAGTATGATGATATGTATTCAGATGTAATTATAAAACAAACCTACAAATTATATGTAATAACAGATATTCAATTCTCTATAGCAATCTAATGTGATTTATCCTTTTTGAAGTCAGCAATCCGAATTTATTAGTATTTTAGATTATATAACTAACTGCATTGTTTTATGTACCGCACAAATTCTTACGTTAAGTTTTCAAACCTGAATAGATATGAAAGAACAGCAAAAAAATATGATTGAAAACTATGTTACATCATATAATGAGTTTGACATAGATGGAATGTTGAAAAATTTAGACAGAAAAATTGTTTTTGAGAATATGTCTAATGGAAAAGTGGATTTTAGAACTGAAGGAATACTTGAGTTTAAAAATCAAGCAGAATCGGCAAAACATTATTTTAAACAGCGTAAACAAATCATTCAGTCTTGGAAATTTGATAAACAAAATGTTACTATTGAAATTGACTATAAAGCAATTTTGGCTATAGATCTACCCAATGGATTAAAAACAGGAGAAATTTTAGAGGTGAAAGGCAAATCAGAATTTAAGTTCGAAAATGGAAAAATTAGAAGTATTACAGATAAAAGTTAAATACAAAACACAATAAAACGTATTATTAATTATAACAACGTTTTCATACTACAACAAGCTAAGTACAGTATCAAAAACTAACTGATATTAAGTATCTTTATCCCTGATAAATATTCTCTTATTTCCATTATTAATTCAATACAAATAGTTAAAATCGTATACAAAACATAGTTTTACTCTAAATGCAACACACAACACTTATTATACTCTATTCCATCATCTTTATTGTAAATCTAATTACTCTAAATGGTTTCACCCAAGAGATGAATCATAATGCATTGATGGACTCAATTACAAGATCAACAAAAAATGAAACAGAAACCCAGAAAATTGCAGTATTGATATATCAGGATGTAGTCTTACAAGATTTTGCCGGACCGATTGAGGTGTTTTCCAAAGCAAAAAAATTGACCAAAGGAAAATATGAAATATTTACAATTGCATTAGATACATCGATAATTCGAACAGAAAATAATACCATTAGATTAAAACCAGATTATAGTATTAAAGACATGCCAGATGCTAATTACCTAATAATTCCAGGAGCTAGTATGCCTGTTATTAATACTTTAGTCCAAAATAATACATTTACTAATTTTATAGCAGATTGGAATGCTAAAGAAAAGACAAAAACGGTCTCCATATGCACTGGTTCTTATTTATTAGCAAATACAAACGCCTTAGATCATAAAAAAGCTACTACTCATTATTTTGTAGCAGATGATTTTTCTAAACAATATCCGAAAATAAAGTTGATTAAAGATGTACGATTTGTAGATGAAGGTAAGTTGATTACTTCTTCTGGAATTACCTCAGGAATAGATGCAGCTTTACATATTGTTGGTAAGCATAGTGGAGAAAAGATAAAACAAATGATTTCAAGAGCTTTACAATATAAATTTCACGAAAAAGAAGATTGGCCAATAGCACCAAATGGTATGAAATATAGAAGAAAAACCAAAAGCATGAATCACTAATAATCGATTAGAAAATCTATGATGGGATTGAATAACCGAAGGTTGTCCTGTTTTCATTATGATTTAACAAAATTATCCATGGTAGGGTAACATTTTTCAAAGTTGAGATACATACTTATAACGTTAGTATTAATAAAACACACATGAGACAAATTATTTACTTAATTATTGCGATAACGACTCTAAGTTGTACAAATCAAGAAAAGAAATTACCAGACAACTTTGATTTTGGAAAAACCGAAAATGGTTCATATAAAAATGAATATTTTGATATGGAAATCTCATTTGACCCCAATTGGATTGTTCAAGACAAACAACAGATGAACAATATTATAGAAATGGGTAGTGAATTAACTACAGGAGAGGACAAAAACTTAAAAGCAATCGTTAAAGCATCACAGGTAAATACAGCCTACCTCCTAGCCGTTTTTAAACATGAAGTTGGTTCGGCAGTCGAATTTAACCCTTCATTCATGGTTGTTGCAGAAAATATCAATAATTTCCCTGGGATTAAAAACGGAAGTGATTATCTATTTCACGCAAAGAAGTTATTGGAACAATCTCAAATGTCATATTATTTTGAAAAAGAAGTGTATGAAAAAACAATCGGGAAATCTACTTTTTACATTATGGAAGCTAAGCTTGACCATATGAATAAAACAGTAATTCAACATTATATTTCTACAGTAACAAAAGGATTTAGTCTTTCGTTTATTGTTTCTTTCGCAACTGATAATGGAAAAAATGAGTTATATGAAATCATTGAAAAAATTAAAATATAAAGTGAATACCATTGTATGTAGTAAAAAATCATTCTATGGTTTGGAAGAATGTATTGCTGTTCACAAAATTTGTTAAACCTAAAAACTTATCGTCTTCTATTACCCTACTTGCTACGTACTAACTGCTATCAACAATTAAAATGACACATCCTCTTAGAAAACATATCGAAGAAATCATTAGCCTTACCGATGAAGAGTTTGATTTTGTTTTAAGTCATTTTGAGCAAATCAAAAAGCGTAAACATCAATATATTATTCAAGAAGGAGAGTTCGTTAATAAAGAATATTGGATTATTAATGGTTGTCTGAAAAGCTATTTCGTTGATGATAATGGAAAAGAACACATTATCCAATTTGGAATGGAAAATTGGTGGATTACGGATTATGAATCTTTTGTAAAACAAGTCGCATCTAAAACCTCTATCGATTGTATTGAAGATAGCGAACTTTTATATATCACATATGAAAATAGGGAACGATTAACTGCAGAAATGCATAAGATGGAACGTTTTTGGGCCAAAAAAAGTAAAATTGGTCGAATTGGACTTCAGAATAGAATTTTATCGCTTTTACAAAACTCTGCAAAAGAAAGATATAACTTACTTCTAGAACAATACCCTACCCTTTTACAGCGTGTTCCTAAAAAAATGATCGCAGCCTATTTAGGAGTTTCCAGAGAGACACTTAGTAGGTTAAACTCATAATTTTCTTTTCTTTTCACCTTCAAAATGTGATCTACATCACTTTAAAGAAGTGACATACCTCCTGTGTACTATTCTCATTACCTAGCACCTTTGTATGACTATTAATTTAATAAAAAAATTATGCCATACATTAATATTAAAGTTACTGATGAACAAGTAACATTAGAACAAAAACGTCAATTAATAGCTGGAGTTACTCAGCTACTGGTCGATGTTCTCAACAAAGATCCCAAAACCACTCATGTAGTTATTGACGAAGTACCCATCCAAAATTGGGGAGTTAATGGAAATCAATATTTAGGAACCAAAAAGTAAAGAAAATGAAAAATAAAACAGTAATTATAACAGGAGCATCCACAGGAATAGGTAAAGCAATTGCAAAGCACTTTATAGAAAGAGAAAGTAACGTTATTATGAATTCTTCTAATGAAGAAAACTTAAAAGCTGCGTACAAAGAACTTGGTTCTCCTTCTAATGCAATGTATTTATTTGGTGATATCAGCAAACAAGAAACAGGTAAAAAACTCATTGCTCTGGCATTAGATAAATTTAACGCTGTAGATGTGTTGATTAATAATGCGGGAGTATTTTCTCCAAAACCTTTTTTAGATGTTGAAGAAAAAGATTTAGACCTTTATTGGAATGTAAACCTAAAAGGAACTTATTTCACCTCACAAGCTGCTATTGCAGCAATGTTAAAGCAAAAAAGTGGTTCGATTATAAATATTGGAACTGTTTTGGTAGAACATGCTATAGATGGATTTCCTGCTACAGCACCATTAACAAGCAAAGGCGCAATACATTCTTTAACAAGGCAATTAGCCGCTGAATTTGGGAAAAACAATATAAAGATAAACACAATCGCTCCAGGAATAATCAGAAGTCCCTTGCAAGGAAAAATCGGAATTGAAGATGCTGACAGTTTAGCTGGATTACATTTACTAAATAGAATCGGAGAAGCCAATGAAATTGCCGAAGCAGCTTACTATTTAGCTACTTCAAATTTTGTAACAGGAGAAACAATTAATGTAGCAGGAGGACATACCGTTGGCCACGCTATCTAAAAAAAACAAACGATGTATAAAGAAAATATAAAACAAGTCGAAACTCTAATCGATAATTACTTTCAAGGCATTTTTAACGGAGATGTAACCAAGCTTGAATCTTGTTTCCACAAAAATGTAAATATATATGGAGATATCAATGGTGCTGATTATCTAAAAAGTATAAGCGAATATCTTGAAGGTGTAAAAAATAGAAAAAGTCCTAAAGATTTAAATGAAAGTTTAAAGATGAAAATCATAGGAATTGACATTATTGGTAAAATTGCCATGGTAAAACTACACGTTCCTATGTTAGGTTATAATTATTATGACTATTTATCTTTGACCAAAATCAATAATGATTGGAAAATTGTAAATAAACTATTTAATCATGTAGAATAAATAAGAAATTATCAATATTTATAAAAATTATAGCGGTTTGGATATTAGTTCAAACCGCTATTTTATCTTAATTTTCAAGCTTTAACATGAACTCTTTAATCTTTTCACCTATCAAATCAGGATTATCCTCCTGAATAAAATGAACTCCCTTACCAATATTCACAGACTCTAAATTTGGTATATTTTCAATAATCCAATTACGAACAGGCTCTGGCATAAATGCTCCTGGTTCTGCATAAAAAAAGAGTTTAGGAATTGAAGATTGTTGTAATTTTTCTCTATAATGTTGTACGATCGAAGCTGTCAATTCAGGTTTTCCGTTTAAGGGGACTTGGGATACAAACTTCCAAATTGGTTTTCTGCTTTCTACAGTCTTAAATGGAGCTTTGTATGCCTCCAACTCCTCTTCTGTCAAAATCCTGGATACCCAGGTAGGTAAAACTTCATTTAAGAATATGTTATCTTCTGCAATCATTTTCCATCCTTCTGGACCTCTTAATGTATTGAAAAACTCAATATTCTCTTTTGGAAAAAATGTTCCTATATCTTGGATTATCCCCTCCATAAAAACAATAGCTTTTACATTTTCAGGATGGTTCGCAAAGTAATTAAAACCAAGTCCAGAGCCCCAATCGTGTAGTACCAAAGTAATATCCTTTAGATTCAATATCGAAATAAGCTTTTCTATATAAGTATATTGCTCCATATACGTATAATCAATAGCTGGTTTATCAGATTTTCCCATGCCGATTAGATCTGGTACAATAATATGATATCCTGTTCCTTCTACATATGGAGTGATGTTTCTCCATAAAAAACTATTAGAAGGGTTGCCGTGTAGAAAAAGTATTGGACTTCCCTCTTCTTTTCCAGATTCGAGTACGTGCATCTTGCTGCCATATACTTTATAATAACTCGATCTTGTTTGACTTTGTTGTACCATTATTTGGATGTTATAGATTATCACTCAAAGGTATAATTCTTGATTATATGAAGAAAATGAATTAATTTTATCATTTCCATAAATTTACTGCATAATGGGTATTTCTTTAAGAAATTTGAAACTAGTTAACGTGATTGTAAAAGAAGGTTCTGTGACCAAGGCTTCAGAGAAATTATTCCTTTCCCAACCTGCACTAAGTCACCAGTTAAAAAAACTAGAAGAAGAAATTGGTTTAAAAGTATTTAATCGCCTGAATAAAAAATTAATACTCACAGAGACCGGACAAGTAATATTCAAAACCTCAGAGAAGCTATTAGCATCTATCGATCTACTTAACTCTGAACTGGATGAAATCAAAAAAGGTAAAAAGAAAAAAATCCGTTTGACTACAGAATGTTATACCTGCTACCATTGGCTTCCAAAAGTCGTTCAGGAATTTAGAAAGGATAACCCCGAAATCAATGTTCAGATCAATATTGAAGCAACAAAAGAACCTCTTCAATATCTCATAAAAGGTAAGATTGATATGGCAATTGTAAGCAATACAGCAAATAATCCATCTATCCATTTTGAACCATTGATTACTGATGAAATGGTTGTAATTCTTTCAAAAGAGAATGATTTGGGTGATTCTAAACATCTTGAATTATCCGATCTTAAAAATCAAAATTTAATTCTCTATGATATTCCCGAAGAAAAAAATTATGTTTTGACCAACATTCTACAAAATAATATCAGTTTGGTAAATTCTATTCAAAAAGTTCAACTAACCGAAGCCATCATAGAATTGGTAAGTGCTAATTTGGGTATTTCAGTTATGGCAAAATGGGCAGTTACTCCATTTTTACAGAATAAGCAGTTAAAAATAATTCCTTTTGAAGCAAATCAAGGGCAAAGAGATTGGTTTATTGCAAGTCTCAATAAAATTTCAGAAACAGAGAGTTTGTTTATCGAGCAAATCAAAAGAGATTTTAAACAATTAAAAAACATCAAACATGGGAATGATTGGAAATATCGTAAGAGTTAGTCAAAATGAATTAAATACATTTCTTGAAAACTCTGAGTTATTTGAAAACAAAATATATAGCGAGGAGAATTATGATGCAGAATGGAATCTTGATTTAGATAAATCGTGGGAAGGAATACAATATTTACTTACCGGAAAAGGAATGGCAGAATTAGAAGAACCAAATATCTTAACCAGAGCATTTTTTAGTTTTCAAATTTTGGATGAAGAACAAGATTTAGGTTATGGACCCGCTCAATATTTGACTTCTGAACAAGTAACAGAAACAAATTCTGAACTTCAAAAACTTGACATCGATAAACTTAAAAATAAGGTGAGTGGGACTGATATGATTGAAAAAGGAATTTATCCAGAAATTTGGACTGAAAGTGAAGCAATGGAATTCTTATTTGATACTTTTAAAGATTTTTTAGATTTTTATAAAAAAGCATCAGAAAATAACGAAGCTATTTTGTCATTTATCAATTAAATTACTCCATAATCAGGACCATGCTACAGCACTGAAGAAACAGTGTTGAAATATTATGATATCATGAAAAAATCCATAACATTTCTAATACTCATCTCTTCTTTTTTAGGATTAAATGCCCAAAATGAATATGATATTTTAATCAATCAAACATTCATTTCAAGTATTGGATCTGTTTGTGAAGAAACTCCAGAACCTGATCCATGTGCTGGTTTAGAAGTCTACTTAATTCTAAAATTCACTAAAGAAAACATTTCAATAGTAGAAAAAGAAATCTCAAGCTGTGGCTCTGAATATATTACCTCTAAGCTTGATTATCATTGGGAATTAATTCAAAATTCTGAAATTAAGGTACATAGTATCCCTAAAGAAATAGAATACAAATTCTTAAAAGATCTAGTCTTAAAAATGGAAAATGGAAAAATCATTGGATATAAAAAATTATGGAACAAAAAAACCAGCAGAATCGAATTTAAGAACACAAAATTGTTATGAAATAGACTTTATTTCTAATAAGAAGAGAATTGAAAAAATGGAAATAATTAATTTACCCGATGACTTAAGGCTACAAGGTTCCTCAACCTTTAAAGTATTTGATTATCAAACTTCCAAAGAATGTTTCAAACAAATGGTATCTCTACAACAGAATACATTTAGTTTTTTAATCGAGGGGAGTAAAGAGGTCTTTTCGGATACGACATCAATTTCAATAGAAAAATCAAACTTCTTATTAATGAAGATGGGGCACTGCTTAATGACAGAAAAACTTCCTAACGCTATAGACAATTATAGAAGTATTCTATTTTTCTTTTCAGATGAATCCCTTTTAGAATGTATCCAAAAGCATAAAATAGAAAATACTGGTAACTATAATCAAGAATCTATTTATTCCTTTCAATATGATGATTTTTTAAAAACGTTTGTAAAAGGGCTCATTGACATTAGTAAACTTAATCTTCAAATTCAGGCAAAACTGCTTAAAATAAAATTTGAGGAATTAATATTATATTTAATTCATATCAAAGGTCCTGATTTTGTTTTTTCATTAATTTCTGATGTTGATAGTCAACTACAACACTTTATTGAAATCGTAGAAACTAATAAATTAAATAAACTCACCATAAAAGAACTTTCATTTTTATCAAATATGAGTGTATCCACATTCAAACGAGAATTTGAAAAACATTTTCATAGTTCACCAAGTAAATGGTTTCAAGATAAAAGACTAGAGTATTCTGCTTTTCTCTTAAAAAACAAATCAAAACGACCATCTGATATATTCGAAGAAATTGGTTATGAAAGTTTATCCAATTTTATACAGGCATTTAAAGCTAAGTTTGGAATCACACCAAAACAATATCAATTAGATTGACCTTTTATCAATACTTTTTGAGCTTAATTACACACAGTATCTTTTACAGTTGTCAATAAATTTGTACTCATAATTAATTAAAAAACATTATGAAAAAAACAACTATTATTTTAGGAATCATATTGATGATATCGAGTGTCATGTTTGCTCAACATACGTTTACCTTAACTAGTAACGACTTGGGCGGGGAAGCAACTATCAACGAAGAGTTTAATGGTTTTGGTTGTACCGGAAAAAATCAATCTCCTCAATTATCTTGGAAAAATGCTCCAGAAGGGACAAAAAGTTTTGCTATAACAATGTACGATCCAGATGCTCCTACAGGAAGTGGATGGTGGCATTGGATTGTATTTGATATTCCATCTAATAAAAACGAATTGGTATCAAATGCAGGAAACCTTAAATTGAATTTAGCTCCAGAAGGTTCAATCCAAAGCATTACAGATTACGGAACAAATGGATATGGTGGACCTTGCCCTCCAGAAGGTCATGGTTTGCATCAATATATAATCACAGTCTATGCTTTAAAAACCAATAATCTTGGGCTAAGCAAAAGTACTAATCCAGCAGTAGTAGGATATTATCTATGGAATAATACGATAGCAAAAGCAAGTATAGTGACTTACTACAAAAGAAGTAAAGTATAACCTATTACTAACAATTATCAAATTAAACGCAAGTTCTTATTACTTGCGTTTTTTATATATTTTCTATTAAAACGTTAACTCATATAAAAAGTAAAAACCAATAAAACTTTACATATTCAGATGTTATGTTTGAATTTCATAACTTTAGAATATGAATAAAACGCTTAAACTACAAGAATTCTACTCTAAAAACTTAAATTGGATTCCTGATAATTTAAAAACTGAAATCGGACATTTTAATGTGTTTCAGACAGAAGAATTTTCTGGTCCAAATCCTAAACCTATGCCCTACAGCAGGAAGGATTATTATAAAATAAGCTTGATACTTGGTAAAAGTAAAGTACATTATGCTGATAAAGTTATAGAAATCAATAAACAAGGACTACTCTTTGCAAATCCTCAAATCCCGTACAATTGGGAACAAGTAGACAAACAACTAAAAGGATACTTTTGTGTTTTTACAGAAAGCTTTTTCAGCCAATTTGGTGACCTAAATAAATACCCTGTTTTTAAATCCGATGGTAACCCTATTTTTGACTTAACATCTGATAATATTACTGAATTTTCAAAAATATTCGAACGAATGTTTACTGAGATAAATTCTGATTATGAATTTAAATATGATGTTTTGAGAAATCTTGTCTTTGAGCTCATTCATTCTGCCATAAAATTAAAACCTACAAACCTTTCAATTAACTATCAATCCAATGCATCCGAAAGAATATCCTCTTTATTCTTAGAACTTCTGGAAAGACAGTTTCCAATAGAAAATGTAAGACAACAAATTAAACTACGAACAGCATCAGAATTTGCTAACCAATTAGGCATACATGTAAATCATCTCAATAGAGCATTAAAAGAAATTACAAATAAATCTACCACTACTATAATTGCTAACAGACTTTTGCAAGAAGCAAAAATACTTTTATCACATACTAATTGGAATATTTCGGAAATAGCAAATTGTCTTGGTTTTGAAGAGACGGCTCATTTTTCAAATTTCTTCAAGAAACATACAACATACTCACCTATTCGATTCAGGAAAGAGTTTATTATTTGATTTTTACAAATATCTATTTGAAACAGGTAACTTTTTCCTTCATATACTCTTGACCTTTGTACTATTAAATAATTAAAAAAACAGTACAAAATGAATCAAAGTAAAATAGCATTAGTAACTGGTGGAAGTAGAGGTTTAGGAAAAGATATGGCGATAAACCTTGCAAAAAAAGGACTGAACGTTATCCTTACCTTTCATTCAAACAAAACAGAAGCAGAAAAAGTAGTTGCTGAAATTCAAAAAATAGGTCAAAAAGCATTTTCTATACAATTGGATGTGTCAGACCACTCCCAATACAAAGCTTTTTTTAATGAAAAATTAACTTCAGTATTACGTAAACAATTTAATACAACCAAATTTGATTTTCTTATAAATAATGCTGGAACAGGAGTTTATGAACCTTTTCAAACCACAACCTTAGAGAATTTTAAAGATATGGTTCATATACATTTAATGGCTCCTTATTTTGTAACTCAAAGTGCTTTAACATATTTAAATGATGGTGGAGGAATCATCAATATTTCATCTGGTTTGACCCGGTTTACTCAAGATGGATTTTCGGCATATGCATCAATGAAAGGGGCAGTTGAGGTGCTTTCAAAATATCAGGCAAAAGAATTGGGAAGTAGAAAAATAAGAGTAAATATAGTTGCTCCAGGTGCTATAGAAACTGATTTTGGAGGTGGAATTGTAAGAGATAATAAAGAATTAAAAAGTTACATTTCGTCAACAACTGCATTAGGAAGAGTCGGTTTACCAACCGATATTGGTCCTGTAGTTGCCTTTTTGTGTACGGATGATTCTAACTGGATAAACGGACAAAGAATTGAAGTCTCTGGTGGAGTTAATCTGTAAAGTTTAGTACCACAGTCAAGAAAGTGCAAGCTTACTAGTTTAGCACTTTTTTAATATATTTATATGATCTGAAAATTTTACATTTATTAAATTTCATTTACAAAACCATAATAATAAGCTTGAAAAATAACTTATTTGGATAAAACGATTAAGAACTTGCATTTAGGTTTATCTGCTACTGTTGTTTTTGGAGCAGCTTTACTTTATGGTTTCAACCCTAATAAGATTCTTCCTTTGATTTTTGAATTTAAGGTAGATAATCTAGAGCTGAAAAACATTTTCAGAGCAATTATGGGACTGTACATTGCATTTGCCATATATTGGGTTATCGGAATCAGAAAATCAGAGCATTGGAGAAATGCTACACTTACTAACATTATCTTTATGGGAGGACTAGCGTTTGGAAGGTTAATAAGTACGATTCTGGATGGAATTTCAATCCAATATACCATCGGCATGATTTTGGAGTTAATTGTAATGATATGGGGAATATATAATCTAAAAAATGAAAGCTACAATGCATAATTAATTATCTATGTAACAATTATGATCTTTTCATCTTTATGAAAACAAAAATGAACTATAACATATTGACCTGTAACAATTTGACCTAAAACAACTCTTATATTTAATAGAATCTCTAAATATATAAGAATATGAATTCTTCAATCAAAAAAATCAAATCACCATCTTATTTACACTTATTTCTTTTCATCTTCTTAATTGCCTCTTCCACTACTCTTTTTGCTCAAAAAGAAGAACTTTGGTTTGGAACTTATACTGATGACAATGGAAAAATACTTCAAGGAAGGTATAACATCATCAAAAAAGGTAGAGCATTAACAAGTATCGTTCTGGCTCCATACGGAAAATCTCCTATAAAATTCACCGTAATCAAAAATGATACAATTCAAAGATTTGTCGAGATTTCGTGGCCAAATAAGCCCCATAGAGTTGCAACGCTTATTCAATATACTGATGGGTATTATGCCGGAAATTTTGAAGATGGAACAAAAATACTACCAATAGTCATTAAAGAATTTAACTTTCAAGATGCTCAATTACAAGGAAATTGGTTCAAACCGAATGAGATTGAAGTAAAAATTATTGATAACACTATTAAATTACTTGACTTTAATGATGATTGGAATAAAAATGATAATAGAATATGTAACTCTAATGATTCTTATAGTCTTTTCTGTGCACTATACACATCATCTATAAGTATGGATGGAGAATATCGGCACTTAAGACCTGCTGTAAAATTTGTTAGGGAAGCTATACAAGAAAAATATCCAAAAAAATACGATCATGTGCTTGTCGATTTCAATAACGCTAAAGAAATTACGCTAACAGAATTACATGGAGTTTTAGAATCAGCAAAAAAAAATCTGATTGCAGCAATGAAAAAAAATTAAAGTTTTAATTTATACTCACCAATAGAACAACTGCTAATCATAAAGTTATATTGTACACAAAATTTAGAGTAATTTAGTCGTAATTAAAAAACTCATGGAAATTGTATGTAAAGAATATAGCAATGAAAATATTTCTGATATCCTTCAAATGATGAAGGATATCAATACTATAGATAGTTACCCTTTTGACGCAAAAATTAGAGAAAAAAACCTAATCGAATTTACAAACAAGCAATCATTAGGGAGATTATATCTAATTAAAAATAGATATAATATCATCGGATACATCCTTTTAATATTTGGATTTAGCTTTGAATATGGAGGACACGATGCATTTATCGATGAATTCTACATTAAAGATGATTTTCGAAATCAAGGCATTGGTAAAATGGTATTAGAATTTATTGAAAAACAATCGCAAAACCTTAAAATTAATGCAATTCATCTGGAAGTAGAACATCATAATAAAAGTGCTAATCATTTATACTTAAAACAAGGGTTTAAAGATAATCAACGTGCACTATTAACTAAGAGAATAAAAACTAGTACTATTAATAATTAGAACCTTTAGATAATCAAAAGTAACATTGAGAGTAATAACAAAGAAATCTGAAATTAAGGAACTCCTTCAAAAATGTCTGTTAGAATATCACTCTGATGGATTAACACAATGTATTTCTAAGCTAAATACTCTAATTCTTTCAAATAAAGTTAAATTTCCATTGTTAGAATACTGCGCAGAAGAATTTTATAAAGAAGTTCCTCAAAATAAGCAGTTATCTTTTTGTGATAAAATTCAATCCCTAAAAACCGAAGGCGGAAATGTAATTTTAGGAATTATGTTACAAAAAAGATTACAGGAAAATTTTACAGAATCTATTAGTAAAGCCACTGCATACATTGCAGATGCAGATATCTGGTATGTTTGTGATATTATTGGAGAACGCGTTTTTGGATTTGCTTTATTACATCAACCAAAATCTACAATATCTCAAATAAAAAAATTATCATCTCATGAGTCCAATTGGGTTATACGTTCCTTAGGAGCAGGCATTCATTATGCGATTAAAAAGGGATTAGATAAAAAGAATGTAAAAACCGTTTTTACATTATTATTATCGATGGCAAATACAAAAGACAAAGAAATAAGACAAGGAGTAGGCTGGGCTGCGAAAACCACTGCAAAATTTCATCCAGATATTATTAAGTTTTATAGACATGAAATTGATAACCCCAATCAAGTGGCGCATTGGTTTAGAACCAAAATTTCAATAGGCTTAAACAGAAATAATTATGCCAAAAGAAATTAAAGTAAAATCGGTTTTAAACAAAACTAAGAGACGAGATTCTTGGTTTTTAGATGACTACACACTTAATCTATATAGTAGTTGTTCTTTCAATTGTTTATATTGTTATATTAGAGGAAGTAAATACGGGACAAATCTTGAAGAAAGCTTATCGGTTAAAACAAATGCAATTGAAATATTAGACCGTCAATTATTTAATCGGGTAAAAAAAGGTCAATACGGAATTATAGTACTCTCATCAGCAACAGACCCCTATCTTAAAGTAGAGAAAGAGTGTCAATTGACCAGAAGCGCTCTTAAAATAATTGCTAAGCATAAGTTTCCTGTACATATCATCACCAAATCTGATTTAATTGAAAGAGATTTTGATCTTTTACATCAAATAAACAAAACCGCTATTCTTCCCAATGATCTCACTCATCGTTTAGATCATGGCGTCATCGTCTCTTTCTCCTTCTCTACACTTGATGATAACGTATCTAAAATATTCGAAAAAGGAGCTCCCAAACCTTCTAATAGACTAATTGCTTTACATAAAACAAAAAAAGAGAACTTCATAACAGGAGTCAGTTTAATGCCTTTGTTACCATTTATTTCAGACACTACAGCACATTTAAACACAATGTTCTCTACCTTTAAAAAAAGTAACATCGATTATATTTTACCTGCAACGATTACTTTGTTTGGTAATAACAAGGCCGATAGTAAAACTCTAGTGTTAAATGCTATAAAAAAGCATTATCCCGAATTAGAAAATCGATATATAAACTATTTCAAAAAGGGTTCCGAAATGCCTGATTATTATAAAAAAGCTTTTTCAAAAAAAATGAATGAACTTTGTAATGAGTATGGCATAAAGAATTGGATAACAAGTAATAATCGTAAATAAAGATGAAAATAACCTTAGATCTTTGTGAAAAATAATGAAATGAACCAATATGTCGCTTTTTTAAGAGGAATTAATGTGAGTGGTTATCATAAAGTTCCTATGATCGAACTTCGTGAAGAAATGCATAAATTAAATTTCAAAAATGTAGCGACAATTTTAAATTCGGGGAACGTAATATTTGACTCTATAAACAATGACTTAAAAAATCTTGAAAAAACAATTTCTGAACATCTAGAAAAGGTTTTTGGGTTTCTGTTCCGACAATCATAAGACAATCGGAAAGGATATATCGTTTGTTAGAGAGTAATCCATTTAGAGATATTGTAAATACAAAAGATATTCGATTGTATATTTCATTTTTGAGAAAAGATATTCAAACTGAATTAGATTTTCCCTGGACTAATAATGACAAATCTTATACAATCCTGGAAAAAAGTAACAAAGAAATAATCAGTATCTTAGATTTTTCTATAGCCAAAACTCCTAAAGGAATGGAAGCTTTAGAAAGGTATTTTGGGAAGGATATCACTACAAGAAATTGGAACACCATTAAACGAATAGAAAAAAAACTCAGGGCTGATTTAAACTAAAGTTATCATAATTTAAAAAACTTAAATTAACCTTAGAATATTACATATAAAGTATTATTACATTTAAAAAATGAATCCAATTTTACTTCTAATTACAGAACTCAATACCCAAAACTTGTGGGATGGAGAAATAGAATTGAAAAGAAATGAGTATTTAAAAGTAAAAGGAAGTATTGATACTAACTGTTATCTGGTTATCAGTGGTAGTTTAAGAATATTTGTACTGGATGAATTTGAAGAGCATACTATTAGGTTTGGGTATAAAAATAACCTCATTGCCGCTCTTGACTCATTTTTAAATGAAAAACCATCAGATTTATATATTCAAGCCCTAAAAAAGACGACTTTAAAAGTAATAAGTAAAACAAAACTCATGAATTTAATATGGGCGTCTTCCCAAAATATCAAAACATGGAATATCATTCTTGAAGATTTTGTTTTACAACAAATGGAAAGAGAACGAGATATTCTAACCATATCTCCCTTAGAAAGATACAATCGTGTATTAAAACGTAGCCCTCAACTCTTTCAGGAAATTCCTAATAAATATATAGCATCATATTTGAGAATGACTCCAGAAACACTTTCCAGAATCAAAAAATCTTAATTTCGATCAATGTTTTAAGAGTTTAGAATATAGACTTTTGTAAAAAAAACAATGGAAATAACATCAAAAGACTTAATACAGGACTTAATAGAAAGAACCCGAAAAAACATAAACGAAGTAGAAAAATTTAATCAGTTATCAATCGAAGTACTTAACTGGAAAAAAACATCTGAATACTGGAGTATATTAGAATGCTTAGAACATTTAAATTTATATGGAAATTTTTATATTCCTGAAATAAAGCAACAAATAGCAATCTCTAAGCACCATGAATCAGAGAACTTTAAAAGTGGATGGTTAGGGAATTATTTTGCAAAAAGTATGCTTCCAAAAGAAAAACTAAATAAAATGAAGACATTCAAATCAATGAATCCTGCTGGGAGTATGCTAAATAAAGATGTATTGAGCACATTTATCAATCATCAATATATGCTCCTTGATGTATTAGATATGTCTAAAAAGGTAAATCTTACTAAAACAAAAACCGGGATCTCGATTTCTAAATGGCTAAAGCTAAGATTAGGCGATACTTTTAGAGTTGTAATCTATCATAATCAAAGACATATTTTACAAGCTAAAAAGGTACTGAAAGAGGTCAATAGAAGAAAAACATTATAGGCATATCAGCCTAATTAATTTATTCTACATTATACAAAACAGAAAAGCCTCACGTAAAGTGAGGCTTTTTGTTTAAATATTGTCAAAACATTACTGAACTACTATTTTTGTTGAAACCGAACGGGTACCATCATTAAGTTCTATACTATACATACCTGATTTTACATCATTTAATTCTATTCTATTTTTTGTAGTTTTTCCAGATTTTATAATTCGACCACGCATATCAGTTAATTTAAAACTAATTTCACGGTTATCTCCAATACCTAAATTGACATAACTGGATGTCGGGTTAGGATATACTTGAGCTGAAAATATCTGGTTTTCATTCTCTAATTTACCATCAATACTAACCTCAGCTAATTCTTTGGTTTTAGAAACTGAAGCTCCAATATTTACTGTATAATCTTCTACTTCACCATAACCAAAAGTTTCACAAGAGGTTGGCGCTCCATTCCATTTCATAGAAACTCGCATTCTAGTTGTACCAGAACTGGCAGAAGTTGGAATCGTAAAATTATATGACAAATTACCTGGATTCGAAGTAGAACCTGTAACTACTTGTTCTGAAGCTTCAAAGGATCCATTTTTATTAAAATCGATCCAAACTGCCCAATGTTCGGTATAAGAAGCACTCACAAATCCAACACTTAACACAATTGTATTATCACCATAATTGAGGTTTCCTACCTGAGAAGTAAAATCACCATAACCTCCATTAGCTTGAGTAGTATTGGCAATACCTCCTATTCCAACATAATCAATAAACTCATAATTTATTGTATTTCCTTTTGATTCACAATAGGATACTATAATATCTTGTGTAGTTACAGTTATCGTATTACTTGATACAGAATTATTTCCTGCAGCATCATAAGCCTGTACTGTAAATGTATATGATGTTCCTGTTGTTAAACCAGACACAATATATGTTGTTGAGCCAGTAGTTGTTAACAATGTACCATCTTGAAATATAGAATACCCCTCAACATTAATATTATCGGTAGCAGCAGTCCAGGAAAGGTTCACACTATTTTCTGTGATATTAGAACCACTAAGGTTTGTAGGAACAGATGGAGCTTCTGTATCAACACTATTACCTCCTCCATTAAAAGTATGCTTTCCCAAATCATCAGTTGTATTTTGAGGGAAAGAATCCCATTCGATAGATTTATACGTAGACGAAGGAGATGAAATATCTGCTTTTCTTCTTAATGTAACATCTTTTGCAAAATTCGATGATCCTCCATTAAAATTTCCAATAATATCTATCAAAACATTATTTTTAAACAGACCTACAGGGTCATTACCATTAAAAGTCATCTCTGAAGCCCCAGAAGTTAAATCTGCAACATTTTTGATTGTATTAGAAGCTGAACTATTTGCTATAACAAAAACATCATTATTGGCTATACTTCCTGATAAATTTAATCCTCCGGACCAAGATCCAGAACCGTTAGTTTGTCGTTTTATTGTATATCCAGAAAGATTAACCAATGCTCCTGTATAATTTGCTATTTCTAATGCTTTATTATTTGATGATCCCTCTATATATTCTGAAAAAAATAATGCGGTTGCGTTACCTCCAGAAGAAGCGCTTTGAGTAGTTACCGTTATGGTGCTACTAGAAGCTGATATATTACCAGCAGCATCTTTTGCCCTTACAGAAAATGAATACGTTGTATTTGCTGTCAATCCTGAAGCACTATAACTAGTCGTTGTAGCCGAGGCCAAAAATGTATTGTTTCTATAAATATCATACCCGGTAACACCAACATTATCTGTAGATGTATTCCAAGATAGTACTGTAGAAGTTTGTGTTGTAGAATTAGATACTAAGTTACCCGGCACACTAGGAGCTTGAGTATCATTACCTCCCCCTACATTTCCGAACCTATCTTCTGCTTGTGGTCCTCCCCAAATTTGTGTCGCAAATGCCGGGTTATCGATAAATGGATTCCGGTTTCCTTGAATTCCTTCTAAGATTGGGTTACGCTGTAATTCTAATTGCGATACCGGATCTTCTGCATTCCACTCAAGAAATAATTGAAGCATATTACTATCACTTGTTGCAGGAGAACCAATACCAACATTTTTTGGTAAACAACGATCACCATAATGGATATACATATACATCATCATACGCGCTACGTCACCTTTAAATTCATCTCCAGGATACCAATGTCCTTGAGCCGTGGTTCCTGAGTTTCCAGAACCGTCTGCAAATTTTCTATTTCCTCTGGATGAATTACGTTGTACATCAGAAGGTCTTAGATGATGAGCATCAGAACCTGGGCCTGAAGAACCAAGATTTGGGTTTCCTAAAGATCTTGGATAGACATGTTCTCTATTCCAATCGGTAGATCCTCCTCCGTTATTATTCACTCCTCGAGTTCTGTCTGTTGTCGTATTTCCATCAGTATCACTAAATCCATAAATCAAAATTACATTAGAAGAGTCAGAAGGATCCAGGTCTGTTTGTTTTAGAGCATCCCAGACTCCTGGAGTATATGTAAGAAAAGTGGTATGTGTATTTATAACTTTATTACCCAATTCATTTTGTAGAGCGTTTCCAGATAAATTAAGATTAACATCATTATAATATGATGGTATTTGACTATAACCAATAATTGGAATAGCCAATAATAAAAGAATTATTTTTTTCATTGTGTTGTGAGTTAGTTTATTATGTGTGATTATGCGGATTCGAAACTAAAGTTATTTTCTTAGACTTACTATAGTCAAACGTTATCAAAACGTTACCTAGTATGTTGACAATCTAGGAATTAAAAAAAACATTTAATTCAAAATATTAAAAATCAAACCTTTACAAACCTTAACACTTGTTAATAAGTTATTTCTTACAACACAAAACCAATAAGAAGACCTTACATATTCGGTGGTTTTTATGTAACTGTTATTCAGTATTTTAAACTAAATTTAAGTACTAACATTTAAATATACACATCATGAAAAAAATCTTAAACCTAACAGGAGTTCAGAAGCTATCCAAGGAACAACAACAAGAAATAAAAGGTGCTTTTGGGCGCGCTACTTGTTGTCCTAATGGACGAGGATGTCTTATCAGTTTTGGTAACCAAAGTTTTTGCGAACCAGGATATTGTGATCGTTGGGGGCGATGTATTTTTGCCTAATCTCGATACTAATCATACAAAAAAGACAAACTTTAGGTTTGTCTTTTTTATTAGTAAATAATTCTAATTGGAATACCATTATAAGTCAAAAATTGAATTATTAACTTTTAAATATACACATTATGAAAAAAATCTTAAATCTAACAGGAGTTCAGAAACTATCTAAAGAACAACAACAAAATATTAATGGATCAGCTTCGAGAGGAGTTTGTTGTCCAAGTGGCAGAGGTTGTCTCATTGCCGGACGTTTTTGTGAACCAGGTCGTTGTAATCCTTGGGGAGGATGTGTCTTTTACTAAAAACATAAACAAAACACACATAATCAACACCTTAACCTGTTTAACCCTTTTAATTTAATACCCCAAATTTATAAATATCATGAACATAAACTTGTATTCCCAATAAACGTCTTATAACTTTAGAATACATATTTATACCTGAATTTTAATTACTAACTTTTAAATATTTACACAATGAAAACAATATTGAAGCTAACAGGAGTGCAAAAACTAAGTAAAAAAGAACAACAGGATGTAAATGGAGCCAATTTTTCCAGACCTTATTGCAATGGCCCTAATAGATGCTGTGTAAGAACTCCAAGTGGAATAGAATTTTGTGACTATGGATACTGTGTTAGTGGCAGATGTATCTGGGCATAATAAAATATAAATAATGAAAAGAGGATGACTTTATTGCATAAGGTGATCCTTTTTTGGTTAGAAAGCATATCTCAATTCGTATTAACTTTAAATTAAATATATAATGAAGAAAATCTTAAATCTAACAGGGGTTCAGAAATTATCCAAAGAACAACAAGGTCAAATTAAAGGTGCAGCTTTCGCTGGTTGTTGTAGTCCAAACAGGTGCCGAGTAAGCTTTCCAGGAGGAAGTTTTTGTGAGCCTGGACGTTGCACAAGTTTTGGTTGTATCTTTTACTAAGAACGCAATTAGTATAAAAAGACAAACTTTAGGTTTGTCTTTTTTATTAGTGAATAATTCTAATTGGAATACTATTCTAAATCAAAAATTGGATTATTAACTTTTAAATATATACAAAAATGAAAAAAATTTTAAATCTTACAGGAGTTCAGAAATTATCTAAAGAACAACAACAAGAAATAAAAGGTGCTATAAGAAATTACGGTTGTTGCAATAGTCAACAATGTCGTGTAAAACTAGCGGGTGGTGCTTTTGGTTGTGAATATTCACTTTGTATTGATGGTTTTTGTCAATACTTGTATTAAACACTAATCGTAAAAATTATTCTTGTTAAAAAAATCTTAGAATTAAGTAGAGTTCAGAAATTATTCAAATGAACATTAAGGAAGAATTAAAGGAACCAGAAGAAATCCAGGATACTTTAATATTCAATGTGATCTAAGAGGTATAGGTAATTCTCTTTGTCTAAATAGTATATGTACAAATCTCTATTACAAAATTCTAAAACAACCTCTTATTTCAAAAAACAAGAGGTTGTTTTTAAGTCATTATGAGGACAGCACTTCAAATGATTGCTTAGCAATCTCTAATTCTTCATTTGTTGGGATAACCAATATTTTTACTTTTGAAGAAGGTAAGTTAATCTCTCGAATCTCTTTTGATCGTATCTCGTTTTGTTTTGTATCTAATTGAATCCCAAGGAACTCTTGATCATTACACACTAACTCTCTAATAACACTAGAGTTCTCCCCTATTCCTGCAGTAAATACAATAGCATCTAAACCGTTCATTACCGATGCATAAGCACCAATAAATTTTTTGATTCGATATGCATTCATCTGTAATGCCAATTTACAATCTGAATTTCCTTTTTCTGCTTCGGCTTCAATATCTCTTAAATCACTATATCCTGTTAACCCCAGCATTCCACTTTCTTTTTGTAAGAGGTTATTTACTTCATCTAATGAATACCCTAGCGAGTTTACCATATAAAAAATAACCGCCGGATCAATATCACCGCATCGTGTCCCCATAATTAAACCATTCATAGGTGCAAACCCCAAAGTATGATCAATACTTTTACCATCTTTGATCGCTGTCATACTACATCCATTCCCTAAGTGAATCGTAATAATTTTTGAGTTCTTTTTCTTTTCCAAAAACGCTATTGCTTTTTCTGAAACATATTTATGACTAGTTCCATGAAAGCCATAAACCCTAATATTATTCTCATCCAAAAATGTATTGGGAATTGCGTATTTATAAGCATCAACAGGCATGGTTTGGTGAAAGGCTGTATCAAATACTGCAACTTGTTTTGCCTCAGGAAAAATTTCTTCAGCTACCAGGATTCCTTCAAGATTAGCAGGATTATGCAATGGAGCTAATACTGATAGTTTTTCTATTTTTTGTTTTACTTCTTCAGTAATTTCAACTGTTTCAGCAAAAGTACTCCCTCCATGAACCACCCTATGCCCTACGGCTTCAATTTCTGAAGCTGCCTGAATAACGCCTATTTCTTTATCCATTAAATAACTTGCAATAAATTGCAAACCATCCTTATGATTATTAATTATCTCTGTCGCTTCAATTTTATTGATATCTGACCGATAGCTAATTTTTGCATTATCCAATCCAATACGTTCTACCAATCCAGAGCAAATAACTTTTGCCTCTGGCATGGTAAATAATTGAAACTTTATCGATGAACTTCCTGAGTTTAATACAAGTATTTGCATGATCTTCTTTTCTCTTTTTTTTATAATCCTTGAGCTTGAATTGCAGTAATAATCACCGTATTGTATACATCATCTACAGTACATCCCCTACTTAGGTCATTTACGGGTTTATTTAACCCTTGTAACATTGGACCTATTGCTAATGCACCTGTTTCTCTCTGCACAGCTTTGTATGTATTGTTTCCTGTGTTTAAATCTGGAAAAATTAAAACACTGGCCTGACCTGCAACTTCGGATTCCGGAAGTTTACTTTGTCCTACTCTCATGTCTACCGCAGCATCATATTGTATCGGACCTTCTATTTTAAGATCAGGACGCTTCTCTTTAACAATCGAAGTTGCAGTTCTTACTATTTCTACATCCTCACCTTTACCAGAATTCCCTGATGAATATGACAGCATTGCAACCTTTGGTTCGATCCCAAAAGCAGCAGCAGACTCTGAAGAAGAAATTGCTATTTCTGCTAATTCTTCGGCGTTTGGATTTGGATTTATCGCGCAATCACCAAATACCGAAACTCGATCTTCGAGACACATAAAAAATACAGAAGAAACCACTTTTACTCCTGGTTTTGTCTTAATAAACTGTAGTGCTGGACGAATAGTATGCTGAGTAGTATGAACTGCTCCCGAAACCATTCCGTCGGCATGTCCCATATAGATCATCATTGTACCAAAATATGATACATCTGCCATCATATCTTTAGCCATATCCAGGTTTACATTTTTATGCTTTCTCAATTCATAAAATGTCTGTACATAATCATCATAATGAGGAGATTCTGTTGGGAAAACAATATTTACTTTACTAAAATCAATTGGGATATCGAGTTGTGTAACTTTATTTTTTATTTTTTTTTCATTTCCGATTAAGGTAATGTCTACAACTCCGGAAGCTAATAATCTTGAAGTTGCCCTTAAAATTCTTTCATCGGATCCTTCAGGAAGAACAATATGCTTTTTATGCTTTAATACACGTCTTAATAAATTATACTGAAACATACGTGGTGTTAACCCCTCTGATTTAAAAGTAATCATTCTATCTGCCAGGCGATCTTCATTAGCATATTTCTCGAATGTACTTATAGAGGTGTTTATTTTTTGTAAATTATCCAAATAAACTTTTGATTTAATAGCTCCTATCCTATTCGCAATAGAAAATGTGCCACTTGGAACGGCTATAATCGGAAATGATAAAGAAACCCCTTCTATAAGTTTAAGAATTGATTGTTCAGGAATTATTCCCCCTGTTAATATAATTCCTGAAATCTTAGGGTAGTTATCAGAAATATTTGCCTGTAACACTCCCAAAATAATATCTGCACGATCCCCAGGTGTAATCACCAGACTATTATCCTTAAGATGAGTTAAATAGTTTCGTAATTGCATGGCTCCCACTCCAAAACTACCTGCTTGATTATTTAAATATTCTTTACCAAACAAAACATTTCCATCTAACTCATTGACAATCTCTTTGATTGTTGGATTTAATAAAGAATTGATCTTAGGAATTACAATTCGATCTACCTCATTAGTGAAATCATTTTCAAAAACACGTTCTAATCCATCTTCATTCCCTTGGGTAACTTTGTTTGCAACAACGGCCAAAACTTCAACATCTTTACTATTAAAAGTATCATAGGCGAGCTTTAAATTACCTACAATTTCTTTATTGGTCTTATCCAATCCACTGGCTACTATTACTGCCGGAATTCCTAAATTTTTTGCTATAACAACATTTATGTCAAACTCAATAATACTGCCTTCATCAGAAAAGTCGGTTCCTTCTACAAGGACAAAATCGAATTTTTCTTCAAGATTTTTATATTTTGTTATAATACCATCTATAATCTCTCCTGCCTTACCTTCATTATACTTCTGAAGCACTTCACTTCTGGTATACGCATATGCTTTTTTGAAATTAATATCTAACTCAAAATGAGAAATTACAGTATTGATATGGTTATCTACTTCTCCTGCTGCAGGATCATCAATTATTGGTCTAAAGTATCCTACCCGGGCAACCTTGCCCAGAAGCATACGCATCATCCCTAAAACAACAATAGATTTACCACTATTCGGTTCGATAGTAGCAATATAAATGGCTTTACTCATGTACATAAATTTGGTGTATACAAAGATACGGTAATGCACTAATGTACCATAAAATCATATGATATTAAAACTGTTTTCTACGATACTATTATGTTATTAACAGTTTGATTTTAATTTCAATAAAAAAAGGTTTAGAAAAACTCTAAACCTTCTTTAAAAAACTATAAATTTTGATTTTTTTTAATTTATATCTTCTCCTTTTTTAAGTTTCTCAAGAGCAGCCGTTAACCTTGGTTTAAATCTTTCTGGTGCTTTTGTCATTGCTATATTTAAAGATTTTACGGCATTTTTATAATCTCCTTTTGCAGAATATGCCCTTGCCAAACCAAAATTTGAAGGCCATGCACCGTTATTATTCTTTACATTATCTTTTAAAATAGCTAACGCTTTATCATTTTGTTTTTGGCTAATCAATCCGGTTCCTAATTGAAAAACCTGACTTGCATTACCTAATTTAGCTGCTTTATCAACAAGTGTCATAGCATCATTTGTTTTTCCTTGTTTTACTAAGATCTGTGATTTAAGAGATAAATTTGAGAATGTTTCTTTGCTAAAAAAGTTCCCGCTAATAGAACCATTAATCCACTCTAAAGCTTTGTCTAATTCACCTGCATTAAAAGCATAATTTGCTGCATTATCCCAATTTGATTGAGTAAACCCTGAAGTATTACGAAGGTCATTTTTAATTCCCGCCATTACTATGCTCTTTACATCTACTTCTATTTTAAACGGAATTTCTTTTTTCTCCCATCGTAGAGCCGCTACAGTACTATTGGCTTCAATTATAGGGAACGAAAAGCTCAAAATTTCTGTGTGTGGTGCCTCTTTAGTTTTGACATCTACTCTTAAAGCATCTTCTTTTTCATCATAAAAATAACTTCCCCAAGAAGTAGAATTATTAGAAAATATTATGGTAGCTCCTCCATCTTCTTTTAATGCTATATGTAAACCATAGATTCCTGCCTTAATATCTTTTCCTTCTACCTTTACGTCATTTGTAAATTCAATAGTTGTATTAAGATTAGCTCCGGCTCTCCAAGGTGCTGCCTTTGATGTACCAAAACCAAGGTCATTATAACCATAAGGTACTAATTTGCCCCATATTTCGCGTTCTTTTACACTAGGTCTTCCATAATCAATTGTAATATTAGTAATTCCCACACGTTGCATTACCTGTGCACGTTGGCTTCCCTCGGGCGTCTTTAATTGTGCCTTCGTATCAATTGTGAATAGCATCATTGCTGCCGCAATACATGCGATAATAAGGTTGGAGTTTTTCATGACTGACTTTTTGATTTAATAATTATTTACAAATAGAAATCGATCTCGATTTCTACCCCAAAACAATGTAAGAGGTAATTATTAATCCTAATGTTACGATAGTGTTAAACTCAATAAAAAATTAATAATAGATTGTTAAACCACTCTTTACTTAACAACTAATTAACAAAACTATATTGCTATTATTTTTAAGGACATGCTTTAGCTTCTTAAAAATTAACCCCTAATTCCAATTCAAAACCAAAATCTGTTTTATATACTTTGGATGTTTGAACTTGTTGAAATATATTAGCTCCTATAACAATCCCAAAGTCTTTAAAAGGGATAAGTTTTATCCCTTGTTTTGCGTTTATACCTATCAAAAAATTAGTCCGTTTCCTGTTTTCTGTGTTTCTTGTAACTTCAACACCTATTGGCACTCCAATACCTAAACCAACATATACTCCCGGGAACATTTTAAAATATCCATCAAAACCTGCTCCTAGTGCAAAATAATCAACAGATTTGTATCCTTTATTCCTCAATGACTCTGGCTTTATTTTATAGGTACTATACGATAATACAAACGGTAAAATAAAACGATCTTCACTATCTGAAAATCCTATATAACTAATGTTATACCCTTCTCTATTTTTACTAAAAAGTTGTTTATATGTTAAAATATCAAACCACTTACCCAATTTGGGTACTGTAGCCAAAGAAATTGGTTCTTTGGATGCCCTAAACTCTAATGTATCCTTTTCAGAAGTTTTATTTTCTTTATAGTTTTTTACAAAAAGTTGCATGCAATATTCTAATGTTGCTCTAATATTCTTTTCATGACTTTCAAATATTCCCGATGTATTCGATATGTCAAAAATCTGATCTTCGTAATGATTAATATTAAAAATTTCTTTTAATGAATTTTCTTTTTTTTCAAAGAAAATTAGATGCGCATATGCTCTTGTTGTTACAGTATTTATAGCACTTTGTGATTGCTGTATTTCTAATGCTTTAATTTTAATATAAATTGGCGTAGCTTCTTTTGAAAAAGGAAAAGAAACATCCATAAATTCCTGAATTGCTTTTGACGCATTTGGATTTAATATTACTGTACTTTGTTTTCCTGAGCTATTATCTACATTACCTAATGACTTTTCTTTTCTTTCGTCCCTTATATCCTTTACATATATTGATATATTATCTGTTTCAAAGAGAACTGTATTAAGACGAATCCTTTCTTGAGCGAATGTTGTAAAGGATATAACTAAAAGCAGTATTGTGCATTTATATTTCATAATCCCTCAATTTTATAAATGACTATTATACACAACTTCGACTTCTTTAATCTCTGCTACGTCAAAGCGCAGTATTAAGTTCTCAAAACTTAAACTTACGATATAGGCTTTTATCGTTTCATTGTTATCATCGATCATCAAAATATAACCACCATTATTATTTAATATCCAGGTTCCGGTTTCTATTGTATTTTCTGACTTAGAAACAAATGTTCCATCTTCCTTAAAATGTATATAATCATTCTTTTCTTTTTTGGATGGTGAATACTCTTTGCTCTTAATTTTATAACTATTCAAATGCCAGATTTCAAACAAATTAGTCTTGTCTATTTTTTGAGCATTGATAGTATTGATAAAAAAGATTAATCCTATTCCTATTAAAGCAAAGGCCATTTTGATTTTATATTCCATATCGTTATTCTAATGTTTTGAACAAAAATATAGATCGCAAAAAGTATGGTGTTTGTTCTTTTTGGACAAAAACAAAAAATTGATTTTGTTAAGAAAACTTAAGTTTAAAATGGATCAGAAAACTATAAGGTTACTTTTATAGATAGTAGTGTTATGCAGAAAATTGAGCCTTAATGTATTGTATCTTTAGCTATGTATCAGTAAAACTCTACCAGCATGATACTATCACGATGGTAGAGTTTTATCTATTTAATATACTTATTCTTTTGATAATTGATCAACAAATTCTTCAAATTCCTTTTTGAAATCAACATATTTTTGACCTGTCGCGGGCCCATTAAAACCTGTATGGATTTTACGTACTTTCCCCTTTTTATCTATAAAAATGGTCGTAGGATAGGATAACACATGATTAAGCATAGGTAATTTCTCTTGTGCCTTTTGTTTGTCTGAGGTACCATATTGAGCAAGAAGAATTGGATATTCTACATTTAATTTTTCTTTCAGTCTCTTTATTGACTTAAAGGCCTTTTCTTCAGTTTTTGCATATTCAAAAGCTAAGGCGACAAGCTTTACATCTTCAGAAGTGTTACGATTATAAAAATCTACATAGTACTTAGTTTCATCCATACAATTTGGACACCAGGTACCCATAATCTGCACTACTACTACTTTGTTTTTAAACTGTTCATCCTGAAGTGAAACTTCTTTTCCATTGGTATCAGGAAAACTAAACGTCAAACTATCATACCCTTCTCTTAAGAACGTTAATGAATCTTCAGACGGTAATTTAAAGTGCTCATTTCTTTTGGCAACAAACGGTTCTTTCCAATGGTTTCCAGAATAGAAAGAGCCATTAAGGGTACTATCTGTTACTTGCGCTGTAAACAGAAATGCATGCGCACCATCAAAAGTAGATAATTGCAACTCATTATTATTCATTACTCCTTCTAAGTAACGGTAGTCCCCGGTGGTTGTTCTAAATGTTCCTGTAACAATATTTCCATTTTGTTTAAAAATCCCTTTAGCAATATATCTATCTTCTTTATTGTCTTCACTAAAAACAGCCTCCCAATTCCCTGTAATATTGTATTCTTCCTTTGATTCAATATCAAATCTATCCTGTTCTCCATATTTTGCTTCAAATGGTACTACTCTATCCAAACTTTCTTTAATAAAACTACCCGAAATAGTCACAGAATCCACAAATTTTGCTGCAACATATCCTTCAAATACAGGAAACTTGATGGTAATTGAATCTCCACTGACCACAACTTCATCAACATTTATAGTTTCTTCTGCATTAAAAATCTTTAAAGTATGATCTTCCATAACCTCCATTAAAAAAGGCAGTTTTTTATTGTCCTGAACTTCTAACGTTGCTCTCCAAGGACCACTTTTAAGATGCATTATTTTGCTGGTTTGATCTTTCTTACAAGAAGAAACAATAACTAAAGAGAATAAGATAAGTGTGATAATTCTTTTCATTATAGAAATTTTATAAAGAGTCCGGAAAGTTACTTAAAACTTACCGAATTATTTCAGTTCATTTTATATAAACATTTTGGTATCTGTTTATTTTAACAGGCAGATTCAATATATTATCTTTACCGACTGAATTAAGAAAGATCACAAATGAAGATTTCATATAACTGGCTAAAACAATTTGCTAACCTAGATTGGGATGCAGAAAAAACGGGTGAACTCCTTACTGATTTAGGACTAGAAGTTGAAGGAATAGAAGCTTACCAAAGTGTAAAAGGAGGTTTAGAAGGAGTTGTTGTAGGGCAAGTTCTTAACTGTGAGAAACATCCAAATGCAGATAAACTAAAAATCACAAAAGTTGATTTAGGAAATGGAGAACCTGTTCAGATTGTATGTGGAGCACCTAATGTATCTGCTGGCCAAAAAGTACCAGTTGCAACTATCGGAACTAAGCTTTATGACGATAAAGGTGAAGAATGGACTATAAAAAAAGGAAAAATCAGAGGCGAAGAAAGTCATGGAATGATTTGTGCCGAAGATGAATTAGGATTAGGAAAAGGTCATGACGGAATCATGGTTCTTAATTCTGACATTCCTGTTGGGACAAAGGCTGCAGAAATATTTGATATCGAAAATGACTATGTTTTTGAGATAGGACTAACTCCAAATCGTGCTGATGCAATGAGTCACTGGGGTACAGCAAGAGATCTAAAAGCTGGTCTACTTCAAAAAGATCTTAATATAGAACTTATTACTCCGTCTGTGAGTAATTTTAGAGTAGAAAATCGATTAAAGAAAATCGATATCGAAGTTACTAATCAAGATTTAGCACCTAGATATTGCGGTTTAACAATTTCTGATATTAAAGTAAAAGAATCTCCATCTTGGTTACAACATAGACTAAAAGCTATCGGAATAACCCCTAAAAATAATGTAGTCGATGTCACCAATTATGTATTACATGAGCTGGGACAGCCTTTACATGCATTTGACGCACATTATATTGAAGGTGATAAAATTGAAGTAAAAACAGTAGAGGCAGGAACAAAGTTCACAACTCTTGATGAAGTAGAAAGAGAATTACACGAGGAAGATTTAATGATCTGTGATGCTGTTAAACCTCTTTGTATTGCAGGAGTATTTGGAGGAATGAACTCTGGAGTTTCAGAAACAACGACTTCTATTTTCTTGGAAAGTGCATATTTTAACCCCGTTAGTATTAGAAAGACGGCAAAAAGACATAGTCTAAATACAGACGCTTCTTTTAGATTTGAACGCGGTATTGATCCCAATATTACAGAGTACGCATTAAAAAGAGCCGCACTACTAATACAGGAACTTGCTGGTGGAAATATCTCTAGTGAAATACTAGATCTATATCCTAAAAAAATCGAAGATTTTCAAGTGTTTTTGTCTTTTGAAAACGCAACCAAACTTATTGGAGAAGAACTTCCTCAAGAAACTATAAAACAGATTCTAACCTCGTTAGATATCAAAATTAATAGCGTTACAGAAAGTGGGATTGGTCTTACCATTCCTTCTTATAGAAATGACGTACAAAGAGAAGCCGATGTTATAGAAGAAATTCTAAGAGTATACGGGTATAACAATATTGCATTTACTCAAAAATTAAATGCCTCGATCTCTAATATTGATAAATTTTCAGATCATAATGTGCAAAACATAATATCAAATCAACTGGCAGGGCAGGGATTTAATGAGATGATGGCAAACTCGCTTACTACACCAGAATATATTCATTTAAGCGAACAGTTAAAAACTGAAAATAATGTAGAAATGCTTAATCCGCTTAGTAATGATTTAGCAGTAATGCGACAGTCTATGCTCTTCTCTGGTTTAGAAGCTGTATCTTATAATAGTAACAGAAAAAGAGCAGATCTTAAATTTTTTGAATTCGGTAAAACTTATCATCATTATCAAGAAGATAGTAGAATAGAAAACAAGCATTTAAGTATCATTATTACAGGAAACCGGTCTAAAGAAAGTTGGAGAATTAATAACAGCTCCCAAGTTAGCGACTTCTTTTATTTAAAAGGTGTTGTATTATCTGTATTGGAACGCCTAAGTATAAACAGATTAAAAACAACTCCAATAAAAAACGATATATTTTCTGAAGGGATTTCATTAACTGTCGGAAAAGCTAAAGTTGTTGATTTTGGAATTATTAAAAAATCAATTCTTAAGCATTTTTCTATTGCTCAAGAAGTACTTTATGCTGATTTTAATTGGGATGCTGTTTTAGAGTATGCAAAACATAATAAAGTAAAGTATTCTGATATTTCAAAATTTCAAGAGGTACGTCGGGATTTTGCTCTTCTTTTGGATAATGATGTAAAATTTGAAGAAATTCATACCATTGCCAAACAGACCGAAAAACAACTATTAAAAGATATAAATTTGTTTGATGTTTATCAAGGTAAAAATCTACCTAAAGGTAAAAAATCATATGCAGTAAGCTTTACTCTACTTGACGAAAAGAAAACACTTACAGATAAACAAATTGACAAAATTATGAACAAACTACAACATAATTTTGAAAATAAGCTAGGTGCAGAACTTAGATAAAACAACTTAGGATACGCTTTAAAAGCGCATCCCAAGTTGTTTAGAACTTCTAATTTGATACGACAAATTTGTGGATAATCATATTTTGTTGCATTTTTGGCGTGCCTAAACTTATTTTTTCTAACTAAACACTCAACCAAATGAAAAAAATCTATGTCATTTTTCTGGCAATTTTATCAATTAGTTTTGGATATTCACAAGACAAACTTTGGGAAGTTGATCTCAAAGAAACACTATACGAAGTAGGTTGGATCAAGCAATCTAATGATGGTCTTATTATCGCTTCTGGTGCAAAAGGTTTATTAGCCATGAACAACACCACTGGAGAAACCGTATGGCATAATAAAGAACTTAAAGCTGTTGATAAAAACACTTTTCTTACCATTGATGGTTTACCTCTTTTTTATGTTGAATATATACCACTAGCTGGTAAAACAAGAGGTATTATTATTAACTCTAGTAATGGAGACATTGTTTTTGATACTAAAGATGATGGTTATAGAATAAAAGACTTTACCATATTACAAAATAATGGTGTAATCCTTTTTGAACTGACTAAAGACAAAGAACGCTATCTTATGAGTTTCAGTCTAAAAACTTGGAAAAAAGAATGGATAACAGCGCTTGGAGAAAGTAAGGGCTTCATTAAAAGCCTTATTTCAAAAAGAAGTTTTATAGATCATGGACCATATTTTAACAAAGAGAATAATTTGATTATCGGTATCAAAAATCAAATATTTACTATAAATGGTACTAATGGAGAAATTGTATGGAAACACGAAGCTGATAAGCGAATTAAAGCATTGGTATATTCTGACATTAATAACAGCCTTTATCTTGGTATCAAAAAATCCAATAAACTTACAGTACTAGACCCCATAAATGGAAGTGATATAACTCCCGGTAAATTAAAACTACGAGGAACACTAATAGATGTACGTCCAGATGAAGCTAACAATCTAATTGTTGTAGAAACAGAAGGTTTTAATATTATTGATCCAAAAACAAATGTGTTTAAATGGAAAAAAAGCTTCAAAATAGATTTTCTAGACGAAGTAATTCCTCATCCAAAAGGTTTTATTGCCATTGGTAAGCATGAAAAAGATGGTACTATAGCTCTAGTTAATCCCGAAGGAGATAAAATCTGGGATAGTAAAGTTAAAGGATATGCATATTATGTGACTCCTACAGAAAAAGGTATTATGTATGTATCTACTGAAAGATCAAATATTCTTGATTTTGTAAAAGGAAAAGATGTATGGGATAAAGATGTGAAATTTAAATCAATCCCGGCAGTTACTTATGATGAAAAGGAAGAAAAAGTAGTACTTTTTGAGAATAAAAAGGGATACAAATTTGATTTAAAATCTGGACAAATAGAATTATTTGCAGAAGATATCGCTCTAGAAAATGTGAAAAAGAAAACCCCACTTGTTGCAGAATATGTAAAAGATGGCGGATATCTATTATTTACCGAACAACATATCTCCTTGTTATCTCCTACAGGAACCTTAAAGTATACTCAGTATTATGAACCTGCATCTAGTCTAAAAGGTTTTGCACAAATGGCTGAAATAGGATTAGCAGTGGCTGGTGTAGATCTTGATATTGGTGGAGCTTTGGAAAATATTGATCAACTTTCTGCCTTGTCTAGCGGTGTTTACAGAAGATCAACAGATCAAAATGATGGTACAGCTACAGAATCTATGGTAGCTGGCTTATATGTTGGAGACGGTCAAAATATGGCTACTGTTTTTGAAATTACAAAAACCAGATACTCTAATTCAAAAAGTATTAAGGACCATCAATTTATAGTAGCAAAAATAAAAAGCGACACTGCTCCTACAAAGCATTCTATAAATATGATTAACAAAAAAACCGGAGCAATTGATAAACAAATTGATCTTTTAGATAAAACACCAAACTATCTAATAGATGTGATCGATGATGTTATTTTCATTAATGAAAAAAATCATTTGATTTCTTCATATAAGTTTTAGAGATACTAAAATTTAAAACTTAATTTCAAAAGAGGCTGTTTTATGAAACAGTCTCTTTTTTTTGATTTATTTGTATTTGACTTTTTTTGAAATTAATCACCATCCTATCGTACACAAATTAGTTCTAAAACTTATATCTTTATCCTAAAGCAGTAGATAAAACAGTAAATGACATATAGGTGACATAGATATGTCGTAACAAAAATCGTGAGCTCTTGATAGCTTTGTTCTAAACAAAAATCAAAATTATGGAAGATCGATCAATAGCAAAAAACTTAGTATATCAACGTAAGTTAAAAGGATACACTCAAGAAGAACTCTCAGAACGAACTCACGTTACCATTCGAACTATACAACGTATTGAAAAAGGTGAATTAAATCCACATTTACAAACTGTCAAACTTCTTGCTACTGCGTTAGAAATCGAAGTTGATGACCTATTAATCTTAGAGGATCCAAAAGAAGAGACGATTCAGAAAAAATGGCTATTACTAATGCACGGAATTCCTATTTTAGGATTAGGTATTCCCTTATGCAATATACTGATTCCTTTATTTTTATGGATTCATAAAAGAGAGGATCATAAAATTTATGATATTCATGGAAGAGCAATTGTTAATTTTCAGATCACCATTACGATCCTATTTGTATTATCTCTTATCGCATTAGTAACCATACCTGGTGCCTTTTTCTTTTTTATTGCGGTTATCCCATTTAGTATTATTGTAATGATTAAAAATGTAATATCTGCTATAAATTCTCAAAAATGCTATTATCCACTCTCTATTCCTTTTATTAAAAAATAAAAAAATCAATAAAAATACTAAGCATTATATTTCTTTTGTACGTCATAAACTTCTCTAATAGTCATACTATACGAATCTCCTTATGAATTTGGAGTATTTAAAAAAATCCATAGTGATCGTCTCATACCCATTTGATCGTATTTCAGAAAACAGGAAAAGGAGTGATGATAATACTAGATAAATTATTCTTAAAGAACTTCTTAAAATTGTATTACATGACATTTATATTCCTTGGAAATGAAAAAAATTATATGATATACAAAAAATAAAACACATATAATATTCTAATAAAAAAAGCCAGAATCGAATGATTCTGGCTTTTATATTTTCATAAGCTTTTAGTAATCTAGTTACCTCCTTCTAAAGCTTTTAATTTACTTTTCATTTCATCAGCTTTTGGATTGTCAAGCTGATAATAGATATTCATCAAAGTACGGATAGCCTCTACATTGTCTGGCTTACTTTTTAAGGCTCCTTCAAGATAAGGGACAGCATTTTTGTATATATTCTGTCTTTCTACCTTAAGTTCCTCATATCTTTTATTGTCTTTTGAAGATGTACCCAGACCATTCATTTCATCAACAATCTTAGTTTCTCCACCTAGGATAATAGAAGCAATATTAATTTGAGCTGCAGTATAATCTGGCTTCAATTCTAATGCTTTTTTATAATATCCTAATGCTTGGTCATTATCTCCAAGACGAGATGCACTAACACCTAAATTATAAAGTAAGTCTGGATTCTCAGGATCATTAGCAACAATCTGCTCCATAATTTCTTTATACTTAGCGATGTTTCCTAACTTATAATATACATCAGCTTCAGCTTGCATTAAAGCTGCATCATTAGGATTTTCTTTTTTTGCATCACTTATAGCAGCTACAGCTTCTTCATCTTTTCCTTGACTCATATAGATCAATGCTATATTTTTAGCAATCTCTCCTTTTTTAGATTCAGAAGTGCGAGTTTCTGGTTTGATGTATGAACCAGATTTCACAGATGCATCTCTAATCAATTTTGAATCAAAAGGCTCTACTTTACCTGTTGCTTTATCTGTTGCAACAAATTCAGTTTTAATACCACTAAAATTAAGTTCTTTTAACTCTTTGTAGTATAATAATGCTTTATCATAATCTTTTGCATTAACAGAATTACCAGCAGCATAATATAAATATGTTGTATCTGCTTTATTGGTTTTATATCCTAAATATAATTTTTCTGCTGCACCTTTATAGTTTTTAGCATTTTGATCTTTAATTGCATTTTCTATTAAAGCTTGACGCAATAACTGCAATTTTTGGCTAGCATCTGCAGTATACTTAGATCCACCTGCCGTTTTTTCAATCTCTATTGATTTATTATAAGCATCTGCAGCAGCTTCTACTTTCTCTAAAGATTCTCCAGACGAAGATGCCAAGACCTGACCTTTAAAGAAATAAAATTGAGCTTTCATTTTTTCATCAGCCATATCTAACTGCCCCTCTGCAGCTTTCAATGCATCACTAGCAACATCCATATTTCCGGATTTAAGCGCCTTTGCAGCAGCTTTTAATGCTTGTTTTTGAGAAAATCCAATAGCACTAACTGCTAAGAACAGTACTACGATAAATTTAGTCTTCATTACTTGAGTTTTTAAAATGGGATTTAATTATTGTTTCGTTTTATCATCAATATTCGTGCCATCTGAAGCATTATCAGCATCTGTCATAGGAGAATCTACATCTTCTACAATTTCTGCATCATCTATATCGTCTTCATCATGCATAACTTTTGCTACTGCCGCAATAGAATCTTTACCTTTTAAGTTAATTAAACGTACTCCCTGAGTTGCACGTCCCATCACTCGCAAATCTTCTACGGCTAACCTAATAGCTATTCCTGATTTATTTATAATCATCAGATCATCAAGATCAGTAACATTTTTAATAGCTACCAGATTACCTGTTTTGTCGGTTACAGAAATAGTCTTAACCCCTTTACCTCCTCTATTCGTAATTCGATAATCTTCTAGCTTTGAACGTTTTCCGTATCCGTTCTCTGAAACCACTAAGATATTACTTTCCATCTCATTTACAGCAACCATACCAATTACTTCATCTTTTTCATCTGCTAATCGTATACCTCTTACACCTGAAGCACCACGTCCCATAGGTCTCGTTTTCTCTTCTTCAAAACGAATAGCCTTACCTGATCGTACTGCTAGCATCACCTGACTTTTACCATCTGTTAGCTTAGCCTCTAGAAGTTCATCATCATCTTTAATGGTAATTGCGTTTATACCATTTGTTCTTGGTCTGGAGTATTGTTCTAAAGATGTCTTTTTGACCTGACCTTTTTTCGTTGCCATAATGACATAATGAGAATTAATGTACTCTTCATCTTTAAGATCTTGAGTACAAATAAAAGCTTTCACTTTATCATCACTATGAATATTAATCAAGTTTTGTATCGCTCTACCTTTTGATGTTTTACTTCCTTCTGGTATTTCATATACTCTCATCCAGAAACATTTTCCTTTTTGTGTAAAGAATAACATATACTGGTGATTAGTCCCTACAAACAAATGCTCAAGAAAATCTTCATTACGTGTAGTACTTCCTTTTTGTCCTACTCCTCCTCTATTTTGTTTCTTGTATTCATTAAGAGATGTTCTTTTGATATAACCTGCATGCGAAATCGTAATTACTACTTTTTCATCAGGAATCATATCTTCAATACTTAAATCTCCTCCAGCATATTCTATCTGAGAACGACGTTCATCACCGTATTTTTCTTTTATTTCGGCAAGTTCTTCTTTGATAATTGTCATTCTACGATCTTTCTTCTCCAAGATATCCTTAAGATCTTCGATAGTCTTCATCAAATCTTCATACTCTGCACGTAACTTATCTTGCTCCAGACCAGTTAACTGACGTAATCGCATCTCTACGATTGCTTTAGCCTGTATCTCAGATAGCTTAAAACGTTCAATAAGCTTTTCACGAGCCTCATCAGCATTAGAAGAAGCACGGATTAAAGCAATGACTTCATCAATATTATCAGAAGCAATGATTAAACCTTCTAAAATATGAGCTCTTTCTTCTGCCTTTCTTAATTCATATTTTGTACGACGAACAACAACCTCATGTCTATGTTCTACAAAATAATGAATCATTTCTTTTACATTCAACAACTGTGGCCTTCCATTAACAAGTGCAATATTATTAACACTAAAAGAAGACTGTAATGCGGTATATTTGTATAAAAGATTTAAAACGATATTAGGTATAGCATCACGTTTTAATACGTATACAATACGCATCCCTTTTCTATCAGACTCATCTCTGATCGTAGAAATACCATCTATCTTTTTGTCATTAACCAGATCTGCAGTCTTTTTAATCATATCTGCTTTATTGACCTGATAAGGAATTTCAGAAACAATGATACATTCTCTACCATTTACTTCTTCAAAACTTGCTTTTGCCCGGATAACAATACGTCCTCTACCTGTTTTAAAGGCTTCTCTAACCCCATCATATCCATAAATTGTACCTCCTGTAGGGAAGTCAGGAGCCTTTATATGCTGTATTAACTCATCTATTTCGATGTCGTTATTATCGATATAAGCTACCGTACCATCTACAACTTCAGTCAAATTATGAGGAGGCATATTTGTGGCCATACCAACCGCAATACCAGAAGCTCCATTAATCAAGAGTCCTGGAACCCTTGTTGGTAAAACTGTAGGCTCTTGTAGTGTATCATCAAAATTAAATGTATGATCTACGGTTTCTTTTTCTATATCTGCAAGCATATCTTCAGATATCTTTCTCATTCTTGCCTCTGTATAACGCATAGCAGCAGGACTATCTCCATCTACAGAACCAAAGTTACCTTGACCATCAACTAACATATACCTTAAACTCCATTCCTGAGCCATACGTACCATTGTGTCATATACCGAGGTATCTCCATGAGGGTGATATTTACCAAGTACTTCACCTACAATTCTTGCAGACTTCTTATGGGCACTACTGGCTTTAACACCCAGTTCATACATACCATATAATACACGCCTATGTACAGGCTTAAGACCGTCTCTAACATCTGGAAGTGCACGAGAAACAATAACCGACATTGAGTAATCAATGTAGGCAGATTTCATCTCATCCTCGATGTTGATGGGTATAAGCTTTTCTCCTTCAGCCATAAAAAATTTATTTTATTCTAAAATTGATTAATTAAACGGGCTAATTTAAGTAAATTAAGACGGTTTTAACAGCTATTGACCTATGTAATATACGTAATTTATTAACAATGATCAGGATGTATATGGTTAATAAGTCTACTATCTTAGGTTTTGATTATTAAAGCTTTTTTTGTCTATTTACCATTAGAAGTGAAAAACATTAACAAAAACTACTTGTTTGAGTGACTGTTTTTGAAAGAAAGGAATTACATGACAAAATTTCCTATTCAGTATAGATATATGTTAATCATCGATTAAAAGGAATAGTTTTTGTCAATGTAATTCTAAAAATTACTATTTTAGTTATAAAGAAAAAGAAAGAGTATAATTTATGGATGATAATTTTTCACCCAGAGTTAAAGATGTTATTGCTTACAGTAAAGAAGAAGCTCTGAGATTGGGGCACGATTTTATTGGTACAGAACATCTTATGTTAGGATTATTACGTGATGGAAGTGGGAAAGCAATTAGTATCCTTGATGCGTTAGATATAGATTTGACTAATTTAAGAAGAAAAGTTGAAATCCTTAGCCCTGCAAATCCTGATATAGCGGTGGCCTCAAATGAAAAAAAGAATTTACATTTAACTAGACAAGCAGAAAGAGCATTAAAAACTACTTTTTTGGAAGCAAAACTATTTCAAAGTTCTTCTATTAATACTGCTCATCTTCTGTTATGTATTCTAAGAAATGAAAATGACCCAACTACAAAGCTTTTAAATCGTTTAAAAGTGGATTATGATAACATTAAAGACCAATTTAAGTTTATGATAACGAACGAAGAAGAATATATAGATAACCCAAAAGCAGAATCTTTCTCTGAAGATGATGATGATTTGACAGGAGATGCGTCTAAAGAAAACCCTTTTAATTCTCCATCTGGAGGAAATAAAGCGGGTAAAAAATCAAAAACTCCTGTTCTAGATAATTTTGGAAGAGACCTTACTGCAATGGCAGAAGAAGGTAAATTGGATCCCGTTGTCGGTCGATCAAAAGAAATAGAACGTGTTTCCCAGATTCTTAGTAGACGTAAGAAAAACAACCCTTTATTAATAGGAGAGCCTGGAGTTGGTAAATCCGCTATAGCTGAAGGACTTGCCCTAAGAATTGTACAACGAAAAGTCTCTAGAATATTATTTGACAAAAGAGTAGTTACTCTTGACTTAGCTAGCCTTGTTGCCGGAACCAAATACAGAGGTCAATTCGAAGAACGAATGAAGGCTGTTATGAATGAACTAGAAAAGAATGATGATATTATTCTTTTCATAGATGAAATTCACACTATTGTAGGTGCCGGAGGAGCAACCGGAAGTCTTGATGCTTCAAATATGTTCAAACCTGCTTTAGCAAGAGGTGAAATTCAATGTATAGGAGCCACAACTTTAGACGAATATCGACAGTATATCGAAAAAGATGGAGCTTTAGAAAGAAGGTTCCAAAAAGTAATTGTAGAACCTACTAACATAGAAGAAACTATAGAAATCCTTAATAATATTAAGGAGAAATATGAGGAGCATCACAATGTTAGCTATACACCAGAAGCTATAAAAGCTTGTGTGAAGCTAACCAATAGATATATGACAGATCGTTTTCTTCCAGATAAAGCTATAGATGCTCTGGATGAAGCAGGCTCCAGAGTTCATATTACTAATATCGACGTTCCTAAGAAAGTTTTAGATTTAGAAAAAAAATTAGAGGAAGTTAGAGAACTCAAAAATAGTGTTGTCAAGAAACAGAAATATGAAGAGGCTGCAAAACTTAGAGATGATGAGAAAAATCTTGAAAAAGAACTAGGAGTTGCTCAAGAACAATGGGAAAAAGAATCGAAACTGCATAAAGAAACAGTAGATGAAGAAAATGTTGCTGATGTAGTTTCTATGATGACAGGAATTCCTGTAAATCGTATTGCCCAAACAGAAAGCAATAAACTAGCGGAGTTACCAAGCCTTATTATGGGTAAAGTTATTGGGCAAGACGAAGCTGTTACCAAGGTCGTAAAAGCAATACAACGTAATCGCGCAGGACTTAAAGACCCAAACAAACCGATTGGATCCTTTATATTTCTTGGACAAACAGGAGTTGGTAAAACTCAATTAGCAAAAGTATTAGCTAGAGAACTTTTTGATAGTGAAGATACACTCATTCGTATAGACATGAGTGAATACATGGAAAAATTTGCTGTTTCAAGGCTTATAGGAGCTCCTCCGGGATATGTTGGCTATGAAGAAGGTGGACAACTTACAGAAAAAGTAAGAAGAAAACCATATGCTGTCATTTTATTAGATGAAATCGAAAAAGCACATCCTGATGTTTTTAACATGATGCTTCAAGTTTTAGATGATGGATATTTGACAGATAGTTTGGGTCGTAAAATCGATTTTAGAAACGCTATAATTATAATGACCTCTAATATTGGAGCTCGTAAATTAAAAGATTTTGGACAAGGAGTAGGATTCGGAACTACAGCCAAGAAATCTCAGGCAGAAGATTATGCAAAAGGAGTTATCGAAAATGCTTTAAAAAAGGCATTTGCTCCCGAATTTTTAAATCGAGTAGATGATGTTGTAGTTTTTAATGCTTTAGAAAGAGAAGATATTCATAAAATTATTGATATCGAACTTGATAAGCTATACGGAAGAATCAAAAGCCTTGGATATGATTTATCCCTTAGTGAAAAAGCTAAGGATTACATAACAGAAAAAGGGTTTGATAAACAATACGGAGCAAGACCACTAAAAAGAGCTATTCAGAAATATATAGAAGATGCTTTGGCTGAAGAGATTATAAATGCTCAACTACAGGAAGGTGATAGTATTTTCATGGATATGGATGATGATTCTGGAGAACTTACAATAACCATTAAGAAAGCCGAAAAATCAGCTGAATCTTAAAAACAAACTGAATTATAATTAAAAAAGACTACTATAGCTATATAGTAGTCTTTTTTTTACTTAATCTATTGACGACTAAAAATTTATAATTTTTTAAGTTTATCTTTGTTAGACTAACAAATCAATTTAATGATTACATCTTTTGATTTCAACTTTGGTATAGTTGAAGTACATAATGACTATATTTTGTCAGTCATGAAAGAAGGAGTCACTGTTTTCTCAAAATACAATGACCTTCTAAAAATGGGAGCTAATCAATACTACAAAAACAAGCCTTTTGTATATATAACAAATAGAATAAATTCATATTCTGTAGATCCCGCTATCCATATGGAGATGTCTAAAATAAAAAATTTGATTGGAGTTGCTGTAATATCTAGCGATCCTAGACAAAAAATGCAAACCAAATTAGAAAAATCACTTTTCAAAAAAGAATTCAAATTATTCGAAACTCTGGAACAAGCTTTAGAGTGGAAAAATGAAATTTTGAAAAAGCATATTCGTGATTCAAAAGATGTTAATTAAACAAAAACTCTACTATTTTTAATATATTCGTCATTCACAATAAGGGAAAAACACTTTTTTTTCATCTTATTTAAAGATTAAACTCATATCTTTAAAAAGCTAAGGCATACTAAATGGTTACTTCATATAATTTTGATTTTTGTCATATAGAAATTTATAATGACTATATAAAAGCTGTAATGAAAGCTGGAATTACAGTTTCTCCTGAGCACAATACCATTTTATTACAAGTTGTAGAAAAACATTTTAAAAATAAACCTTTTGTATATCTTACCCATAGGATTAACTCCTATGCTGTAAATCCAACCATATATTTAGAGACGGCTAAAATCAAAAACTTAGTAGGATTTGCTGTTGTATCAAACGATCCGAAACAAATCATGCAAACTAAAGTTGAAAAAATATTTTTCGGAAAGGAATTTAAACAATTTGACACTATAGAAGCTGCATTAAACTGGAAAAATGAAATCATTAAAAAATATAAGGATTAATCAACCCATATCAAAAAATATATAAATACAAAAAGAGCAGTTATCTATAATGACTGCTCTTTTTTTATATTAGATTTCAAGCTTATTTACTTAGCTATATTTACCGCTCTTGTTTCTCTTATCACTGTTACTTTTACCTGACCTGGATATGTCATATCTGTTTGGACTTTTTGAGAAATTTCAAATGAAAGACTAGCTGCTTTTTCATCATTTACCTTTTCGCTTTCTACAATTACTCGTAATTCTCTTCCTGCTTGAATTGCATACGCTTTTTTAACTCCATCAAATCCAAAGGCTATACCTTCTAAATCCTTTAGTCTTTGTATATAAGAATCTAACACCTGACGTCTTGCTCCTGGTCTTGCTCCACTAATCGCATCACAAACCTGAACTATTGGAGAAATCAAAGAAGTCATTTCTACTTCATCATGGTGAGCACCAATCGCATTACAAACTTCTTTCTTTTCACCGTATTTTTCTGCCCATTGCATTCCTAATATAGCATGCGGCACCTCGGTTTCAGTATCAGGAACTTTCCCTATGTCATGAAGCAACCCTGCCCTCTTCGCTAGTTTAGGATTTAATCCTAATTCTGCAGCCATTACTCCACATAATTTTGCTACTTCTCTAGAATGCTGTAAAAGATTCTGCCCATAAGAAGATCTGTATTTCATTCTTCCTATAGTCTTAATTAACTCTGGATGTAATCCATGTATTCCAAGATCGATTACGGTACGTTTTCCTACTTCGATGATTTCTTCATCAATTTGTTTTCTGGTTTTTCTTACGACCTCTTCAATTCGCGCTGGATGAATCCTTCCATCGGTTACTAATTTATGTAAAGATAAACGAGCTACTTCTCTCCTTACAGAATCAAAACATGATAAGATAATAGCTTCTGGGGTATCATCAACTATAATTTCTACTCCGGTTGCAGCTTCAATTGCTCTGATATTTCTTCCTTCTCGACCTATAATTCTACCTTTTACATCATCACTTTCGATATTAAATACAGAAACACAGTTCTCTATTGCCTCTTCTGTCCCAATTCTTTGAATTGTATTAATAATGACTTTTTTAGCTTCTTGCTGCGCAGTTAATTTAGCTTCTTCTATGGTGTCTTGAATCACGGCCATGGCATCAGTTTTTGCCTGTCCTTTTAAAGATTCTACCAACTGTTCTTTTGCCTCTTCTGCAGACAAACCTGATATCACTTCTAATTGCTGTACCTGGCTTTTATGTAATTTTTTAAGTTCACTTTGTTTCTTTTCTAAATAATCTTGACGTTGTTGTGTCTCTTTTATTTTTTCTTCTAACTCTGTGTTTAGCTTTTTACTTTTTGATAATTCATTAGAAACTTGAGATTCTTTATCTCTAGTTCTCTTCTCGGCTTCTGCAATTTTTTTATCTCTGGATAATATTACTTTTTCATGTTCAGATTTTAACTCTATAAATCTTTCTTTAGCTTGTAAAATTTTATCCTTTTTAATGGTCTCCCCTTCGCTTTTTGCGTCTCTTATTATGCTTTCAGAAGTTTTCTTAGCACTTTTAATCATTTCTGATGCTTTGCTGCGCTCCAAGACTTTAGCGATGATAAATCCTATCACCAATCCTGCGATCCCGGCAACTATCAAAAATATAATATTATTATCCATAATTTGTGTTAGTGTTTGTATATAAAAAAAGCCTGCACTAGCAAAGGTTCTGTATAAACTCTGTAAAAACAGGTTTAGGGCTAACAAATTGCTCAAGAATCCGCTCTATGGCGGCGCGCTTTTACAACTTAAACTCACCCTTTTTAAATAATTCTTGTTGAGTTTATCAAAATAACAACTAGTGCAGGCAGTAACCTTTATTTATTTTAAAGAACGTTATGATAAATGATCATGTAGCAAATCGTTTAATTCATTCAATCTATTTGCCACATTAATCATATCATCATCTTTATCTATAGTCTTTTGTTCTACTTGTGCAGCAAATTGCAAAGCACACATTGCTAATACATCTTGCTTATCTCTAACCGCATAACTTTGCTCAAATTGCTTAATCATAACTTCTATCTTTTTTGCAGCCTTCCGTAAACCTTCCTCTTGATCAGGGTTAATTGTCAATGGATACACTCTGTCTGCAATAGATAATTTAATTTTAAGCTTATCTGCCATACTTTATTTACTCAGAGAGTTGAGCAATACACATATCAATCTCTCTTATTAAAGCGTTTATTTTGAGCTTTGTTTCTCTTTTATGTTCGTCACTGCCTAGCATTGCATTAGCATTTTTGAGGGCACTGAATTTTTCTTCCCAATGCTTTAATTGATCTGCCTGATCCTCTGAATTGGACTCTAATGCAACAATTTTCTCTTTTAGATCTGTATTTTGTTGTTTCAATAATTCATGCTTATGAAGCAACTTACTTATTCTATTTTCAAGAGAATCAATAATTTCAATTAAATCACTCATTGATAACTTTTACACAATACTTCGTTACACAAAGTTAACATACCAATTGAAAAAACCCAATAGTTTTTAAACTAATTTTAATGCTATCCCTTATTATACTTCAATCTTTAATATTTCTTCTACTTTAGTCAAGGATGATGCTATTATCTGATGCATATCATAGTAACGATATTCTGCTAATCTTCCGCCAAAAATAACATGTTTAGATTTCTTTGATTCTTCTTTGTACTTCTTAAACACATCTTGATTCCTATCGTTATTAATTGGATAATATGCTTCTTTACCTCTATCCCAACTTTCGGGGTATTCTCTTGTTATGATTGTTTTATCCTGTTTTCCAAATTCAAAATGTTTGTGTTCTATAATCCTAGTAAACTTGTACTCTGAATCATTATAATTAACAACTGCATTTCCCTGATAATTTTCTACATCATGCAATTCATGCTCAAATCGTAATGACCTATATTCTAATTGTCCATACTTATAATCAAAAAACTCATCTATCTTACCTGTATAAACCACTTTATCTGCCAAAGATTCTAACGCTACTCTATCTTCAAAAAAATCAATGTTAGTTTTTGTTTCGATACCTTCCAATAAACCATTAATGATAGTATTGTAACCTCCAATTGGTATGCCTTGATAAATATCATTAAAATAATTATTATTATATGTATATCTAACTGGCAACCTTTTAATAATAAAAGCCGGTAAATCTGTGGCTTTAGTCCCCCATTGTTTCTCTGTATACTCTTTGATAAAGGTTTCATAAATATCTTTACCTATTAATGATAAGGCTTGTTCCTCAAGATTTTTAGGAGATTTCACACCATATTCCTTTATCTGCCCATCAATTATCTCTTTTGCTTCCCGAGGTGTTTTGGTCCCCCATAATTGATAAAAAGTATTCATGTTAAACGGTAAGTTATATAACTTTCCTTTTGACAATGATAGAGGAGAATTTATATAATTATTAAATGTTGCAAATTGATTTACATAATCCCAAATTCGCTTATCATTTGTATGAAAAATATGAGCCCCATACTTATGTACATTAATTCCTTCTTTTTGTTCACAATATACATTGCCTCCAAGATGTTCTCGTTTATCAATTACCAAACATTTTTTATTGTGTTTGGTCATTTCGTGAGCAAAAACACTTCCAAATAATCCTGCCCCTACAATCAGATAATCATATTTTTTTTCTTTCACTCTACTTGTTTTTTCTTAAGAAGCTTCTATTTCAATTTCAATTTTCAAAACTAATACATTTATAGCTAATTTACGTGCATATTTATAAGATGAAAAAATCACAACTTGATAATCCTTATATGATAGGGTATAAAAAATAAAATGTATGTATCTTTCAAGCCACAAATCGATATATTTATATGATGGGATATTTTATTTCCAGAAATTACAAATCTCTTTTTAATGCTGCTGGAAAAGCAAAAACAGATTGTGAGTCTATTCTTGCGCAAATGGGATTCAAAAATCTCGGATTCAAACAATCTTCAATACCAAATTCTGCAATAGGTACTATCAAAAACTTTTTAGGCATAACATATGCTTTATTAAGATTACCATATAAAAGCACATTATGCACTCAATACCCATTAAATAAATTTAGAGGGTATGTCTTATTCATGGCAAAGCTCAAAAAGTGTAAAATTATTACTATAGTTCATGATGTTCGATTTTTAAAAGGAAGAACTGGTAATGCAGATAAAGAATTAAAGAAAATTATTACATCCAATGCCATTATTGTTCATAACGATGCTATGAAAAACTGGTTTCTTGAACAAGGTGTTAAAATACCTATTATTGTACTCGGTATCTTTGATTATATTCTCAAAGATGGACTTCCTGATCAAAATGATAATAACCAGGGAGAAAAACCTCATGAAATAGTGTATGCAGGTGGATTTGGTGAAGGTAAAAACTCTTACATATACGATCTTGATACTCTTAATGAAAAGAATTTTAAGATGAACCTATACGGTATAGGTTTTGATTATCAAAAACTAAAAATTTCTAAAGAAGAATCTGTTCTATCCTATGAAGGTGCATTTCCTTCTGATGTCGTGGCCTATCATATCAAAGGTTCATTTGGGCTAGTCTGGGATGGTATTTCAACAGAAGAATGTAGTGGACAATATGGACAGTATCTCAAGTACAACAATCCACACAAAACTTCCTTGTATATCTTATGCGGATTGCCAGTTATTGTTTGGGATCAAGCAGCTATCAGTTCATTTATTAAAGAAAATAATATTGGCTTTACGATATCTAATTTAGATCAATTGAGTGATATTCTTGATAATTTATCAGTAGAAGAATATAAAGAAATGAAAAGTAACGTTAATAATGTTAGAACCAAAATCATTTCTGGTGGGTATTTAAACGACGCAGTTAATCAAGCATTAAAAATTACCTAACCTACCAAAAAAATAAGTAGTTTTATAGACAATTGACAAACATTCATATATTTTCCCCTTATATGTATAAATTTTTAATTTTCAGTTTACTAAGTTTCTCCCTTTGTTATGGGCAAAAAGATCTTCCAAAAGATTATTTCATTCACCCATTAGAAATCCCTATTACAGCATCAGGTACGTTTGGAGAATTAAGATCCAATCATTTCCATTCTGGACTAGACATGAAAACCCTTGGAGAAGAAGGACTTAACGTTTATGCATCTGCGTCTGGTAGAATAAGTAGAATTAAGATTTCACATGGAGGATATGGAAAAGCTTTATATGTTGTTCATCCAAATGGATATACCAGTGTATATGCTCATTTAAAAAAGTTTTCACCAGAAATAGAGGCTTTTGTAAAAGAAAGACAATACGCTAAAGAATCTTATGAAATAGAGCTTTTTCCTAAATCTGGTTCTTTACTCGTAAAACAAGGCGATATTATTGCATATAGCGGTAATACCGGAGGAAGTTCTGGACCACACCTTCATTTTGAAATTAGAGATCCAAGATCAAGACCAATGAATCCTATGATTTTTGGCATAGAAGTAAAAGACACAAAAAAACCCATTATAAATAGTCTATGGGCATATAGTTTGGATAAAAACACTCATATTAATGGCGTCCAAAAACCCGTAAAATTAAAATTAACTCCTCAAGAAGATGGAAATTTTAAAGCAGAAAATGTAAATGTTTTTGGAAAAATTGGATTCGGAATTTCTACCATTGACAAACAAGATTTGGCAACAAATAGTAATGGTATCTATGAAATTGTAACAGAAATTAATGGAGAAAAGAATTTAAGATTAGAGATGAATCGATTTTCTTTTGCCGAAACACGATATGCAAATCGACTTATAGACTATGCTTACTATAAAAATCATCGTAGTAGAATAACCAAACTATTTATTGAAAAAAATAATCCTTTAACCATTTTTAAAAGTAGTATTAATAAAGGTATACTTACAGCTGAAGATGGATTGTCCTATAATTATAAAATCCATGTAAGAGATTTTAAAAACAATAAAGTAACCATATTAGTTCCTCTACAAGGGAAAAAAGTTGACCCTATTATCAAGAAAGAGATCATTACAACGCCAGACTTTGCTAAAACAAGCGAAAATTTCACTTATAGTAAAGGTATTTTTGATCTATTGATTCCAAAAGGCAGTCTGTATGAAGATACCTATCTTGATATTTCAGTTAATGGCGAAAAAGCAAAAATTCATAATAACGCGACCCCATTACATAAAAATATGACATTAGTTTTTGATGTATCTCGTTATACTGAAGAAGACAAAAAGAAACTTTATATCGGAAGAATAAATGGTTCTAAGAAGCCATACTATTCCAGAACTTCAAAAAAAGGAAACCGTTTTTCTACAAGAACAAGAACTTTTGGGACGTATTCCTTATTTTCTGATCAACAAAAACCAACAATAGTCCCCATCAATGTTGCCAATAAGAAATGGATATCTAAGGCAACTCACCTTAAAATAAAGATTAATGATTCTGAATCAGGAATAAAAAATTATAGAGGAACTATAAATGGAAAATTCATTTTATTAGAATATGACTATAAAACAGGAATGTTGGTTTATGATTTCAATGATAAAATTATCACAGATTCAGAAAATAATTTTAAACTTGTGGTGTTAGATAATGTAGGAAATAGAGCAACATTCGAAACCACATTTTTTAGAAAACCTTAAAACCTAAATACTTTTTGAAAAATCAATTTTTCTTCCTTCTGATTTCGCTGATTTTAATCAGTATTTCAACTTCGGCTCAAAATGCTACGATTAAAGGTGTAGTTCTAGATGAAAATAATATTCCAGTTCAAGGTGCTAATATCACTTACGATAATTCGGGTACTCTGTCTGATAAAAATGGGGTATATCAACTTAGAATACCTGCCAATCAAGATGTTGAAATCAATATATCGCACATAAGTTTAAAAAATCTTCTGTTCACTATTAATCTCCAGGAAAATCAGGAATATGAATTAAACCCAGTACTAAAGACAGATGTTGAACAAATCAGCACGGTAGTTATCTCAGGTAGGGAAAGAAAAGTAGTGGAAGGAATCACTACATTAGACCCAGAGACCATACGCTCTACCCCTTCTGCTAATGCAGGTGTAGAAGGCCTTCTTAAAAGTTTACCTGGTGTAAGTTCTAACAATGAATTAAGTACACAATACTCTGTTCGGGGAGGAAATTTTGATGAAAACCTGGTATATGTTAATGAGATTGAAGTATACAGACCTTTTTTAATTAGATCAGGTCAACAAGAAGGGCTAAGCTTTGTTAACACAGACTTGGTTCGTAATGTAGATTTTTCTGCCGGAGGTTTTCAGGCAAAATATGGAGATAAACTTTCATCTGTTCTAGATATCACTTACAAAAGACCTACGCGATTAGGAGCAACAGCCAACTTAAGTCTATTGGGGGGCAGTGTTTCTGCTGGCGGAATTTCTAAAAACAAAAAATTGGCTGCTATTGTTGGTGTTCGATATAGAGATAACAGCCTATTGGTAGACGCAAGAAATACTGAAACTAATTTCCAACCGAGATTTGCTGATGTACAAACGTACCTTTCCTATAATTTCTCTGATAAGTTTGAACTAGGTTTTTTAGGCAATGTAGCGCTTAACACCTATGATTACGAGCCTTTACGAGAACAAGTGAATTTTGGAACCTTGCAAACAGTACAAGCTTTAACAGTGCTTTATGACGGACAGGAAGAAGATCGATACGAAACTTATTTTGGAGCGTTTAAAGGAACTTATAAACCTAATGACAATCTAACATTAAAGTTAATTACATCAGCTTATCATACACAAGAACAAGAGCATTATGATATTTTTGCAGCTTACGCTTTAGGGACTGTAAATACTGATATTGGAAGTGAAGACTTAGGTCAGGTAGAATTTAGTGAAGGGATCGGATCCCAATTAACTCATGCCAGGAATGATCTGGACGCCTTAATTTTCAATATAGAACATAAAGGAACCTATACCGCAGACAAGCATCAATTTGACTGGGGTGTAAAATACACATCAGAAGATATCAGAGATCGATTACAAGAATTTGAAATCATTGATTCTGCTGGTTTTTCTATACGTCCACCAATTTCTGACTTTATAAATGATCAACCTTATACTCCATTCGTTAGTCCAATTGTTCCATTTACTAGTGTTAGAGCAACAAATAAAGCAAAAATTGATCGCATTTCGGGATATGCTCAATATAGCTTACGTTCACATATAAAAGAAAATGAAATTTGGGCAAATATTGGCATACGGTCTCATCACTGGAATATTTCAGGAAATACAGTTAACAGTAGTGATTCTCAAATTGTATTTAGTCCAAGAGCACAAATTGCAATTAAACCAAACTGGAAAGCTGAAATGATTTTTAGAGCTTCTGGCGGGTTATACCATCAACCTCCTTTTTACAGAGAGCTAAGAGATTCTTTGGGTGTAGTTAGACCAGAAGTAAAAGCCCAGCAGTCCATACACATCGTTTTGGGTAATGATTATAGCTTTTCTATGTGGAAAAGACCTTTTAAACTTACAACAGAAGCCTATTATAAAAAATTGACTGACGTAAATCCATATACAATCGAAAACGTAAGAATACGATATCGAGCAAGAAATAATGCAGAAGCATATGCTTATGGGCTAGATCTTAGATTAAATGGAGAATTTGTTCCCGGAACTGAGAGCTGGGTAAGTCTTGGGTATTTAAAAACAGAAGAGAACATTGATAATCGCGGGTATATATCAAGACCTACAGATCAAAGGTTAAAAATCGGAGTGCTGTTCCAGGATTATGTACCAACTATACCTAGTCTAAAAATGTACTTAAATATGGTATATCAAACAGGAGTACCAGGCGGATCTCCTAGTTATGCTGATCCTTATGATTTTCAGACCCGATTAAGAGACTATCGAAGAGCTGACTTAGGAATATCATATGTTGTAGTAGATAAAAATAAAAGACTTAGAAAAGGTCATTTTCTTAATACGTTCAGAGAATTAAGTCTTGGGTTCGAAATTTATAATATTTTTGACAATCAAAATTCAATCACAAATACCTTTGTAAGAGATGCTTCAACTCAGCGCCAATTTGCAATTCCAAATTTTCTGACCCCAAGAGTTTTTAATGTTAGACTCGGAATGAAGTTTTAAAATGATTGTATTAACTCTCAATAAACTTTTTTAACACATCTACCGTATAATCTACTTCTTCTTTAGTATTATACTTCGAAAAAGAAAAACGCACAGAGGGTTTTTGCATATCATCTTCAGAAAGAATTTCAGTTAGGACATGTGAGCCTTTACTACTTCCACTCTGACAAGCACTTCCTTTAGAACTGGCTATACCATTAATATCTAAATGAAATAGTAATATTCCTGCCTTCTCATTAGAAACCGGGAGACAAATATTGATTAATGTATATGTACTATGCCCAGCAGTGCAGCAGTCTGCATTAAATTTTACTCCTTTAATATTATGTTTTAACGTTTCTACAAAGTATTGTTTTAACTCTATTATATAGTTCTTTTCTTGTTCTAGGTTTTCATAAGAAAGTCGCAGTGCTTCATCCATTCCCACGATATTATGTACACTTTCGGTTCCAGCTCTATACCCTCTTTCTTGCTCTCCACCAAAAATCAATGGTTTCAGCCCAGAATTTTTTCTTATATAAGCAAACCCCACTCCCTTTGGACCATGAAATTTATGCGCACTCACCGCTGTAAAATCCACATGTATCTTGTTAAAATCAACTTCATAATGTCCAATTGACTGTACCATATCACTATGAAAAAGCGCATTATACTTTTTACATAAATCCCCAACGCGCTCTATGTCAAGCATTGTTCCAACCTCATTATTAATATGCATCAGACTTACTAGAGTTTTATCATTTGATTTATCAAGTAGAGATTCTAAGTGCTCATAATCAATAGCTCCATTTTTTTGTACGCTTACATAACTCACTGATGCCTCTGTACGAGTTTCGATTTCTTGTACAGTATGTAGTACTGCATGATGTTCTATTTTTGAAGTAATTATATGACGTACTCCAAGATCTCTTACTGCACTATTTATTACAAGATTATCAGCTTCTGTACCTCCAGATGTAAATATAATCTCTGAGGCACTAACCCCAAGACGACTGGCTATATTTTTTCGTGTATGTTCTATATGGTTCTTAGCAGAACGTCCATACCCATGGGTAGAAGACGGATTTCCAAAATCCTCTTCTAAAACTGAAACCATCTTTGTGATAACTTCTGGTCGTAATTGCGTAGTGGCTGCATTATCAAAATAAACCTTTTGCATAAAACAAAATAATTAAATATATAAACTGATTATTGGAGAAATTTTAAGAATACAAAATTAGTTTAAATAAAATTATTTTCAGCCAGGCTCGTTATAATCTTTCAATTCCTTTACTTTTGTCAGAAATTGTTAAAACATTATAAAATCAGAACATTTTCTATTTTCATTCGTCCTTAAGAGTAGAAATAAATGATTTTAATACATATAAATTTTAATTAGGTGAAAAAGCTATTTTCTTTTCTTTTTTCAATGGTACTGTTGTCTTCTTGCGACGATGGAGATATAATAATTACAAGTTTTGAGTTTGATGATGTTGATTTACAATTTTGCGAGGGAGCAAAAGAAAATGAATTTGTCTTTTTTAAAATTAACGAAAGTAACAATGAAGCTATTTCCTATAATTTTATAAGCGAAATATTCTCTGACACTATACCTACGACATCTTCGATAATAATCGACCTTACTGATGGAACTAATGATTTAATTTACAGAACTTTTAACATCCCTGTCACCGCAACATATTATTGCTCTAATGTACCATCTAGTGACATTAGGATTATTGAAGAACTAATTGGATCCTCTGGTACTGCAGAAATCACAAATGAAATCATTACCGAAGATGATGATGATGGTGTAGATCCAATCGATGAATCTGGAGGTATTGACCCCTTAGGAGATATAGACAATGATCAGATCCCAAACTATCAGGACAGTACTGCTAATGGAAGCCAGGCCGGCCCCACCTGTCCTGACACCAATGAGGATGGTATCTGTGACACATTAGAATCTATATTTGATACTGATGGAGATGGTATCCCTAATTATAAGGATCAGGATGACGATAATGACAATATCCTAACGAGTGTAGAGTTGCAAAATGGTATTCCTAATGATGATAGTCCTAGAGATACTGATGGAGATGGCATACCAGACTATCTTGAAGAAGATGATGATAATGATGGTGTTCTGACTAGAAATGAAGATGCAGATCAAAATGGAAATCCTAGGGATGACAGAGATGCTTCTAATAATTTATATTACTTAGACAATACTATTCAACCTCCTGTTGTAACTGTAGAACCTGCTCTTGATAATACTGTGCAAACTACTTTTAGAGCTATTTTAGAAATAAACAATCTTATTCTTAATGGCAACACAGATAATTTCCAGGACGGAGAATTTAAATTTGGTTTTAGAGATCGCACCATTCCTAAGACTACAAAAAAAATGTAGAATACACTAGAATATAATTATGAATAAAGTATTTTTCCTTATTATTTTCACTCTTTTGATTAGCTGTAGTGAAGGAGATATTATCGAAAATGATATTAGTAATTTTACTGCTCCTTTAGAAAATTGTTCTAATCAAAGTAATGATACTTTTGTTTTTTTTAAAACAGATTCTGAGATCAATCAATCCATATCGCTTAGTTTTACAAGTACTGTTTTTGAGTTAAATACTATCCCAGACAATGAAGAGTTAACATTAACCATAACACTTGATGGTACTGCAAATGTTTTGATCTATAGGCAATTCGATACTGCTATTAATGGCAGTGAGTATTTTTGTAGCAGTGTACCTCCTGGAGACATCACGGTAACTCAGGAATTAATAAGCTCTAATGGAAATGCAGAAATTAAGTATACTTTACTAAGTGAGACTATGACTGAAGCTACATATACCAGAACCTTTACTCTTAACGACATTACTTTGGAAGGACCTGATATTGCCATACGACAGGAAGTACTAGAATTTGGCAATGATGAAATTACTATTACTAAATAACTTATTTAGGATTTTGGACGATATAAATCTCCATTGCACCTAACCCATATTTTTTATAATCGGCATCAGAGATCCTAACATTATCATATCTACCTAACAAATAAGTAAGCTCTTCTTTTAAAACTCCTTGACCTACTCCATGAATAAATACCACTTTTGGTATACGTTTATGAATTGCAAAATCTAATTGTCTTTTTGCTGTATCTAATTGCAATGTAACCATATCGTAATTAGTCATTCCTTTTGTTGATTTTGTTAATTTATGGATATGCAAATCCACTTCCATAGGAGGAATATGACGTTCCTTTGGTTTTACCATAGGTCTTTTAGGCTTCTTTTTAAAAACCTCTTTCTCTTGTAAATTTCTATTCACTTCTTCATATGAAGGAATAATTATATCTTCAGATTCAATTTTCACTACTTCTTTTATTAAAAAAGTCATATCAAAATCATCTTCAGTTTCAATAGTCACTTCCTCCGTAGTTAGCCCAACAACCTTTCCTGTAATAGGTTCATCCAGCACCGATACTATATCTCCCAACTTTATCATATCTACTCTTCTTCTTCTTCAACATGTTGATATGCATCAACTTCTGTTTTTGATTTCACATTCGTATTGACTAGAAATACTCCAGACATTAAAAAAACGACTCCAATGATTTGAATATAATAATTCTTTACTGAAGAAGAAATTTCACTAATAACTGCTATTGTTCCTAAAACAATAAAAAGTACACTTATAATCTTTTTAAATTTATTATAATTCATACCTGCAAAAATATTAAATAATAGATTTTTAATCCTCTAAATATTTTAAATAACTTAATTATGTATATTGCACATAACAAATAGTAAAATATTGCCCTTGGAAAAATACATGCTTCCTTGTTTAAATAAAAAGTTATTTGGTGTTGATTGTTTAGGCTGCGGTATGCAGAGATCAATCGTACTGTTATTAAAAGGAGAGTTCTCTGCAGCTTTTCATATGTACCCCGCGATATATCCATTAATGCTTTTACTGGCATTTATTGGTTTCAACTTTTTTATTCAATTCAAAAATGGGAAATCTATTAAGGTAGGTTTAATGATTTTTACGGCGCTTACTATGATTATAAGCTATGTTATCAAAATGAAAGTTCATTTTAACTAATCAAACTATGGAAAAACAAACATTACCCAACTCTACCCTTATTCTTGTTTTTGGTATTATATCGATTTTTGGTTGTTGTTGTTATGGGGTTATAGGTATAATTTTTGCAATTATCGCTTTAGTACTAGCACAAAAGGCTACCGCAGTATATTCAGAAAATCCAGAAATATACAGTGGTTATGAAAATGTAAAGACTGGAAAAATATTAGCGATTATTGGTTTAGTGCTATGTATAATCTCTTTTGTTTATGGTATAGTTCTTTTAGTAATGGGAGGAGCAGATGGATATATGGATATGTTAGAGGAAATCAGAAGATCAACTGGATCATAATTTTATAAATAATAATAATTTAATTGTTTGGATAAAAATATATCCTAACAATTCCCTTAATCTTTCTTGTATTAACAGTATTGTTACTACAAATAAACTTTTTTTATAACTAAAATCAAATTTATGGAAACTAGTCAAGCAAGACCAAAAAATTACCTAGTAGAATCTATTTTAGTAACTCTTTTCTGTTGCTTACCACTTGGAATTGTTGCAATCATTAACGCAACAAAAGTGAACTCTGCATTTGATGCAGGTAATCATGCAGAAGCACAAAAAGCATCAGATGATGCAAAAAAATGGATGAAGTATGGGCTAATTGGAGGCGTTGTAATTTTAGTAATTTATATACTAATGTTTGCTTTAGGAATGGGAGGAGCAATATTAGGAAATGGTGGATACTAAATGAAATACAAACATGTATTTATAGGGATAGGAGTATGCATACTCCTATCCCTATATTATTTCTCCAATCCTACAGAGGTTAATTTTTTTCCAAAATGCCCATTTCATACATTAACAGGCTTTCATTGCCCTGGATGTGGCAGTCAACGTGCCTTACATCAACTGTTGCATTTTGAAATTATGGAAACCCTTAATTATAATGCACTATATATTTTGGGACTAGGTACCATTATATATAACACCTCTGTAAATACCATTAATAAGTATTGGAATAAGAATTATTACAACATTTTATACCACCCTAAAACTCCTATATACATAGGGATCATAATAATTTTGTTTTGGATATTAAGGAATATAGACATTTACCCTTTTAATATTCTTGCTCCGTAATCTCTGATGAAAAAAAGTTATTATCAAAAAAATGACTTTTATTTTACATGAAAGAAATTATTAGTTTTCTTGAATCCAACATATTACAATGCCCTACTAAACAGTTGATTGGAATTGATTGCCTTGGATGTGGTCTTCAGCGTAGTTTCATTTTACTATTAAAAGGTAATATAAAGGCTTCTTTTTTAATGTATCCTGCTCTCATTCCTATGATATGCATGATGATATATTTAATAGCCCATCTTGTTTTTAACTTTAAAAATGGCGCCAAAACCCTAACCTATTTTTATATCTTAAATAGTATACTTATCATTGCACATTATTTCATTAAATTCTAATCATTTAATATGCAAACTAAACAACAACTGCCAAATGCTACTTTGGTCTTAATATTCGGTATTGTTTCAATCGTTACCTGTTTTTGCTATGGAATTCTTGGTCTAATATTTGGAATTATAGCTTTAGTAATTGCAAAAAGATCTATTGAATTATATAATGCTAACCCGGAACTATATATGGGTTATGAAAATCTAAAAGCCGGAAGAATTTGTGCAATCATTGGTACTATAATGAGTTCTTTATACCTTCTTATAATTATAGTATATATCATATTTATGGGAGCAGCTTTAATGCCTTGGTCAGAAATAATGAATCAGTAGACTATATGTTAAATTAAAAAAGGAGATTACTAAGTAATCTCCTTTTTTAATTTGCACAATACTTATTTCTTTACTCAAATTCTTTCAATGTTTCTGTAATAATATTTACACAATCCATCAATTCCTCTTTATTCATTATTAGTGGCGGTGCAAAACGAATGATATTTCCATGAGTTGGTTTTGCTAAAAGACCATTTTCTTTAAGTGCAACACAAATATTCCATGCGGTTTCACTCTCTTCATCATCATTAATTACAATAGCATTTAATAATCCTTTACCACGAACTAGATTAACTATTTTAGAATTCTCTATATACTTGTTTAATTCTGATCTAAATAGTTTTCCCATTTCGAAAGCATTCTCAGCAAGCTTTTCATCTCTAACCACTTCTAAAGCAGCTACTGCTACAGCAGCAGCAATAGGGTTTCCTCCAAATGTACTTCCGTGATTACCTGGTTTTATTACTTCCATAATATGATCATCAGCAAAAACAGCAGAAACAGGATACGCCCCTCCACTCAGTGCTTTTCCTAATATCAAAATATCAGGTTTTACATTAGGCTCTCCAGAACAATTTTTATCATCACATGAACAATTTCCACAAGTAGCTAATAATCTTCCTGTTCTGGAAATACCAGTTTGTACTTCATCTGCCAAGAATAATACATTATACTTTTCACAAAGTTCTTTTGCTTTTGCCAAATACCCTTCAGAAGGCACATATACTCCTGCTTCTCCTTGTATTGGTTCTACTAAAAAGCCTGCTACATTTTTATTGTTTTTTAATGCATCTTCTAATGCAACAAGATTATCATATTCTATTTTAATAAACCCTGCTGTATATGGTCCAAAGTTTTTCCTGGCTACAGGATCATTTGAAAATGATATGATGGTTGTTGTTCTTCCGTGAAAATTATTTTCGCATACTACAATTTGAGCTTCATTCTCTGAAATACCTTTCTTTTCATATGCCCATTTTCTACAAAGCTTCAATGCTGTCTCTACCGCTTCTGCACCAGTATTCATTGGTAACAGTTTATCAAAACCAAAAAATTCGGTAGCAAATTTCTCGTACTCTCCTAACTTATCATTATAAAAAGCTCGAGATGTCAACGTTAATGTTTGTGCTTGATTTACCATTGCACCCACAATTTTAGGGTGGCAATGTCCTTGATTTACCGCAGAATATGCACTTAAAAAATCATAGTATTTTTTTCCTTCTACGTCCCATACATATACACCTTCACCTCGGCTTAAAACCACGGGTAACGGATGGTAATTATGAGCTCCATACTTGTTTTCTAAATCGATTGCTTGTTGTGAATTTAACTTGTCTAAAACAGCCATTTTTTACTAATTTAAATTTATAAAATAACCATTCCTTCTATACCTTTATCCTTTCGATAAGTCTCGAAAATTCAGCGTGGGAGAGAAATCATCCCTAAGAGAGCCGCAAATTACTAAATCTTTATCAAATTATCAGAAAGGACGGGGTACTTTTAAATAAAACAAGAAAAACACTTAGGATCAGAGGTATATATTACGAATTCAGTTAATTTCTATTTTAAAATCACCAAGTATGTTGCCTTATTCTATTAAGGTTTTTCACCTGCCAAAGAGGACACTTGTAGTTCTAATCTTTTAATTTCTCTTAATAATGCATTTTTATCCATTTGCATCCAAGAAAATAACTTCAATAATGCTGTTATCATAATACAGAAAAAACCTGCGCTACCCCATTTGATAAGTTCATTCGTATTATCAGTATTTAGAAACTGAATAAGACAATAAATGAAAAGTACAAATGCAATAATATTCACAATTATCATCATTATCATAACCCATCTATGCCTGGTATTAAAGAGCCCTCCCACCATATCAATAAGGTTCTGCTCATCTAGTTCGTCATAAAACTTTGCCTCTTCCTGAGTCAATGTCTCTTTAATCAATTGATCAATATCTTTCATTTTATTATCCATGATTTCTATTTTTTAGAATTAATTTCAATTTTTCTCTAGCGTTAAACAAACGCGATTTAACTGTACCTGCCGAAACGTTTATAATCTCGCTTATTTGCTTGATGCTATATTCTTCTAAGTAAAAAAGGTGAAGTACTAACTGTTGATTATGAGGTAACTTTTTAATCGACTTCTTTAATAGAATAGAAGGATCTGAATCATTATGATCGTATTCATTTGTTGAATTTTTATGATCATAATGGTAACTATTTAAACTCTCTAATTCTTTTTTATGTTTACGTAACCAATTAATAGCATTTCTAGTCACAATCGTCAATGCCCAACTCCCAAAACTATTAGGGTCTTTCAGGCTACCAATTTTTTGCAATATAACACTCCAGCTATCTTGAGCAATATCCTTTGAGTTTTCAATATCATTGGTATACCAATAGGCTTGCTTGCATAATTTCACATGCCACCTTTTAACAAGAATTGCTGCAGCTTTTCTGTTTCCGGATTGGCATTGTAAAACCAACAAAGAATCGAATGTTTTATTGGTATTTGTCATACTAACCTTTATACTATAGACGTAGAAAAATGAAATAGGTTCATTTTTTTGTTTCTTTTTTATAAGATATCCCGAATAATTAATAAGTATATCTTTTCTATTCTTATTTTTGCGCCATGGCAAGAAAAAACAGAAGACAAGTCTTTGAAAAGATAGAGGTTATTGACGCAGGTTCAAAAGGCAAGAGTATTGCTAAAGCTCCTGATGGAAAAGTTATATTCATTAATAATGCAGTACCAGGAGATATTGTAGATATTCAAACTACAAAAAAAAGAAAAGCTTTTTATGAAGGCAGTGCAACTGTTTTTCATAAAAAATCAGATAAGCGTGTTGATCCAACCTGTAAGCATTTTGGTACCTGTGGAGGGTGCAAATGGCAATTTATGGGATATGAACATCAATTAGCATATAAACAACAAGAAGTAGTAAATAATTTGACTCGTCTGGGTAAAGTCGAATTGCCTGAAGTAAGTAACATTCTTGGATCAGAAGATCAGTTTTTCTATAGAAATAAAATGGAATTTTCTTTTAGCGACAGTAGATGGCTAACTCTTGAAGAAATTCAAAGCAATACTGAAATTGAAAATAGAAATGCATTGGGATTTCACATCCCGGGAATGTGGGATAAAATCCTCGATATTGACACATGTTATCTTCAAGAAGATCCAAGTAATGCTATACGAAATAAAGTAAAAGCATTTGCCACAAAAAATAACCTCTCCTTTTATAATGCAAGGAAACAACAAGGTTTTCTACGAACTTTAATGCTTCGAATTGCATCAACTGGAGAAATTATGGTTTTAATACAATTCTTTCATGAAGATGTTGAAAAAAGATCACTTTTATTAGATTATATTGCATCCGAATTTCCTGAAATTACTTCATTACAATACACAATTAATCCAAAAGGTAATGATACTATATATGATCAAGATGTTATTTGTTATAAAGGGAAAGATCATATTGAGGAGGAAATGGAAGATTTACGTTTTAAAATCAATGCGAAATCTTTTTATCAAACCAATTCAAAACAAGCATATGAGTTGTATAAAATAACTCGAGATTTTGCTAATCTTACAGGAGAAGAATTAGTATATGACCTATATACAGGAACGGGAACTATTGCTCAATTTGTTGCAAAAAAAGCTAAAAAAGTAATTGGTGTAGAAGCTGTTCCTGAAGCAATTGAAGATGCCAAGGAGAATGCAAAACGTAATAACATTAACAATACAGAATTTTATGTTGGTGATATGAAAAAAGTTTTCACCAAAGATTTTATAGCATTACATGGTCAACCAGAAGTAGTTATTACAGACCCGCCTAGGGATGGGATGCATAAAGATGTTGTTGGCCAACTACTAAACATTTCTCCAGAAAAAATAGTGTATGTTAGTTGCAATAGCGCAACACAAGCTAGAGATCTGGCATTATTAGATGAAAAATATAAAATAAGTAAAGTGCAACCCGTAGATATGTTTCCTCAAACATATCATGTTGAAAACGTCGTTTTACTCGAAAAACGATAATTCAAAAATTCGTTAAAATTCTACCGTTAGTTTTATTTTAAAAACTAGAGAATATAAATTTTTGCACGCATTTCATCTATTTTTTTAATCATTTCATATTTTATTACAGCATTATTCATTAATTTATTAATGAATAATGCCATAATTAGTTATAATCTCATTTTCTTTAACAAAAAACAATTAAAAATCTGAAATTCAATATCTTGAATTCAAAATAAAACTAAATTACGTTTAATATTTCGATGGTTTTACCGTAAAAAGTTAATGGTTTGACTGTATTTAATATTATGCGTTATTTCCTACATTTGTACTCGAAGATTGCTACTACAATAAATTTATAGTCAAACCAGAAGTTTACTTAAACTAACAACTATGAGAAATGTGGTAAAAATCCCTCTTATCTTCATTCTTCTAATTTTAATTTATTTCGTGTTTACAACAGGTTCTGACGAAACGATTCATCAACAAATTAACGAAACTAAAAATCAAGTTGTACAAGATGCTATAGAACAATACAATATTATTAAACGAAATGGATCTGATCTGGAAATCTCTATGCATGCCGGTTTTGTAGCCGATGCTTTTCTTAAAGTTGGAGATAAAGAGAATTATTCCAAATGGAAAAAAATAGAAAATCAAAAAGAACAAAAAGCTAAAAATGCTAATGTTCGTTTACCATAAACCTTTCTACACACAAATTATTTTACTTTTTCAAGGCTACCCCCATGATAACACCAAATTTTAAAAAAAGAGAGTTGGTCACAAGACTCCTTATATTTTTTCTAACTTGCATTTTATTAACATCCGGAACCGTATTACTTAGTTCACACTCAAATGACAAAAGAATATTATTCAATTCTGGAATAAATAAAAAAAGTACATTTTATTTTACTAAATCAGAGGCATTAATTGCATCTCATTCTATCATTAACAGAAGATTAAGATCCTCTACTATTACATCCTTTGGAAATAATGATGAAAATGTAAGAATCATTAATGACACCACTTTTACCGTTGTAAATTATGTTGAATGGATTGATATAGAAGGAAAAAACCAAAGAAATTATTATAGTTGTACGGTTACTTTTAATCAAGATTGTACCACCAATGCAAAAAATTTAGTTTTTCTAGAATAGTACAAGTATACCCTTTAGATTATGGCAACTTGATGTAGCAATCTTCTACATTTTCTATTGCGGTTACCGGGAACTGCAACATGTTCCCGGTTTTTAAAATAAATTACCCCCAACCCCTTTTTTTACTTGAGATAAAACACGGTGGAAAGATTCGGGGCTTTTCTTTAGAAGCAAAATCAATTTTTCGTTTTCCACTAGTGTTTATACCGGGAATTTACCTCATAGTTCCCGGTTTTTTTTGTACAATAAATTAAACAGTCAAACAATTAAAATATCTTTAGATTTTATTTAACAAAGCAACATTAGAACTTTATTTGAGTCTTTTATTTTTGAAAAATAACTAATATGAATTGGTTTATCTTTTATATTTTTGGTCATTTAAATTATGATTTTTATAAGTATAATAATAAAAGTCTAAAAAAACATTTTGCAAACAAACACTAAAGCTCTATTTAAAAAATGATTTTGCTAGAAAAAGATGCTATATGAGAGTACTTAAATATTTATTATTTACACTAAGCTCAATTTTTATTTTAGGTTGTGAGCGAGATGACATCTGTGCAGAAGGTACTCCTACAACTCCACTGCTTATTATTAAGTTTATAGATTTTGATAATGGTACCGAAATAAAAGCTCCGTCAGAGCTACAAGTAAAAGCTGTAGCTGTTGATATGGATGTAGAAGACCCATTCCCACTAGGAAGTGTTACTGATTCGATCTTAATACCCCTTAGAACTAATTCTTCTATTACTGATTATGAACTCACTATAGATTCTAATACGACCAACGAACCAGAAACACCCGCTAATACAGACGTCATAAGCATTCAATATACAACTGTAGAAGAATATGTAAGTAGTGCTTGTGGATTTAAGATTAACTATGAAGGATTGACTATATCTCCTCCAGTTGCTGGAGATGATGGGAGTTGGATCAAAAATATAACAATACAAAGAGAAGACGTAACCGATGAGACAACTGCACACGTATTTATTTTTCATTAGTCTATTAATAACCTGTTGTTTCTATGGACAAGAAGAACAAAACACTAAAATCAAAGATACACTTCCGGTTAAATCTAATGATACTTTGCCTCCGGCAGAAAAATATGGTTTTAGAGCAGGTGTTGATCTTGGAAGAATAATTCGTTCTGCAGTAGACAATAAATACTCTGGCTTTGAGATTGTTGGAGATTACAGGTTTTATAAAAATTTCTATATTGCTGCCGAGGTAGGTAATGAGTCTTTAGTTAGAGATGAAGAAAACATTGAAGTAGAAGGTTCTGGAAGCTATATTAGAGCAGGAGTTGACTATAATATCTACGATAACTGGTACGGAATGCAAAACAATATCTATGTAGGTGTACGCTATGGATTTTCAACCTTTGATCAGACTCTTAATGAATATACAATTTTTACTGGCACAAATTACTTTGGTCCCAATACAATAACTGATAAAATTGAAGTTAAAGACCTTAATGCTAGCTGGGCAGAACTTGTACTGGGCATAAAGGTAGAACTTATCAGAAATCTCTATTTAGGAGCTAATGTATCTTTAAGGACCTTAATAACCGAAAAAAAACCTGATAGATTTGATAACCTTTACATTCCTGGATTTGGAAGAACAAATGATTTTAGTAGTATTGGTGTAGGTTATGGATACTCAGTAAGCTACCTTATTCCATTTTTTAAGAAGAAGAAATAATCTTTATTATCTCTTATTTCTTATATTGTTTGAATATTTTATAATATTCTCACACATGAAATTATCTATAGGGCTTTGTTTTCTACTTTTACTTTTTGTTAATATTACCTCTTCTCAAGATCGAATTACAGGTAAAAATTTTACTACCAGATCAGAAATAATTGCAACTCACGGTATGGCCGCAACCAGTCATCCATTAGCTAAACAAACTGCACTTGACATACTTAAAAACGGAGGAAACGCAATAGACGCTGCAATCGCTGCAAATGCAATGTTAGGATTAATGGAACCTACTGGAAATGGTATTGGAGGAGATTTATTTGCAATTGTTTGGGACGCAAAAACAAAAAAGCTTCATGGTCTTAATGCAAGTGGAAGGTCTCCAGAAAAACTTACTTTAGAGTACTTCAAGAAAAACAACCATAAAAAGATACCTGCTCACGGTCCGCTTCCTGTTTCAGTTCCAGGATGCGTAGATGGTTGGTATGAATTACATAATAAATTTGGAAAATTAAGCATGCAGGAAATTTTAAACCCTACAATTAATTATGCCAGAGAAGGTTTTCCTGTTACAGAATTAATAGCCTATTATATGCACCGAAGCTCTGCTTTCTTATCAAAATATCCAGGCTTTTCTGATACTTATATGCCTAATGGCGCTACTCCCAAAAAAGGAGAAATTTTTAAAAATCCATTTCTGGCAAATACGTTAGAGAAAATTGCAAAAGAAGGTAGAGATGCTTTTTACAAAGGTGATATAGCAAAAACTATAGCAAAATACATAAAAGATAATGGAGGGTTTCTAAACTATAACGACCTCAAAAATCATACTTCAGAATGGGTAGAACCCGTCTCAACCAATTACAGAGGATATGATGTATGGGAATTACCTCCAAACGGACAAGGAATTGCTGCATTACAAATGCTAAATATTTTAGAAGATTATGATATTAAAGGAATGGGGTTTGGAACTCCAGAATATCTTCATATCCTTACTGAAGCTAAAAAATTAGCTTATGAAGATCGGGCAAAATTCTATGCTGACCCAGACTTCAATACCATTCCCGTAACGCAACTTATATCTAAAGAATATGCAGCCAAAAGGAAAAAATTAATCAACGTTGATAAAGCCGCAAAAACCTATGATGTAGGAAACCTTAATGATGGAGATACCATCTATCTAACTGTAGCAGATGAGGAAGGCAACATGGTTTCTCTAATACAAAGTAATTTTCGTGGTATGGGGTCCGGAATGACACCTACAAAGCTTGGGTTTATACTACAGGATAGAGGTGAATTATTTTCATTAGAAGAGGGACACTTTAATACTTATGAACCTAAAAAAAGACCTTTCCATACTATTATTCCGGCATTTGTAACCAAGGATGGAAAACCCTTTATGAGCTTTGGTCTTATGGGAGGAGGTATGCAACCTCAAGGTCATGTACAAATTATCGTTAACATGATCGATTTTGGGATGAATCTGCAAGAAGCAGGTGATGCTCCTCGAATAAATCATATGGGGTCTTCTCAACCAACTGGCGAAAATATGATCAACGGTGGCACATTACACATAGAATCAGGTATTTCTTATGAAACCATTAGAAGTTTATTATCTAAAGGTCATAAAATATCATATGCCTTAGGTCCATATGGAGGGTACCAAGCTATTATGCTAAAAGATGGTGTGTATTATGGAGCTTCAGAATCCCGAAAAGATGGACAGGCAGCGGGTTATTAATTCACTTAAATACTGAACATAATATTGTTCTTCTTCTCAAAGAAAAGATAATACATTTTAAACACATGCTCCTTTAGTTTATCAGGAGCATGTGTTTAACCTTATACCATGCGTACTAATCTTCAACAAATGGTGCTCCTGCTTCTTCTAACACTTTTAAAAGCGCAATAGATTCATTTTTTATTAGCGCGAGTTTTGAAGTAATCATACCTATTTGATTATTGATAATCTGCATTGTTTCCAAATGCGTACTAGTTGGTCCATATGTAGAGCGATCCACTCCCCTATATATTGCAAATACCCTATTTCCAATAGTGGGTTTAGTTTTCTCACCTACTTGTTGCTTAGAACTGTTTCCATACAAATCTCTCCTTAAGTCCATCATACGTTTTTCTAGTGTATTTAAACGGTTATCGAGATCTCCAGGAGTACTATTAGCCCTTTGTAAAGCTATCTTCAGCGCTTTAATACGTTTTTCTTGTCTATTCACCTGTATATCCAAAGCAGAAACTTTTCCAATTGTTTTTTCAAAACTCCTCCAAAATTCTGCAACTTTTTCTAGTGTTGCTCCTTTTAAAGCACCATTATTCATACGTTTCACTGTAAATGTGATCGGTGTTGATAATTGAGTTACTTTTCCATCTTCTATCTTTGATAAAGTAGCAGTATACACTCCTGGTACTGCCATAAAACCTTGAGAAGTATTAGAAGAGTTTCCTTCTGTTTTTAAAGGAATTGCTTCAGAAGAAGGATATCGTAAATCCCAAGCTATTCTATGAAAGCCTGATTTCACCGGTCCGCTAATTCTCCTAATCACTTCCCCAGTGTTATTTGTTATAGTTAATATGACTTCTGGTATATTTTCTGTGCGCTCTGCTTCTACTTTATCCCAACCTGGAAACGCAATATCTTTTCCTTTATTTTTTTTCTCGATTTCTTGTCGTTTTTCTTTACTTGTTTTTAAACTATTTTTTAAATAGTATGTAAAAACGGCACCAAAATCTGGATTAGGCGCTACATAATGTGAAGCTCCTTGACTTCCTTTTTCGTCATCAAAACTTAAGTTGGGTCTTGGAATATACCACCATGCATCTCTAGTAGGGAACAAAACCGCTTCTTCTTTCAATTTAGATTCTGAAATCGTTCGCAAAAATGAATAATCATCAAATACAAAAAAACCTCTCCCAAAAGAAGCACCTACCAGATCATTCTCCCTACGTTGAATAGCAAGGTCTCTAAATGATATGGTAGGCATATTTCCTTTTAATTTTATCCAGTTATCTCCCCCGTTTATTGTGAAATAAATTCCAAATTCGGTAGCAACAAACAAAAGATTAGGTTGCACATGATCTTGTACTATACGCCAAACTAATGTTCTTTTAGGCAAATTACTTTTAATAGATTTCCATGTACGCCCATTATCCATACTTTTTAATAGATAGGGTGTAAAATCACCATATTTATGATTATCCAAAGCTACATACACCGTATTAGCATCAAAAAGATCAGCTTTAATATCATTTACAAAAGCTGTAGCTGGTACCCCAGGAAGTATCCCAACGTTAATCCTTCTCCAATTACTTCCTCCATCTTCAGTCACCTGAATAATTCCATCATCAGTACCTGCATAAAGTATCTCTTCTTTCTTTGGAGATTCTGCTATTGATGTAATTGTATTATAATTAGACATTGCCAAAAAATCCCAAGGAGCATCCCAGGATTGTTTTTTACCCATAATAGGCAGCTCTATTCTTTCCTGATCTTTAGTTAAATCTCCTGAAATTGGTGTCCATTTATCTCCTCTATTATCAGATCTCCATAGACGTTGAGAAGCAAAATAAATACGTTTTGGATCATGTGCACTTACCAAAATAGGCGCATCCCAGTTAAAACGTTCAAAATTTTCATTTGCTCCAGGTTGGGGTTGGATATCCACAACTTCTCCTGTTGTTAAATCAACTCGTGATAAATTACCTTGCTGACGTTCTGCATACATGATATTGGGGTTACCCGGTTCAGTTGCAGGTTGATGTCCATCCCAATTTAATACAATCTTCCAATCAGAATTCTGAATCCCGTGTAAATTATCAGTTCTTGAAGGTCCTCCTTGGGTACTATTATCCTGTGTACCTCCATAAATATTATAAAACGGCTCAGCATCGTCCACAGCAACCTTATAATATTGCGTTACAGGAAGGTTGTCTACAAATTTCCAATTTGCAGTAAGGTCAAATGTTTCATATAACCCTCCATCGGTTCCGACCAAAAGATAGTTTGGGTCTTCTTTTTTAAAAGCAATAGCGTGATTATCCCCATGCTTATGTTTTGCATTCATTCTTGTAAATGTTTTTCCTCCATCTTCAGAAATTTGCATCCGTGAATCTACAAGATATAATCTTTCAAAATGATGTGGAGAAGCATATAACTCTTGATAATAGTGAGGTCCTGTAGCACCTGCTACTGCATCAGAACGTTTCTCCCAAGTTGTTCCACGATCTGTAGAACGATATACTCCTCCTGTTCTTCTATCTAACTCTATAGCGGCATATAAAATATCTGGTTGTTGTGGCGAAATAGCCAATCCTATTTTACCCATCCAGGACTTAGGAAGTCCATTCTTGAGTTTTTCCCAGGTCTCTCCTCCATCAACACTACGATGTAAGCCTGAACCTGGACCACCTCCCATGTAAGCAGCAACAGTGCGATGTCTTTGCCATGTAGCTGCATAGAGTTGATCAGGGTTCCTTGGATCTATTACTACTTCTGTTACACCAACCCATTCATCATCTCCCAAGCTTTTTTTCCATGTTTTTCCACCATCAACAGATTTATATAATCCCCGTTCTCCTCCTTTTTTCCATAATGGCCCTTGAGCAGCAACCCAAATCACATTAGAATCTTCTGGATGTATAATTATTTTAGAAATATGTTCAGAATTCTTTAGCCCCATATTTTTCCAGGAAAGACCTCCATCTTCACTACGATAAACCCCGTCACCATATCCCATGTGACGACCTCCAACATTCTCTCCCGTACCTACCCATATAACATTATGGTCTATGGGGTCAATAGTAACACATCCTATAGAATATAAAATTTGATCATCAAAAATAGGCTTCCAGGTAGTTCCTGCGTTTACAGTTTTCCAAACTCCTCCCGAACCTACAGCAACATACCATATACTTTCATTTTTTGGATGAATAGCCACATCTGCAATTCTACCAGACATAAATGCAGGACCTATATTTCTTAACTTTAATCCAGAAAAAACTGAATCTGAGAATACTGATAACACTTCTTGTTTCACTTTAGATCGCTGCGCGTCTATTGAAAAGGTAAAGATGAACAAGAATGCTATGAAAAATAATTGTGTGAATTTTGTTTTCATATCAAATAGGATGATTAGTTATTAGCCAAATTGTTATCAGAAAATTATTGTTATTTCAATAATAATCTCTTAACAAAAACATAAACTATTAAAAAAAATCCTAAGAAGAAAAATCAGAAGATATATAAGGGTAAAATCATATTACTTTTGATACTTTGCCTTTTTACTACCTGCATACATTTCATATTTTACTAGCCTGGCTTCTAACTTCCCGTTAAATACTTTTATCTTTCGAGATGGTCGGAGTCCAACATATTTTAATGCTTCAAGATTTCCAGTAATAAACCATGCATTAGTACCTGGGTAATTTTGTTTTAATGTATCCCCTATTTGTGAATAGAACTCTTCTATATTGATTTCTAAACGTTCATCATAAGGTGGGTTAAACACTATATGAAGTTGTCCCTCTTTTTCTTTAGTTGTTTCAAAAAAATCTCCTTCTCTTATTTTAACAAAATCAGTAAGATTTGCATTTTCTACATTGACATTTGCCTTTCTTACTGCAGAAGGAGCTTTATCCATCCCAATTATAGAATGATGAAAATCTCTGGTTTTATTGAGACATGATTCTTCTATTTTTTCGAATAAATCCATATCCCAATCCAGCCATTTTTCAAAAGCAAATTCCTTACGATTTAGGTTTGCCGGAATATTACAAGCGATCATAGCTGCTTCTATAGCCATGGTACCACTACCACACATCGGATCCAAAAAATCACATTGACCATCCCAGCCAGAAAGCAATAACAATCCTGCGGCCAAAACTTCGTTAATTGGCGCTATATTGGTCGCTGTACGATACCCTCTGTGATGCAATGAGCCTCCAGAACTATCCAAAGAAACCGTACATACATCTTGCTGAATATGAACATCTATAGAAAGGTCTGGATGTTCTATATCTACATTGGGTCTTTTGCCTGTTTCTTTTCTAAATTTATCTACTATCGCATCTTTGGTTTTTAAAGCTATAAATTGTGAATGAGTAAAGAGAGTAGAATTGACAGTAGCGTGAATTGAAAATGTATCATCTATACTTAAATATTCTTTCCATTCAATAGTTTGAATAAAATCATATAAACCTTGTTCATTCTTTATTCTCCTAGAAGTAATTGGTTTTAATATTTTAATAGCAGTTCTACAGCATAAATTTGCTTTATACATAAATCCTGTATCGCCATAAAAACTGACTACGCGATTCCCTATTTCTACCTTTTGCGCTCCTAAGTTTCTAAGTTCTCTTGCAAGAACTTCTTCAAAACCAAAAAGGGTTTTGGCTACCATTTTAAATGAATTACTCACTATCCAAGTTTTCGATATAAAGTCGTTTAATTTTTCTAAGACGAGAGATAAAACTTTAAACAACTTCTATAATTAAACCGCAAAAATACATTAATTTTGCGCCCTATGCTAAAAGATTCAACAATGTGGTATGCATCATGGTTTGATACGCCATACTATCATATCCTATACAAAGATAGAGATGATACTGAAGCTCAAAATTTTATGGATAATCTAACTCATTATCTAAGTTTAGAAGCTGATGAAAAAATTTTAGATTTAGCCTGTGGTAAAGGCCGACATAGCATATATCTTAATAAATTAGGATATAATGTTACTGGAGCAGACCTCTCTAAAAACAGTATAACCTATGCTTCTCAATTTGAAAATGAAGCATTAAAGTTTAGAGTTCATGATATGCGTAAACCCTATTCTGAAAAATTTTCTGCTGTTTTTAATTTATTTACAAGCTTTGGTTATTTTGATAAAGAAGAAGACAACCTCAATACTATTAAAGCCATTAAATCAAATCTAAACAATAAAGGCTTTGGAGTTATTGATTTTATGAATGTCGATTACATTATAGATAATCTAATTGAAGATGAAATAAAGGAAGTTGATGGAATTTCTTTTAAAATCAGAAGATATCATGAAAATGGATATATAATAAAAGAAATAAGATTTAGAGATAATGATGAAGATTTCTTCTTTACAGAAAGAGTAAAAAGTATATCCCTAGCTGATTTTGAGAATTATTTTAAAGAAGCAAATGTTGACTTACTAGATATTTTTGGTAATTACCAATTACAAAAATTTAATAAAAATAATTCACCACGACTTATATTAATATTTAAATAGTGTACAATTATATACTATCCATAGTCGCCGTATTTATAGGAGCATTGTTGGTTTTTATATTCAAGGCATCTAATCAGAAAAACCTAAAATTACTTCTAGCTTTTAGTGGTGCTTTTCTTCTTGCAATTACAATTTTTGACTTACTTCCAGAGATTTTTGAAAATAATCCTTTTGCAAAACGAACAGGTGTATGGATAATGATTGGTATTTTGTTACAAAAGGTATTAGAATATTTTTCTAAAGGTGCGGAGCACGGCCATATTCATTTAGATAAAGAAACCCATCGAGTACCAAAACTACTATTCATCAGTTTAGGATTACATGCTATATTAGAAGGTTTCCCTATGCATCATACCGATGGAATTTTAATGGGTATAATAATTCATAAGATTCCGGTAGCAATGATATTAACTACCTTTTTATTACATACTAAAATAAAAAGATTCATTATTATTTTATCATTAACAGGTTTTGCACTAATGACTCCGTTAGGCACTTTTCTTTCTGAGAACTTCACATTAGCTCAAAATTATTATAAAGAAATTACTGCTGTGGTAATTGGTATATTTCTTCATGTATCCACAACTATCCTTTTTGAAAGTAATGAGGGGCATAAATTTAACGTTACAAAACTTTTAGTTATTCTTGCGGCGACTGCCGCGGCATATCTGATATAAAAACATGTTTAGCAAATCTGAATCAAAAATAATTCGACAAGAATTCTGGACTAGTTTTGGAAAAGAATACTCCCGTAAATGGTTACTATATAACACCAAAATTAAAGATGTAACTTTAAAATTTACATTTACTACAAAAAAAGCACAAGTATCTATAGACATAGAACCTTATGACAAAATAATAAGAGCGTATTATTATGAAAAATTAGTGAGTTTAAGAAATATTCTAACTTCAGAATATATTCCAGATATTGTTTTTGATGAATATTATGAATTAGATAATGGAAAAACTATTTCCAGAGTTTATACTGAATTAACAAATGTTAGTATCCATAATAAAACATGCTGGAAAGAAACTATGAAATTTTTGAATGAAAAAATGTCTCAGCTTGAAATATTCTTTTTAGAATATAAAGATTATATTAAGGACTAGAAAAATAACAATTCTTTTGTTTTTTAGCTAATTTTTTATATTATCAATAATTTTAAGTGTTTTTTGTAAATTAGTTAGCAATAATACAAACTCACTATTTATGAAAAATTATTTTAAGATAATAGCAATACTGCTATTCGCGTTCATTTTCTCAAAATGTACTTCTGATGCTGTTATTCCTGATGCAAAAGAATTGGGATTAGAACAACAAGATTCAAATTCTTTTATTGGTAAAATTAGAATTCAAAACTCAGAGATTAGATATTCTGTAAAAGCCAAATCAGAACTTGTATTTACTGTCATCATTGAAATCAACAAAAAATCCATTCAGGCAGATATTAACTATCAGAATGAAAGTTTATTTATCGATGGTCATAATATTATTTTAACTGAAAAAGAAAAACAGAGTATTCTTACCTTAGGTGGTACAATTTCTAATTATCTTCTGGAAACAAAAAAAGGAGAAATCCTAATGACAGAATACACACTATTAAGTCTTATGGAATATTGGGCAAAATCACCTCCTGATTACACCTATACTAAAAGAGTTATTGAGGCAGAAGTAAATACAACTAATCTCAAAAGTAGAAACGAGGGTATCACCTGCATTAGGAAGAACACTTATGTAAATGCAGAATATGACGACTCAAGAGGAAATCACTCTGATCGAATAAGAGTGGGGAGTAAAGCAAGAGATAATTATGGATGTATGGGAAGATGTGGTGGTGATTGTGGTAGATGGTGGATACCAAGCGCATGGACAAAAGATTGCTTAGATCATGATCAATGTAGTAATGTGAATTTCTCTAGTGGTGGTGGTAGTGACCGAAATTGTGGTGATGAATTTAATGAAGCTGCAGACGATTATGTCTTTGGAGTACTTCGAGGATGTAGAGGATAAAAAATTATTATAAAATAGGCATTGAACTTCTTTTGATATCTATTTTTTTATCAAATCACATACCTAAGAATAAACATATAATGAAAAATACTGCCTGCGAGTACAAAAAGGTGCCAGATAACATGTCCAAAGGGTATCTGTTTTAATGCATAAAAAACTATACCAATAGTATATGCAGCTCCCCCTAACATCAAATATGTAATTCCCTCATCACCTACCACATTAGATAATGTATCTATATCTAATACAATCAGCCACCCCATGATAAGATATAGGATAACTGATAAAACATCAAATCTACCAGTAGAAAATATTTTTAGTATTGTTCCGATAACAGCTAAAGACCAAACAATTATAAATAATGATATCCCCTTACTATCTATCAAAGATATTAGAGTAACTGGAGAATAGGTACCTGAAATTAGCAGATAAATGCTTATATGATCCAGTACCCTAAATTTTCTTTTTAATGTAGCATCAGAAGTATAGTGATAAGCAGTAGAAGCAAAATACAGAATTAACAATGAACTTGTATAAATTATTATAACAAACGTACTATATAATGTTTTATTAGAGTTTGAATTGAGCAAAATAAAAAAGCCAATTATAGAAAGAATGAACCCAACTCCATGCGTTATCCAATTCCAACGCTCTTCTATTTGTGATTGTATGTTACGCATAAATAATTAAAAAGAATCACATTTTAATTCATAAAAATAAAGACTAAAAAATAATAACAAGCTATTAATTAAAAACTTATTATCAACATATTAAATAATACAAAAAAAGGCTCTTGTTTTACAAGAACTTTTTTTGTATTATAAGTTAAATTTATTGTAGTAATTATCTTATCAATATTGCATATAATGTTCCCGATACTGGCTTTACATTATCTCCAGCCACGTCATCGATACCAATACCTTCTCCAAGAGTAATTCTTCTAGGCATCATTGGATCTATTGTTATATCATCCTCTGGCAATGTTAAAGTGCTTACCCCGAAAAAAGGGGTAACATCTGTTAAAGGATAAGCAATTCTTATTTTATCGTCTCCCAAAAAGGTTACATCCAATGATAACTGCCCATTTGAACTATTAATTGTTATACTCTTCCCATCTGTATTGATTCCAAATTTCGCGTCTAATGCTGCACTATTAAAAAATATAGACGAATATTCTAGTAATACATCTGTAACAGATTTCTCTTCGCTTTCGAACAAACGATCTCCATTATATGTTACAAAAACTGTTTCTGATTCGTCACTAAATATCCCTGTTTCTCTTAAATCTCCATTGCCAAAAAAAGTCATTGTATAATCTCCTCCACCAGTAGCTACTTCATTTTTCAATGTATATTTAAATTCGACATTTTCACCATTTAAAATTCCTGACTTTGTGCTATTTCCTATTCTAAGTGATTCTAAACTCCAATCACCTTCAAGTTTTTGATTTGTTACATCCACCTCTAGTATACCAGTGCCATCATCTTCACTACATGAAGTAAGTGCAGCACAAGACAATACAATACATAGAATTTGTAATTTTGTAATTATTCTCATAATATATAGTTATGTTTATTTTTTCAAACTTAAAAATAAAGTTTCCTGAAAAAAAATGATAACGATTTTTATGATATAACATATGGTTATTTAGATAACACAAATGATAAATAAGCGTTAAATTCTTGCACACACTAATGATTTACAAGGTACTACACATGTTAATTATAATATAATTTATAAGCAATAAACCATATATCTTGAAGAAAAAACAGAAATCGTACAGAAAAAGATATTTAAAATAAGATAAGTTTCTCATTCTTGTATATAGTATTTTGTTTAGATTTATGTATAAAAAAAAACCCTTCAATATTGATATTGAAGGGTTTTCAAGGAAGGCGGCGACCTACTCTCCCACGATTGTAGTACCATTGGCGCTAATGGGCTTAACTTCTCTGTTCGGAATGGTAAGAGGTGAG
>NZ_VLNR01000220.1 GCF_007489275.1 Aquimarina algiphila
TCATCTTTGGATTTAATCCTTTATGCGCATCAATAATTTCTTGTTCCTTATTTGCAAACCATTTTCCTTCCTGAGTCATTGGAGTGGAGGATGCGAATATCTCAGCATTTAACAATTTACTCTTTTCAAATTCTACCTTCTTTGCTCTATTGGTCGTTTGAACATTATTAAACAGTTTTTCAGGATTCATAAGTGCTGCCTCGTCTCCAACAACGATATAAGAATTGATCCCACGTCCACTATTAGGATTATCCAAAGCTACTAGTATTAATATGAAACCATTTCTGAAATGAATGACATTCTCCCACTTACTTGGCGCCTGAAAAGGCATAGCAAACCCTAANATGGACAGTCCCTCTTTTGTGGAGGGCAAGGTTCTGGATAACATTTGTTGGTAGGTTTGCCCAACCAATACTCCAGTTGCCCTAGGTAATTGATAGGCAGCATCTTTGATCACCCAGCCTAAAATAGTAGACTTACCAGTCCCCCTGGCCCATTCTAAAAATAGATATTTGATTCCCAACTTCAAAGCCTCAATAGCGGTCATTTGTGGAGCATTGACATTAACCTTCTTCTTCTCCATCTTTTACCTCTTTAAATTCTACATCTTCTATATTGGGATAGGAATTAAAATCAACACTTCCTTTATTGAATTG
>NZ_VLNR01000221.1 GCF_007489275.1 Aquimarina algiphila
CTTCACAAACACCATATGCGTGTAATGCGACAAATGATGATGTTTTCCCAGTGATTACCTTAACGATTAGTGGAGGTACAGCACCCTATGATGTTGCTTATACTGGTCCATCATCGTCAGGATCAGAGACTGATGTTGCTGATGCTGATGCAGTGGCAGCCGATGTTCAATATGATATTACTGCTCCTGTTGCTGGTACCTATAGTATTACTGTGACAGATGAGAATAATTGTGTATTCACGACTTTTGATGTTATTGTTCCACCATTTGCGATCATGACAGATCCAACGATTACTAGAGATACGAGTGCTG
>NZ_VLNR01000222.1 GCF_007489275.1 Aquimarina algiphila
TACAAGTTATTTAATACACACACTTTTGGGGGTGGGTCAATTTAAACAAGAATAGGTGGGTCAGTTTAAATAGGATTTACTGGGTCAATATAATAGGAATAGGTGGGTCAGTTTGGCAAGAATTTCCAGCCAGTCAGCAAACTGTCCAGGTCAATATCAGAACCGTCATTAGTGTGCAAGTCACTATTGGCGGTTCTTTTTTGTTCTATTGGTTCATCTAAACCGTTCAAAAAGCGTAGGGTTTCTGCATTTTCTGAAGCAGATTTATTAGTAAACCTTCCCATTAACAGGTCAATCTCATTAGAAATAC
>NZ_VLNR01000223.1 GCF_007489275.1 Aquimarina algiphila
AGCCTATCCAGCCAAATGCTTACAGAACGTAAGGTGTATTACGAGATATTGAAAAAAGTTCAATATAGTAATGGTGATATAACAGAATGGTTAGACTGGTTTTTAAATTGTTTATATCGTGCTTTAGAAACATCAGAAGGAACGATGAAGGAAGTACTCTATAAATCTGAGTTTTGGGATAAACATAAAGATACCAGCATTAATAGTAGACAACGATTAATGCTTAACAAATTATTAGATGGTTTTGATGGAAAACTCAAATCCTCAAAGTGGGCAAAGATTACTAAATGTTCAGCAGATACTGCTTTACGAGATATTAAAGATTTAATGGAGAAAGGTATTCTAAAACAAGAAGAATCAGGTGGTCGAAGTACAAATTATGAATTGATAGAATTATGAATCAGTATTCATTTATGTTTAATACGATTCAGTAATTCTTT
>NZ_VLNR01000224.1 GCF_007489275.1 Aquimarina algiphila
CGGATATAACCAAAAGTGCAAAAAATATAGCTAATGTAGTTAAGGTCTAAGCCTTATAAACACTAAGAAAACAATACAAAAAAAGAGAAACCTTGTTTTATAGCAGTATTAAACCTAATTTTTGGTGTAGATTTAAGTATAATTAGGATTGTTTTAGGTCTAAATGAAGCTTTATAAGCCCTTATTGACACTATGTTTAGACCTAAATTAACATTTTGAAGAAAATAATATTATTAGAGCTTTAAAAATGAATATCAAATTAACATAAATGAACATTTCAACATTTGTTAAGCCCTTTTATTGTT
>NZ_VLNR01000225.1 GCF_007489275.1 Aquimarina algiphila
ACCAACAAAAAACAATCAACTAAAGAATATGCTATCAAAGAGTTTACAAATATTACGAAGTAAAGGGTATATCGTGTACCGGGAGCCATTTAAACTCAATATTGTGGGCTATCGAAGTCGTTTTGTTCGAAGTAATCGATTTGATGATGAAATACATGTATTCTACACCAATGATCAAGGGAGGTGGGTGTATCATATCTTTAAAGCCACTACAGATCCCGGACAGTATTGGCTAGAAAACCCAATGCACCCACAAGGGACTGCATTTCTAAAGAAAGGACAATATATAAACTCCC
>NZ_VLNR01000226.1 GCF_007489275.1 Aquimarina algiphila
CTTTGTAGAATAAAAAAGGGTTGTATATTTGCACCCGCTTACAGAAACAGAGCGAAGTTCATAAGTTTAGAGATAGTACAGGAGTAGGGTGTTTTTTACGGCATTTATAAGGTTCGATTCCTTATGTATCCACAGGAATTACTAGCGATGAAGATTGCTTTAGTAATTACAAAAAGTTCATAGACATATTGATTGACAGCGCGTATTAAGACTAGAGATAGTTTTATACAAAGAATAAAGACTAGAAACATCATTGAGATACGAATTATAATTCCGTTGTATTGTTTTGAATAAT
>NZ_VLNR01000227.1 GCF_007489275.1 Aquimarina algiphila
TTAAATCTTGGTAATTTTTCATTGGTTTTTGTTTTATTCGATTATCATAAATTTTCTATATACATCAGTAAATTGTTCCCCGGCATATCTTGCTAATTCTGAAGATTTAAAGCAAAGGCGAGAGCCGACAGCCGAACCCGAAACCCGGAGGCCGTAGCCGTCGTACCGAAACCCCGAAGAACTCATTTTAAACCAAGGATAATATTTATCATATTCACCATTATCCCAATCAGGTAACCATCCTTCATTTAAAGATTTACATAATAATTCTCCTATGTACTGATATTT
>NZ_VLNR01000228.1 GCF_007489275.1 Aquimarina algiphila
TATTGTAAACACTTCGCTCGATTTTGGCAGATAAATTAGATGGCAATATTCTAAAAAGTTGACATTCACTATCAATACTCATATATTCTGAAGTTAAATCAATAGCTATGAGTTCTTTATCTCTCAATTTAGGTTTACGTATTTGATGTAAATAACCCATTTTTGAATCTAATCCTTTTAAAACCTTGAGTATTTTATCGTAATTTGCTTGAAAGTTGTGCATATGAATTATAGTGTCGTAACTACAATTTACTGCCTTTTAGCAGTTTGCGCAACTTTTTCTAAA
>NZ_VLNR01000229.1 GCF_007489275.1 Aquimarina algiphila
ACTCCGGCTGGGATAATAACGCCATCTCCCGCAACATTGAGTGTTACTCCATTACTAAAAGTAGGTGGGGTATCATAATCAGCTGTCACTGTAGCCGTAACATCAGTAATACTAAAAGGAAAAGTTAAAGTTGCTACACTCGAACTGCTTAAAGTAACCGTATGTACTAAGTCAGTGCCTTCCGTCTCTGATTCGCTAGTCACACTAGCAATAGTCGGTGCATTATCATTATCTTCTATCGTTCCGGTACCTGTTGTACCACCAACACTGAGGGTATA
>NZ_VLNR01000023.1 GCF_007489275.1 Aquimarina algiphila
GGGATTTAAAAATAGAATCTTATCAAAGATCACAGCAATGACCATTATTCAATATATCAATAGGTTTGAATTCAACAGAAATATAAACAACCTAAAAATTAATATTAACTAAATGCACAACGGGTTAAATACATAAAAAAAACCTGAACATTTGTTCAGGTTTTTAATTTAAACACTTTGATAATTATACCAAATCGATTATAAAATGAGATATGGATAATTTGAATTAGTTTTTGTTAGTTCAAGGCATAAAATTTCAGAATAGCCATAGCTATTGTTAAATTTTAAAACGAAGAAATTGTAAAAAATAAACGAATTATATATCATGTTTTATGGTTGAATTGGTATTAATAGCTGATACGCATTACCCCCAACAAATCAGTTTTATATTATCAAATAGTTTTAAACTATTAGTTTTTATATATCCAAAATTAGATCAAAACATATGTGAAATACAAAACAATGTTCTTGGTATTTATAAATTTAAACCACAAATTTATAAATACCACAGGGTTTTAATTTTATGATCAAAAGGTCGGTTATATTTAGATAATATTAACTTTTGTAATCAAATTAATTATCTTGGTACTCATAAAATCTATTTGGTTAGAATTTAATGAGGTGACTTCATACATGTAATACAATTTACGATATGTAAATCATTGATTTTTAATTGTTTATTTAAAAGGTATGGTTTTTGGTTTCCATGGAGCAGATAAATGAAATTTTGTAAAAAATTATGCTTATGATTAAAAAGTATACATTTTTAGGTTACCTGTTGATACTGTTTGTTTATGCGAATCAGGTATATGGCCAAAATGAAAAAGAAGATAAGAATCAGAGTGATCTGGGTTATACTCAACTCAAAGCCTTAATTGCAAATCAAAAAACAGATAGTCTTAAGGTCAAAACACTACAATCGTATTTATCTGAGTCCAAATCCCGTGCCGATACTCTAGGCATGGCAAATGCATATTTCTTTTTAGAACTCTTAGTAACAGAGGTTAAATTACAATATGCAGATAGCTTGATTGAGATCACAAAAGATAAAAAGTATATGAATTACCCTGCTAAAGGGTATTTGTTACAAGGTAATAGACAATATGAATTGGGGAATTATAAAGAAGCTCTTGAGCTCTATTTAATAGCTTCAGAAGCTGCAAAAAAAAATGGGAACCAATATTTATACCGATCTATAAAATTTAATATAGGACTATTAAAAAACAATGCAGGAGAAAGAGAAGAAGCCCAAACTATATTCTTGGAACACTTAAACTTTTTAGATCAGAATCCTAAATTTAAAAGCCCATCCGATTATAATAGAGTGCTTTTTGCTTTAACCGATTCATATGTTTACAGTAATCAATTTAGTAAGGCTAAAAGTTATATTGACCAGGGAATTCGTCAAACATTAAAAGTGAACGATACATCTATATATTCTCATTTTGTAATGTACTCAGGGATGTATGAGTATTTTTCTAAAAACTATAAAACAGCAATTGATAGTTTAGAAAAAGGAAAAGATATCATTAAAGATTTTGATGAGGTAAACACAAGAATGGCTATTTGTGATTACTATATAGCTAGATCATATAGGGCCTTGGGAAACAATGAAAGCAGTATATCATATTTTAAGAATGTAGATCATATTCTTAAGAAAACTGAAGATGTTATTCCAGAATTAATAGATACATATGATTATCTAATAGCAGATTCCAAATCAAAAAATGATCTCGAGAAACAAATTGAATATATCAATACGTTGTTAAGATTGGATAGTATTCGGCATGCAAATCAGATTTATTTGACCAAAAATATTAATGAACGATATGACACGGCAGAATTAATTGCTGAAAAAGAAAAATTAATTAATGAACTGCAGGAAGAAACATTTTTAAAAGAAGAAACAATAGCAGTACTCATTCTATTTTTAATTACATTAGTTATTCTCGTAGTGTACTTTTTTTATAGAAGTTATGCTAATAAAAGGCGTTTTTTGAATTTGCTCGAAGAACAAAAAAATAAAGATCGAAGTCAACCAGAATTCAATGCTATTAGCAATACTATTTCAAAAAAAGAAGAGATTGATATTCCAGAAGAAGTTATAGCAACAGTATTAAAGAAGCTTCATGGCTTTGAGGAATCAGTTAGATTTTCTAAAAAACAGTACACACTTAATTCATTGGCCAAAGAATTACAAACCAATAGCGCATATTTATCCAAAATTATCAATGTACATAAGAACATGAATTTTGCAAATTATCTTAATAATTTACGAGTTGATTTTGCTGTTGGTGAGCTTACTACTGATAAAGCATTGCGTTCCTACACTATTAAGGCCATTGCAGAAGAAGTCGGATTTAAAAACGCACAGTCATTTTCTTCTGCTTTTCATAAGAGAACAGGGATTTATCCATCCTATTTTATTAAACAATTAAATAACGGATAATAAGTTATATATACATTTTGGAATACTATTTGAATACTCTTCAAATAAATAATAAAATTTAATCTATAAATTGACTATTATGAAAACAAACAAAAGGAAAAGGGTTCTCAGTTTAGATAAAATCCAAATTAATAAATTAGAGAATATACATGTAATTAGCGGTAAAGGAGACGGTAACCCTGTACCTATTACAAGGGATGATTTTGGATGTACAGTTATAACAAAAACAAGTCCGCTAGGGACCATATAGATCTAAAAAAATACTATTAATTTTTATAAAAATGTTATGAAAACAAGTAAGAATAAAAGGGTGCTCAGTTTAGACAAGATTCAAATCAGTAAATTAGAGAATATACATGTAATTAATGGTAAGGGGTGTGGTAATCTACCTCTTACAAGGGATGCTCCAGGATGTGTAGATACAACAAAAACAAATCCGATTCAAGGGACAGGAAATGGAGGTTAATTAGTATTTTAGATACCTGCTTAAAAACTAGGGTTTTAATGGTATGAATCACAAAAATTATAATCACATGAAAACAAAGAAAAGTAAAAGGATACTAAGTTTAGACAAGATTAAAATTACTAAGCTAGAAAGCCCTCAACGTGTTAGAGGGGGATCTATTACATCTCCTGAAAGTACTGATATTTGGAAATGCGGTCCGATAATTAAAACGCTTCCAATTCAGGCGACAGGAAACGGCGGTTAGCCAATGTTTTATATATTTATTTAAGAAACAGGGGTTTAACAGTATGAGTCATAAAAATTATAATCACATGAAAACAAGTAAAAATAAAAGAATACTGAGCTTAGAGAAGATTAAAATTACTAAGCTAGAAAACGCTCAAAATGTTATGGGGGGATCTATTTCAATTCCACCAGACACAGACACTAAGATATGCGGTATTAAAACGGATCCTTTAAGTGGTGGATTGATTTAATGTAAGAAATATATCTTGATTAAGACAATTTTGTTACTGTAAAAACAAACCCGGACATTAGTTCGGGTTTTTTTACAGATATATTGATCAAGCTTATAAATTTGCAATACAGAATAACATATACTACTTTTAAGAATAAATTTCGACTAAGATAAAGTCAACCCTTTTGTAATGGTAAAGAAAATCAATGCCGAAATCAACAAAGTATATTTTATTACAAAATATACGCTGGTTCATATTCTTGAGGGAACCGGTAATATCCAGGTTGACTTTAAGAGTTATCAGGATTGGGAGGATAAAGCCATTTACCTGGAAAAAGGACAATATATCAAATTCATGTCAGACGATTTTGTAGTTCGGTTTATCGATTTTCCTGATGAAATACTATTTAAATCCAAAGACGTACGAATTCTGTTTAAGCATCTTATTTCATTAGGGTATATCAATTTTAATGAATGTGAAGATTGTCAGTCTTTTCTAAATACTACTGTCTTTAATGATAAGATGAGTAATCTTATTGATGTTTCTACCGAACAGTGGTATTGGCAAAACCCTTTTCAAGCCAATAAAGAAGAATACCAGGTTATATTTGATGTAAAAGATGTAATAGATGCAGAATTTGCAAATCAGATCAATACAAAATCTTTAATCGATTTTATGGTGAATACCCGATATGATGTTCAGCATTTGGTTAAGGATAAAATTGGAATTTCTATCCATAAACTAATACATAAAAAACAACTTACAGAAAGCAAAAAGGATATAGCATTTACAGATAAAAGTATTCAGGAAATTGCATACGATCAAGGGTTTAAAGATGCAGCATATTTTAATCGTTTTTTTAAGAACAAAGTAGGGCAAACCCCTAGGCAGTTCAGAGATAATTTTGATTACCAAAACAGAGATACTTTCTCACAGGATATTATAGCACTTATTCAGGAATTTCATAAAGAAGAACATGCTCTTGGGTTCTATGCCGAAGAAATGAATATTAGTGTAAAAACATTATCAAAAAAGGTAAAACAAAAAATGAATACTTCTCTGGGGCAATTAATTCGTTTACAGATCATTTCATCTGCAAAGATGATGTTAGAAGAAAATGAAAATGTAAAAGATGTAGCTTATGCTTTAGGTTTTGAAGAGGCTAATCATTTTTCTTCATTCTTCACTAACTATGTAGGCACTTCGCCTACAAAGTACAAAAAATAAAAAGTACAATTTATAGCGTGTTTTTTGTAGCCTCTGCGAGGCTAATCATTTTCATATTTGCAATGTAATTACAACACACAATTTGTTTAACTACTTAAAATATACAAAATGAATATTAAAGAACAAGCAACCCAAATGGACAGCATAGTAACTCAAGGAGCTATCGTAGATGCTGTAAAGCAATTTTTTGCAGAAGACGCAACAACTTCAGATTATAATGGATTGGCAACTACCAATAAGCAACAGATGGTTGAAAAAATGGAAGGTTTTGCCGGAGCAATTGCAGAAGTTAATGGTATTACACATCATCATACTATTGTAGATGGTAATGTATCTGCTTCAGAATTTACCTTTGACTTTAACATGAAAGACGAGAGTAAGATTTATTGGCATGAGATTATTCGCAGAGTTTGGAATAACGAAGGAAAGGTAATACAAGAAGAATATTTTAACGCACAATAAGGTCATATTTTGATGTATTTGACCAACACAACGAATTTAAAATAATAATAAAATATAAAGAATAGTAATAATGAAAAACATAGTAAAAACAATAGTTGTCCTATTTGCTTTAGTAATAAGTACAACGCTATCTGCTCAGGATAACAAAGCAAATAATATTGATAATAGTAATATTGCTTTAGAAGGGTATAGTCCAGTGTCCTATTTGGATTTAAAAATTGCTCAAAAAGGAGTAAAACAACATAAATCTGAATATCAAAAAGTGGTGTATTATTTTACATCAGCAGAACAAAAAGCAACCTTTGATAAGAATCCTAAAAAATATATTCCTGAATATGGCGGTTTTTGCGCTTTTGGAGTATACGCTGGCGCAAAGTTTAGACCAGATCCAAATAAATTTATAGTAAAAGATGGAAAATACTTCCTGTACCTGTACAATTTAGAATTAGATGCTCAGCAATTATGGTTAGCAGAAAAAGATCATAACAAACTTGTTTCGACAGCAAATAAAAATTGGGAAAAACTTAGTAAAACACATAATTAAAAAAGACTAGTTTTAAGATTGATTTTTATGATGGCTAAAGCATATTGATTAATAATTTGTATTGATTGGTATGCTTTAGTTTTTTATTTTAGAAGGATGAAAGAATTATTACAAGAAATATCCAGGTGTACCGTATGTTCTGAGCATTTAGAACTGGGGCCGAGACCTATAGTATCGGGAACAATAGAGAGTAAGGTTGTAATTATTGGTCAGGCACCCGGAACAGTAGTACATAGAACAGGTATTCCTTGGGATGATAAAAGTGGAGATAATTTGAGGAGTTGGATGGGAGTAGATAATGATACATTTCATAATGCTACAAAAGTAGGATTAGTACCTATGGGGTTTTGTTATCCAGGAAAAGGTAAGTCGGGAGATTTACCCCCGAGGAAAGAATGTGCTCCATTATGGCATAATCAACTACTGAAGCAAATGAAAAATGTAGAACTCACGATATTAGTAGGTAAATATGCTCAGGATTATTACCTAAAAGAAAAATCAAAACGAACATTAACAGAAACTGTTCATAGTTTTGAAAGCTACCTCCCCAAATACTTTGTTTTGCCACACCCTTCCCCAAGAAATAATATCTGGCAAGCTAAGAATGAATGGTTTGGGAAAGAGGTATTGCCTCGGTTAAAAGAAGAAATTAATCGTTTGGGACTGAGTTCATAAAGCAGCAAATAGACTAAATGTGATAACATTTTATCTATTCGTTGTATTGCTTAGGAATGGTTCAATATAAATTTGCAAATATCTCTATAGATTTTTAAGCGTAGTATGCTTTGAAATTATACTTATTGCAAAATTATGATCATGAATCTAAAACCCTTTCTTTATATAATACTTACAAGTGTTTTACTACTCGCATGTAATTCTAGCGAATCAGAATTTACCAGAAGTATAGAAGACTTCAATTTTGATTGGAAATTTCATTTAGGAGATGTTAAAAACGGACAAAGTATAACCTTAACAGATACCAATTGGGAAGAGATTCGATTGCCACATGATTGGAGTGTTACACAAGAATTTTCTCAGGAAGAGACAGCAGGTGCAACAGGATTTTTACCAGGAGGCATAGGTTGGTATCGTAAAACTTTTACAGTGCCTTCAAGCACAAAAGATAAGCTCACTTGGATCGAGTTTGATGGCGTGTATTCTAACTCAGAAGTATGGATTAATGGGCACTATTTGGGAAAACATCCTTATGGATATACACCTTTTACCTATGAATTGACGAAATATTTAAACTATGATCAACCCAATCAGATTGCTGTAAAGGTAGACCGTTCTGCTTATATAGACAGTCGATGGTACCCAGGTTCAGGGATTTATCGTAATGTAAAATTAGTAACCAAAAGTAAAGTACATATACCACAATGGGGAGTTTTTGTTAGTACTCCCAAAGTTTCAGAAAAGAAAGCGACTGTAGCGATTACATCAACAATAGCAAATCAATCTTCAGAAAAACAAAAAGCCATTGTCCGTACTGTAATCTATAATCAGGATATTAAAATAACCAGTATTCAAAATAAAATAGATATTGAACCGAATGCATCAGTACCACAATTACAAGAAATTACTATTCAAAATCCAAATATCTGGGATATAGAAACTCCAAATATGTATAGACTTGTTTCTGAAATTATCGTTAATGATGTTGTTGTAGATAGATCTGAAACTCCTTTTGGAATTCGTTCTATTGCTTTTGATAAAGACAAAGGGTTTTTCTTAAATGGAAAAAATACTTTGATCAAAGGTGTTTGTCTGCATCATGATGGAGGTTTGGTAGGAAGTGCGGTGCCCAAAGGTGTTTGGAAACGTAGATTGAAAGCGTTAAAAGAAGCTGGGTGTAATGCAATTCGAACTGCCCATAATCCTCCCTCAGAAGAATTCTTGGATTTATGTGATCAAATGGGGTTTCTGGTACAAGATGAAGCTTTTGATGAATGGAATAATCCAAAAGATAAAAGACATAATTATAATCAAAAAGAAGCTAGCCCATTGACAAAAGGGTATACTGAGCATTTTACCGAGTGGTCTGCTCGGGATATAAAAAGTATGGTATTACGGGATCGCAATCATCCATCTATTATCATGTGGAGTATCGGTAATGAAATCGAATGGACGTATCCCAGATATATGAGCGCAACAGGATATTGGGGTAAAAACAGAGTAGGTGATGTAAGCTATTATTGGGATGAACCTCTTTTATCAATAGATCAAATAAAAGAAAATTTTAATACCGAAGGACAAGGGAAATTTAATTTAGCTAATACAGCAAAACAACTATCAAAATGGGTTAAAGAAGAAGATACTACTCGTTTTGTTACTGCAAATATTACCATACCCTCGGTAAGTAATTTTTCTGGTTACGCAGATGCTTTGGATATCGTTGGTTTAAGCTATCGTCAATCGGTATATGACTATGTACATCGCAATTATCCTGAAAAAACGTTTTTAGGAACAGAAAATTGGGCAAAGTATCATGAATGGAAACAAGTACTGGACAAGGAGTTTATAGCAGGAATGTTTTTGTGGACTGGAATTAATTATATGGGCGAATCGAGAGCATGGCCAATTAGAGGTTCCAGCAGTGGATTGTTGGATTTTGCAGGATTTAAAAAACCAGCATTTCATATGTTTAAAACTTTATGGTCAGATGAGCCACATATATATATTACAACACAGTTGATAGATCAATCACCTTATGTATGGGACTCATCTAAACAACAATTAGTCGAAAAAGAGTCAAATTGGGCAGCTCATCAAAAATGGGGGTGGCATAATGTAAATGAACATTGGAACTATAAAAAAGAGCAAGAAATTGCAGTAGAAGTGTATACTAATCAACCCCAAGTGACATTATTTTTAGATGGAAAATCACTGGGGACTCAAAAATTGGAAGATCAAAATGATCATATTTTAAAATGGCTAGTCCCTTATTCAGATGGTAAATTAACAGCAAAAGCTTTAGGGGGTTCGGTTGAATCATCAATACAAACTGCTGCAAAATTTGAGCAAGTAGCAATACATACAGATAAACAATACTTATCCACAGATGGGTATGATGTAGCCCATGTTACTATACAGTTGGAAGATATAAACGGAAACCCAATACATAATAATGATAGAGAAGTAGTATTTTATATAGAAGGAGATACAAGAGTGTTAGGAGTTGATAATGGTGGTAGAGAAGTAATAGAAAAATATCAGACCAACCATGTGCGAACATTAAAAGGAAAAGCATTATTAATACTACAATCCAATACAAGAGCATCTACGATAAAAATAAAAGCGACTTGCGATACTATAGAAAGTAATACTATTGAGATAGAGGTTAAAAAATTATAGAGTTTTTAAAATGGTGTCTTTACTTTAGGAATACAATCGAGCTTTTTGATACAAGATCATGGGCTAATTAACAGGTATTTAGTAGGTTATTAAAAAACTCCGTTTTGTAAGATCAAGCAGTGTATTCATAATTGTTTCCCTCTTCTTACGCTTCTTGAGCTTTGATGATAACCATCATCTAAATTAACTTCCTTGAGTTTGATGGCCCCAGGTTCTTGCATTTTATCAATTATAATGGATAAATCTTCACTTTCTAAAATCTCTTTGATCTCATCAAATTCATCACACCAAATTTCTTCTTGATTTTTATCAAGATTCGGCGTTCTTTCATTTTTTCTGTTCTCATCTGCAACAATACGTGCTTGTATGCGACTTAGATTTTTGGGGCTCATAAATTCTACTCCATAAAGAGAATTTTTTGCTTTTTTTACCACTAAACGACCATTTTCTACCCAAGCGGTTTCCATAGAATCATTAACTTCATAACCAGCACTTTTTAATGCTTTTTTAATAGCTACCCGTCTTGTTTCGACAATAATTTTCTGTGATTCTTCTTTATACAAATGGGTTGCTCTTTCTAATGCCTCCTGTAACTTAACAAGATTATCTGATTTGAGTAATTCTTTCCATTTTTTAATAAATTTAATTTCTAATGCTAATGTTTCCAATTGTGCAATGGCATTTTTTAGAGCTTCTTTTATATCGTTTAGCTCCAACTGCGTTTTAGTAAACGCAGCTGCTTCTATAATGAGCGAATCTATTAAAAGAGGATAATTAACATCTTTGTCATTAAGAGCATTGCATCGCTGTATAAACTCTTGTGTTTTATCTTGAGAAAATCCCTGCACATACATTTCCTTTAAAGTGTTTTCTAGTTTTTTAAGCCTGGATAAAACTTTTGGGAGATTTGAACCCCATTCTTTAACAGAAAGTAAACTATTTCCAGCAGACAGCCGTTTTTGTATCTCTATTTGCTCATCAGTTAATTTTTGTTCATTAAAAGCAACGTCCTTTAAGGTTTTATACAAGCCATCTATTTTTTGACTGTATTGTTCTATTTCTGCTTCCGAAATTACTAAAGGTTCTTTAAAATCTTCAAATTCAATTTTCTTTTTTTGTAATAGAAATCTTAATTCATTATGCGTGCTCTTCAGGTTTTTATAAGTTTCCCATTTAGAAGCTCTTTGTTTAACAACTTTTTGGACTAGGTTCTTCTTTTCCTTTTCTAGGTATTGTATTTGACCGGGTACTTCACGCTCTATTTTTGAGTAATCGTCCTCTGAAATGCTTTGATAATGTTGTAATGTTTCTTCTAGAGACATGCTTAAGTCTTCATCCAAAACACCATGTTTTAAAGCATATTCTTTAATATCTTCAATTTTACTTCTTAGGCTAGTAAGCCATTTTTGTTTTATTATTCTCCTCTCTTCGGGCGTAACTATTCTTACTACTTTGGGACCACTCATTTATATTGAATTTAGGGCATTTTTTATAGCTTCTTCCAATCTCTTTTTTTCACCTTCTGTATCTTGAAACCATCGGTATGATGTTGTTCTATGTATAACAGGGATTGATTTTTTGAGAACTTGCGGGCGCCACAATTCTCTATATCGGGCATTTTTTAACAACTCATTATTTGGCGCGTCACACTCAATACCAATAACAAATCTGCCACTTTCCTGATCCTGTATAGCCAAGTCTACATAGAAAACATTGTAATCACTATTTTCCACAGTATCATAACCCAGGCCTTTGATGTAATTTTTAACTGTATTCTTGAATCCATCATTTTTAAGGATGATGTCTTCATAGCTATTAGCTAACGAAAGTTTACGGATACTCTTATTTGCAACCTGAATCTGGGTATTAGAATGGGTTTCGGCAAAGTTCAAATAGGCCTGTATGTAATCTCTTGGTTTGGAAGGTGATCTTCCTATAGATAGCATATCCGAAATATCATTAATGGGCATTGAAGTCGCAATAATTACTTTATATCGAGCTCTGGTAATCGCTACATTTAGCCGTCTTTCACCTCCACGATGTCCCAGGGCACCAAAGTTTCGACGAAAAACACCATGCTTATTATGCCCAAATGTAGTGCTAAACAAAATCATATCTCGCTCATCGCCCTGCACATTTTCTACATTTTTTATAAAGAATCCCATGTCCTCTCCTTCTTGCTGCTTATTTCGCTCTTGTAGTAACCTTGCCATGAAATCTTGATCGTTTAGTGCCTTTTCTTCAATTTTTCCTTCAATAAGTTCAGATTGCTTTTTGTTGAAAGTAACAATACCAGTGCTTAATCTTTTGTTTTCTGGTAATTGCCAATGATCAGACAAGTATTGGATTAAAGCGTCTGCTTCATCACTATTTGTTTGTTCATTATAAATACCATCTACCCGAATTACTTCCAAGGGTTTAATTTTTTCTATTTCATCTATAGGATGATACGCCGGAACGTGTAATTGCCCACTATAAAAAGCATGATTAGAAAAATTAATCAACGCTTTATACTGTGAACGATAGTGGATTTGGAGTGTAGTTGTTGGCAATACCGTCTTAGCTAAGGTTAATAGGTCTGGGCAATCTTTTACTTCCTTTTTATTCCATGCGTCTTCATAACTAGCCAATTCTTCTTCAGAATTATCTTCACTTAATTCAACATTAATTATATCGTCATCATCGTCCGTAGCTATTTTATGAGCAAAGAAGCCAGCTGGAGGCATCTGTTTTTCATCCCCGCTTATGATTGCTCTTTTGGCTCGATACAAGGATGGAATAGCATGTTCTATTAGCATTTGAGAGGCTTCATCAAAAATAACCACGTCAAACATACCTGCTTGTAACGGTAGTGATTGAGAAACAACCTCTGGGCTCATAAGCCATATAGGGCGCACATCCATTAACCCTATTTCCTCTCCTAAATGGATGAATTCTCTAAGTTTTTTATAATTCTTTCCTCGTAGCTTGGTAATAGAATTCCATTGGAGCTTCGTACCTATTTTTTCGAAATCGTAATTGAGATTTAGTAGTTTTTTATTTTGTTCTTTAACATTTGATAAAAATTTATCTAATGACTTAACACCTTGTTCTATGTCGCTTTCTGCCATGAGCAGAGCAGGTGATCGCTTTTCTATGCGTTGTTTCCAACCCAGTAATCCTTCACGTCTAATAGTTTTCCTGATAAGTTGACTTCTGCTATCAGAAGGGAAATCCTGAATTTGCTGGTCATATTTTCTAAATAGTGCTAATAACTTTAAGGTGTTGTCAAAGTTTTTTTTGTCCCCTAATCTTATCCTAAATTTTTGATACGGAATAAAATAAGCCATATCAGCTTGCATTTTTTCCAGAATTGATACATCAACATCATTATTTTTAATACGTTCTTCGAATTTTTTATAACTGGTAGGTTCTAACCATTGTGCTAGGGGATTTAACTTTTTATAGGATTCTTTTCTAATTTGATATCGCGAGTTAGAATCTCTTAAATGCTGAATAAATACCTTGTATTCTTTCTTGTCTCCGGTCCTTAATAAGTTTCGAGCTTCGTTTTTAAGAGGACAGCTTTTTAGAGCTTGGGCCAAAGCGATGGTTTGCAATAATTCACTTAATTTACTACCTATTTTTACTGCAAGCAATTTATCTTCGAGAATTGGCTCAAACCCAACATTTAGTTTTTTCATTTGTGCCTGATATTGCCCTTGATAATCTCGAAAAGTTACTTCGTTAACAGATGCTATTTTTAATTGCTTTACGTGTTCATCTTTTAATTGAAGTTGGTGTATACTCAATATTTTTTTTAACCTGAAATTGTGTATCCATGATAATGGATTGAGTATCTTAAATTTTGATTTTCTCAAATAAGAATCACAACCTCTGATGGTTTTGTCTAACTGTTTGTCCAAAGCTTGTTTTAACCATTCTGTGAATTGCTCGTTTCTTTGATCGGCAATCAGTTTTTGTACAGATATTAAAAGTTTACTTAGAGCACTTGATATATCTTCTGCTATTGATTTTTCATTGAATTCATCATAAATTAAATCAAACCAGTTTTTAGCATTTTCAGCTTCTACATTGGTTATTTTTAGAAGTTTGTCTTCATTTTCTCTTAGCCATGATTCGTAAAATTGTGCCTCTGCATTATCATAAATTCCAGAGGTTTGTTTTATACAAGCTACTCTTTTCTCTTCAACTTCATAAAAGTTTTTTAAACCTGTGTAAATAGTACCTTGAGTAGCCTCATCATATTGTGTTATTTGAAGGTTAATCAAGCTATTTCCTTCATATTTTGAAGGTATCCAATCATTTATTAATCCACTAATTTGTTCTTCTAGAACATTCAACTCGTTGACTGTATTGTTTTCTAGGTGATTTCTAACTTCTGGGACATCAATATAATTTTTTGATTGAATTTCAATGAGCTCGGATAATATGTTGCGATAACTTATCCCCGAAATATCATCTAACTTATGTATTTGTTGTGATAAAACATTCAGTTCAGCTTCTATTCTGTCTATTTGTTGAGTTAGATTAGCCCTTTGGTGTTTAATTTCTTCAAAAGAATTTTGATGTTTGGTTTTATTGAGATGATGAGATACTTGTTCTCTAATACTCTGAATAATAGGTTGCCTATCTTTTGTGATATCTGTTATGGTCAGTGCCCTATTTTCTATTTCTGCAGCTTCGAGTCGTTTCATTATCACCTGAATAGCTGCTCTTTTTTGAGATACCACCAATACCTTCTCTTTTCTGCCTATACAATCAGAAATGATATTTACAATCGTTTGACTTTTACCAGTTCCTGGTGGGCCTTCTATAACAATGCCTGGATTTGAGCGACTTTGCATGACTGCTTTTTCCTGTGAAGGGTCTACAGGGACCACGGTGTATCGATCGCTTTCTGAAATAATCGGATCATAAGCCGGAATTTCTGGCGTAGTTATTTTCAAAATAGGCTCCATTGCAATATCCGTATGCGGTAGCTTCTGAAGCAAACGAAGGTCTTCACTGATGGCTTGTCCAGTGAAATTTGCATTAAAGAATACAGCAGAACAATACAGTTGTAGTCCCACTTGTTTTAGTTTGTAATTAACTTCTGGGTGTGAAGTAAGTTGTATGCTGTTAGATTGAATATAAGAACCAAATGCGTCAATTACCTCTGAGATACTTAGTGTTTGTCTGCCAAGAATTTCTTGGTAGATTTCTTTTATTCTTTTGTATTGATCTTCCTCTAATGAGCTCGAAAGTGCTGGATTTAACCTAACTTCTTCACGAATTTTATCGAAGCCCACTTCGAGTGTTGGGGCAGCTCTGTTTTTTAACTCTAAGGCCACAGGCCATAGAAGAATGGGAAGTACGCGTGGTCTATGAGTTGTTTTTACTTGACTAATTAAAAATGGAAACCCCATATATAAGGACTCTAAACCCGTATCTCTTTTATAATTGGCCACTTTTAGAAGCATACGCCTTGTTCTATAGTGTAAGAGTGGGTTTTTACTAAAACTCATCGGATCAACCGTTTCTGTGCCAGAAGACCTATTGAGAATACTATTCATTAACTTTTCTGAAGATTTTAATGAAGTACCTAATTCATTGATGTCTATACGAGCAGAATTTTTAGAGATGATCAGTCTTACCAAAGGCCCTCTGGAAGATGCATATATTATTTTCTTTTCGAAAAAGCGTAGTAAACTAGAAGCGTACTCATGCTTTGGAGGTGTTATCCATTCGCTTTTTGGAATTGATAGGCACAATACAGATTGTAATAAAGAAAGTCTCTTTTGTATTCTAAATCGATCCGCCCAGCGGTTCAATGATTCATTATTACTCTTAGAGAAACCTTCTAGATGATTGTTTAACAATTCATAAATCTCTATTCTAGGTTTTACTAGTATATCTCTGTAAAATGATACATCTGGATCGATACCAATTTTTTCGGCTAAATCTATACAGTCTTTAACAAGTTGATCTATAGGAACAAATTGTTGATGCTCTGCACTTACCATGAGGATTAAATCTTCTTCACTTAATCTAATATCTCCCATTAGATCAGACAAAGCAATATTCTTTGCGTCGGGATAAATTTGACGGAGTAAATCCATTTCAGATTTCAACCTTACTTTTGAAGTGCTAAGAGTATTTATTTTAAACTTATCCTTGTCAATAGCAATTTCAAGACTTTTTGCTTTCTGTACTACATTTTGTCTTCTTCTTTTTAAATGAACCAACCATTTTTCGCGATTGATGTTGTCTAGATAATCAGGGATTTCTCCTTCTATCAATTGTGATGCAATAATAGGATTGCTAAGCAACCAAGCAGGGATGATGATTTGACCTCTCCAAGTTAATGGTAAAGCGTCATTTAAATGCATCAATGCCAATGAAAACCGCCATTCTAAATCAATATCTTCTTTAGAACGAAGGTTTCTTATAGAAGAACATATGATATCTTCTCCTTGTATCTCTTTTACCCAATTTGAAATTTTTCCAGAGGTAAATAACTCTAACCCCTCTTTCCAGTTTTTTTCTTCAGCTGCAGCGAGGGCAAAATAACTTAGATTGATGTAGGTCTCGTCACCAAGTATAATTTTTTTCTCTTTCTCTTGTTTTAAGCTTGTTGAAGACTCTATTGGGGGAGTTACATATTCTTTTTTCAACCATTTATCGACCTCTTCCCAATGCCAACGTTTTAAAGGGTCTCTGCATAAAAGGCCTTTAAGTAATAACAATAATCTTTCATCTATATTAGTTGGTAACTCAACACCTCTAGTTACCAGATGAATCATAAAGGCTTTATCATTGATATTTTCAAAAAAAGCTCCTTTGGTAATCTGTTCTAAAACAATCATTCCCAAACTCCACCAGTCTGAAGCAGGGCTTATGCCACCAATAATAGCTTCTGGAGCAGTATATCTTGTGAGTTCTAAGGGGGTATCGGTATCTAAATCATAATCTGACAAACGAGCAGAGCTAAAATCAATAATTACTAGATCAAAACACTCTTGATTTCGGATAAGTATATTCTGCGGACTAAGGTCTCGGTGTCGCATCCCAGCTTCAGAAAAATCTCGAAGAGCTCTTCCTATTTCGTCAACCAATTTCTCTATTTGATTTTCATCAACATAATCAAGGGTGTCTAAAGCACCTCCTTTTATTTGTTCGGTAACTTCAAAAAAGCGATTATCCCAATACCCTGTTTCAATCAATGCTGCTACATGATCAATGTCAGCCTTTTGCAAAACATTATAGATAGCTTTATCTGGTTCATAATTTTCATGGTACAAGGTTAAAAAACAAATCTCTTCCTTGTCATTCTTAACTAAAAAACATTCTTTGGTTGCTTGTGTGGTCTTTACAATTTCTATTACTGTATACTCACCTATAGATTGTATTATTTCTTCTTCTGGAGCAATGGCAGTTTCTTGGATATCTGCTCCGCATTCCATACACATAAAATCTTGCTCTCCTACTTCATGTCCGTTTTCGCAATATCGCGTTTTTTGCTCTGGAGGTGTTTTCTGAATTTCTACGCTTCCACCAATAGGTGTTTGTTTAACATTCATCAATAACCAACTACATGTAACGCTTTCAATAGTATTTTGACAATACATCTCGTTAACCGGTCTTTCACTATTGCATGCTGGGCAAAGTCTTATATACTCCATTTTTATTTTTTCTTTATCACAGCTTGAGTGCTTTTTATATCAACTCCTTCTTGTTGCAACGTTTTTGTTATTTCCTTCATTCCCTGTATAGGAATACCCGCCATCCATACTTTATTATCATCAAATTGTACATCCAATTTTTTTTCTGGAATACATTTTACATAGTCCGAAAATGTATGTTCTCCTAATGATGTTAGTAAATGAATTTTTTGATTATCGCTACCTAACAAAGCCTTGGTTTGAGTTTCTTTATAATCATAAGGTTCAGAGATGAGAACATCAATAAGCCCTTCGAAGATTTCTTTTTTCTGTTTAAGTTTTTGATAAGAATAACCACTATATACTAAAACAGATAGATTGTAAGGTCTTAAGAAAGTAAGCAATTCAAACAGTGCAGCTTGTTGATCAAAAGGTTCACCTCCTGTAATAGTTATTCCATCACAGCTAGGTAACCACTTTTTCAAAACTCTTTTCAATTCATTTATATCAACCATTTTGGTGTTAAATTGCCAAGTGTCTGCTGAAATACAACCTTCACAATGTATTGAACAACCTTGAAACCAGATACCTATTCGTTTTCCGGGGCCAAGAGTTGTAACTGGAAAATGTAAACGTGAAATCCCAATTTCCATTGATCTACTTTTTAATTAAATTGATGGTAGTCCCTTTGTTTTCAAATGAAATACCTTTGGACTCGACAACATCGCCTTTGACAGGATTTATTGAAAACAAAGCTCTCGAAATAGGAGTAATAAAATGATATTCTATCTTATTTCTGATGCCTCTACCACCGTTATTTAAATCTTTAATAGACAGTTCTTCGAGTGTATGAATTACATCTTCTTGAATATGAAGCGAAATGCCTAATTGTTTCTGAATAGCGTTGATGTGATTTTCGATCATCATATTGAATATCATTTTGCCAACATCTTTTCTGATGTAATCAAAAACAATGATGTTATCCCCAATTCGATTCAAAAGTTCAGGTCGATTCAAATCGAATTTGAAATAGCGTTCAATCTCATTTCTTACTTTCTTTTCTACCGTTTCAAAATTATCTTCATAAGTCACGTTTGGAAAACGCTCTCCGGTAGCTGATTTTTTATAAATCCCCAGGTTGGAAGTGAAAACTATTAGCGTTTCAGAAAAATAAACTTTATCACCTCGGCCACTTGTAAGTACCCCATCATCTAGAATTTGAAGAAACTTGTCTAAAATTCTAGGATGAGCTTTTTCAATTTCATCAAACAACACCACGCTAAAAGGCTTTTCTCTAACTGCATTGGTCAATTCGCCTCCTAAATCATAACCCACATAGCCTGGAGGTGCACCAATGAGTCTTTGGTCAGAATGTTCTGCACTAAACTCGGACATGTCAAATCTAATATAGGCACTTTCGTCACCAAATAAAAGACTAGTTAAGGTTTTGGCTAATTCCGTTTTTCCAACGCCCGTTGGGCCAGCCAAAAATACAACACCTCTAGGGCGATTATTTCTTTTGGAACTGCCAACACCTGTTATAGCTCTTTTTACAATATCCACCATGTGCTGTACAGAATGGTCTTGCCCTTTTACTCTTTTTCTAATAAAAGCTTCGCCATTTTCAATTTTCTCTCTATCAATTTTAACCCAGGGATCTTCAGTTACCCCTACTTTATATCTCCTTACTGCGTCGGCAATAAGGGAAATATGAATAGATTCTGATCGAGCCAATTCTATAATGGCTACTAAATCCAAGAGAAGTAACCCTTCAGTCTCATCAACAAAATCTGTGGCTATTCTTTTAGCTTCTGTTTTAGTTTCACATAAGCTTTCTACAATAGGATCTACTAATCTTCTTCGAGCAATATGGTCCGGTTTACCTATCGGGATATGTCTTATTTTGGGATTGTTAACTACCATCCAATCGGGTAAATCCCCTTCTTTGTCTACTATCCAAATAACAGTGTTGTAAAATGGTTTAGGTGGTTGCCCATAAGGTTTTGTTTCTGTAGTTTGGGATAGTATATGTGTCAAACTAAAGGTGTCATGCTCGGCCTTTATTAGATTTTCAGCATTCATCAAAAATTGAGAAGCGAAATCAACAACTAAGGCTATGGGCTCATTAGGATAGTTGACTATGGTTTGTAATACAATATTAAAAGTTTGTAAATTATGGTATATGTCATCTTGCTGAAGCGGAATATGAAGCTTTTGGAACAAGGCTTTTTTTTCTTCAGGATTTCCAAGAAAAAAAGGAATATCAAAACCACTCATAGGATTGTAATAAACCACATGCTTATAGCCTGTACTTTTAAGTTCGGCATCAATTGCATTTTCTAATCTATGCCAGCTGTAGCTTCCGAAATCATTTTTGATAAGCTGAAAATCTTTAATATTTCCAGAAAGGATGAATTGACTTTTTAAAGGAAGAAATCTTCGAAAATCTTGTAACCATCTTACCTTGGCGTCTTTCATTTTTTACTTTGTTTTGCTCTTTTTCAATAATCTTTAAAGCTCTTAATTAACCGCTACGAGAGATACTTGATTTGCTAACCAAATAGCTATTACTCCAGAATCTTTTAACATAAAAAATCTCAATAAACTTACAAACATGTTCATGCTTTACAGTTCGTTTATCCTTTCTATTTATTCAGTAGAGTGATTTCTATATCCAATTGTACATAGAATTTGTCTAGAACAATTTTTCTCTATTTTGGGCCTTATAGGGCTTCCAAACTCGTGTATTAGTCTCTTGTTAATTTAACAACTAATAACAAATCTAAGTCAAACAAGTTTTATAGTTGCAAAAAATATTGGAAAATTTTTGAGCGTGTATTTGAGCTTTTTATTGAACCAGCTCTTGGTAGCCTTAAAACATTCATATCAGCTTATTACATTGATATGAGGATGAAAAGGGAACAAGATGTAATGTGTTTAATACAATAACTGGTCTTGATTCCTGCTATTAGGAAGAGCCAATTTAAACCAAACAAAAAACCCGAACAAATTGTTTGGGTTTTTAAGGTGAGGTCTTTAGGAATAGAATCGAACTTTTTAATGCGAGATTGGGAGTTAATTAGTAGATTTCCAATTGGTTATTGAAAATTTTGTTTTACATAATATTATACTAGTTAATAAATACTTATTAGTTGTTTGCTCTTTAGGCTAAGGAAACCGAAAGAACTTTGATTTTGGTTCTTTGTAAAAACATGATGATTAACCCTTTGTGATATTTAGTAGGATTCCTTGATATAAAAGCAAGGTTATGGAGGATGGCTTTCAAAAGAAATTATGCTAGGGGAAAGGTTTAGTTTTCTAATTTTGTGAACAATCTCCTTGTACACTGGTCTTATTTTAAAGATAATGATAATTATTTCCAACAACTAATAGATATTAACTGTTAATTGTTCCTGTTTTTAAATCATGAAATGTGGTATACCAGTATTTAACATATGATTTGGTAATAGCATTCAAATTAAAGGTATCTTTACCATGTTAAAATTCTGAAAGCTCCAATTTAATCTTGTTTTCTCAAATTCAATATTCTTTTTCTGCTCTCTTTTTTCTCAGCAATAATGCAAAAAAACAAGTTAAGCTAAATTAAGGGTAGCAGTATCCATTTGGGCTCCGTTTTCAATGTAGAACAAGTCTTCACAATTAGATACTTCTGTTTGTCTCTCATTCTTTTTATGTTTATACATTGTCCCAAATTACACATGGATGGGTTTAAAACAAAAAGGCGATAGTATTAAGAATTAAAAATTTCTCAACAAATATTGAGAAATAGAGCAAATAATTATATCATACAAATAATAAATATAAAGTAATGAAAGAAGGAACGGTAAAATTTTTTAATAGTGTCAAAGGATTTGGCTTTATTAAACTCAAGGATTCTGATGAGGATGTCTTTGTACATCAAAGCGGTATTTTAGATGAAATTCGCGAGAACGATAACGTAAAATTTACGATGGAAAGAGGTCAAAAGGGAATGAACGCGGTCAATGTTGAATTGGTCAAATAATTAGTCATGTATTTCTAAAACCGTTGAAAATCAATCTATTGAAGATGGATTTTTATGTCTTATTTCCTGTACTGATGAAATACTTAAATTTTAATTAGCTAAAATCCAAGCTCAAGGATAGTTGAAATATTTAGATTGTCTGAGGATACTTAAATATAAATTCTTAAAGTAAAACTTCTTACAAATAACAAAAAAAGAACAATGAGAATAAAATTATTCCTGATGATGTTAATTTCATATGTTATTTCCCCTTCCCAAGAAATAAATCAGATAAGACAATTGGAGGGGGTTTATCAAGGACAGGTTGAGGGTGGTTATTCGTTTTGTTATAAAACTGCATATGGATTTGAAAGAATATTGGTTTTTAACGAAATTTTGTCCGTTATACTTGAAAAATATCCATTACATATTGATAAACATGTCGGAGAAAATTTTATCATATCGTTTACTAAGAATATAATTATTGAGGGGAAGAAGAATAGAGAAGTATCAACCGTACTACGTTTACAGAAGCTTGTGCCTAGACAGTATCTTCGAAAATGATATAAAATTTAAAAAACGAATACTTCGTCAAAATAGAAACATGAGCACAAAATTATTCATTAAATACATGGTCAGTTTACGATGCAAACTCATGGTGAAAGAAGAGTTAAAAAAACTTGGATTGCATTATGTCGTTTTGGAGTTAGGTGTTATAGAACTCTTGGAAGATATAACTAAAGAGCAACATATTAAACTGAAGAAAAATCTAAGTAAATCTGGCTTAGAATTAATGGAAAATAAAAAAAGTATTCTAATTGAAAAAATAAGAAATGTCATTATCGAAATGATTCATTATACAGATGAATTACCTAAAGTCAATTATTCCGATTATTTAAGTGAAAAAATTGGCTATAACTATACATATCTAGCAAATATTTTTTCTGAAGTGAAAGGAATTACCATTCAGCAATTTATTATTATCCATAAAATTGAAAGGGTTAAAGAATTGCTTATTTATGATGAACTAAATCTCACCGAGATCTCCCATAAACTGCACTACAGCAGTGTTGCGCATTTATCCAATCAATTCAAAAAATTGACAGGATTGACACCTACATTTTATAAGCAATTAAAAGAAAAGCGTAAACAAAACCTGGAAGATTTATAATAGGTTATGTCTTATTATGGCTCGTTCGATGTCCATATTACTCAGTACTATGGAAAGTGTGATATATGTAACGTAGGTTCAACGTAATGTAACGCATTAAATCATTAATTAACTGATTTTTGTATACATACTAAAACTACCCATAACAGGTGAGTTACTAATACTATCTATTAAAACAGAAAATCATGTCAAAAGAAAAAGAAGGTAAATCCAAGTCAGGTAAAAAATCACCTGCAAAAAGTTTGAAAGAAAAAAGGGCTGCAAAAGCTGCAAAAAGAAAGGAGAAAAGGAGTGGTGAATGAACGTTATGTAAAAAATCATGATCATCTTATTCTAGTTTAGCATTAATCTTCTATCATATTATCCATGAAAAATCAAGAATTAGAAAAATCCTTTAAACTTAAGTTGGTTGATACTATTGATTATGTACCTGGATCTGTGGTTATAAAAGCAATCCTGAAGAAAAAAACAGGAACTGTAACTATATTATCATTTGATAGTGGAGAAACATTGTCCTCTAAAATATCTCCTTTTGACAATCTTATTCAGATTATAGACGGAGAAGCTGAGATTATTATTAATGAAGAATCAAATACGATTGAAACTGGTCACGTAATCATTATCCCAGCTCATACAAGAAATGTAGTAAAGGCTAATAAACGATTTAAAATGATGTCGATCATCATTAAAAGTGGTTATGAAGATGTGAGTATTTAGAATTTAAATATAAAGTATATGGAAGGACAAGAAGGTAAATTCAAATCAGGTGATACTGTTTACGCCAAAGCAAATCCTGAAGTTAAATTGATTGTGCGATTATACTACCGCCGAATATATTACTGTACGTTTGCGGAAGATCCTAAGAAAAAGGAAGTAGTGTTTTTTGAAAGAGAGCTTTTATAATGATTACTTAAAATAATTAAAGTTAAGAACAAAATAACACATACATAAAATGACACAAGAATTAGGTATGCCAAAAAAGCAAATCGTTCATTTTAACATTTCAAAAAAGAAGCCTAAGATTGCCTACTTCATATTGGTTCACCATTTTCCTGGACAGTTCAAACGATTGTTTAAAGCCATTTACCATCCAGAAAGCCACTACTTAATACAGATCGATCAAGAGGTTGATATAAACATTGAAAAAGGTGTTAAAACATTTTTGGAAGATTACTCCAGCGTTTATCTATTAAAAAGTGAAAATGTAGAGAGGGGAGGATATAGTATGGTACAGTCTCAAATTAATGGAATGAAATATCTCTTAAACCGTTGTCTGAAATGGGATTTTTTTATTAATCTAAGCGATCAGGATTTTCCTTTGAAATCTCAAGATTTTATTTTTGATTTTTTGAGCAGGAATAAAGAAAAAAACTTCATAAAAATAGCCAATCAAATTAAGAAGAAATTTGATACACTAAACCGCGTTGAAAACCATTTTCATGAGATAGGTATTGGCTTTTCCGGCATACCCTATAAAAGATCTTTCATGAAAAATGTGACTTGGTATGTCGGCGGACAATGGATGATTTTGACCAGAGCATGCTGTGAATTTATTTGTCATAGTCCTGAAGTGAAAAAGTTTGAAGATTTCTATCGTAAGATCCTAATTGCTGATAAATCATTTTTTCAAACGGCATTAATGAATACTTCATTCAAAGAAACGATCATAAACGATGATAAGAGAGCTGTTGTAAGGATAGTTGATGGCGATATAAAATTGAAACCAAAAACTTTGACAAGAGCGGATATCGACTTCTTAATACAAGGAGACAACTTATTCGCCAGAAAATTCGATGAAAGAGTAGATGAATCTATATTAAATATTCTGGAGGAAGCTCTAGACACAGATCAAATAACAAATAATTCTAATAGTATTGATTTTAACCTTATTTCAACACTTACTATTGATGCAAAAAAAAGTGATCTATTAGATCTGGAAACAATTATAAATCCGTCAATTCAACTACCAAAACCACTACTTAATGGCAGTAAATAAATAGTAAAATGGCTACAACAAATATTACAAGAAGTTGGAGAGAACCAAAGGTAATGATCAAACAGAGATTCATTTTTTTATCTAATAAAGATTTTGACTTTAAAGATGAGCAAAAAGAAATGATGCTTAATAATCTTGCAATTAAACTTAAGAAAACCAGAGCAGAGTTAGAGTTACTTTTTGCTGAACTTCAAACCTGTTGAATTTTAATAATTAAGAAAAAAGATCATGCATAAATTTAGAATACAACCGCTTGCCGATCGAGTATTGGTAAAAGCCGATATAGCAAAAGAAAAATCAAAGGGAGGCATTATCATACCTGATAATGCAAAAGAAAAACCTCAAAAAGGAATCATATTAGCTGTTGGAAAGGGTAAAAAAGATGAACCCATGACTGTAAAAGTTGGTGATGTCGTATTATATGGAAAATATTCTGGAACAGAAATTACTGTTGATGATATTGATGCACTTATTATGAAAGAGTCAGACATCTTAGGTATTATTCAACCAACTACTTTGGAACTTATATAAGAACATTTTGTAAGATACTGTATGTCTAAAGATAAAAGAAAATTTGATCTGGATAATTAAGAGTAGATGGCTTTACAAATGATTCCTCTAAAACACTATAGTTAGCATATTCCTTATCCTTTTCTGCCGCCCAACCAATATTACCATAATCAAAATGCCAATATTCTTTATGGTCACATACAAAATCTTCATTTTCGAAAAGTTTCATCAGAAGTTTACGATTTTTCTTTGCTTCTTCACTAACATCAGGATGTCTGGGATAACATTTTTCATTTAAATCAATATGTAGTCCATCATTGGTTCCAAAATCCAGCACACATTTCTTTTGTAAATCATAAATCAGAGCATCAACTGCACCACCTGTTGAATGTGTAGATTGCCTTTTGGGAGCAATAAAACTTGATACTATTTCGTCAATTTCTTCTATAGTTTTTTCGGGATGTTTCTTTTTCATAAAACCGACTTTTTGATCCCATAGTTTTTGTTGATGATCAAATGATCTCCAGGCTGATCTAATAATTAATTTTTTGCCCTGATTATCCAAAAGTTTACTAATTCGACCTATTTTTTTATAGACCTCTTTTCTAACCAAATAGCGATAGTTTTTTTGAATGGATTTTTCAAATATTAAATTAAAATCCGAATCCTGAAGACTTATCAATGGTGAATGATCCTCCTTTACAGTCATAACAGCGATTTTCTTTTTGTGTATCCTGTCTTTTTCTTCTACTATTGCGCAATACTCTTTTGCACGTATAGGGGCGATGATATTTTTAAAAATATAGGATGAATTCATAGCAGTAACTAATGCGCCATACTTTAATGTAAATGATACATCACTACCCACTTTTAAGTCCTCTTTTTTAGCATTGATGATAATGTGATCACCGCCGGCTCCCAGGATTTCAATATCTAATTTTGGAGTTAGTCCGGTCACCATTACGTCTTGTACACCCATTGCCAAGATAGCCCTTCGTATCATGCCTTGGTCTTTAAATTTTGGTTTATTACCAAAAGAGTCCAGACCTATTTCACCATTGGGTACGGATGATTTGTTTTTCAATTCTATAACTTCAGCCACTAGCATGAAAGCGTCTTGATAAAGTTTTGGAATCGGTTTTCCTGTTAAGGGTTCATAACCCAAAAATATAGATTCTCCTAATCTCAAATTATTTATCCTGCCAACATCTTTTGTAGTGCTGAACCAATTATAATTAGCCGAATTTCCTCCTGAAATTATGGATAGTTTAATATGAAATTTTTTTTCAATACTAACAGCAATAGTAGAAAGCATGTCCATCTTTTCTGTTGTGGGTTTGACTCCAGAAAAACAAGCAAGATTTGTGCCTATCCCTTTAAGCTCAATGCCTTTAAGTGTTAGTACCTTTTTGATGGTATTTTCCAATTGTGATGGAACTATTCCTTCTCGTAGATCTCCCAACTCGACCATAATTATGATTTTATGGATTTTACCATGTAGGATAGCAAATTCTGAAAGTTTTTTTATAACAGATAATTCCGAATTTAAACTCATATCGGTTTCTAATACTACTGATTCTGCCTGACTTATCATAGGTGTTCTAATTAGTAAAAAGGTAGCTTTCACCTTGGCGTCACGCATTTTTTTAATATTTGCTATTCTTGAGTCGGCAAGAATTTTAACACCGCTTTTTACTAAAACATTAGCAATTTGTGGATGTGCGCAAATTCCTTTAGTAACAGCAATTATGCTTATTCCTTTTGATTGAAAAAGAGAACTTAAAGCCTTAGCGTTATGAGCAATTTTATTAAGATTAATGTCTATTCTTGGGGTTGGCATAGTAATGGGTTGATTTGGATTAAATCAGGGAATATTTCATAAAGTTTTTCTATCAGCTTGCTGCAATCATTTTTTAAGACATCAGTGACAGGTAATTGATATTTTTCTTCATAAGCTTTTGTTATGTTTTCAACTTCTTGGTCATTCATATCTTCATGATTGATTGTTATTGCAATTACCTTGGATCCTGAGAAGGTTTCTAACATTTTTATTTCACTTTCTAGTGTTGGCATGGGAATTTTAGGAAAATCACACCTGGTGCGTCTTTTTGGTGGGTGTTGAAGGATAATAGCCTTAGGCATAGCGCCTCGGAGGATTGCACTTGAAGAGGTAAATGCCGGATGACTAAGTGCTCCTTGACCTTCTACTACAATAATATCAGGTTGTTCTTTAATTGCTTCCAGAATAGCATTTTCTACTTCTCCGGTAGCAAAACCAGAACTTAGAACATCTATGGCAATACCATATTTTGAACCTTGAAGTATTCCTGTTTGGCCTGTGGTTATGAAGATGGCGTTCAAACCTTCATTCTTTAGAGCTTCTACCAACTTAAGTGCGGTGGTTCGCTTGCCAACTGCGCAATCTGTTCCGGATATCTTTATTATTGGTGTTTGAACATTTCTAATTTTGCCGGTAAATTGGTGAAGATTTTTTTTCGAAGGTGGTTTTCTTACATCAAAAATAGATACATTATATTTTTTTGAGAGATGAATACAAACTTCATCATCTGAAAGAAACTCTGGAAGCCCATTTACAATGTGCATTCCAGTCTTAATGGCGGTGTATATAATTTTTTTCTCTTCATCACTAAGTAAGGGCTGGAGAGGAGCAATTCCGTAGATAAAGTATTCCGGAATACTATCCAACATTTCGATAGCTTGATTAAAATTTTGGAATATTGGTATTCCATTTTTGATTCCATCTAAATATTCTCCTGCATCCAGACCTGATTTTGTGCTATCAATAATACCAACGATTTTATACTTGTCAGAATGCCGTACAAGACCGTTTGCTATTTTGCCGTCCAATTTGGCAAATTCATTTTCGCAGTAGACAATTGCCGATGTTTTCATAATTTGTGTGATTTAAGATAAAAATAGATTTCAGAAAGAGTTTAACTTCCTACCAATGCTCTTGCTGTCAAACCTAATTCCCATCTATCAGGATCATTTTGAAATCCACAGTAGTAAACTCCACTAATATATCTCCGAACGATCAAGGAAATATTAGGGTTTATTTTAGTGAATACTGTATCTCCTACTTCATATTTTAGAATTACATTTTTATTTAGTTTCATAATTAATATTAGAAGAGGTTTATTTTTTTCATTTCTTTTGCCCCCAGAGAATTAATTAATAAGTAAATAACCTCTGAGGATAAAAAGAATCAGCAAGAAAGATGACGATTTTAAAGAATCTATTCGAATGGCTTTAAGAATTTGACTAATTATGTGTCGTCATTTTATATTAAAATTGATCCATAACATTGATTTGTGTATTGTTTTAATATTTTCTTACTAAAGAATATTTGTGTTATAAGGTTTTATTCAACTTTATTAAGAAAGGCAGAGTTTTTAATTTCTACTTTTTTATTACCTGAAATGTTCTGTAGTATTTGTCAAATACTCCATAGTTATTATCATTTTGGTAATTCTAGGGCGGGGCGTTCAGGATTCATTTTTGAAAACGATTATGTTCTCATTCTATAATATTTATTACAAAGATCTCCATAATTAATCGATGCAAGGTTATACAAATAGGAATGGAATGTTACATAAATCATAGGTTTTTAGTTTTTTGTAAAAAACTGATTTATACATTGGGATATTAACAGTTATTTCTTTCCAAAGTTTTCGTCTTTTAATTTAGAATCGCAATAAGGACAAACTTTTTTAGTAAATACATGCTCTGTTCCATCTGAGAAAGTGCCCGTTTAGGAAAATGACAGGATACTTTTGTCTCTTTTTAAGGCAGATTTTCCTGCAAAAATTATTGGGGTTCCACATTTTAAACATTTAACTTCCATTTTCCTAGAAGGGTGGGTTTATTCTTTATATAAAAAATTTACTAGTGTAGTCTATTGTTTTGCTAGGATTTATTAATAACAAAGAGCAGTTCGATAAATGGCAAAAATCAATAGAAAAATGCTTAAAAAAGATAAAAAATAAGATAAGTTATCAAGCTTTTATAAAAATATAAGCGTTTGAATATTAGTATTTTAATCATTAAAAAAGCCCAAACAAATTGTTTGGGCTTTTAAGGTGGTGCCTCCAGGAATCGAACCAGGGACACAAGGATTTTCAGTCCTTTGCTCTACCAACTGAGCTAAGGCACCTTGTTGTAAGCGGATGCAAATATAGAACGCTTTTTTTAATCCTCAAAAGAAAAAATTAAAAAAATCGTTTTGTACTTTTGCAACTTAGAAATAATGATATGAATCTTGTCGTTGATGTAGGGAATACGTATACTAAAATTGGAGTTTTTGATACATCTGAAATTGTTTATAAAAATACAATTAAACAGAATTCTTTTAAAAAGGAGATAGAGCGTGTGAAAAAAGAATACCCTCTGATTGCCAAAGCAATAGTTTCTTCTGTTGGAAATATGAATAAAGATCAAATACTGTATGTCAAGAATTCTTTTAATACTCTAATGTTGGATCATAAGGTTAACATGCCATTTAAAAATTTATATAAAACACCAAATACTCTGGGTATTGATCGTATGGTTCTTGTTTCGGCTGCAGTAGATCAGTTCCCAAAGAAGAATACCCTGATTATTGATGCAGGAACTTGTATTACCTACGATTTTAAAAATGAAAAAGAAGAATATATTGGTGGAGCAATAGCTCCCGGGTTACGATTACGATATAGCAGCTTAAATAATTTTACTGCAAAATTACCACTGTTAGAATTGACATCTCCCCAAAATCACATAGGAAAAAGTACAGAAGAAGCTATACATTCGGGTGTGGTTTTCGGAATTTTATATGAAATTAAAGGAGTAATTGAAGAATATTGCAACATTTATCCTGATTTAACAGTTATTTTAACCGGAGGAGATGCACATTTTTTGTCTAAAAGATTAAAAAATGGCATATTTGCCACTTCCAATTTTTTATTGGAAGGATTAAACTGCATTTTAGCTTTTAATAATAGTAGATGATAAAGAAGATTTTAGTAGTTGTATTAGTGCATATTGCGGTAATATCTTATGCTCAGGAGGGAACCTCTTCACCGTATTCTTTTTATGGAATTGGAATACCAAAATTTAAAGGAACGGTAGAAAATAGATCGATGGGGGGATTAAGTGTACTTGCAGATAGTATTCATTTAAATCTTCAGAATCCAGCATCATTTAGTGAGCTTGGATTAACCTCATATACGGTAGGAACATCATATCGTAATTTTAAATTAAGTAATGCCAATGAATCGTCCTCAGGAGAGAATGCATCATTAGATTACCTTGCTATAGGTGTTCCGGCAGGTAAATTTGGATTCGGATTTGGAGTTATACCACTTACTTCTGTAGGATATCGTATTAATAATATTGTAGATGACGGATCAGAATTTCAATTTGAAGGGACTGGTGGTTTAAATAAGGTTTTTTTAGCTACTGGGGTTAAAGTTAACAAGAATCTAAGCGTAGGTGTAGATTTAAATTATAACTTTGGAAATATTGAGAATAAAACAATACTAAGAAGGCCTGATGTACAGTTTGATACCAGAGAAATAACCAGTACAGATTTATCAGCTTTTAGTTTGTCTTTTGGAGTAAGGTATAAGACTATGGTTTCTGAAAAACTAGAACTGGTTGCTTCGATTGTGTCAACACCATCTTTTGAGTTAAAAGCAGATGGTACCAGAGAACTAGCTACTGTAGTAATTGCAAATAATGGTAGAGAGACGGTAGCAGAAAGACAAGAAATAAACGTTGGTGATCAAAAAATTGATCTTCCTGCCGAGTTTAAATTCGCTAGTGGTATAGGACAGCCAAGAAAATGGTTTGTTGGAGGAGAATATACATATCTTGATTCTGGAGAATTTACTAATATTGTATCCGGTCAGGATAATGTTGAGTATGAAAATGCTTCAAGATTTAAAGCAGGAGGATACTATATCCCTAAGTATAACTCGTTAACGAGTTATTTTAGTCGTGTTGTTTATCGGGCAGGATTTCGATATGAAGAGACAGGATTGAATATAAATGGAAATTCGATTGATGAGTTTGGCATATCTTTTGGAGTAGGACTACCAGTTGGCAGATTATTCTCTAATGCTAATATAGGTTTTGAGTATGGTCAACGAGGGACAACAGATTTTGGATTAGTTAAAGAAGAGTTTTTTAACGTTTCTTTGAGTTTATCATTAAATGATAAATGGTTCAGGAAAATAAAATTTAATTAAATACAATAATTAACACAGCTATGAATACGAAAGTTTTATTTGTTATAGCAACAGGATTAGTTTTGAGTACTACAAGTATAAATGCTCAAGCTACGGACTGTGCAACGACAGCTTCTATTGCTTATGAACATGCAAAGGTAAAGAACTATGATGCGGCAGAAGAGCCATTATGGAAAGTAAGAAAAGAATGCCCTACATATAGTGTTGCGACGTATCAATTTGGAAAAAAATTGTTAGAAGCAAAATATAAAAAAGCTTCTGGTGCGCCTAAAACAACTTTGGCAAATGAATTGATTGCCTTGTGGAAAGAGCGTTTTCAGTATTTTCCAGGAAAGACCAAAATTGGAGATATGCATTCTGATATAGGTCAACTCATGTATGATAATAAAATTGGTACTAAAGAAACTCAATTTGCTGAATTTGATAAAGGATATTCAGAGGATAAGAAAAACTTTAAAAGACCAAAAAAGTTATACACGTATTTCTCACTTTTTGTAGATCTTCACGGTGAAGGAAAAAAAGAACTTCAGGGCGTTTTTGATTTGTATGATGATGTTACAGAAAAAATCGAAAATGAAGAAAATAGGTTAGCAAAAATTATTGCAGAACTTACAGAAAAAGAAGAAGCAGGTACAGCTTTATCTTCTAAAGAGAAAAGAGCATTAAAAAACTCAGGAATTAATTTAACAGCTTTTAGTAAAGTAAAAGCTGGAATTAATCAGAAATTAGGAGAATTAGCAGATTGTAAAAACCTGATTCCTTTATATACAGGACAATTTGAAGCAAAGAAGGCTGATATAAATTGGTTAAAAGGTGCTGCAGGTAGAATGTCTGCAAAAGAATGTACAGAGGATCCATTATTCTTTAAGTTGGTAGAGGCATTACATAAATCAGATCCTTCTGCTAAAACAGCTTACTATTTAGGACTTTTAGCTTTAAAAGATAAAAAGACTACTACTGCATTAAAGTATTTTAATCAATCAGCAGAATTAGAAACTAAATCAAGTGATAAGGCAAAGGTATACTTCAAGATTGGTGAGATAATGAAAAAGCAAGGTAGTAAAGGAAAAGCCAGAAGCTACTATAGAAAAGCATTAAAACAAAAACCTTCTATGGGGATATGTTACTTGAGAATAGCAAGTATGATTGCTAGTAGTGCAAATAGTTGTGGAACCGACGTGTTTAGTAAAAGAGCGGTATATTGGTTGGCTGAAAACTATGCTAGAAGAGCTGGGAAAATAGATCCAAGCTTAAAGTCTACAGCAAATAAATATGCAGCAAATTATCGCGCTAAGGCTCCGACAAAGACAGATATTTTTAACAACCCAGGAATAACATCCGTTAGTGTTGGATGTTGGATTGGAGAAACCGTTAAGGTGCCTAAACTGTAATGCAGGATAAAAAAAAATATATATTAATGAACATTGTCATAGCATTTGCTGTGACAATGTTTTTTTCATGCCAATCTAAAAAAATAACTTCTCCCGATTATTTAGAATCCGAAGAAGCTCCTATTGCAGAAGCTTTTGAAGTAAATCTTAAATATACTGATTCAGGAAGGCTTACCGCTATATTAAAAGCATCTAGAATTTTAGACTATTCTAATCGATCTTTTGCGTATCATGAGTTTCCAGAAGGAATCATATTAGATATTATAGATGAAGATGGAAAAGTAAGTGTGGTTACCTCTGATTATGCAATTTCTTATCAGGAAACAGGAATAATTGATATGAGAGGTAATGTAGATATCCTAACAGCAGATAGTACACATTTACAAGCAAAACAATTGTATTGGAATCAAAACCTTAGCTGGGTATTTACCGATCAATCGTATAAAAGTTATCTCCCGGATGGTACTATTAATGAAGCAGATGGTTTTGATGCTAATCAGGATTTTACTATCTTGAATTCAAGAATTAATGACGGAGTAATGTTTATAGAGGAGTAATCCACTACTATGAAGAAAGTATTTAAATTTTTTGAATATGCCTATTTAGTAATTATGTGCTTTTTTTTATATGAGGCATATGAAGAATGGGGGCAAGAAGGAGGGAGAAGTATGCTCTATCTTTTTTTTGCAATAGCAGCGATCTTTATGTTTTTCTTTAAAAGAAACTTTAGAAAAAGATTTGAAGCAAATAACAAGAACTAATTCATGGAATTACATTTTATTGTTATTATACTTTGTTTAATTCTTTCAGCTTTTTTTTCAGGGATGGAAATTGCTTATGTTTCCTCAAATAAAATTCATATTGAAATTGAAAAAAAACAAGGAGGGTTTATATCAAATATCCTTACTCGTTTAACCAAAAAACCTTCTAAGTTTATTGCAACAATGCTTGTTGGTAATAATGTGGCTTTGGTGATTTATGGGTTTTATATGGGAGAGGTATTGATGAGTCTATTTAGTTCGTTACTACCATCACCATATTGGGTATTAGACTATTTTATTACAGAATTAAATCTTTTGACCCAAACCATTATTTCTACAGGGATTATTTTAATTACTGCTGAGTTTTTGCCAAAAGTATTTTTTCAAATTTACTCAAATACGTTGCTTAAAATATTTTCTTTTCCTGCTTATGTCTTTTATATTATTTTTTCGCCAATTTCATCATTTGTAATCTGGGTTTCAGATTTTGTGCTCAAGAAGTTTCTAAAAACTGATGGAGATCAGGTTCAACTAGCTTTTAGTAAAACAGAATTAGGGGATTATATTAGTGAGCAGATGGAGACCGTTGAAAAAGATGATGAAATAGATAGTGAAATTCAAATTTTTCAAAATGCTCTTGATTTTTCTGATGTCAAATCAAGAGAGGTAATGATTCCTAGAACCGAGGTGGTTGCTGTAGAGAAATCCCAATCTATAGAAGAAGTTAGTAAAATATTTATAGATACCGGGTTGTCAAAAATAATTGTATATAACGGCAATGTAGATGATATTATAGGGTATGTACACTCTTTTGAATTGTTTAAAAAGCCAAAGTCTCTAAGAGCAATTTTACTTCCTGTAGTTTTTGTGCCAGAGACAATGTTTGTAAAAGATGTGCTTAATCTTTTGACAAAAAAACATAAAAGTATAGCGGTTGTTATCGATGAGTATGGAGGTACTAGTGGTATTATTACTGTAGAAGATATTGTGGAAGAGCTATTTGGTGAGATTGAAGACGAACATGATTCTATAGAACTTATTGAAGAACAAGTTGCTGATGACCAATATAGGTTTTCTGCAAGAATAGAAGTAGATCATATCAATGAATTGTATAAATTAGACCTTCCTGAAGATGAAAATTACGAAACCCTGGGAGGGATGATTGTAAATCATACAGAAGAAATTCCACAACAAGGAGATGAAGTAAAAATAGATGGATTTAGAATTAAAATTATAGAGACTTCTAATACCAAAATTGAAATTGTCGAATTACAAGTGATTACTGAGGAGTGATTTTGGTTCTTGTTGATTTAAAATAAAAGTCGATTCTTCTCGGTTTTTATGTGCTCCTTATTTTAAAAAGTTTCCTGATACCGTTAATATGTATACTATTTTTTGTGCCTTTACTTTTAGGAAGTTTATGGCTTACTGTTACATGTAAAATAACACAATTTTTTATTGTTTATCGAGTTATAAAACAATAAAAAGATGATTTAATTTAGGTGAAAATGCATCATAAAGACTTTGTTGACCTTATTTACATAAAAAAAGCAAAAAACTTAATAATACTTTCAGAATTTTAATTGGTATTATTACAATAAAATGGTACTTTCGCCCACTATATTTTGAATAAATAATTACACATCATGGCAGTTTTAAATAAAATCAGACAACGTTCGGTTTTTCTTATTGTAATCATTGCATTAGCACTTTTCTCTTTTGTTTTGGCGGATTTGATTCGTAACGGAGGAGCAATTTCACAAAAAGCTGAAAATGTAATCGCAACGATAAACGGAAAAGATATTGATAGAACTGATTTTGCTAGAAAAGTAGAAACAGCTTCTAGAAGTTTTGGAGGAGGATCATCAAGCATTCAGGCTGTTAATTACGTATGGAACCAAGAAATACGTGAAACAGTTTTTGAAGAGCAATTTGAAGAGTTAGGGATTATAGTAGGTGAAGATCAAGTAAATCAATTACTGGAAGAATCCTTAGCAAACAATCCAACGTTTCAGAATGAGGCTGGAGTTTTTGATAAGGCTAAAATGCAAGAATATGTTGCAAATGTAAAAGCAACATCTCCACAAGCTTACCAACAGTGGTTGGAGTATGAGGTTTCTATTAGTAAAGGAGCTCGTGAGCAAGTGTATCTTAATATGATCAAAGCTGGTGTGGGATCTACATTAAAAGAAGGTGAATTGGTGTATAAGATGGAAAATGATAATGTAGATATTAAATATGTGCAATTACCATTTTCTAGTATTGAAGATGCAGAAGTTAATGTAACTGATGCAGAAATTAAAGCTTATGTTGATGCACATGCAGATCAGTATAAAGCAGAAGCTTCAAGAAGTATACGATATGTGCTTTTTAATGAAGAAGCAAGCCAGGAAGATATAGATGAAATCAAAGGAAGAGTTGCAAGTTTATTGGATGATAAAGCAGAATTTGAAAATGGGAAAACAGATACCGTTAAAGGATTCAGAAATGTTGAAAATGTAGAGGATTATGTTAATCAAAACTCTGCTGTAAAATTTGATGATCGTTTTAAGTTCAAAAAAGATTTACCAGCTACAGTAGCTGATACAATTTATAACCTAGAAGTAGGTGATGTCTATGGGCCATATAAGGATGGAGATTTTATTAAAGTTTCTAGGGTTGTTGCTCAAAAGCAAATACCAGATTCTGTAAAAGCAAGTCACATTTTAATTTCTTGGGTAGGATTAGGGACTGCTGGTGATACAAAACGTACCAAAGAAGAAGCGAAAGCTCTAGCAGATAGTATCATTGGTGTTACCAGAGTAGATAAAGCTAAATTTGCAACATTAGCTTCAGAATTCTCTGCTGACAGTTCTAATAAAGATAAAGGAGGAGATTTAGGATACTTTACTCCGGGAGCTATGGTTCCTGTTTTTAATGATTATTGTTTTGATAATAAAACAGGAGATCAGGGTATTGTAGAAACTCAATTTGGGTATCATATTATTAGTATCGAAGATCAGACAGATGAAGAAAGAGCTATAAAAGTGGCAACTGTAGCACAAAAGGTAGAGCCAAGTGAAAAGACAATAAATGCAATTTTTACAGAAACTACTAAATTTCAAATCTCTGCAAAAGACAAGGATTTCGAAGAAGTGTCTAAAGAAAATGAATTAACCGTTCGACCAGTTAATAATATTAAAGAATTAGATGAGAATATCCCTGGATTAGGTGCTAGAAGAACAGTAGTGCAGTGGGCATTTAATGAGGAATCTAAAATTGGTGAAATAAAACGATTTGATATCCCAGAAGGGTATGCTGTGGTTCAATTAACTGCAAAATCAGATAAAGGGACTATGACAGTTGAAGATGCTAGTCCTACGGTAAAGCCAATTCTAATTAAAGAGAAGAAGGCAGAAACATTAAAAGCTAAAATTTCTGGAACTGCTCTTGATGCAATTGCACAAAGTCAAGGTCAAACAGTAAAAGTAGCTTCTGCATTAACAATGAAAACTCCTACTATTAGTGGAGCTGGAACAGAGCCAAAAGTGGTGGGTACTGCTTTTGCTTTAGAAATAGGGAACGTTTCTGGTCCTATTGTAGGTAACAATGGAGTGTATGTAGTAGAGGTGACGAAGAAAACACCTGCAAGTGGTTTAGAGACTTATATGAGCTATGCTTCACAAGCATCTAAAACACAAGCTGGGTTAGTGAACTCTAAAGTTTTTGATGCGCTTAAAGAAGCTGCAGAGATTGAAGATAAAAGAGCTAGATTTTACTAAGATTTAAATCATATAAATAAGAAAGCCTGAAGTTGAGACTTCAGGCTTTCTTATTTTATAAAGTGAATTAAAGTTTTTCTAACTTCTAACTTTTTGTTCCCATTTCCAGGCAGAACTGAGTGAATCATCCAGACTGCTTTTTGCTTTCCAGCCTAATTCATTATTTGCTTTGGTAGTATCAGCATATGCTGCGGTAATATCACCTTCTCTTCTTTCGACAATTTTATAGTTCAGCTTTTTGTCAGATGCTTTTTCAAAAGAATGGATTACTTCTAAAACAGAGCTTCCGGTTCCTGTGCCTACATTAAAGACTTCATAGTTAGATTTATTATTATCTTCTAATAATCGTTGTAAGGCTACTACATGAGCTTTTGCTAGATCTACCACATGAATGTAGTCTCTGATGCAAGTTCCGTCTACTGTAGGGTAATCATCACCAAAAACTGATAATTGTTCTCTAAGGCCGATAGCGGTCTGTGTAATAAAAGGAACCAGGTTCTGAGGCACACCAATAGGTAATTCACCAATTTCAGCTGTAGGATGTGCTCCAATTGGGTTAAAATAGCGAAGAGATATAGCTTTTAGTGCTGGGTGTACTTTGCAGGTATCTCTTATGATTTCTTCACCAATTTGTTTTGTGTTTCCATAAGGAGATTCTGCAGCTTTTACGGGTGCATCTTCGGTAATCGGAAGTTCATCTGCTTGCCCATATACGGTACATGAAGAACTGAAAATAAAATTAGCAGAAGCTTTTTCTGTTAGTTGCTGCAGCATGAAAACTAAGGTTGACAAGTTGTTTTCATAGTATAGTAAGGGTTTTTCTACGCTTTCTCCAACGGCTTTTGAGGCTGCAAAATGAATGACGCCTTCAATATCATGATGACGTTTAAAAAACTCCTGCACTTTATCCTTTTCTCTAAGATCGAATTGTTCAAAAATTACATCTTTACCTGTGATGGCATGTATTCCTTTGATAACATCAGGAGAAGAATTAGAGCAATTGTCTATAATAACAACTTCATATCCTTTGTTTTGTAGCTCTACTACGGTATGAGAACCTATAAATCCCAATCCCCCCGTGACTAAGATTTTCATATGTAAAATGATTTAATGTTTGAACCAACGAAGGAACAATAATTAAAGGATTTTAGCAACTTCTTGATTTACAAATTCTAAAAATCTTTCATCTTTTTCTGTGAAAGGGTTTGGGGTTTCAGAATCTATATCAATTTGTCCGATATTTTCTCCATTTTTGAATAATGGAATTACAATCTCTGATTTAACAGTAAAGCTGCATGCAATATAATTGTCCTGTGCTTGCACATCAGGAACTACAAAGTTTTCATTAGATACAGCTACCTGACCACAAATACCCTTCCCGAAAGGGATAATAACATGATCTGTTTCTGCGCCAACATATGTGCGAAGTTTTAGTTCCTCTTTGTCTTCGTTTTTAAAATAAAAACCAACCCAATCATAATAATCAATCTTGTCTTTGAGTAATTGACAAATCGTATGTAATCTATCTGTTACTGATTGGTCTTCATTTTTTAATAGCTGTATTACTTGGGGTTTTAACTCTTCAAATGGCATTCCTTACAATTTTACCGGCAAAAATATCTAAAATATTTAGAAAAGTCCTGAATTCTTAATGGTATAGTTTTGTTAAAAAAAATATTCAAAGAGAAATACTTTTGTTAATTGTTTTAAATATTAAATTAACTTTGTGGTTTTTGGAATAATTAATAGACGAATAAATTTTCTGATTCTATGCAAAGGAATTTAAATATATTGAATGTTAGATATGGATTACTTCTGGTTATAGTGACATTGATTTCAATTTCTTGTAATCAAGATAAAAAACCAGTCACTGTTACACAGAATGAATTAGATGGAAGTGTTGATCTAAATATCACAAATGAAGTGTCTGAAGTTAAGTTTTCGGATGGAAAAACCCTTGAAATATATGGCTTATATCTTAATATCAAAGCAGCACTAGTGAATTCAAATAGTGAAGGTGTTCAGGTAGAGGCAAAAAAGCTGGAAGCTGCCATAGGTGTGTTAGAAGAGTATAAATCTCTTAAGGCAACTTCAAAGCTAATTTCCTTAACCAAAGACATAAAAGAACAACGTAATTTTTTTGTTTCTTTAACCAACGAAACTGAGAAGTTAATACATGATGCAAAAATAACTTCAGGAGCTGTATATAAACAGTTTTGTCCAATGGCTTTTGATGGAGAAGGAGGGTATTGGTTGTCTGATTCTGAGGAAATTAGAAATCCTTTTTTTGGAGATAAGATGCTTGTTTGTGGAAGTGTGAAAGATGTTTTTAAGTAAAATAATGAACTGAAAAGAAAAATAATTTATGGCTCAGTGTGCGAAAACACTGAAAATAAAAATATTGACTATATTTAAAGATATCAAGCATGTAATTGATATAGTTTTTGAGGGAAATCTATATGAATGGGAATATGCGAGATATTTATTGTAATTGGGATAAAAACAAAAATGGATATGATAGAGAGAAAATTAATGCTATTGATTTTTTCTGTACTGTTTTTTTCTTGTAATGATAATGTAAAAGCAATTCCTGGGCCTACGGCTCAAACTATTGCCCTTTTAGAGAGATCTAAAGCATTACAGGCACGAGGAGAAAAAGTAGAGCAGAGTATGCTCAGAAAAAAAGATTCAATAGTCATGCTGATAGGCGGTGAATCGAGTGCAGAAAGTACTGATGATACAAAAAAAACTATCGCTGCAGATGGTATTGTGAATACAGAAAATGCTGTTGATACAAATGATGAAGGTTTTGTGAATATAGAGGAGATGTCCAGTGAATTTGTTTTGGATATGCGATATGCTACTTCTAATAATTTTTTGAAAGAGAAAGTATATTCCTGTGCTAAGTGTTATGTTAGAAAGGAAGTTGCAGAAGCACTCGTAAAAGCAAATAATGATCTCCTTGCACAAGGCTATAGAATAAAGCTCTTTGATTGTTATCGCCCGCATAGTGTTCAGAAAAAGATGTGGAAGATTTTTCCTAATCCTGGATATGTTGCTGATCCTAAAGGGGGATCTATTCATAATAAAGGTGCGGCAGTAGATATCACTTTAGTAAGGTCAGCAGGTGGTGGCGTAGATATGGGAACAGATTTTGACCATTTCGGGAAAGAAGCACATCATTCATATAATGGTCATTCAAAAACGATACTCAGTCACCGCAAATTGTTGCGTGAAACTATGGAAAAACATGGGTTTAAAACCATAAGGACAGAATGGTGGCATTATAACTTTAAAAGTAATGGAGGTTATAAGATCTCAGATTTTAAATGGAAATGTGATTGAGATTATCGATTATATGGGTATTCATTTATCCAATGAAATCCTCTGTTGATTAATAAAAACTCATTACGCTTTTTCTTTTTAGTTTTGATTTTTAGAGTATCACCATAGTAAATCCCTTCAAAAAAGTATAAGCTATCTTGTATGTGGTATTGAAGTTTTTGAACATCTGTACTGTCTCGATATGCAGTAAGCTCTAATGTTTTAGAAATAGTATCAGTTTTCTCTTTTTTGTATATAAACTTTTCATCCATTGTTTGTAGCCCCGTATAACGCTTGTCCACTAAAATTCTTTTCCAGCGTATAGTGTCTGTTGTCAATGGGGGCAAAGTGTCGTTATTTTTTATAAATTCTATGACTTCATAGATGCCATATAAAGAGGATTTAGGTGCTTCTTTACCCCATTTTTTTTGGCCTTCGGCAGATTCGCTGATATTGGTGTATAGAAAAAAACAAATAACTAAAGTTTTGGCAATTAAAGTAGCAGTTTTTGCTTTATGTTTAGTAAAATAAGGTGTGAATACTTTTGGTTGTACAGGCTTGTTAAGAAGCAGAAAATTTATTATACGTTTTAGGTCTGGTGCTAATAAAAAGAGCCCCATAATGGTTAGTAGTCCACTATATAATTTTACAGGTATGTCGTAACTCATGTTCATCATAAAAACATTGAACATAACAGCAACTGTCATTAAGGCTCCAAATAAAGTAGTCTTTCTAAAAACTAGTAATATACCTGCTATTATTTCTGCGTAACCAGAAAATCTTGTGTAAGTGTCACTATATTCCATGAAATTCCACATTAAACCCATAGGGGAGGAATTGCCATAAGTTTTTACAAGATCCATAAGACTTAACTCAGAGAATTGCAAGGTAAATGCTTTAGAAAACCCATAAGAAAACATAGTTGCAGCAATGTAGTATCTAACAAATACTCTTAGATACATGAATAGTGTTGAGTAATTTTTTCTTCTAAAATCTAAAAAACTCCAAATAACCGATGTGATTATTGCTATGCTTAAAGTAATAAATTGAAAAATATAATCCGCAGTAGTATCTCCGCTTCCGTTAGGTCCTATTATAATCTCATACTTGATTCCTAAAATATTTTTCCCTACCCAAACCGAAAGCTCTTGCGTCCAATTAGTGTAAAATGAAAATAAATCATCTTGCCCAATTATACTTCCTATGTAATATAGAGGAAATGGGAAAATATTCAGAAAAAGATAAACGAAGAAGAACCTGAATGTGACCAGGGTGGGTAGATTCCAGGAAGTGGTGTTAGAGATATTTTGATTGGATTTCATGCAAACTTATTAATGGTATAGTTTTAAGAAGTAAAAAGAAACTAATATAGGAATGATTTACTAATTTTGCTTATTAATGATGTGAAAAAAAACGACACTCACCGTAGTGAATGCCGTTCTTGAGCACAATTATAAAATCGGAAAAAATTAAAACTGTTCTACTTCTGTACTTCCCTCCCTGGCGATAGTAGAAGGTTTACCTACAGTTACCATGTTTGCAGCATCAAATAATGTAGTTTTGTAAATTGATGTTTCAAAGTAAGGAGCTCTGCAAGGTCTTGTATTTATGACTTAAATTTTGAAATATGTTACTTTATAAATATTGATATGCTTGAGTGGTTAGAAATTCTTCAAATTCGTCTGAAGTAACTAGTTTAGCGAAAATCTGCACTGCATTTTGATAATTTTCTGTTTCAAAAAGTGAATCACCCACCTGGTTTTTGATAATATTAAGTTCATCTTCAAATAGCTTCTGAAACAATATGGTGTCAAATGTTCTTCCGTCGTCCAATAACACTTCATTTTTTAGCCATTGCCATATCTGTGTTCGGCTAATCTCTGCTGTGGCAGCATCTTCCATGAGGTTGTATAGTGCAACTGCACCATTTCCGCCTAGCCAAGTAGCGATATAGTGAATTCCTACATTGATATTGTCGCGAATCCCTTTTTCTGTTATTGTGCCTTCTGGGATAGCTAAAAGATCACTTTCTGTAATTTTCACATCATTTCGTTTCACATCCATTTGATTGGGGTTAGGCATATGTGTGTCAAACACGTTTAAAGCTAATTTCACCAATCCTGGATGTGCTACCCAAGTACCATCATGACCATTTTTTACTTCACGTTCTTTGTCTGCACGTACTTTTGTAAAAGCGATGGCATTTTTTTCTTCATCATCTTTAATGGGAATTTGTGCGGCCATACCTCCAATAGCAAGAATGTTTCTTTTGTGACATCTTTGGATAACCAGTTTGCTATAAGCATCCATAAAAGGGCTGGTCATGGTTACCTGTGATCGATCAGGAACCACAAAACCTTTGTGGTTTCTAAGTTTTTTAATATAGCTAAAGATGTAATCCCATCTTCCACAATTCAATCCAACAATGTGGTCTTTTAGTGCGTATATGATCTCATCTAATTGAAAACTTGCTGTTATAGTCTCTACAAGTACAGTTACTTTTACGGCTCCATGTTCGATGCCAAGATATTCTTCAGAAAAATCTATTACATCATTCCACCAGATAGCTTCAGTAAAATGCTCTAGTTTTGGAAGGTAGTAATAAGGTCCTGTGCCGTTTTCTCTTAATTGCTCATTATTGTGAAACAAATACAATGCAAAATCAAAAAGAGAAGCACTCATTTGTTGTTCTTTTATTAAAAGGTGTTTTTCATTAAGATGTAGACCTCTGGGGCGTACAATTAATGTAGCAATCTTTTCTTTTAGTTGATATGTTTTATCCCTTTTTGGGTTATAAAACGAAATAGTTTTGTTGACGGCATCTTTAAGGTTTTTTTGTCCTTGAAGACAATTTTCCCAAAGAGGAGCATTACTGTCTTCAAAATCTGCCATGAACGTTTTGGCTCCAGAGTTTAAGGCGTTAATGACCATCTTTCTGTCTACAGGACCTGTGATCTCAACTCTACGATCTTGTAGATCAGAAGGGATTGGAGCTGCGGCCCATTCACTGTTACGAATTTCTTTTGTGTTTTCTGGAAAAGAAGGATACGTTCCCAGGTCAAACAACTGTTGCTGACACTCGCGATTTTTTAAAAGAGTTAATCGTTTTTCATTAAAACGATCTTGCAAAGCTTCTAAAAAGGTCAGCGCACCATCGGTTAAAATCTCAGGATGGTAATTTCTAACTTCTTTAGAGAAGCTAATTTTCTGACTAAGGTTTGTCTGTGTTTCCATAACTATATCGTTTTGAGTGAACAATATTAAAAAAAAGTTTTTTATAAAACAAGCGAACGTTCGCTAAATGTGAATTTTTCCTTTTTTTAACAATTACGCAAAAATTGTTACTTTTGATATTATGGCAATAGCAGAAGAATATATTAGATTGATTTTTGGTCTGAAAATCAAGCAGATACGTACAGATAAGGATTTATCACTTTTTGGCTTATCTAAGTTATGTGGACTTTCTAAGTCGTATTTAAACGAGATAGAAAAAGGAAAAAAGTACCCTAAAACAGATAAAATTATCAAGCTTGCAGAAACATTAGATGTTCCTTATGATAGTTTGGTTTCTTTAAAATTAGATAAAAATCTGGCTCCAATCGGTGAAATTTTACAATCTGGAATTTTAGATGAAATCCCTTTGGAGTTATTTGGGATACAACAAAGTGATTTGATTGATATCATTGCAAATGCACCTTCTAAGGTAAATGCTTTTATAAGTACAATTATAGAGATTGCTCAACATTATAATATGAGTCGTGAAGGCTTTTATCTAGCTTCGTTAAGATCATATCAGGAAGCGCATAACAATTTTTTTAAAGATTTAGAAGATAAAGCTATACGTTGTGCTAATTCGTATCAATTAGATCTAACCGGAAAAATATCATCTGTAGAGTTAGAAGAAATCCTGAAGGAAGAATACGGGTATACTATTAATGTTGAAGGTATTCCCAGGGAAGAGGAATTGGATAACTTAAGGTCGGTATTTGTACCGTCAACAAAAACACTTTTATTGTCTGATCGGGTAGATGAGGCGCAGAAAACATTTATCTATGCTAAGGAATTGGGGTATCAATATCTTAATATTAAAGAAAGGCCTTATACTTTTTCATGGATACGATATGATAATTTTGAAGAGGTATTACATAATTTTTATGCATCTTATTTTGCAGGAGCACTAATTATTCCCAGAACTCATCTTAAAGATCATCTCAAAAATCTTTTTGCAATGAAGCGGTTTTCCGAAAAAGCTTTTCATAAAATTATAAACTTATATAATGCTTCTCCTGAATCTTTTTATCAACGTCTGACTAACATCTTACCAAAAGATTTTGGGATGCAGAATGTGTTCTTTCTTCGGTTCACACATAAACTTGGTGTAGAAAAATTTAACTTGGTTAAAGAACTCCATATTACTCATCAGCAACAACCACACGCGAATGAAGTTAATGAACATTATTGCAGACGATGGATGGCAATAAAGACATTGCAGCGTACAGCTAATGAAGGGATCGATTATGCTTTTAATATTCAGATTTCGGATTATGCTGATACAGATCAGCAATATTTGGTGTTTACTTCTGCAACAAAAGACCCATTTAGAAAAGATTATTACCGTAGTATCGGAATAGGGTTTTTGATTTCTTCTGCATTAGAAAAAAAGATCAGTTTTGTTAATGATAATAAAATTCCTAAAGTGAAAGTTGGAGTCACCTGTGAGTCTTGTTCATTATTAGATTGTGAAGTTAGAATGGCACCTCCAAAACGATTAATAGCCAAGGAGAAACATAAGAAAACTGCAGTGTTAGTTGCTGATATTATGAAACAATATTCTTGATTACTTTAGTATAATAATTACTACTAAAAAAAGAAAACCCATCTTGAAAAATCAAGATGGGTTTTACTATTATTCTAGCAGCTGCTTATATTCGCAAACTGGCTTAATTATTATCTATGGCGATTTGCCATTACATCATGCCTGGCATACCTCCACCCATTGGTGGCATTCCGCCTCCAGCAGGAGCATCTTCTTTAATGTCTATTAATGCACATTCGGTAGTAAGAATCATACCAGAAACAGAAGCTGCGTTTTCAAGAGCAATACGAGTCACTTTTTTAGGATCAATGATTCCAGCTTTAAGCATATCTACGTAAGCTTCAGATTTTGCATCATAACCAAAGTTGTCTTTCCCTTCAAGAACTTTAGAAATCACCACAGATCCTTCACCTCCGGCATTTTCTACGATAGTTCTAAGTGGTGATTCGATAGCACGGTTTACGATTTGTACACCTGTTGCTTCATCAGCATTTTCAGTTTTTACATTATCAAGGACAGCTTTAGCTCTAACTAAGGCAACACCACCACCAGCAACAATACCTTCTTCTACTGCAGCTCGAGTTGCATGAAGTGCATCGTCAACACGGTCTTTCTTTTCCTTCATCTCTACTTCAGAAGCAGCTCCTACATATAATACAGCAACACCTCCAGCTAATTTTGCTAGACGTTCCTGTAATTTTTCTTTATCATAGTCAGAGGTTGTAGTTTCTATCTGAGCTTTGATTTGATTTACTCTGTTTTTGATTAAATCTTCACCACCAGCACCATTAACTACAGTTGTATTGTCTTTATCGATAGCTACTTTTTCTGCAGTACCTAGATGTTCTATAGTCGTATTTTCTAATGTAAATCCTCGTTCTTCAGAAATTACTGTACCACCAGTTAAAATTGCAATATCCTCTAGCATTGCCTTACGTCTATCACCAAAACCAGGAGCTTTTACAGCTGCGATTTTAAGTGCACCACGTAATTTATTTACTACAAGAGTAGCTAGCGCTTCACCATCTACATCTTCTGCAATGATTAATAGTGGTTTTCCAGTTTGTGCAACAGGCTCTAAAACCGGAAGTAGATCTTTCATAGCAGAGATCTTCTTGTCATATAATAAGATATATGGAGTCTCAAGATCAGCTGTCATTTTTTCACTGTTTGTTACAAAGTATGGTGAAAGATATCCTCTGTCAAATTGCATTCCTTCAACAATATCTACAGTAGTATCTGTTCCTTTTGCTTCTTCTACTGTAATTACTCCTTCTTTACCAACTTTTTCGAAAGCTTGAGCGATAAGATCTCCAATAGTTCCATCATTATTAGCAGATATAGCAGCTACTTGTTTGATTTTGTCAGAAGAGTCCCCTACTTCTTTAGTTTGGCTAGAAAGATCTTCTGTAATTGCTTGTACGGCTTTGTCAATACCACGCTTTAAATCCATTGGATTAGCTCCTGCAGCTACATTTTTAAGACCTTCTTTAACGATAGCTTGCGCTAATACCGTTGCGGTAGTAGTACCGTCTCCTGCAAGATCATTTGTTTTAGAAGCTACTTCTTTTACCATTTGTGCTCCCATATTTTCCAGAGCATCTTCTAATTCAACTTCTTTTGCTACAGAAACTCCATCTTTAGTTACGGTTGGAGCTCCAAATGATTTACTGATAATTACATTACGTCCTTTAGGTCCTAATGTTACTTTTACTGCATTAGCTAATGCATCTACACCGCGTTTGATACCATCGCGTGCTTCTATGTCAAATTTTATGTCTTTTGCCATAATGAAATTTTATTTTTTATTTCTGTGAAAACAGAAATCTTTAGAATTAAAGTTTAAATTATTTTATAAGGATTAATTACCTTCTCTTTATACGATGGCAAGGATATCATCCTCACGCATAATTAGATAATCTTTTCCATCTAATTTTAATTCTGTACCTGCATATTTACCATAAAGTACGGTGTCACCAACTTTAACGGTCATGTCGTGGTCTTTTTTTCCACCACCTACAGCAGCTACTTTACCTTTTTGTTGTTTCTCCTGGGCAGAATCAGGAATGAATAATCCAGATGCTGTTTGTGTTTCAGCAGGAAGTGGTTCTACAACTACGCGATCTGAAAGAGGTTTAATATTTACTCCCATTATGATTAGTTTTTATTATTAAAATTAAAATGAAATATTCGAAGCTTTTATTTCAGAAATTATGCCATCAAGGCATTACTGACAAATTGAAACAAAAAATGCCGACTGTATGACAAGTCGGCATTTTTTTTAATTATTTTTTAAGATGTTACTCTTTGTTGTCATCTTGAGTAGCAGGAGGAGTTACAGGTGTCTCTACCTGAACATCATCTGTATTTACTTTTGAATCCTGAATAGCACTATCACCCATTAAATCAATATTAGATAATAAGATTAATACTAATAATAATGTTGCTAAAGTCCAGGTACTTTTATCTAAAAAGTCAGTGGTTTTCTTTACCCCACCTAATTGTTGAGTTCCTCCGCCTCCAAAAGAAGAAGATAATCCACCTCCTTTAGGGTTTTGTACCATAATTACTACAACGAGTAAAAATGATACTATGACGATTAATATTAAAAAGATTGAAAACGTTGTCATTGCTATTATATATTGTTATTTATTTTCTTGTAATTTCTTGATGGCTCGAATTTGGTCTGCAAAGAAACCACTTTTTTCGGGATTTTTCAAAATTAATATGTTATATGCTTGAATTGCTTTTTTAAAGTTTTTTTGAGCAAGATATACTCTCGCCAAAGTTTCGGTCATCAACTCATCTGTAGGTAACGTTCTTTCTTTGGCCAAATTGCGTGAAGGAGTATTTTTTGCGGCAGGTTGTATTTTTGGATTATTTGCGATAAACTCATCAATAAGATTAAATTTATCCTTTTGCCCCAGGGTTTGAATAGGTTTCTTTTCCTCGGTTTTGGATGTTAGAGTTTCAGATTCTCCCTCAGTTTTTCTATCAATAGGTGGTATCGAAGTTAGTTTAAGCCATTCTGCAAAAGAATGTGTTTCTTTTGTATTGAAGTCAAGAGGTTTGTCAATTTGTAATGTCTCTTGTGGAGTCTTGGTATTATCGTTTTTCTGTTGATCTTTTTCTGTTGATAAAGGTGTTTCAGGTGCTATAGTCTCAAGCTCCTTAAGGGTACTGCTTTCTTTTCTTTTTGCAAATAATGCTGGATCTAATACATCTTCAGCTTCTTTCATTTTCATTCGCACAGCATCATCCATCGCAATTCTAGGTAATGTCTTTATTTCTTGAGCATCTACAACATGGATATCAGATCTATCCTTCTTTTTTGTCTCTTCTTGCACTTCTGAATTTTCATTAAAGAGATTAGAAGTTATAAAATCAAATAATATACTGCGATCAGTTGTGTATGCTGCAGTTGTTTTGAGTTCTTGATTGTATCTAAAACTTTCTTGGTTTTTTAAACCTTTTAAAAATAAAGATCTTGCCGATTGGAAATAGGGAAATGCTCTGATGATTTTTTCCAGAGAATTTGTCTGCTCTTTGCTTAATTGAGCAGGATTCTGAAGCAAGTATGTAAGTTCTTTAGTATTCAAGTATTTCTAGTTATAATGTATTTACCACCTCGCTAAAGTAGCATTAAATATATCCTGTGTAATCCTTTCATAGATGATTTGTAGTGCTTCTGCTCTTACTGTGTTTTCTGATGAAGCAGCAGGGTAGTCAAAGAAGAATGAAAAGCGTTGTTCTAAATCTTGTTCGGGATCTTTTGCATCATAAAACCTTACGTTTACTGCAATAGTAAGGCGGTTTTGAGCTGCTGTTATATTTGATGTTGCAGTATTAGGTGCAACATAATCTTGTACGATTTCGCCTTCATATACAATATCACCTCCAGATGTTGTTAAACTAAGATTGGTTTGGTTTAGTATTAAATCTTGTAATTGATTGGTGAATTCTTGATCTGCTCCCGGGAACACTCTGGGAGCTTGATTTTGGAAAAAATTAACCTGAAAGGTTTTGGTTTCAGGATTAAGAGATATTCCGCTAAAAGAATAAACTCCGCATCCTTGTATTAAGATTAATATACTTACTGTGGCTATGATATATTTTAGTTTACTCATTATTTTATAAATCGTATTGTTTGATTTTGCGGTATAAAGTACGTTCGCTTATTCCTAATTCTTCTGCTGCAGCTTTACGTTTTCCTCTATGACGCTCTAGTGATTTTTTTATTAATTCTAGTTCTTTGTCATGAAGCGATAACGTTTCTTCTTCCTCTATTTCTTCAGCAAAATGATATTTGTCATCTTCTTTTACAGGGGTTGATGGTGCGTTTATATGCAATACCTCTGTAGAGGTTGCCGGTACGGGTGCTTCAAAATGAGTGTCTTCTTTTTCTTCTTCTTTACGGTAAATTTTTTGAATCAACCCTTCATTATCCTTTTGTACCTGTTGTGTATTGCCACTTTGCATCAGCTCCATAGTTAACTTCTTAAGGTCATTAAGATCACCTTTCATGTCAAAAAGGACTTTATATAAAATTTCCCTTTCATTGCTGAAATCACTGTCCTTTTTTTCTGAAGAGATAACCGCTGGTAAATTACTCCCAATGTTAGGTAGATAACTATGTAATGTAACTGCGGTTATAGCCCTGTTTTGTTCAAGGACTGAAATTTGTTCTGCAATGTTGCGCAATTGCCTAATGTTACCACTCCAATGATATTTTTCTAATAATACAACGGCATCATCACTTAAGCGTATGGTGGGCATTTTGTATTTGGTAGCAAAATCAGAAGCAAATTTTCTAAATAGTAAATGGATGTCATCTTTGCGATCTCTTAGAGGGGGGAGAAGAATTTCTACTGTGCTAAGGCGATAGTATAAATCTTCTCTAAATTTTTCTTTTTTTATAGCTTCAAACATGTTTACATTGGTAGCGGCGACAATACGAACGTCTGTCTTTTGAACTTTTGAAGATCCAACTTTAATAAATTCACCATTTTCTAAAACTCTAAGTAATCTCACTTGAGTAGTAAGAGGCAATTCTCCTACTTCGTCTAAAAAAATGGTTCCGCCATCGGCTACTTCAAAATACCCATTTCGAGTTTGAGTAGCTCCTGTAAAGGCTCCTTTTTCGTGGCCAAAAAGTTCACTGTCTATTGTTCCCTCTGGTATTGCTCCGCAATTTACGGCAATGTATTTGCCGTGTTTACGATGAGAAAGAGAATGTATGATTTTGGGAATACTTTCTTTACCTACCCCGCTTTCTCCGGTAACTAAAACAGAAATATCTGTAGGAGCCACTTGAATCGCTTTTTCTACCGCGCGATTTAGTTTAGGGTCGTTTCCTATAATTCCGAATCGTTGTTTTATGGCTTGAATTGATTCCATTTATTGTAAACTGTTATTTTTTTTAATTTTTTGTATTGAAGAATTAGTTATTATCTGAATATCCAATAGCTTCGCCAAGTAAAGTTGCACTGGTACATTCGTTAATTTTTACCATTACAAAATCTCCAATTTTATAATCTTTCTTTGGAAAAATAGCGACGATATTTTTTGTCGTTCTCCCGCTCCAATGCAGATCAGATTTTTTAGATTCTTTTTCAATTAATACTTCAAAAGTTTGTCCGATATAACTCTGGTGCCTGTAAGCGCAGTGTGTTCGTTGTAATGCGATAACTTCTGCAAGCCTTCGTTTTTTTACATCTTCTGGGACATCATCCTCTAATTTGCGTGCCGCAAGAGTCCCTGGTCTTTCAGAATACGCATACATGTATCCATGTTCATATTTTACATGTTCTAATAAGGATAAAGTGTCTTGGTGGTCTTGCTCGGTTTCTGTAGGAAAACCGATAATCATATCTTGAGTGATGGCACAATCAGGAATTATTCTCTTAATATTGTCAACTAAATCCATATATTCCTGACGAGTATGGAGGCGATTCATTTCTTTTAAAATACGATCACTTCCACTTTGTATAGGAAGATGTATGTGTTTGCAAATATTTTTGTGTTTTGCCATGACTTTGATTACATCTAAAGTCATGTCCTGCGGATTTGAAGTCGAGAAGCGAATACGTAGTTTAGGATATTTCTCTGCTACCATGTCAAGAAGTTTTGAGAAATCTACTGAGGTCGCTTTCTGAAAATCACTAGCCTTTTCAAAATCTTTTTTGAGACCACCACCATACCATAAATAACTATCTACGTTCTGACCTAATAATGTAATTTCTTTAAATTTTTTAAGAACTAGATCGTCAATTTCTTCAAGAATACTCTGCGGATCACGGCTTCGTTCTCTACCTCTTGTAAAGGGGACAACACAAAATGTACACATGTTGTCACAACCTCGGGTTATAGAAACAAAGGCAGATACGCCATTACTTTGTAGTCTTACAGGAGAAATATCTCCATAGGTTTCTTCTTTAGAAAGAACAACATTTACAGCATTACGTCCGGCATCAACTTCTTCTATTAAATTAGGAAGATCTTTGTATGCATCAGGTCCAACAACAAGATCAACAATTTTTTCTTCTTCAAGGAATTTACTTTTCAGACGTTCTGCCATACATCCAAGAACTCCCACTTTCATTCCTGGATTGATTCTCTTTACTGCATTATATTTTTCTAATCGTTTTCTAACAGTTAGCTCGGCTTTTTCTCGTATAGAACAAGTGTTTACCAAGACCAAATCGGCATCTTCAAGATTTTGTGTTGTGTTAAAACCTTCTTTTGCCAAGATAGAAGCAACGATCTCACTATCGCTAAAATTCATCTGACAACCGTAGCTTTCTATAAAAAGCTTGCGCTGATTTTCTTTGTTCTGTTCAAGAGCAAGTGGTTGTCCCTGTATACTTTCGTCAATAATCTTCTCCATAAAAAATAATTCCTTACTGATTGGGGTCAAATAGTGTGCAAAGATACTTTTTAATACGATTTGTGACAAAGTGGCAGGGGTTTATTTTGTAAAAAATCTATATTTGATCACTTCAATCAATAAAATATAACTATGACTTTAAATAACCTCCTTGAAAAAATAGAAAATAATACGCCTTTGGATTTTGGTGAAATCTTTGGTAAAAGTATAGAGCTTTTTAAAAAAGTTTGGCTACAAGGGATGATACATATTTTACTTTTAATGGTTGTAATTATTCCTCTGGTTCTTGTGATGTATGTTCCAATTTTTGCTCTTGCAGGAATATCCGGATTTGAAAATAATTATGGTGAATACGGAGATTACGGATATCCTAGTGAAGAATTATCAATAGGCTTCATGCTTCTTTTTATAGTTTTGGTATTAGTGATGTCAATGGTGGCGTCAGCATTCCAATTAGGGATTACAGCTCATTTTTACAGAGTTTGTAAACAAGTAGATTTAGGTCTTCCGGAAACGTCTTCATATTTTATGTTTCTTAAAGGAAAGTATCTTGGAAAAGTTTTTACTTTGGCGATAGCAAAGTTCGGTATTACCATTTTGGCTGCATTGTTATGTTATCTCCCTATTTTTTATGTAATCGTTCCATTGCAATTACTAGTAGTTGTTTTTGCTTTTAATCCAGATTTAAGTGTATCTGATTTAATAAAAACCAGCTTTAAGTTTGGTAATAAGAAATGGTTGCTAGTTTTTGGGTTAGTTTGGATTTCTTCTATGTTAGCAACAACCATTGGGTATATTATGTGTTTTGTAGGAGTGTTTGCAACAGCATCTTTTGCCATGCTTCCGGTTTATTATGTGTATAAAGACACTATTGGCTTCGGAGATGACGATTCACAAAATAAAGAGATGTTATTTGTAAAATAAAAATTTAAAAACCTGCTGACGAGTAGGTTTTTTTTAAACTAATTTTTTAATAAAGAATCTTGATCTCAAAAAATTGATATACTTTTGTCATCAGAAATTATAGGATTATGGCTAAGAATTTAGTGATTGTGGAGTCACCTGCTAAGGCAAAAACAATAGAGAAATTTCTTGGGAAAGATTATACAGTTGCATCCAGTTTTGGACATATTGCAGATTTACCTGCAAAAGAGTTGGGAGTTGATGTTGATGGCGATTTTAAACCCAAATATATTGTCTCCAAAGATAAAAAGGATGTTGTTAAAAAACTGAAGGATCTTGCTAAGAAAGCAGAGATGGTATGGTTGGCTAGTGATGAGGATCGAGAAGGAGAGGCTATTGCTTGGCATCTTGCTGAGACGTTAAAGTTGGACAAAGAGAGAACTCGTCGTATTGTTTTTCATGAGATCACCAAAAATGCTATTCTTAAAGCCATAGAAAATCCACGTACTATTGATTACAATCTTGTAAATGCACAGCAGGCAAGACGTGTATTGGATCGTTTGGTAGGGTATGAATTGTCTCCGGTTTTATGGCGTAAGGTAAAAGGAGGATTATCGGCAGGAAGAGTACAGTCAGTTTCAGTGAGACTGATAGTTGAAAGAGAGCGAAATATATTAGATTTTAAGGCTGTAGGTTCATATAGGATTGATGCAGAATTTTCTAATCAAGCAGGGAAATCATTCAAAGCTAAGCTTCCAAAGAATTTTAAAACAAAGCAAGAAGCAGAGTCGTTTTTGAAACAAAACGCAGGAGCATTGTTTAAAGTAGCAGATCTTTCTACAAAACCGGCTAAAAAATCTCCAGCACCACCTTTTACAACATCAACCTTACAACAGGAGGCTTCTAGGAAATTGTATTTCTCAGTGAGTAAAACAATGACTATGGCTCAACGATTGTATGAAGCTGGTTTGATTACATACATGAGAACCGATAGTGTAAATTTATCAACAGAAGCACAAAATAGTGCAAAGGCAGAAATTGATTCTGCTTATGGTAATGAATATAGTAATCCAAGACAATATAAAGGAAAATCAAAAGGAGCACAAGAAGCTCACGAAGCAATTCGACCAACTGATTTTTCTAGGCATACTGTAAACGTGGAGTATGATCAACAGCGATTATATGAGTTGATCTGGAAACGAGCTATTGCTTCGCAAATGAGTGATGCACAATTAGAAAGGACTAATGTAAAGATAGAATCTAACACGCATAATGAACAATTTACGGCTAATGGTGAGGTGATAAAATTTGAAGGTTTCTTAAAGGTGTATCTAGAAGGGAATGATGATGAAGATGAAGAACAAGAAGGGATTCTTCCTGCAATGAAAGTTCAAGAAAACTTGTTTAATAACTATATTTCGGCTACAGAAAGATTCACTCGTCCGCCAAGTCGATACACAGAAGCAGCATTAGTTAAAAAGCTTGAGGAATTAGGGATTGGACGACCATCTACATATGCTCCTACAATTTCTACAATTCAGAATAGAAAATATATAGAGAAAGGTTCTAAAGAAGGTGAGTCGCGTGATTATATTCAGATGATGCTTTCTGGAGATGTGATTGATGAGAAAAAGCTATCAGAAAAAGTAGGTAGTGATAAAGGAAAACTAATTCCAACTGATGTTGGGATGGTAGTTAATGATTTCTTAGTAAATCATTTTTCTGCAATTCTTGATTATAATTTTACAGCAAAAGTAGAGCAGGATTTTGATGAAATAGCAGAAGGTCAAGAAGATTGGACTCAAGTAATGAAAGCTTTTTATCAGGAATTTCATCCGAGAGTAGAGGATGTGGCTCAGAATGCAGAACGTGAAGTCGGAGAACGTGTTTTGGGAGAAGATCCTGTCACAGGTAAGCCTGTAAGTGTTCGTTTAGGGAAATTTGGGCCGATGGTTCAGATAGGAACAGTTGATGATGAAGATAAACCAAAGTTTGCTAGTTTACCTCCAGGGCAAACATTAAGTAGTATTACATTTGAAGAGGCAATGGAATTATTTCAATTGCCAAAAGAATTAGGAGATTATAAAGGAGAGACGATTGTAGTTAATAATGGTCGTTTTGGTCCATATGTGAAGTTTGGAGCAAAATTTGTTTCCTTAGAAAAAGGAGAAGATCCTCTTAATACTTCTTTGGACAGAGCTATCGAATTAATTGATGCAAAAGAAAAAGCAGATGCTCCTATATATACATATGAAGATCTTCCGGTTCAAAAAGGTACAGGTAGATTTGGCCCTTTTATAAAGTGGAATGGTATGTTTATCAATGTGAATAAGAAATACGACTTTGATAATCTGTCTGATGATGATATTGTAACTCTTATTGAAGAAAAGAAGCAAAAAGAAATTGATAAGGTAATTCATAATTGGGAAGAAGAAGGGATTCGAGTAGAAAAAGCCAGATGGGGTCGAAGTAATATTATAAAAGGTAAGGTTAAAATAGAACTGCCTAAAACAGTAGATGCTTCAAAACTGACTCTTGACAAGGTAAAGGATCTTATTGAGAAAAATGCTCCTAAGAAAAAAGCCGCAGCAAAGAAGAAAACTACAAAAAAGACTACTAAAAAGAAATAAATCAATATATGTCTTTCGAATTTCTTGCGCCAGTTAGTGATTTAGTAGCCGCGCATACAAATTTACTTTCAGATCAATCATTAGGGAAACAGATCAAAATTCATACAAGTAATGATGGGATTCCTGATTTAAGTAAAATTGATCTCGCTATTATAGGTATTCAGGAGAATAGAAATGATGTTAATTTTCTGGGAGAGAAATTAAATTTTGATGCTATCCGTAAAGCACTATATGAGCTCTATCCAGGAAATTGGAATTCTAATATAGTGGACCTGGGTGATATTAAACCAGGAAATGAGGTTAGTGATACCTATTATTTGGTACAGGAGGTGTTGTCTACATTGCTTCAAAAAAATATTATACCTATTATAATAGGAGGAAGTCAGGATTTAGTTTATGCTCAATATAGATCTTTTGATATTTTAGAGCGAATGGTGAATTTGGCTAACGTGGACAGTAAGTTTGATCTAGGAAATTCTTCAGAGTCAATAACAAATACATCATTTGTAGGTAAGATTATAGTAGAGCAACCTTATAATTTGTTTAATTATAGTAATATAGGGTATCAAACCTATTTTAATTCTCAAGAAGAAATAGATCTTATAGAAAAATTATACTTTGACGCTTATCGTTTAGGAGAGGTTATTTCAGATGTGACCATTGTAGAACCTATTATGCGAGATGCAGATATTGTATCTATTGATTTAGGGGTTATGAATTCTACAAGTCTAAATGGTACGGTAGTTTCTCCTAATGGTTTTGATGGTCGAGAAATCTGCGCTATCTCCAGATATGCAGGAATTAGTGATAAAGTAAAAAGTTTTGGGATTTATGAATTTAAAAATTTCAAAAATGAAGAAACATCTTCATTATTAATTGCTCAAATCATATGGTATTTTGTTGAAGGAGTTAATTTTAGGTCTAATGAGCTTAATATCAAAAATTTAAAAAGCACATTGCATTATAATGTTCCTGTAGAAGATGAAATATTGTCTTTTTATAAGAGTCCAATGACAGGAAGATGGTGGATTGAAATACCTTTTATTTCATCTGGTAATAATAAATTGAAAAGACATACGTTATTACCTTGCACATACAGTGATTATGAGCGTGCTTGTAATCAAGAGATACCTGAAAGATGGTATAAGGCAAAACGAAAAAACGAAGTTTAACATTTTTATTAGGCAGATTTAAGGTTTTTTTTAGAAAAAAATTGTTTTTCTGGAAATAAATAAATAGGTTTACGTCCTTAAATCTAGAAGATCTTAACCTAAAACACGTTATGAAGAAATTTGTATCACTCTTTGCTATTTTAGCAATGCTCTATAGTTGTGGCGGTGGGAACCGTGGAGAACTGGTAGGAGCACAAGGAAAAAAATGGCACCCGCAGAAGCCTTATGGCATGGCCCTCATCCCCGGAGGATCATTCATTATGGGTAAGTCGGATGATGATAAAGCTGCACTGGCCAATGCGCCAACGAGGATGGTAACGGTTCGTTCTTTCTATATGGATGAAACTGAAGTCACGAACAGCGAGTATCGACAATTTGTAAACTGGGTTCGTGACTCTGTAGTTAGAATGAAACTCGCTATTATGGCAGATGAACTAGGGAAAACTCCTGGTGATGATGGTATTGGAGAGTATGCATTCTTAGATGCAGATACCGAAAACATGTCTGTTTACGAAAAATACATGTATGATAATTATAGTGGTACTGGAGAAACCGGTTACGAAGGTAGAAGACTAAATAAGGATGTAGATATCGAATGGGATATCGAGGATTATCCAGATGAGTTTTATGCTGAAGTAATGGATACTCTTTATATACCATTAGAAGAATCATATAATGGTAGACGTACTCTTGATGTGAGTAAATTTGAATTTAGATTTACTTGGATGGATATTCAGGCTGCTGCCCGAGCTCGAAAAGGAGGAAGAAAAGATTTTGTAAAAGAAGAAGTAATTAAAATATATCCTGATACTACGGTATGGATAAAAGATTTTAATTATTCATATAATGAGCCTATGCACAATGATTATTTTTGGCATAGTGCATATGATGATTACCCGGTAGTAGGAGTTTCTTGGGAACAAGCTAAAGCCTTCTGTCGTTGGAGAACTATCGAAAAGAATACCTTCCAGAAAAAGAAAGGTAAAGAATTCGTTAACTATTTCAGACTGCCTACAGAGGCAGAATGGGAATATGCAGCTAGAGGTGGTCTCGAATCAGCAACGTATCCATGGGGAGGCCCGTATGCGTTAAATGATAGAGGGTGTTTCTTAGCTAACTTTAAGCCTCTTAGAGGAAATTACGCCGCAGATAACTTTCTATATACTGTAGAAGCCAAAACATTTGAGCCAAACGATTATAATTTATATAATATGGCAGGTAATGTTTCTGAGTGGGTACAGTCGTCCTATGATCCTTCAGCTTATGAATACGTTGCATCAATGAACCCAAATGTCAATGATGATGAAAACAAACGTAAAGTTGTGCGTGGTGGATCTTGGAAAGATGTTGCTTATTTCCTACAGGTAAGTACCAGAGATTACGAATATGCGGATTCTGCGAGAAGTTATATCGGATTTAGAACTGTTCAGGACTATATGGGTACTGACGTTACTGGAGAAGATAATACTCAGAATCAAAAATAAGTCCCAAAATTTTCTATCAACTTAATTACTAACCCTTTTTTAAAACTTTAGATTTAAAAAAAACAAAACAATTTTTATTATGGCAAATTCAAAAGCAAGCAAGAAGTTAATGAACATGGTATACGGTCTCGGAGCAGCCGTTGTAATATTAGGTGCACTATTTAAAATTATGCACTGGCCATTTGGTAACGAGATGTTAATCGTAGGTTTGGTTACAGAAGCGCTTGTATTTACTGTTTCTGCATTCGAACCTGTAGATGATGAACTAGATTGGTCGCTTGTATACCCAGAATTATCTGGAGGAAACAAAAAAGACAAAAAAGAGAAAGAAACTCCAGAAGGATTATTATCTAAAAAATTAGACGAGATGCTTAAAGAAGCTAGAGTTGATTCTAATCTTATAGGTAGTCTTGGTGATAGTATTCGCAATTTTGAAGGAGCTGCAAAAGGTATTAAGCCAACAGCAGATTCTATAGCTGGACAACAGAAATATAGTGAAGAAATGGCAAAAGCTGCTGCTTCAATGGAATCACTAAATGGTTTATACAGGGTACAGTTAGATGCTGCTTCAAAACAAGCAGAAGCAAATGCGCAAACTGCAGAATTTGCTAGTCAGCTTCAAGAGCAGATGAAAAGTCTATCTGGTAACCTTGCTTCTCTTAATGGAGTATATGGTGGTATGTTAACTGCAATGAATAGAAGTTAACATTTTTTAAGAAATATTTTATAAAATAACTACCAAAATCTAAGAAGAATATGGCAGGAGGAAAACTATCCCCAAGGCAGAAGATGATTAACCTGATGTATTTGGTTTTCATCGCGATGATGGCATTAAATATGTCAAAAGAAGTATTGTCAGCTTTCGGTCTCATGAATGAGAAATTGACAGCGTCAAATACAATAGCAACAGAACGTAATACAGCATTTATGGCTGGTTTGGCAGATAAAGTGTCTGAACAACCAGAAAAGTATACACCTTTAAAAGAGAAAGCAGATCAAATTAGTGTTTTATCTAATGAGTTTAATGCATATGTAGAGCAGATTAAATCTGAAATAATCGAGACGGCTGATGATCCAACCGATTATGAAACTATGGATAAACCAGATGCATTAAATAGTAAATTCTTTGAAGGAGGAAAAACTACTGCGGCGGCTACAGAATTTTTAGAAAAAATTAAAACCTACAGAGATGGTGTGGTTACAGCATTAAGTACGGTTAAAGAAGTTGACGGTCAAGTTGCAGATGATGTTAAAACAACATTTAGTACAGATGATGTTAAAGATAGAAGTGGAGTAACCAAGAATTGGTTAAATTACAATTTTGAAGGATTTCCTTTAGTAGCTTCTTTGACTAAGTTGACACAAATGCAAGCTGATGTAAAAACTACTGAAAGTAAAGTGCTTTCTGCTTTATTAGCAGGACAACAAGCTTCTGAACTTTCTTTTAGTAACTACGAAGCTATCGTAGTAGCTGATAAAACAGCTTTCTTTAGCGGAGAGAAATTTAAAGGTAGAATTGTTCTTGGACGTTTTGATGCTACACTTAAGCCAACCAAAGTAATGGTTAATGGTAAGGAGCAAACAGAAGTTCAGAACGGACAAATTATGTTAGATTTCCCTGCAGGTAATGTTGGAGAAAGAGATGTAGCTGGAGAGCTTGAGTTTAAAGAAGGTGATTCTATAGTAAAAATTCCTATTAAGAGTTCTTATACGGTGATTCCTAGACCTAATTCAGCTGTAATTTCTGCTGATAAAATGAATGTAGTATATCGTGGGGTAAATAACCCAATGACGATTTCTATTCCTGGAGTACCAAATGTAAATGCTTCTGCACCTGGACTTAGAAAAGCTGGTGGAGCTGGTAAGTATATGATGAATGTTACTACAGTAAAATCTCGTGAAGTAAGTATTAAAGTAAGTGGTAAACTTGCAAATGGTACTACTGTAAGTGATAGTAAGAAATTTAGAATTAAAGATATTCCAAGACCTGTAGGAACAGTTCGTGGAGAAGATGGTTCTATCAAAATGGCTAGAAATGCATTAGAAATTTCTTCTATCGGAGCTATTTTACCAGATTTTGATTTTGATATCAAATTAAAAGTTACTGGATTTAAATTTAAAGTAGAAGGTCAGCCTACGGTTAGTGTACGTAGTGGTAGATTGGATTCTAAAGCTAAATCTGCTTTACGTAAGGCTAAAAGAGGTTCTTCTGTGCAGATTATAGATATAAAAGCGCAATTAACTACGAATGCTGGATATAAATTGAAAAAGATATCTCCGGTTATTGTTGAGTTAACAAATTAAAAATAAACTTACGCAGTTATGAATTTGAGAAATTTTTTATTAATCGTTTCCGTTCTATTGGTTTCCATGATGTCGTACGGTCAGATCAATGTATTAAATGCTAATGAGCCTGCAGAAATTGGAATGAAAACTGAAGAAATGATCGCATATGATAATGACCATCCTTTAGAGTATGGTTATGTAGATAAGCGTGATATACTTTGGGCAAAGACTACATGGGAAACTATTGATCTTGATGAAAGAATTAATTTTCCTTTGTATTATCCTATAGATACCAATAACATTGGTGTGAATCGTAGATCTCTATATGATGTATTAGTATCTAATATTAAGAACGGAAAGATCAAGAATATTTATTCAGATTCATACTTTACTGAGACTCGTACATTTTCAGATTTAGAATCTACAATGTCTAAAATAGATACTACTGATTTAGGATATGAGCAATACAATGCTGGTGAAGAGGTTGATCCTCAATATATCAATAGAAGAGATATCAGTTCTGCAGATATAGCAGAATATAAGATAAGAGGATATTGGTATTTTGATAAACGTTTAGGAGAATTAAGATACAGATTGCTAGGATTGGCGCCTGTTGCTCCAGATGTTAACTTTATCGATGATGATGAGCCTGATATGGTAGCATTATTTTGGATTTGGTATCCAGATGCAAGAGAAATTCTACATAATGCATTAGCATTTAATAGGAGGAATACTTCCATGCCATTTACGCTAGATCATATTTTAAATGCTAGACGATTTAATTCTGTAATTTATAAGGAAGATAACGAACAAGGAGATAGATCTATTGATGATTATATTGTAGATAATGCCTTAATGCAACTTCTGGAAAGTGAAAGAATTAAAGAGAGTATTCGAAATTTTGAAATGGATATGTGGAGCTATTAATAGTTTCGGTATTTATTAAATTATAAGAAAAACGCCCAACTATAAGTTGGGCGTTTATTATTTTTGAGCTATGTTAGATTATATTGTAGTTGGATTTGGATTATCAGGTTTGTCCTTTGTAGAACAATTGGATCTTGCTGGTAAATCGTACAAAGTTTATGAAAACTATTCTCAGAAATCGTCCCGTGTTGCGGGGGGGCTTTACAATCCAGTTATCCTAAAACGTTTTACGCTTGCTTGGCAAGGGGATAAGCATATGGAAGAGGCGGTGCCTTTTTATAAACATATAGAAACCAAATTGCAACAGTCTTTTGTCTCACAACTTCCGGTATTGCGACGATTTAATGCTGTAGAAGAACAAAATGCCTGGTTTGAAGCAAGTGATAAGCCTTTTTTAAATGAATTTCTTTCTTCAGAATTAATCCGAAATACGAATTCAGCTTTAGAGATCCCTTATCAATTCGGAAAAGTAAAACATACCGGAAGAATTAATATAGAGGTCATGTTATCTTCATATATACAGTATCTTAAAACAAATAATAATTTTGAGAACTCTTCTTTCGAACATGATAAAGTAATTCTAAAAGAAGATCATGTTGAATATGATGGCATTAAAGCAAAAAATATTGTATTTGCAGAAGGTTTTGGTGTAAAGAACAATCCATTTTTTAACTATTTACCTCTATATGGTAACAAAGGAGAATACATTGTTATCAAATCCAAAGCGTTAAAATTACAAGATGCAGTAAAATCTTCGATATTCATTATTCCATTAGGTGAAGATGTATATAAAGTAGGAGCGACGTATAATAATAAGGACAAATCACCAGAAATAACTAGTGTTGCAAGAGAAGAGTTGCAAAAAAAATTAGAACGTTTTATGTGTGTCGAATATGAAGTTATTGATCAGGTTGCAGGGATAAGGCCAACTGTTAGAGATAGAAAACCACTAATTGGCACTCACCCAAAATACCAAAATATGCATATTTTAAACGGATTAGGGAGTCGAGGTATACTTATTGGTCCAACTGTAGCTAAAGAACTGTATGCGTCTATTGAAAAAAGAATTCCTTTAGATCAGGAGATTGATATTAAACGTTTTGAAGCGTTAAGATAAGGGTTCTTTTTTTTTGTAATGCATAAAAAAATTGATCCAAATATTTCTTGATAACCGTAGGATAATAGGTAAAAAGACAATCATGGTTCCCGCAATTACAAAAAAAGTAGCAACTAAATTTAATTTTAAAAAGAGATTACTGATAACAAAGGCTGCAACAGCAAAAGCTATACCTACTGGATAACTTACATACATAGCTCCATAGAAGAAAGAAGGCTCTATTTTATATTTGGTATTACAATGACTACATCGATCTTGCATTTTGAGCGTTTGACTTAGTTTATAAGGGTTAGATTCCTTATACATACTTTCTTCCTGGCATACAGGACACCTACCAGTAAAGATGCTATAAATTTTAGTTCCGCGTAAGAAGTTCATAAGCGTTTTTATTCTAACACAAAATTAATCATCTTTGCACAAAATATTCAAAAGCTGATGTTAAACATACATAACTTATCGATTTCGTTTGGGGGAGAGTACCTTTTTGAAGAAATAAGCTTCAGGTTAAATGCAGGAGATCGAGTAGGGTTGATTGGTAAAAATGGTGCGGGTAAATCTACCATGCTTAAGATCCTATCCAAAGAACAAGAGCCGGATTCTGGTCAGATAGCAATGGATAAGGATATAAAAATAGGATTTCTAAAACAAGATATAGATTTTGTGCTGGGACGTACAGTTTTAGAAGAAGCATATGAGGCTTTTACTGAGATTAAAAAGATTGAAAGAGATATTGATAATATAAATACGCAATTGGCAGAACGTACCGATTATGAAAGTGAAGCATACAATCAATTAATTACTGATTTAAGTGATCATACACAGCACTATGAGGTTCTGGGAGGATATAATTATCAAGGAGAGACAGAGAGAGTGTTACAAGGGCTTGGATTTGCAAGAGAAGATTTTGACAAACTAACCGATACCTTTTCTGGAGGGTGGAGGATGCGTATTGAATTAGCAAAGCTTTTATTACAAAACAATGATATCTTATTGTTAGATGAGCCAACAAATCACCTGGATATCGAATCTATAATTTGGTTGGAGAATTTTTTAAAAAATTATGGAGGGGTAGTGGTTATTGTTTCGCACGATAAAATGTTTCTTGATAATGTTACCAATAGAACGATAGAAATTTCTTTGGGACGAATCTATGATTATAATAAACCATACTCTAAATATCTAATACTCCGTAAAGAAATTAGAGAACAACAATTAGCTACTCAAAAAAATCAATCAAAACAAATCGAACAAACAGAAAAGTTGATTGAAAAATTTCGAGCTAAAGCTTCTAAAGCTTCGATGGCACAATCGCTGATTAAGAAATTAGATAAGATCGATAGAATAGAGGTGGATGAAGATGATAATGCAGTAATGAATATTAGTTTTCCTATACATATACAACCAGGAAAAGTAGTGATAGAAGCAGATGGTGTAGGTAAAAGTTATGGAGATAAAGAAATTCTTAAAGATATTGATTTACTCGTGGAGCGAGGATCAAAAATAGCTTTTGTTGGTCAGAACGGACAAGGTAAATCTACCTTAGCCAAAATTATAATTGATGAAATAACATATGACGGGGAGTTTAAATTAGGGCACAACGTACAAATAGGATATTTTGCTCAGAATCAATCAGAATATTTGGATGGAGAATTAACTGTTCATGATACCATGATAAATGCTGCAGATGAGAAAACACGTAGTAAAGTACGTGATATGTTAGGCTCATTCCTATTTAGAGGAGATGAAGTAGATAAAAAAGTAAAGGTACTTTCTGGAGGTGAACGAAACCGATTGGCGTTATGTAAAATGTTATTGCAACCTTTTAATGTATTGGTAATGGATGAGCCCACGAATCATCTGGATATTAAATCCAAAAATGTATTAAAAGAAGCCCTGAAAAATTTTGAAGGGACCCTGATCCTGGTATCACATGATAGAGATTTTTTACAAGGATTAAGCAATACCGTATATGAGTTTAAAAACAAAAAAATTAAAGAATACCTTGGGGATATAAACTTCTATTTGGAAGAACGAAGACTAAATGATCTGCGAGAAATAGAAAAGAAAGATAAGCAAGTAACATCTGTTTCTGATACAAAAGAAACTGCCAAACAATCCTATCAGGATCAGAAAAAGCTCAAATCACTTAATAATAAGTTGAGTAATGTAGAATCTAAAATCAATAAATTAGAAAGAGAAATCAAGGAGATTGATGTCGAATTAGCAATTAATTATGACCAGACTATAGCGCAGCCTGGTTTTTTTGATAGTTATCAGGCAAAAAAAGATAAATTATCTTCTTTGATGGAAGATTGGGAAGTATTACAAGAAGAAATTGATGCTATAAATGCAGTTTGATTTTTTCTTAAATTTTAAAGAATCCATAAAATTAAATGTATAATTTACATTTTTAATATTCTCAATATGGTTTTTTTAAGAATACCGCATAATATAGGCGTATCTTCCTAAAGTAGTACAGAATACGGTATGTTACTTTTGTGATATTTTTATAGTGAGTAGCAGGTACAACTAGAATTTTATAGATATTTTTGCGTTTGATAATTTAAAGAACGGTATTTATGAATGATACAAAAGCCATAGATTTAAATGCTCATGCATTATCCTGGGTAGGCAAGATTCACTATGATTTTGGGTTTTTAGTTCAAAAAGCATTTGGAGAAAATGGATTGGACTTATCCAAAGAACAATGGAGTGTTTTAAAACGCCTAAATGTAGATGATGGACAGCCCCAAAATGACCTTGCATTTATTACACATCGTGATAAAACATCCATGACTCGATTAGTGAATACCATGGAAAGTAAAAAACTTGTTGTTAGAAAAAGTGATGAAAATGACAGAAGGGTTAATCGTATTTTTTTAACCGATTACGGAAAAGAAGTTATAGAAAAAGTACAGCCTATTATGTATGATCTTATTCCGGCGGTTCAGGAAAGCTTGGATGATGAAGAGATCGAAACCTTGATTGCGGTATTGAAAAAGGTAAAATCTAAGATTGCGCAAATCGCTGAAGAATAGAGAGTAAGTATCATATTTTATTATAAAAAGCACCCGTATTAATGGGTGCTTTTTTTGTGGTAAACCGCAGGGATTTAACTTTTATGAGTTTTTTAACTGCATCGCACTGCTATGGTTGATAGTTTTGTATGCGATTTTGCACTAAGTGCAGATACAATTATGCTATGAGAAAAATTATACTTTCTATTCTTGGATTATTATTAATTGTGGTTGCAGTATTTGCCGCCAAAAAGATTGTTGATAATAAAAGAAGACCCAAACCTAAACCTGCAAAAGTAATTAAGACTGTTTTTGTAGACACTGTAAAAAATACCACTATCCCCATTCAAATTGCTGCCAATGGTAATTTAACAGCAAAAAGAAGGTTGGAGTTATACTCCGAGGTTCAGGGGATTTTTAGAGGAGGAAGTCAGCTTTTTAAAACAGGTCAGCAATACAAACGTGGACAAGCATTAATAAGAATTGATGCATCAGAGTATTATGCAAGTGTACAATCGGCGAAAAGTAATTTGTATAATCTGGTTACTTCAATAATGCCTGATTTACGATTAGATTACCCAGAGATTTATGATAAATGGCAAGAGTATCTTAATACTTTTGATATGAGTAAAGCGACACCAAAACTACCAGAAATCACTTCAGATAAAGAAAAATACTTTATAACAGGTAGAAATATATTTACCACCTATTATAATGTAAAAAATCAAGAACAACGCCTAGCCAAATATACTATTTCTGCCCCGTTTGAAGGAGTACTAACAGAGGCTTTGGTTACTGAGGGAACTTTAATCAGACAAGGACAAAAATTAGGAGAGTATATCGATACGAGTACATACGAAATGCAGGTCGCTATCGGGAAAGAATATGGAGATTTACTTCAAGTTGGAGAATCTGTAGAACTTTCTAATCTTAATAAAACAAAAACATTTACAGGAAAAGTAGCCAGAATTAATGGAAGCGTTAATCAAGCTACTCAAACCATCACTACATTTATAGAGGTTGCTGATCCATCGCTTAGAGAGGGGATGTATCTAGAGGCTAATCTTGATGCAAAAAAAGAAGAAAATGCTATAGAGATTGATCGAGGATTACTTCAGGAAGGTGATAAGCTATTTGTTGTTAGAGATAGTATTCTTGATATTATAGATGTAAATCCTGTGTATTTCTCTGATAAAAAAGTGGTGCTCAAAGGAATTCCCGAAGAAACCATCATACTATCCAAAAGCGTTCCGGGAGCATATGCCGGAATGCTGATCAAGATCTATCAGGAAAAGAAAAACAATAATGTGCTTAGTGATACAGCCGCTGCAAGCGCAGCTAAAAAATAACAGTTATGCGTAAAATTATTGCTTATTTTATTAAGTATCACGTAGCTGTAAACGTTGTCGTGATTGCGTTTTTTGCCTTTGGTATTGCAGGAGCACTTTCTTTAAAATCTTCATTTTTTCCTTTAAGTGATTCTAAAAACATATCTATTAATATTACTTATCCTGGAGCATCTCCTCAAGAGGTAGAAGAAGGAATTGTACTTAAAATAGAAGATAATTTAAAAGGATTAGAAGGTGTAGATCGTGTGACTTCAATCTCTAGGGAAAATAGTGGGACTATTAATGTCGAAATTGAAAAAGGAAAAGATATCGACTTTATGTTGTTGGAGGTAAAGAACGCGGTAGATCGGGTCCCTTCTTTTCCAGTAGGTATGGAGCCTTTAGTAGTAGCAAAGCAAGAAGCAATTCGTCCTACTATTAACTTTTCAGTAAGTGGTAAAGAGATACCTCTTTCAACTTTAAAACAAATTGCAAGACAAATTGAAAATGATCTTCGAGGGATAGATGGGATTTCTCAGATTAATATTTCAGGATATCCGGCAGAAGAAATTGAAATAGCTATAAACGAAAAAAACTTACTGGCATATAATCTTAGCTTCACCGAAGTTGCGCAAGCAGTAAGTCGAGCTAATATTTTAACAACAGGAGGAACCATCAAAACAGATGCCGAGGAATACCTCATAAGAGCAAATAACCGCTCGTATTATGGTAACGAACTTTCTAATTTGATTGTTCGTGCTGACGCTACAGGTCGGGCAATACGATTAAAAGACGTAGCAGTAATACGTGATCGTTTTTCAGAAACACCAAATGCCACATATTTTAATGGAGATTTGGCGGTAGATGTGCAGATTACAAGTACGAATACCGAAGATTTGATTTCTTCAGCGGAAAAGGTAAAAGCATATATAGAAGATTTCAATCAGAAGTATAATAACGTTCAATTAAATGTTATTAGTGATCGGTCTATTACCTTAGTTCAACGTACAAAACTTCTTACAGAAAACGCGATCATAGGAATGCTATTGGTGCTCACTTTTTTATCCTTGTTTCTAAATACAAGATTGGCATTTTGGGTAGCATTTGGACTTCCTGTAGCTTTTATGGGAATGTTCATTTTCGCAGGACAATTTGATGTCACAATCAATGTACTTTCTTTATTCGGGATGATTATTGTTATTGGAATTTTGGTAGATGATGGAATTGTTATTGCTGAGAATATATACCAACATTACGAAAAAGGAAAAAGCCCTGTTCAAGCCGCAATAGATGGTACAATGGAAGTAATTCCTCCAATTATCTCTGCAATTATTACAACCATATTGGCCTTTAGTATTTTTCTGTTTTTGGATGGTCGAATAGGAGAGTTTTTCGGAGAGGTTTCTGTGGTGGTAATTCTTACACTCACAGTTTCTTTAGTAGAAGCATTGATTATTCTTCCAGCTCATTTAGCACACTCCAAAGCCCTTAAGAAACAAGACGCTAAGCCAAAAACAAGCATTGGTCAATTATTTGCAAAGCTGCGGTATATCAATACGTTTGGAGATAGTATTATGGGATGGTTACGTGATCATTTGTATAGCCCTTTATTACGTTTTACACTCCAAAACAAGTTTTTTATGTTTTCGGTATTTGTGGTTTTTCTGGTATTAGCAATTGGTAGTATAGGAGGAGGGATTGTTCGAACATCTATTTTTCCTCAAGTGGCCAGTGATCAGGTAAGAGTAACACTTAATATGCCTAATGGGACTAACCAAAAAACCACAGATAGTATAATTTCTTTAATTGAAGTCAAAGCTGTAGAAGTCAATGAGGAATTAACCAAAAAGCATTTAAATGACCCTATATATGAAGGGAAAGAACTATTTAAAAATATTATTAGTAACAGAGGTCCTGGATCTTCTGCCGCTGCATTAGTGATTAATTTATTACCAGGAGAAGAACGTCCTTCTGAGATATCATCATCTATGGTAACTAACCTGATCAGGCAAAAAATGGGAGAGGTTACAGGAGTAGAAAGCTTGGTGTATGGTAGTGGTGGTAATTTTGGAGGAAGACCAGTTTCTGTATCTTTATTAGGAAACAATATTGCAGAGCTAAAAGCTGCGAAAAAAGAGCTGAAAGAAGTCTTAGTTGCTAATTCTTTATTAAAGGATGTAACCGATAATGATCCCGCAGGAATTAAAGAGATTCGAATAGAATTAAAAGAGAATGCATACCTACTAGGGTTGAATTTAAACGATGTGATGCGCCAAGTACGAGCTGGTTTTTTTGGAGTGCAAGCACAACGATTTCAACGTGGTCAAGATGAGATACGGGTTTGGGTACGTTATGATCGAGATAATCGTTCCTCTATTTCGGATTTAGAAGATATGCGTATTAGTGCAATCTCAGGAGAAAAAATACCATTATCAGAGATCGCTAATTATAGTATTGAACGAGGAGATGTTGCTGTTAATCATTTGGATGGTCGTAGAGAAATACAAATTTCTGCAGATATTAAAAACCCTGAAACGACAAGCTCTACTGATATACTAGCAGAAATTCGAACGGTCACAATGCCAGAAATTCTGTCTAAGTACCCTACGGTAACCCCTTCTTATGAAGGACAGAATCGTGAAGCAGGTAAATTCTTAGGATCACTTGGTCCTGTAGGATTAACCGTCTTGGCTTTGATTTATATTACAATAGCATTTACTTTTAGGAGTTATAGTCAGCCGTTATTGTTATTACTGCTAATCCCACTAAGCTTACCTGCAGTAGCTCTAGGACATTGGGCGCATGGTTTTTCAATAAATCTATTGTCTCTGCTAGGAATTATTGCACTTATAGGTATTATGGTTAATGATGGCTTGGTACTTATCGGTAAGTTTAATAGTAACCTTCGGGAGGGATTATCTTTTGATGAAGCTATTTATGAGGCTGGTAGATCACGTTTTAGAGCTATTTTCCTAACATCATTGACTACTATAGCCGGATTAGCGCCATTGATTTTTGAAGAAAGTCGCCAGGCAAAATTCCTGATTCCTATGGCCATTTCTATTGCATATGGTATTGGTTTTGCCACTGTGTTGACATTGTTGGTATTGCCGTTGTTTTTATCATTTAGCAATAGTGTAAAAGTAAGCTCAAAATGGTTAGCTACAGGAAATAAGATCACCAAAGAAGAAGTAGAAAGAGCCATTAAAGAACAAAAAGAAGAGGATGAAGAACATCATGAATTGCAAGTATAATACCCATATTATGAGATTATTTTGTCTGCTATTTTTGATTTCTGGTAATGTGATAGCTCAGCAATTAACCAAGCAAGAAGCGATACGACTTACCTTAGAAAACAATTTTGGAATATTAATAGCCACCAATTCGATAGAAGTGGCCAAAAATAATAAAGGGATTCTTAACTTGGGATATTTACCCAGATTGTCTACCAGTGCTGGGGCAAACTATCAATCAGCAAATAGTACAACGTCTTTTGGCGGAGCATTAAATCCCAATACAGGAGAACCTCGTGCTGATATTGAGATTGAAGATGCAGAAACCCAACGATATAATGCAGGAATCGATCTGGATTATACCTTATTTGATGGTTTGGGTAGATTTTACAATTATAAACGGTTAAAAGAAGAGTATAATCTCACAGAATTACAGGCAAGAGAAACAATCGAGAATACGATTCTACAGTTATTTACAGTGTATTATGAGGTCGCCCGATTATCTGAAAACGAAGGAATTTTAGAAGAAACGCTTCGAATTTCTCGTGAGCGTGTTTCACGATCCAATTATCAATTTGAGTATGGTCAGAATACAAAACTCAATGTGCTTAATGCAGAGGTAGATGTAGCTAATGATAGTATTAATTTATTGAATACTAGACAACAATTGGTCAATACCAAAAGAGATTTGAATGTAATTCTGGACAATGAATTAGAGCGTAATTTTGAAGTAGATACCATTATACAGTTTATCCCTAAACTCAAATTAGATGAGTATTTGGAGAAATCTACAGAAAATAATGTGACCCTATTACAAAATGAAAGTAATATCAAGATATCTGATTATGATATTAAGGTAAGTAAGTCAGGATATTTGCCAACAATAGGGTTAACCGGTTCGTATGGATGGAATGAAAATAGAAATCCACCGTCGGCATTCTTTCCTGGTAATGTTGCTGATACCTATACGCTAGCTGCCGGAGTGAGTCTTACCTGGAATCTTTTTGATGGAGGTAGTACGATTACCAGAGTAAAAAATGCAAAAATAGCATTAGATAACCAGGAAATCATAAGAAGTCAAGTGCAGAAGGAGGTTAAGCGAGATATTGCCAATGCTCTTGGGAATTATGAAAACCGATTGAATGTATATAAAATACAGCAACAAAATGTATTGACCAATCAAAATAACTTTGAACGTACTAAAGAGCGTTTTAAGTTGGGGCAGGTAACTTCAATAGAATTCAGGCAAGCGCAGATCAATTTAATTCTTGCAGAAACCAATAAGAATTCTGCGAAATATGATGCTAAGATTGCTGAGTTACAATTATTACAATTAACAGGACAATTGCTTAACGAAGAATTTTAAGTTTCTCTTCGACTAGATTGTCACACCGAGCTTGTCGAAGTGTTTTGTCAATAGGAACGCGATAAAAAAAGGGAATCATGTTCGAACATTTTTTTCAATGTCCATATTGTTGGGAAGAAATATCAATGTTATTAGATCCTTCAATACCATATCAAGTATATGTTGAAGATTGTGAGGTGTGTTGTAATCCCATAGAACTTCATCCCAGGTTCGAAGATCAGGAATTAATAGCTTTTGAAGTGTTAAATATTGAGCAATAGTAATATAAGTGTTTTTTGTCATTCTAGTGTAGGCTGGAATCTATGTATAAACATCATTGTATATGTTAGATTCCCGATCAAATGCTGAGATGTTATATCAAACAACAAACCCAAAGAAAACTTTCTTTGGGTTTGTTGTTTGATCAATAACTGAATTTAAATATTCTCTACCAGCCAATCTCCTACTTCTGTAGTTTTATAAGCTTTGTTGTCTCCAGAAAGATCTTCGGTTACGATTCCTTCATTAAGAGATTTGTCAACTACCGCTCTAATTGCTTTAGCTTCATCATTTAACCCAAACGCTGTTTCAAACATCATTGCTGCAGAAAGCACAGTTGCTAAAGGGTTGGCAATGTTTTTTCCGGCTGCTTGAGGATACGATCCGTGTATAGGTTCGAATAAAGCTGTTTTTTCTCCCAGAGATGCAGAAGGCATAAGTCCCATTGAACCAGAGATAACAGAAGCTTCATCTGTTAAGATATCACCAAATAAGTTTTCGGTAATCAATACATCATATGAATTAGGCCATTGTACCAAACGCATGGCTACTGCATCAACAAATTCATAACTTACTTCGACTTCTGGATAATCTTTCTCCATAGCCTGTACGGTTTCTCTCCAAAGCCTGGAGGACTCCAGAACATTAGCTTTATCAACGCAACATAATTTTTTACTACGTGTCATTGCCATTTCAAACCCTTTTTTGGCTAGACGTTGTACTTCTGCTCTTGTATAAGTACAAGTGTCATAAGCTGTGTTACCATCATCTTCTCTACCTCGTTTCCCAAAATAGATACCACTGGTTAGTTCACGAAGAAATATCAGATCTGTTCCTTCTATTCGTTCTTGTTTTAATGGTGATTTATCAATTAATGATGGGAACGTAAATGTAGGACGTACATTGGCGAACAGCCCTAATTTTTGACGCATCTTAAGTAACCCTTGCTCCGGACGTACTTTTGCAGATGGGTCATTGTCAAATCTGGGGTGACCAATGGCTCCAAATAATACAGCATCGGCATTCACACAGATTTCGTGAGTTTCATCGGGATAGGGTTCTCCTACAGCATCTATGGCGGCTGCACCAGTAAGAGCAGTGGTCCATTTTATATTATGATTATATTTTTTTGCAATCGCATCACAAACTTTTACAGCTTGATCGATTACTTCGGGTCCGATACCATCTCCCGGTAACAGTGCTACGTTTAATTCCATTTTTTATTCTAAAAATTATTGTTCTATGATATTCAGCATTTTTTCTGTGGCTTTGATAGCAGAAACTGTTTGATCAGAATCTAGTCCTCTGGTAACAAATTCTTTTACTTCAGTTTTCCAGGTAATGACAGTTTCGCAAAGTGCATCAGAATTACTTCCCGGAGGAATCCTGACTGCATAATCTATAAGCTTAGGTAATACTTTGTTCTTTTGTTTATAAACTTTTCCAAGGGCATTTATAAAAGCATCGTATTGACCATCTCCCTGGGCATGTTCTTCTATAACCTCATCTTCTATTTTTATCGCTACAGTAGCAGAAGGGCTTAATCCTTTGGCATGATTTAACACGTAAGATTTAATCTTTACTTTATTTGTATATAATTTACTGTCTAATACATCAGAAATGATATATGGCAGATCATCCTGGGTAACCACTTCTTTTTTATCTCCTAGTTTAATAATCTTTTGGGTAACCTTTTTAATGTCTTCTGGACTTAGTTTTAACCCTAGTTCCTGAAGGTTTTTCTCTATGTTTGCTTTTCCTGAAGTTTTTCCTAAAGCATATTTGCGTTTTCTACCAAAACGTTCTGGCATAAGATCATTAAAATAGAGATTGTGTTTATTATCTCCATCGGCATGAATACCTGCAGTTTGAGTAAATACATTATCTCCTACTATAGGCTTATTTGCAGGGATTTTAAATCCAGAAAATGTTTCAACAAGTTTACTTACTTTATATAAAGCAACTTCTTTTACACGAGTGGTCACATCGGGGAGATGGTCATTAATTACAGCTATTACACTAGCTAACGGGGCATTTCCTGCACGTTCTCCCATTCCGTTCATGGTTAAATGTAATCCATTTACACCAGCTTTAAGACCTTCGATAGCATTAGCGACTCCAAGATCGTAGTCATTGTGCGCATGAAAATCGAAGTGTAGATTGGGATATTTGCTTCTAAGTTGTGCTAAATAGGTGTACGTTTCAGAAGGAATTAGAACACCTAAAGTATCCGGCAATAAAACCCGTTTTACAGGCTGCGTACAAAGAAAATCAAGAAATTGATATACATATTCTGGAGAATTACGCATTCCGTTACTCCAATCTTCCAGGTAGATATTATTGATAATCCCTTCTTTTTGCGCTAGCGCGAAAGTTTCTTTTACATCATTAAAATGTTGCTCTGGAGTTTTCTTAAGTTGATATTTGAGATGATTTAAAGACCCTTTGGTGAGTAGATTCTGAACTTTGGCACCAGTATCTTTCATCCATTGTATCGACTTTCCTGCATCAACAAATGTTAATATTTCTACTCGATTAAGGTATTCATTTTCTTTAGCCCAATTAATAATATTTTTTACCGCTTCAAACTCTCCTTCTGATACTCTTGCAGATGCTACTTCTATTCGATCCACCTCTAATTCTTCGATAAGAAGGCGTGCAATGGTTAGTTTTTCTGAAGCAGAAAAGGATATTCCGGAAGTTTGTTCACCATCCCGAAGTGTAGTATCCATGATTTCTATGGTTCGTTTGCTCATTTCTTCTATTTCTTAGATCTCAGGTATTTTCGAAACCTGTGAGGTCTTTTTTTGGAATTATTTTTTTGCGTTAGGGATAGTAGTCTTTTCGACTTCGCTCAAAACAAGCTTTTATCTTTTTTTGTTATCCTAAGCTGTCACACCGAGCTTGTCGAAGTGTTGTCCGAAGGAAGTCATAAAAGATTATAGCGAATAGCACGCTCGAACGCTCAAATTATATTTAAAAAGGGCGCTCTGCTGCAAATTCCTGAATTTCTGATGTCATTTTAGTTAGATAATCAATATCATCATATCCGTTAAGCATATTTTCCTTTTTGTATGTATTGATATCAAAGGATTCTGACGCTCCAGAAGCTTTAATCGTAATAGTTTGTTCTGGTAAATTTATTTCAATTTCAGTATCAGGATTGGTTGCTACAGCCTTAAATATTTTTTCTAAAAACTCAGGACTTACCTGAACGGGTAAAACTCCAATATTTAAACAATTACCTCTGAAAATGTCTGCAAAAAAACTAGAAACTACACATCTGAATCCGTAGTCATATACCGCCCAGGCAGCGTGTTCACGAGAGGACCCAGATCCAAAGTTTTTGCCTCCAACAAGGATTTTGCCTTTGTAGGTTGTATCGTTAAGTACAAAATCTTCTTTGGGAGTATCATCATTATTATATCTCCAATCTCTAAAAAGGTTATCACCAAATCCTTTACGTTCTGTTGCTTTAAGGAAACGTGCAGGAATAATCTGATCTGTATCTACATTTTCTATAGGTAATGGTACTGCGGTAGAGGTTAGTATTTCGAATTTATCGTATGCCATTTTTTCTTTTTTTTAAATAATTACACTAAAAGCGTTCTGGGATCAGTTACTACTCCGGTAACAGCGGTTGCTGCAGCAACCAGAGGACTTGCAAGTAAGGTTCTTGACCCAGGTCCTTGTCTTCCTTCAAAATTTCTATTCGAAGTACTCACTGCTAATTTCCCGGCAGGAATTTTATCTGCATTCATTGCTAAACATGCAGAACATCCGGGTTCTCTTAAGGTAAATCCAGCTTCTGTAATAACGTCTAGTATACCTTCTTCTTTGATTAGTCCTTCTACTTCGTGTGATCCAGGAACTAACCAGGCGGTAATATTATCTGCTTTCTTTTTTCCTTTTACGATAGAAGCAAATGCTCTAAAATCTTCGATTCGTCCATTGGTGCAACTTCCTAAGAATACATAATCTACTTTTTTACCAATCATAGCGTCTCCTTCATTAAAATCCATATATCCTAAAGATTTTTTGTAGGTAGCGACACCTCCTTCTATGGTTTCTGCAGTAGGGATGTGATTGGTAATCCCGATTCCCATTCCCGGATTAGTTCCATAAGTAATCATAGGTTCGATATCGGCACCATTAAAGCTAAGTTCTTTATCAAAAACAGCATCTTCATCTGTTGTCAATGTTTTCCAGTAGGTCATGGCTTTATCCCAGGCATCACCTTTTGGTGTAAGAGGTCTTCCTTGTATGTATTCATATGTTTTTTCGTCTGGAGCGATCATTCCTCCTCGGGCACCCATTTCTATACTTAGGTTACAAACTGTCATACGACCTTCCATCGTCATATTGCTAAATACGTCTCCTGCATATTCTACAAAATACCCTGTAGCTCCAGAGGTAGTGAGTTGCGAGATGATATATAATGCTACATCTTTTGGTGTAACTCCAAAGCCAAGTTCTCCATTAACATTAATACGCATCTTTTTTGGCTTAGGCTGCATAATACATTGTGAGGATAGTACCATTTCTACTTCTGATGTACCAATACCAAATGCAATGGCACCAAAAGCTCCGTGAGTAGAAGTATGGGAATCTCCACATACTATTGTAGCCCCCGGGAGTGTAATTCCGTTCTCTGGTCCGACAACATGCACAATACCATTTTTTTGATGTCCCAATCCCCAATGAGAGATACCCCATTCTGCAGCATTTTCTTCTAATGCTTTTAACTGATTAGCAGATAATGGATCATCTACAGGGAGGTGCTGGTTTATTGTTGGAGTATTATGATCTGCCGTTGCAAAAGTACGTTCTGGATATAATACTTTATTTTTTCTATTTTTTAATCCTAAGAAAGCCACCGGGCTGGTTACTTCATGAATGAAATGGCGATCAATAAAAAATACATCTGGTCCATTTTCTATTTTACGTACTACGTGCGAATCCCACACTTTGTCAAATAATGTCTTACTCATTTTTATGATCTTTACTACTATAATTGATATGATGCATTTCGCATCTTATTATTAAAATGTTAAAAAGCAGACAAATTTACAAGATACCAGAGATACGTGCTAATAAAAGTGTAAAGTTTAGATCAGTTTTGAATATATTTCAATAATAGCGTAAATTATAAATGATTTGACAAAAAATAAGCCTGTTTTTATAATTTAAAATATTAAGTGCTACGTTATCTGGTTAAAAGTCAATGCATAAGAAAATGATGTAAATAAATATGATTAGTTTTTATTAATTATGCTTTGTGAAACTAAAAAAGGTTGTATATTTGCCGTCCGTAAGGAATGATAAGGAACTTGTCAGAGTTATGATCTGAAGTTTAAAAGACAAGTAGGTTGCTAATCATATATCGCGGGATAGAGCAGTAGGCAGCTCGTCGGGCTCATAACCCGAAGGTCACAGGTTCGAGTCCTGTTCCCGCTACTAAGACGAAAGTCAGTAAAAATGCGCCCTAGAGCGCATTTTTTTATGGCATCAATTTTAAGTAAATTACGCACCGAATACGGAAGCGAATACAAATTGAAAAACTACACTGATCCAAAAATCTATCACGGAGGTAAGGATTTTGACCTTTCCAAACGATGGTATGTCTATTATAATTTCAAGAATCCACATACTGGAGAAATGAAAAGGCAACCTCCAATTTATTATAATATTAATAAAGAATTTAAAACCAAAAGGGAGCGAATTGTAGCTTTACAAGAATTAAAAGACGATATTTTAGAGCTTTTAAAGCAAGGGTATTCTCCTTATGAAGATAGAGAGCATTCTAATAGTTATACTGCAAAAGAAGCTCTTCAATTTGCGTTATCGATTAAAAAAAATGTGATAGCAACAAAGTCATATACCGATTATGGAAATAGGTTATCTCATTTTATTGAATTTCTGGAAAAGAAAGGACTTGCCTCTGCTGATATAAAAGATATAGAAAAAAAGCATGTGGTTGAATTTCTAAACGGTATTCTGAATCAATCAAGCGCACGTAACCGTAATAATTCAAAAACTGTACTTAGTGCATTGTTTACCGTATTAGAAGATAATGACCTTATCCTTAGAAATTTTATCAAGAGTATAAATAAAGAAAAGTCTACTCCAAAGAAGAACAAAGCCTTTACAATGGAGGAGGTGACAGAAATTTTTAGTCATCTAAAAAAGAAAGATAAATGGTTATATTATTATTGTTCTCATGTATATCATGGTTTATTTAGACCTATTGAAGTTATGCGAATAAAGGTTAAAAATGTAAACATAAAAGATCGTCTTGTTGAATCGGATACAAAAACAGGGGAGTACTACAAGCAGATTCCTAATGTATTGTATGATGAGTTTTATTCTTTGTTTGATTTTGAAAACCTCAATAAAGAATTTGATGTATTTACAAAATTTGGAAAGCCTGAGATTTGGGATAGTAAAGAAGAGTCCAAAAGAGATTATTTTGGAGACCTTTTCAGAAAGAAAGTAAAAGAAAAGTTTAATTTTTCTAATGACTATACAGTATATTCTTTACGTCATTCTGCAATAGGTAAACTATTTGTTGAAAAAATAAATGAGCTTAGAGAAAAGAAAGAACCTAATTTTGAAGAAAAGGCTCTTGATTTTGTTAGGAGCATCACACTTCATAAAGATAACAAGATGACCAGAAATTATTTAAGAGAAATAGGCTACTATAAAATTGATGATTGGTCAGATTTATTCAAATAAAATATTAACTTATATTAAATCACTTCTATGAAAACAGACAAAGAAATACAAAGACTATTAGATAAGGTTGAAAACTTAATAGAAAGAGTCGCTAATCTTAAAAATCCACCGGATAACTTGAAAATGGAAAATTTTGAATACAGAAGTCTATTACTAGAAAAATATATGTATCAATGGCTTTTAGGTGATGATGGTATTGATTTTGACTTATCTTATAATGAACTTGATGTTTGTTTAAATAACTTAGAAAAAAAACAAGAAGGTCTCTAATTTAGAGACCTTCTTGTTTATACTATTTATTCATTTCTTTTTTTATAGGTACATCACCAAATATTATACGAGTTTTTGTAAAGGTATCATTTCTATCTCCTATGATAACCTGAATATCATATTGCTCCTTATACCAAGTAAAAACAAGTGGTGATTCATTAAATTCACAATCTACCATCTTAAAAGCTTTAGTCGGTACCGTTTCAAATAAGCCATTTTTTACAATCTCGGATTTAATAAAACCCGTCTCTATTTTTTTATACATAAAATCAGGTTTGCCATATTCTTTTACCATTCTATCATAGAATGATTGATTTATAATCTCATCTATATATATAGAAAAACTTTGCACAATTCTTTCATTGTTAGTAAGAATATAAAGATTTTCATATGGTTTTCCCAGATACTCATCTGACCTATTAACAATACATATTCCTCCTTCGTAAATGGTGTTTACATTAGGGAGTTCGTTAATATGTTTTCCTAAAAACTCTAAAGGGATATGAGTAGTCATAAATAAAGACATAATATTAAATAATATAAGTTTCATAAGATATATTTTTTAACTAAAATTAGCTAATCACAATTTGTTGGTACAAAACTACGCACAAAAGGAGCAGTTCTAAATACATTGTGAGTATTATTTCCAGAAATACTCCCTCCTACCGCCTTAAAAGCGGCTGATAAATTCTCTTTCCACCTGATTAGAATTTGATCGTCACTAAGTCCCGGAGTTGCTAGAGCCCATAATTCAGTGAGTTTAGTTGCACCGTCATATGTTGCAGCTGAAATTGTTGCAGCTCTTCCATTTGTCATAGTTCTAGGCATTGTAAAGTATATTGGTGCTGTCTGAATTACTTGGGCAGGACTCAATCCACCATTACGAATTGCTAAAAATAAATTTGTTATTCCAGTAATTCCGCAAGCTTTTGTTCCATCTGATTGATTTGCATATTCCCAACTAGCACAATCCGCGAATAAAATAATTTCATCATCATCATAAGCTTTTATTTTAATCGCTTTTTTTGCGATATCTATTGCTTCTGCAGAGTTATTATTTAATGCAAGATAATCATAAATAATTTCTGTGAAATCTTGAAAAGCAATTAATGCTGCTTTTTCTTTATTATTCAGCCCTAATACCTCTGCTACAGAACGTACTCTTACCAAATGTTCGAATCTTGGATGATCATTTGCTGCATAGGCTAATATGGCATCTCTGGCGATAAGATCTCCTATATATGACGGAAATCGTATGTTATTATCCCATAAATATTCGCCCCTAAATTTACCAATGTCTATACGAAGGTCATATCGCCCAAGGTTTCCATACGTTGTTGTTCTAAAACTAAAGAGATCAAATGCTTGTTGCCCAGTAAACATAGTAGACATATCATATCCATTATCCTTTAAAATCTCTAGAGCAAAGTCCCCAATAAATGCTTCATCACGATCAGCTCCTTCTAAAGCAGCTAAACCAGATAACACATTACCTAATCCATTAAACTTACGAGTACGTCCCGCATTATGATTATGCATCAAAAACAATCGATTTTTGTTTTGCTCATCTTGCAAATCAATAGAATATAATGACCCATCATCGAGACTATAATCATACTGGTTGTGTGGAAAATTATGAAAACGACCATCTCCATAATGTTTAAAGATATCTGTAGCAAAATTCATGGTAGATTCTTCATAACGATGATATTTTAAATAGTCACCTACCCTAAGTTTTAAATGGGGTGTAGAGAGAATAAGGTCTAATGCCTGATTTCCGAATTGAGATATGGCATATCGGTTAATTCTTTCTTCATCGCTTATTGACTCAGTCGGATATGTATATTCTCCTTGATGATATGCTAAATCACTATATTCTCTTGCCAAATAAGAACGGGTAGGGTGAAATAAGTTGGTATCATCAACATACCATGAGTTATTAAAAGGAGAACCAAGATTATTTCTAATCATATATTTTAGCATGGCACGAACTTTATTTTCTACGTTTTTGCTGTTATAATTATCGATATATGCATTAATGATCTTTGTATCTGATATTGAGGTATTGCCAATTTTAGGTAAACCATCAAGAATTCTTCCATTCCTCTCAATTAGATTAAATGTATTAGTTTCGTTCCCACCTATAGTCATCAGACGATTATTAAGGTCTATACTGCTCATGTTCTTAATCAGTTTTCCATCAGTTTTTAAATCTCCTACGACAGAAAGATCAGCGTTAACACCATCACCAATTTCATTAAGCCTTTGTCTTAAAGCTCCTTTTTCATAAAAATACTTTCGAAACTCTCGGCTGTCATTTTGTAAATCAAAGCTAGCATCGTTTTTTACAGCTTCTACAATGCTTTTGGACTCATCAAATGCTTTGACCATATCTGTAAAGAGGGCGCGTTGCGCATCAGCAAAATTGTTAAAAGTTGTATTGTATCTTTTATCCAATTCTTCTTTTATTGCTGTCTGGCGCTCATTCAACCAAGCTGCCTGACGTTGTGCTTCTAATCTGGCATATATTGTAAATGCTACGTCATAATCTTCTATAAAGTCGCAAGTACAATTTTTACTACCGTTACTTTTCTCCTCACAATCAATACAGCTTGTTGTGCCATCGTCTGAGTATTGTTGTATTTGAGCATTTGTAACGTTAGATATTAGATACACCGCACCCAATATCAATAATTTATATATAAATTTCATTTGTATATTTTGTATGGTTAGTTATTCTTTAATTACTGTTTTAGAAAAAGGCTGTCCATCAATGGTCATCTGTATGACATATGTACCACTTGGTAGTGCCGAACTATCAATGGTGATCGTTTGTGTGCCATTTGATGTATTCCTTTGACTTGGAGCTTGTATTCTTTGCTGACCATAAAAATCATACACAGATGCATTTACTTCTGCTGATTGGTTTAAAGTATATGTAATGGTAAACTGATCTCCAATAGGGTTAGGCGCTATGGTCGCAAAGTTTTTATCAATCACTAACGGTGATGTTTTGCTATGTTGATTATTCGTGACTAAAGCAGATCGCGCTGCAATTGCTGCTGTAGTTCCTTGTTCATGTAAAATAAAACGGATAGGGGCTTTCATGAGCTCTTCAAATTCGATAATTTCTGCACTATTATCACCGGTTACATGACCAACCAAAGATGAAATACCATCTACGCTTTTTTGTGCTACTTGTATTTGATTGATTGTATAGGTTACATTATTTTTGTCAGGATGATCTTTATGAAAACGAGGTAATGAAAACGATAAATTATCAAAAAGAAAAGTATTAGGTCTTTTTACTGTTCCTGTACCAGAAATTGTATTGCCATTGATGGTAAAATCATATCGAAATGGTCTGTCCCCTGATGCTATATCAGTATCAAGAGTGATGGTGACAGGCAATAATCGCTTTACACCAGTACCATACCAATCGAACTCGATAAATTTACCTGTAAATGTTTTGTTTACTTTCCCCGGGGTAGCACTATAGTATCCTAAAGCATTTTTACAGGCTAAAAGCTCTTCTGCTGAAATGGGTATCCATTCATTATTTTGTGTTGGTAGGTGTTCTAACAAAGAATGACTATTGAAAATATCATTTTCTGATAACATCAGTAATGCTTTTTGCTCGTCTTTTGGCACTCCATACCCAAAATAATACATCACAGCTAGCCAATGCTTTGCCATTGGATGTGTGCTTTGTTCAAAATAGTCTTTCGCCTGAGAATAGCCATTGTTCTCTTGAAATTGTAGGGTACTATTAAATCCTTTCATATTAATATATCCTCTGATATAGTTGGCTAAATCTGGTTTATGATTATTGTTAGCTGCATCAGCCAAATATCTAAGAGCAAGCCCATAATCCCGTTCTTGGTTTTTGTAATTTCCTAGTAAATGATTGATACCATGCTGAAGTTGTGCAGGACCATGCTGATAGAAGGCAGATAATTTCATAGCGCTCAAGGCAGATGAGTATTGTTCTCTCTTTAAATGAAGTAGTCCTTTGACATAAAGAGAAGCCGGACTAAACCGATTTGCACATGGGTCAATATATGCTATAAGTTCATCGATAAGTGCAGGTGGGTAATCTTTAAAATCATTTTTAAATGCCAATATGGCTTCTGCTCTCTGGTCGCATTCCTCTTTTGTGAGTTGTGCATATCCTGTATGCATAAAAGTTAGGGCAAGGCATAGCAAGCCCCATACAATTGATTTGTTCATTTGTAATAATTTAATTAGTTATTATTTATGTGTTGGGGTAACATCAAACCTAACATGACTATAAGGTCTGTTAAAGGAGAAACTCCTTTACGGTCAGAAAACCAAAATAACTTGAGTACAGCGCTATACCCTTATCGTTTTGAGTTTCATTTATATAGTTCTAGTACTGTATAGCTTTCATAAGTTGGTTTTTTATTTGTTATTATTCATTGCAATATTAGGACGTACCAGTTTCATTTTTCGGGATTCTGTAATAATGGTGATGTTAATTCATAGTTATAAGAAATATTTCTTTAGGAGCGCCATCTGTGGCTTTTTCTTCTATTTTAATTAAAAAGAGAGTATTGTGCATTCTTATAATTGTTATTTAGTTTAATAACTCTAATATTTCTATTTCAAAAATT